>JAFDYQ010000025.1:0-62500 GCA_018267365.1 Bacteroidota bacterium | reverse complement strand
TGCTTGTATTCTGAAACTGTATTGTATAGGTTAGCCATGTATTGACATCAATAAGGCTAGTTGGGAACACCTCTTTATAGTTGGGGTCGTAAGCTGCCTCGCGCACCTCGGAGCAAAGCAACAACCTATTATCACTTTGGTCAAGCTCTGATGTGCCAAACGCATAGGCGACAGGTATAGAATGATCTATGCATATCTGGTCATGTGGGGCAGCACTACTGTCAGTAGCCACTATGATGTCAAAAGCTCCCGGATAGATATTATCCAGATTGACATTGTATCGCACACCGAGAGGGCCTGCGGAGGTAGGTATCAGCGCTCCCGGAGCCGGGCGCACATAGTGCACTGGTCCGATCAGGGAAGTCGAAGCGTAACCCGATGCATAGGTGAGTGGCGTAGCACCATAGCTCACCTTATCTATATTGCCACTGAGAATAAAAATACGGCTCTCTGCACCAGGCCGCAAGGGAGCGGATACAATACTCTGAACTGCGCAGTCTGAGAAATCCGGACAGATCACGCCATAGTTTTGCTGTATCACTGCGGTATCTATAGCGGTTAGCACCTGAGTTCGCAGGCCTCCTACAGATGGGCATTGCCCAAATGCGGCATATAGAGCAGGGGTCACCTTAGTCTGATAGGTACCGAGACTGTCCGTTGCAAAGGCGTATAGCCCCGCTTGATCAGAATATGCCTGTTGCTGTAAAACACCATTTCTAAAAAGCTGAACCTTGACTTGCAAGGGGACACCTGGATGCAGGCTATCTATAGTACATGTCGAAGCAGTATCCTGATGAATGCTGCCTGAAATAGAATACTGCGCATGTATAAATGACACATAAAAACAAATGCAGCAAACAGCAGCGAAGCGGTAAAAAACGGTTTTCATATTTAAAGGGACCTATGATTTGCCCCTAAATGTATGAGAAAAATGCTGCTGAGGCAATCTTGTCTATAGATTTCTATGACAGAATAATGGATAACTATCATAGCCGACGCAGGGCACATACGAAAGGCTGATATTGCTATCAGCCTTTCTATCAAGTTTGTGTATTGTAATATTTAGAAGGCAAAAACGTACTTGCTACCCTCTTCGTCCTTCATTACATAGTTGACTACGCGCGGCCAGAGGGGCTTGATGAGTTCCTTTTCCCAGTCTGACAGGTCTTTATTCAGCGCTTCGACCACCTTGGGCTTCAGGGCGGCCAGGTTGTGCTTTTCCTCCTTGTCTTCCTTTATATTATATAGGAGCGTCGTATTATCATATTCATTGATGATGAGCTTCCACTCTCCCTTGCGGATGGCTTTATTGAAGTCGCTCCTCCAGTAGAGGGCGCCATGAGCCGGCCCGGCCTGCTCTCCATTCACAAACGGGACGAGGTCTACACCATCGTACTTGCGGTCTGCCGGCAGGTCCATATTGACGGCACGGGCTACGGTGGCAAAGATATCCAGAGAGATGACGGGCTCATGATAGACGGTGCCGGGCTTGATGTGTCCCTTCCACTTCATCATAAAGGGTACCCGTATGCCACCCTCAAAGTTGGTGAACTTGCCTCCCTTGAACGGCGCGTTGTCTGTGGTACCATTATAAGATACGCCTCCATTATCACTGAGGAAGACGATCATGGTATTGTCTGTGAGGCCCAGGCTGTCTACGTGCTGCAGCAGGCGGCCTACCTGATCATCGAGGTTCTTGATCATGGCCGCATAGGTGCGCTTGACGGGGTCCTTAATATTAGAAAACATGGCGTAGTACTTCTTCATGGCCTGCAGCGGAGCGTGGGGAGCATTATAAGGCAGGTAGAGGAAGAAGGGGCCATTTTTGCTGCGGTCTATATAGGAGATGGCCTCGTCGGTCAGTTTGTCTGTCAGGTATTTGTTTTCTTCTTTCTCCTCGCAGCAGTTGCGCAGGATGGCACAGTTGCCCCGGCGGCCCTCGGCGGTCTGCCACTCGTGCTGGTCTATATAGTCGCGGCCTATGTGGGTATTGACCACATCAGGGTTAGTGGCCGGTGCGTATAGCGTAAAGGCCTCGTAAAAGCCATATTGGTAGTCAAAGCCCCGCGCGCAAGGCTTGGCGAAGTCTGCTGCTCCGAGGTGCCACTTGCCTATGATGGCGGTAGAGTAGTCATACCGCTTCAGCATATCGGCCAGCGTGATCTCAGACGGAGGGAGGCCTTGGCGCATTCTGTCTTCGGTAGATGGCACCTCACTCTCTTTGATGGGGGTGAGTGGACGAAATCTCGGCAGCATCTTGAAGCCATAGTACTCTGCCATATTCTTGAGATAGCGATGGTTGGGCTGAAACTCGTGGCCGAAGCGCTGCTGGTAGCGGCCGGTGAGCAGGCCTGCGCGGGATGGCGAACAGACCGGAGACGAGATATAGCCCTCTGTGAAAACGACACCCTCCTTGCCCAGTTTATCTATATTAGGCGTAGTAAGGGCTTTATTGCCATAGAGTGAGAGATCTGTGGCGCCGAGGTCATCTGCCAGTATAAGGATCACATTGGGCCGGGAGTGGCTCAGCGGATCGGCTACCGGTTTCGCCAGAAAGTCCTCTTTACCTTTGATGAGCTTCTCGTCAAAGTAGATCTTATACTTATCGCTGTAAAATGGTCTGTGCAGAAAACTCATGCACAACACCGCGACTGCAGCCAGGCTGCACGTCAATACTAATCCCTTAATGTATCGCATATACCAAATCTAACGAATAAACGAACAAAAGTTTACATGCAGTTTCCTCTTTTTGGTTAAAGAAATAGTTAATTTTCACCATGCAAAAATTGGGGTAAAATTTACCCTGCTCAATCCTTTGAAAACCTTATGGATACAGGGTTTCAGGCGTTTTTTTTATTCATCTCTAAAAAAATGTTCATGGCACTTTTACATGATCTATTGTCAGTGCTGAATGATACTCATATAGGCGAGCTGCGTTTCCTGCATCTGACACAAAGGGAAAGGCAACTGCTGAACTTTTGCCTGATGAAGCGCAAGAGCAAGACATTTCCCTCTGCTATGGCCATGAGGCAGCTCCATCTGACTCAAGGCCATCTGGAGAAGCTCTGCTCAGTAGTGATGAAAAGTATAATCCTGCGACTGGCCGGTCCGGATGGCTATGACCAGTTTAGCTTCATCAGAAACCTTCGAAACAGATCTTATACGCTGGTCACTCACCAGATGCGGGTCTCAGAAAAAAAGATCAAGGCGCAGGATGCCTTGATAAAGTTTTATGGTGAATGCTGTGAAGTGGTGACCCGCGCTGATAGCCGAGTGATGAAAGCAGCAGATATCCAAAAATACACCCGCCGCCTGCTGTCACTACTGGATCCGGCAGCGCATCCGGAGTGGTATATCCGCATACAATGCGATGCACTCTACGCGGCCATCTCTATGGGCACTATGGATATGAGCCTCTATGATGCGCGGGTGGCTCAATCTCTATCACGCAAAGTGGAAAAACTACTGCGCGATGCCAGAGCACTGCAGCATCCTATGGCGCTCCACCATGTACTGCGTGTAGCGGCTATGCTCTATATCAGCACTGACCAGCAGCTGAGGGCAGCAGCCATCATGGATGAGGATATCAGAATAACCTCAGAAAACAGAAACCTCTTCAACGACAAAGAATGCGCTGAACCCCGGCTCATGAAAGCTGAGGCTCTGAGCTATGCCGGCATGTATGAGCCGGCCTATGAGATCTTTGCCTCCCTGATCACACCCGCAGAGAGTACACTGTCTAATATCCGACTCTCCTCACAGAGTCGTTTTTTTAAGGTAGCCCTCACGCTGGGCAAGTATGAGATGGCAAAAGCAATAATAGATACCCATTTTGCCGAAGCGATGCACGGCGGACAGACAGATATCAGAGTGATGGCCTACCTGCAGGTCATCTGCTACCATATGCACATAGGAGCCCTGACTGAGGCTGAGGATCACATCACAGCATGTCGCGCACTATTACACAAGCATCAGCAGCAGCAGTATCTGCTTCAGCTGCTATTCTTTGAAAATGCGATGGTCTATCTGAAAAACGATGCGGGTGGCGCTAAACTATTGGCCATGAAAAATCTAAAATTTCTGCGCAGCAGGAAGATGACGCGTGCTACATCTACCTATCCGGCTCTTTTCTCTTCTATCAGCGCAGTATATGACCTGCAGTATCGTGACAAGCGCTTCAATAAAAAACAGCAGCAAGATTTTGAAATCTGTACCACGAGGTCCTACTCTCACTTCGCCGGCATATTCAGGCGCATGCTAGAAATGAAGCGCGTAAAGGCCCCGCCTCTGCTATATACAGCAGAGGCGGGCACACCTGAGACTACATGGTCCGGTGACTAGTCCAGCTCCCACTGCCGCCCTGACCATCACTCCACGATCCGGTCATATTATCGCCGGAGAGAGTTCCTGATACGCTGCTGCCGGCTGTCCCGCCTATACAGTTGCTACAGGTGAGAGATGTGCCAGAGATAGTGCCTGATACCAGTGTGCAGGAGTTATCATTATTTCCTTTGACAACAGCCATCCAGGTATCAGCCCCGGTATTTACCACCATATTAAACACACCAGCACTCTGCCCGGAGTAGGTACCCTCGTAGCATTTGATCTGGCTGGAGGATAATTCCTTATAGACTACTATGGTAGCCCCGGTATGGCCGGGTATATTGATGTACGTCACCTGTGGGTGGCTACCATCAGCCTCTACAGTGAATGTGATGGTAGCCGTCTGCGAGCCATAGACACCGCTGAATGTAGCTGTAAAGGGCTGACCAGCTACCCACTGTGTAGTAGTGCCCATATTGATCCACTGATCATCCAGCCTGATAGCGGCGGTCAGAATGCTGCCTGTATTCTCTATTTCGATATTCACTGTGCCGGTAGACCCGACTATGGTGCCTTTGTATATCCCTTTGCTGCTATGGTCATAGGCCGCATCAGCCGTGGGGGAGGTAGCGCAGTTGGCACACTTATAGTCTGAAGAAGATGATTTTTTGCACGCACTCAGACCTGCCAGGAGGAGCAGAAAAAATAAAGCAGAAAAATAGTTTTTAGACATAGAGATTAGATTTAAGGGTGAATAATAATTTCTATGCGCTAAAATGGAGGGTATGGATCAGGCTTCTTAGCCCGGATCTGGATTTTCCTTACTCTGTCAGGTACCTGGTCAGCTCCTCTTCTATCCGGGTGCAGGTGACGAGGAGTGGTTTGTGCGTGATCTCCAGGTCAAAGGTGTGTTCTGATATGGTATAGTTGCCATTGATATGGCCTATGATGAGGGGGAGTTCAAATGTACCTGCCACTTCATCACCGTTTAGCGTGCCTCCGTGGTGGGTGATAGCGGCCTGCGCTTTTTCCATCAGTTCCTTCCTGTTCTTTACATTGCCTATATGGATAGATATATTACACTTGGCCATGATCATTCTCTTTGTACAAAGCTAAATAAAACACATAGCCCTGCCATAGCACTATCCACAGGGTCGTGTCAAATGAAAAAGCCGCTCCATGGAGCGGCTTATATATATCTTTTAATGAGTTGCTTAGAAACGAGGGCAGAAGAGAGTTTCCTTTAGGCTGTAGGCTTTGGGGAAGCCTATATACATCAGAGATATCTCAAATGCGCCTGTGCCCGCGCCGGCTTCTTTAAACTTATTGACAGTAAAGTCATAGCTGGCACCCACCTTGAAGCCCTTGATCTGGAAGGCTGCATAAGCTATAGCTGACTCAGCCTGGTGATCTTTTGTAATGATGTCATTGGACCTGCTGTAGACACCGAGGGTGATGTTTGTACGGATATTGATATCATATCCGAAACCAAGACCGGCATTGAGCTGATTGGCCACAGACTGGCGCATCCAGAGCACAGATGGCAGGAGGTGAAAGCGGCGACCCAAGGTGAAGTCCATACCACCGGAGATATTGCCGCGAAGATAAAGTGTCCTTTTGTCGGTAGTAGTAGCCAGGTTATATTTAGGCACGGCAGTATTAAAAATCGTGCCACCCAGGTAGAGTGCTATTTTGCTGGTCAGCTTGCCATAGTAGAGCAGACCGACATTCAGGTTGGCATACTTTACATTCGGCTGCAGGTTGATACCGCTGGCTATATTACCGTTAAACTCATTGCCCTGATACTGGCTGGCAAACTGAGGGTTTTTGTAGCCAGTCTGAGTGTAGCCTAGCTGCAGGCCTATAGACAGCTGATGATTGGGGCTCAGGTGGCGGATGTATGATCCTGATGCCACGAGGCTAAATGTCTGAAAAGAACTGGCTCCTGCTGCATCATATAGTACATAGGCACCCACACCTACTACATCCTTGCCGGCTGTACCGAGCGCGATAGGCATATCAAAAGATATAGATGGTGTCTGATATGGCGAGTTGAAAAAGCCATTATTGACTCCGGAGAACCACTGATTTCTGTAGATAGCGCCCACACGATAGCTACCTGGTACTACACCGGTCAGGGCCGGATTGGTAGTGAGAGGCGTATTGTAAAACTGGGTATAGTGGACATCCTGAGCTCCTGCTGTGAGGAAGGTAAAGGCTGCAAGGGTGGCTAAATAAAGTTTCTTCATTATCAAGTCTCTCTTTTGGTTTTAGGTTTTGGGTTTTCAGATGAGGGTTACCAGATGAGAGCTACATTGCCCGTCACGGTAGGATATAGCTTATTGGTCTGCTTATTGCGCACCTTGGCCAGGTATACATAGTTGCCCTGGTCCTGCAGTTTGCCGTGATATTGGCCATCCCATTTGTCTGTGCCATCGCGTCTGCTGTCAAACACCATTTCGCCCCAGCGATTGAATACGCTCAGCTCGTCCAGCATCACTATATCGCCCTGATTTATAATGGTGAAATAGGTATTCTCTACTGGTACGCCTACTCCTCCCGGCAGGAAGGCTGTAGGGAAAGTAAAGTCCCTCTTGATAGGAATAGTATCTATCAGTGCAAATACCGAATCGTTGATGGCGGGAGTCCATGCACTCTTGGTAAACTTGATACGGCCTGAGCCTGACAGGCCCGGCGTAGCGACTACCTGCTGCATATTGGCCCACTGGGCGGGTGTGCCGCTCCATATGCCGATAGAGGCCCATGGACCGTCTGCGATCTGGTCTGAGAAGA
Source organism: Bacteroidota bacterium (assembly GCA_018267365.1). Lineage (GTDB taxonomy): Bacteria > Bacteroidota > Bacteroidia > Chitinophagales > LD1 > UBA1941. Next base: position 55,384 of record JAFDYQ010000025.1, on the reverse strand, counting down.
TAGAGAGATCTGCAGGTGAATTGTCAGATGCATCTACAATGTGGTAGAATACATCATTGACCTGACCTATGCCTCCGGATTTCTTCAGCGTATCGTATCCATCGTCAGATGTGGTAGAGGTCGACGGTACATTCTCTGCATAGCGTACTTTGTAGTACCTCGCTTGTGTATTGGCCGGCACTACAGATGCCTCGCGTATCTTGGCTGTGCCACCGTTATTGACCCCCGTAGGAAAAATGTATTCTGCTTTCTGGTCAGTGTTTCTCACCAGACGGCCTCCGGCTGTGCTGCTCACATAGCTGTTATTAATATAGGCAGGGGCTATAACGATCGCTGCCGGGTCAGCATTGGTCACATTGAGCCAATAGGATGAGGTAGCATGCTCGGCACCCGACAGCCATAGAGAGTTAGCCACTGTCACGTCACCGTCAGTCTGCTTTTTAGTCCCTGAGCCCAGAGGTGTGGAGTCCGTCAGGTTGTAAAAAGTATTGGGGCTGGTGCCTGATATATTCTGATCCGTGCCATAGAGAGTCACCCATGACTGATCTGCATTCCACGTAGCATTATTGATCCAATCTTTCTGCACAAAGTATTTGCCTGTGTTGGTCCCTGCTCCATCTGCAGTGCCGAGTGTATTCACAAAGCTACCTTCTATGACTACTGTACCCGCATTTTTGAGAGAGCCGGAGGCAGCGTTTTCCAGAGATCCGGATCCAGTGGTGGCATTGTCAGATTTGACGATCATCACACCGCCGGTGGTGATGGCTACCGGTGCGCCATTATTATAGAAAGTTTGAGCATAAGCCGCTGATAGTGCGACAGATGATAAGATGAGGAGTAGGGTTTTCTTCATTGCTTACAAGGTGAAAAGGGTATAATACCACAAAAATGTGGTATGTCTAGTCCGTAAAATTATGTTTTTATGCCTATTTGTCAAATTTTGGCTCAAAAAACTCCGCCCAAAAAGCCATTTACCTAAATCAAGGACAGTCCACAGCAAATGGGTGCAAGATAGGCGTGGTGCGGCATGTAGCCGATGCATACTTTAGCGGAAACATTCTCTCTCCATGAAAAAAATAACGTATTTAATAGGATTTATAATCATAACTTTCAGTTTATCATCGTGTTTGGTGTCTAAAAAGAAATTTGACGAGCAGGAGGCGCTAGCCAAGAAGAACATGGCTGAAAAGCGCGACTGCAATGAAAAGCTGGACAAAGCCAATGCCGATATAGCCAATCTGAATGACCAGATCAGCAAACTGAACGGCGAAATAGCTGACCTGAAAAACAAGAACCTCAGCCTCTCTGAGCAGAAAGACCGCCTGACCAAGGCCAATGAGGACGCCAATAAGCTGTATGAGAGCCTGAAAAATCAGTATCAGGACCTGAGCAAGTCCTCCTCAAAAGATAAAGAAAAGCTGAGCCTGGCTCTGGCCGAAAAAGAAGCAACACTAAACGACAAACAGGCCGAGCTGCAACGGCTGTCCGACGCGCTGAAGGAGCGTGAAAAGAGAGTGAAGGACCTCGAGGCATCTATAGCCCGCAAAGAGGAAGCGCTGGCAGACCTGAAGAAAAAGATCACAGACGCACTGACAGGATTCGCGAGTGACGAACTGAAGGTGACGCAGAAGGATGGAAAGGTGTATGTCTCTCTCTCTGACAAGCTCCTGTTTAAGTCGGGAAGTTTTGCCGTAGATGAAAAGGGTAAATCTGCTATCGTAAAGGTGGCTGAAGTGATGAATAAACTAACCGATGTGACACTCGTAGTAGAGGGCCACACAGATAACAAGCAGTATACAGCCGCCAAGGGTGAAGTGAAAAATAACTGGGACCTCAGTGCCATGCGCGCCGCCGCGGTGACCAATATCGTGGTAAATGACGGCAAGCTGGACCCGAGGCGGGTAGTGGCTGAAGGGCGCGGTGAGTTCTATCCCGTAGCGAGCAATGATACACCGGAAGGCCGCAGCCAAAACCGCCGTATAGAGCTGGTGCTCTCTCCAGATCTGAAGGAGATATTTAAAATTCTCGACACTTCTAATCAGTAAGACCAATAACTGTGAAAACGAAATACGTAGCCGTAATAGTGCTGCTGGTGATCTTTGCGACCAGCTGCAAGAAGTCTCTGGTGGGTAGTCACATGACAGTCACTTAGACCAATGCTAATCTATCCTTTGGTGAGGTCAACGTGTTTTCTCCTAATGGGGACGGGCGCAATGACCGATTCAACGGACCCGTATACTGCCGGACCACCGCACAGGACTCTGTGACAGGCTATACACTCACGATAAGCGGTAATACAATCCGAGGACGGTGGGACGGGAGCGGCAAGTCTGATGGAATCTACGACTATGAGGTAGATTACACTACTGTAGGCGGCTCTGCTAAAGTAACCGGCCTAGTACGCTTATGGCGCAATAGTAAGGTACCCTGCGCCGAGAAAAACCTCTACCGGTTTCCTGATTCGTACGATGCCTACACATGCGCCTACTATGCCGGCTCTGCCAGTGACGAGAACCTTCCGTGCAAGTAATCCGGTCAGCGTACTTGTCCTCTGTATTTTATATGTTTACGCGCGATGAGTAACAAGCAAAAAATGATCTCCGGCGTAGAGATCACCGCTATGGCCTCCAAAGGTCTGGGCATAGGAAAGGTAGATGGCAAGGTGTACTTTGTAGAGGGTGCTGTGCCGGGAGATACGGTGAATGTGCGTGTAACCACAGACAAAAAGAAATACGCCGAAGGCGAAATAGCGGAACTCATCACAGCCTCTGCGCATCGCACAGAGCCGGTATGCGAGCACTTTGGCACCTGTGGCGGCTGCAAATGGCAGCACATACAGTACAGTGAGCAGCTGCAATACAAGACTCAGATAGTAGAAGATGCCTTGATCCGCATAGGCAAGCTGACCATACCGGAGGTGAAACCGATCACAGGCAGCCGGTCAGACTATTTCTATCGCAATAAGCTGGAGTTTAGCTTCACCGACCGCCGCTGGCTCACACAGGCCGAGATAGATGGCGGGCAGGAGTATGACCGCCGGGGAGTGGGTTTTCACGTGCCGGGTAGCTTTATGATGGTGCTGGATGTGAAGAAGTGCTGGCTGCAGGGCGATCCATCTAATGCGATCCGCCTGGCGGTGCGCGACTTTGCTATAGCCAATGACTATACCTTCTTTAATATCAAAACACAGGAGGGACTACTGCGCACAATGATGATCCGCACGACCTCTATCGGGGAGATCATGGTGCTGGTGATGTTTACTACGCAGGATGACGAGAAGATAGATGCGCTGCTGGGCCACCTGAGAGAGCAGTTTCCTCAGATCACCTCGCTGCAGTATGTGATCAACAACAAGCGAAATGATACGATCTATGACCTGCCTACCTATGTACATAGCGGCAAGGACCATATCGTGGAGCAGCTGGGTGACTATAAGTTTAAGGTGAATCCTAAGTCATTCTTCCAGACCAACTCAGATCAGGCACGTGTGCTGTACGATGTGGCAAAGGAATTTGCCGACCTGAAGCCGACGGATGTGGTATATGACCTCTACACGGGCGTGGGTAGCATCGCACTCTACGTATCGGGCCTCTGCAAAAATGTAGTAGGCATAGAGCAGGTAGAGGCTGCGATAGAAGATGCAAAGGAAAATGCAGAGCTAAATGGCGTGACCAATTGCGCCTTCTATGCCGGTGATGTACGCATGGTGTTGAAGCCGGAATTCATAGCTGCCAATGGCAGACCGGATGTGGTGATCACCGATCCGCCGCGCGCGGGCATGCATGAAGATGTGGTGAAAACTCTACTGGAGCTGGCCGCCCCACGCATCGTCTACGTGAGCTGCAATCCTGCCACACAGGCACGCGACCTGGAGCTACTGGCTGCGAAGTATGACATCAAGAAAATACAGCCGGTGGATATGTTCCCACAGACGACTCATATAGAGAATGTGGCGGTGCTGGAGCTGAGGTAAGGCGCCAATTGAAGATCAATACTTAAAAGAACCTATGCAGTTCAAACGAAAATATCCCACAGAAGAGCTTAGTAATAGCTTAGATAAAATTCTTGTTGAGATTGAGAAAGTTAATCTCAGGATAGAGAATCGCCAAGATCTTAGCCAGCGAAAGCCTATTCAAGCGATTTATATTGATATAGTTGTAAGAATTGTATCTCACTTGAATCTTCTGTACATTCTATTTAAAAACATAGATGAGGATAGCCACCTTAAATGGCTTGAACATAGTGTCGGCATTTGTCTACGCTCCTGCTTACTAGATTGTATTTTAATAAGTGAAATAATACATGATTTAGATACAAGAGAAGGCTGGAATGACTATCAAATACATAGAGAAGTGTATCTAATACATAATTCTGGTCAATTGAAAAATATTTTACAGACTTTAAAAGATATAGAATTAGGCAAGAAACTTGTGAACGTAGAAGTAGATGTGGATAGTTACAGAAAACTTCTTCAGACGCAGTTCCCCGATTTTTTCGATAATAATGGGAGTTTGATTTATGACTTTCAAGCAAGCGTAAAAACAGCTACAACCAAGACTAGAAACAGTGCTTTTTTTAAAGAGGACGCCACCGAAATGTTTGGATTGTGGGATTACTACTCTAAATATGAGCATTACGGCCCATACTCATCTATTTTACTAAACTATTCTGGCGAGAAAAACTAGAATCGAATCGTTTGGACTTTAATGCACATTGTAAAGACAATATCTATTATACTTAGTAGTATAGATATTAGCACCGCAAAGGTTGTGTCGAAAGATATAGAGACCCTATCTCATGAACTATATCTCTTGAAAGTTGAGGAATGATTTAAGGGGTAGCTATTTTATATTCCGTTTTCTCATTTCTTCCAACAGTTGCTCTGCAGATACAGACTCTCCTATATCCGTCCTACTTAGCCACTCTTTCAGCGCGGCTTTAGTAGCTTTGCGTCCGATACCGAAAGCTAAGTCATGCGGGGTGAGTATTTTGAATTCTTCCATAAAATCAATGGCTATTCTAATGACCTCTTGCTATTTGCCTTCTGAGCCAGTCTTTCTTTGATATCCGCCACAGCCTGATCTAAGTCTTTGCCTTTACCCGGCGTGGCACGGGATAGAAGTTCTCTTAATTCTTCGTCTGTTGCCTTGCGGCCAATGCCGAAAGCGAGGTCATGTGGGGTCAGTTTTCTGAACTTTTCCATAGTATAAAGATAAAAAAGTAATGGCAGTGCAGGAAATCGCTTATTTCGCAGCGATAATCATTGTCATTCTTGAAAAACTCCACTCGCTTCTCCTCCCTCCTACTCGACTGGAACCGCAACTCCAATGACCGGCAGATGCCGTGGAAGGGGGAGCGCGATCCGTATCTGGTGTGGCTGTCGGAGATCATACTGCAACAAACGCGTATGGAGCAGGGGCTGCCATATTTTCTCAGATTTAAAGAAAGCTATCCGACAGTGCGGGACCTGGCCGACGCTCCGGAGGATGATGTGATGCGGCTGTGGCAGGGATTGGGCTACTACTCGCGTGCGCGGAACCTGCACCATACGGCAAAGCAGATCGCCTATGAACTTAAGGGCGTTTTTCCCTCAACCTATCATGACATCGTAAAGCTGAAGGGTGTCGGACCGTACACGGCAGCGGCGATCTCCTCTTTCATCTTTGGCGAGCGGCAGGCGGTGGTGGATGGCAATGTTATACGCGTGCTGGCGCGGGTGTATGGTATCGATACGCCTTTTGATACGACGGATGGCAAGAAGCATTTTGCGCAGCTGGCTCAGGAGCTGATCAGCGTGGATCATCCGGGTGAGTATAATCAGGCGATCATGGACTTTGGGGCGACAGTATGTACACCGCTGAGTCCTAAGTGCGGGGAGTGTCCTTTCGCGGGGATGTGTGTGGCCTACAACCAAGGCCTGATAGAGGACCTGCCGGTCAGGTCTAAGAAGATCGTGAAAAAGGAGCGGTTTTTCTACTATCTGGTGCTGAAAGACGAGAAAGAGATGGTCGTCTCCAAGCGTAGCGGTGATGACATCTGGAAGGGTCTCTATATCCTGCCGTACATAGAGTCGGATAAGGCGATCCGCAGGAATATCGGGCAGGCTGTGAGTGACTACCTGGGGCACAAGGTGAAGGTAGCGGGCTACTCAAAGCCGTACAGCCAGCAGCTGACGCACCAGAGCCACCAGTCGGTCTTTATCTTTGTGGAAGGTGTTGACTTACAAAATGTTCACATAGATGGGGGTGTCCGGGTGCCGCTGGATAAATTGAGTACCTTTGGGTTCCCTAAAGTAGTGCATTTGTTCCTGGTGGAAAATTCACTACTTTAGGTATCTTAATTCATAACTAAATACACAAGCGATGGTAAACAGGGTTCAACTGTTAGGCAGGCTGGGGAAGGACCCGGTCTTGAAGCATTTTTCTGAAAACAACGTGATAGCCGAGTTCTCTCTGGCCACTACGGAGTCCTACCGTGACAAGGAGGGCAAGTGGGTAGAGGTGACCGACTGGCACAATGTGAAGCTCCCCTTCAAATCTCTGGCTGAGCGCGCCGAGAAGTACCTGAAGAAGGGCAGCCTGATCTACCTGGAGGGCAAGATCAAAACAAGGAGCTATGATGATAAAGACGGCAACAAGCGCTACGTGACCGAGATAGTAGCAGAGAGCCTGCGCATGCTGGACAAAAAGGACGGCAGCACAGGCAGTAGCAGCTATAGCGATAACGGTGGCGGCCAAAGCTACTCGTCACAACCGCAGCAGGAATATGCCGGCGGCGGTGACAGCAGACCATCTAATAACATAGACGACGATCTGCCATTCTAAAATATCAAACCGGACAGGCAGGGCACAATCTGCCTGTCCTTATTTTTTCACGAAACCAATAAGTCTTGGACCCCGGCCCCGCAGCAATCCTTCCTTCCAGTTGCCTGACTATCTTTCTCAGCAGCTTCGTCCACATGCCCGATACGGGCGTCATCCTCGCAGCAGTCGCAGCACTCGTCCTCATCCTCTGCTCAGCCCTGATGGCTGCGTCTGAGATCGCGTTTTTCTCCATCACCAATGTAGAAAAAGAAGAGCTACACGAAAGTGAAGAAGAGGCAGACCTGCGCCTGGCCAAGCTACTGGACCACCCACGCTATCTGCTCTCTACTATCCTGATAGGAAACAATGTGGTGAACATCGGGGTGATCATCATTTCGTACTACATCATCACACATATCTTTGAGTTTAAGGATGTAGATCTGGGCGCGATCAAGATACCCGGCTCTGTGTTTGATTTCACGATCAACGTGGTGGTAGTTACTTTCTTCCTGGTGCTCTTTGGCGAAGCCATACCCAAAGTCTATGCCTCTCTGAACAAACTGAAAATAGCAAAGGGCGTGACAGGACTCTTTGTAGTGCTGAACCGTATCTTCTACCCGATCAACTATATCCTCGTGGGCTCTACCTCTATGATAGAGAAGCGCATCAAGCGCCACAATGCGGAGATGGATATAGCTGAGATCAATAAAGCCATAGAGATCACGGTAGAGAATAAAGAATCAGGCAATGACGTGAAGATGCTGAAGGGTATCGTACACTTTGGCAACCTGACGGTAAGGCAGATCATGCGCCAGCGTATGGAGGTGGCAGCGGCAGATATCACGTGGAACTTTGAAGAGCTACTCGACTATGTGCGTGAGGTGGGCTACTCACGCCTGCCGGTCTACTCCGAGAATATAGACCAGATACAAGGCGTCCTCTATATCAAAGACCTGCTGGAGCACCTCAATCAGGACGCATCCTTTGGCTGGCAGAAGCTGATGCGCGAGCCACTACATGCCCCTGAGACCAAGAAGATAGACGACATGCTGCGTGAATTCCAGGAGTCGCATAAGCATCTGGCTATCGTAGTGGATGAGTTTGGCGGCACATCCGGTATCGTGACGATGGAGGATATCGTAGAGGAAGTGATCGGTGATATCAAGGATGAGTTTGACGAGTCTACGGACAATAATATCCGCAAGGTGAATGATAACACATACATCGTAGAGGGCACTATGCCGCTGCATGATTTCAGCAAGGCGCTGGATGTGGAGGCGGGCTACTTTGACGAAGTGCGTGAAGATGCCGAGACACTGGCAGGACTACTGCTGGAGCTGAGGGGCCGCATACCAAAGGCAGGCGACGAGATCAATTTTGAAAAATTCAACTTCCGCATACTATCGGTAAAGAATAACCGTATAGAAAAGGTGAAGCTGGAGGTGGAGAATTGATATGCCTGAGTTTGTTTATTTTTATCAAACTAATCACTGCCATATGATCTGTTTACTAACGATACACCCGCAATATATCACTGACCAGAAAGGCAAAAAAATTTCTGTAGTAATTCCTATCGATGAATATGAGCGTATAGTAGAAGAACTCGAAGATCTGGAGGATATAGAGCTGTACGATGAATCCAAAGCCGATGGCGAGGCACCAATACCCATGGAAGATGCATTCAAAATGATAGAAGCGTCTAAAAAACGCAAATAATGAGCTATCAGATCAGTATCCGAAAAAAGGCTTTGGAGGCATTAGAAAAAATAGACGAGCCAAGCTATACCAAGATCAAAGCCGCTATCATAAACCTAGCAGAAGATCCACGGCCTGTCGGTTGTAAAAAACTAAAAGGTCGCTCCGGCTATCGCGTAAGAGTGGGAGACTACAGGATCATCTATGAAGTGATGGATAAGGTGCTTCTCATAGAAGTAGTGCAACTAGGACACCGTAAAGACATTTATCAGTAAAACTCCCCTGTGCGACAATCATATCTTTTCCTTATTTCATTAGTAACCATATCTTTGAGTTCCTGCCACGGCGATTACAGCCCCAAGCCGAAGGCATACCCCCGCGTCGTATTCCCTGAAAGGAACTATGAGATGTATGACTCTAAAGATTGCCCTTTCCGGTTTGAGAAGCCTGTGTATGCGCAGATACAGCATGACAGCTCGGCTATGGGTATGAGCCATCCGTGCTGGATCAATATTGCTTTCCCCGACTTTAATGGTACGGTGAACCTGACCTACAAGGAGATCAACAAAGACATGACACTGGAGCGGCTGCTGGAGGATGCGCACAAGCTATCCTTCAAGCATACCAAGAAAGCCAACTATATAGACGAGAGCCTGATAGTAAATAAGCACGGCGTGAGCGGCATTTTCTATAATGTAGGAGGTGATGCTGCCAGCAATGTGCAATTCTTCCTGACGGATAGCTCGCGGCACTTTATACGCGGCTCGCTCTATTTCTACAATGAGCCCAACAGCGACTCTATGGCTCCGGTGCTGACCTTTGTGCGCCAGGACCTGGATACGATGCTTAGCACTTTTGAGTGGAAGTAATACGCTGATTCGTTCTGCGGCTGTCATTTTTATAAAATATCTTTGACACCCGTCATGAGAAAAGTCCTGTTTGCCTGCCTGCTACTTTCTGTCATTTTGTGTTCCTGCCAGTTTGCGAGGACAGTGGTTTATAATGATCCGGGGCTGCAGGATTTCAAATTCATGCCGTACTCAAAAGTAAAGGCAGGTGAATATCAACCCCTGCCGGAGTCCTCTATCTACAATACGATAAAACTACCTGACTCGCTGCAAAAGGAACTAAAGCAGACGCAGACAGTAGCGTTTCTCGTATTGCGCCATGACAGCATAGTGTATGAGTGGTATGCTCCGGGCTATAGCGATAGCAGCCGGACCAATCCCTTCTCTATGACTAAGTCTATCATGTCTATCCTGACGGGCATAGCGCTGAAGGAAGGAAAGATAGGCAGTGTAGACGATCCTATCGGAAAGTACTACGCACCATACCAGGCGGATAGCCTGAGCCATGTGACGATCAAGCACTGCCTGACTATGTCTACCGGGCTTAACTATCATGATCAGTATCTGAACCCTGTGGGGCATGTAGCCAAGCTGTATTATGGCAATGACCTGCATAAGTTCGTCAATACGATGAAGTATGAGAAGCCGGCAGGGTATGAGTTTCGGTATAAGAATGTGGACCCGCAGATACTGGGCATAGCGATCACCAATGCGGTGGGCATGAGCATGACGCAATACGCCTCTGAAAAACTCTGGCAGCCGCTGGGCGCAGCTCGTGATGCCTGGTGGCTGACGGATACAAAAGGCGGCATGGAGAAAACGTACTGCTGCTTTCATACAGATGCGCGGGATATAGCGCGCATAGGTATATTGTATGAGCACTATGGCAACTGGCACGGCCGGCAGATAGTAGACAGCGACTATGTGCGCGCCTCCCTCTCTCCTATCAATATCTGTGATGGTGAGCACGGCGATACTATGATCTGCAAAAGATACGGCTACCTCTGGTGGCTAAGGAACACGGATGGTCATGGCGACTTTGCCGCAGATGGCATGAAGGGACAGTACGTAGGTGTGATGCCTGATAAGGATATCGTATTTGTCAGGCTTGGGCTACGCGACTGGTATCAGACAGGACATCGCTTCGGGCACTATCCGTTCCTCTATAGGACCATAGCGCGTTCGCTGAGGCAGATGTTTGATAAAGAATAAAGGGAGAATAATCAGCCTATCTTAAAATGCTTCAGGCGACGCACTTCCTCCTCTGCGAGGAAACGCCAGCGGCCACGTGGTACATCCTTCTTGGTCAGGCCGCCAAAGTAAACGCGGTCAAGCTTGATCACTTCATAGCCCAGCGACTCAAATATGCGGCGTACGATACGGTTCTTGCCTGAATGTATCTCGATACCCACTTCGGCTTTGTTTTTGGGATTGGTATAGGCCAGGTCGGTCACCTCTGCGATGCCGTCTTCCAGTACTACGCCGTGCTTGATCTTGTCAAAGTCATCCGGCTTGAGAGACTTGTCCAGCACAGCGTGGTATATTTTTTTGATCTCTTTGGATGGGTGCGTGAGATTCTGAGAGAGCTCACCATCATTGGTGATGAGCAGTACTCCGGTCGTATTTCTATCGAGGCGGCCTACCGGATACAGGCGTGGCTTCTTGGCGCCCTCTATCTGTGCGTATGCAGAGCGTATCAGATCGAGTACTGTGCGGCGGTCCTTCTCGTCACTGGTAGTAGTGATACAGTCTTTAGGCTTATTGAGCAGGATATATATCTTCTTCTCCGGAGTGATGCGTTTGTCATCAAAGGTGATCTTGTCTGTAGCCTTGACGCGATAGCCCATTTCCTTTACTACTACGCCATTCACTTTCACCTTGCCGTCAGCTATCAGCTCATCAGCCTTGCGACGTGAGGCGATACCTGCATGGGCCATAAATTTATTGAGGCGCATGGTGTCCGGCGTATCGGCAGATTGCTCTGCAGGTTCCGGGCCTTTTATCTTGCTGAGACGCTTCTGGATCTTGGAGTCGAGAGAGGTAGTGGGAGCGGCAGCTTTCTTTTTGGCAGGCACGGCAGACTTGGCAGTCCTCTTAGCTGGCTGCTCCGGTGCTATCTCAGCAGCGGGCTTCTTTTTGTAAAATTTCTCGAAAGGACTTTTACCGGTACTATCCGATTTGCTTTTCGCCACTATCAGTTTATTATCGCGCGAATATAATCATTTTCACCTCATATCAGGCTACCGCTGCGCAGGTTATCACTTTAGCTCTACGGATACGATCTCTACTTTGCGCTCGAGCGCAGCTGCGGGATTGTAGACAGAGTTGCGCGTGTCTTCCAGTTTGTCGCTTACTGTTTTTGGTGCGGTCTCCTCGCCCAGCGGCTCGCCCTTGAGCGTGAGTTGCCCCTTATCTATGAAGTAAATCAGCATGCCATCGTGATAATGGTAGAAGTAATTTTTCAGAGAGACTATGCGCCGGTCGGCCAGTTTGATATTGTACAGATTATAGTTGAGCGGTGAGCAATAGCCCTGTATAGTGATCTCGATCTTTTTGCCTGCCTGCAGGGCGTCCAGCAACTGACGGCTGAAATGTATCAGGTCATAGTAGCCCTTGTCCACCTTCTTTGTGAAGAGATCAAAGACTTCGCTCTCCGCCTCTGTCTTGCTATCCGCAGTGAGGCCCTTGGCAAATTCCTTTTTATACCTATCCAGCAGGTGCCAATAGGACTGATAGGTTTCTACGTAGTTCAAGACAGTCGTATCGCGCAGGTTGCAGCATTCGGGCTCATCATTGTGAAAGTATAAAGTAACCGGCAGTAGTTGCTTCATCTCAGAGATGGTCCTGTCTATATACGTCTTTGGCGTATCAGCTATGAGCTGTCGTAGCTGTGCTACTTTCGCGCTGTCCATTTGCCTGTTTACATCAGCCGTCTGCGTGTGGGGCGTATCCGGAGGAGAAAGTGAAGCTATGGTAGTATGGCTGGTCATGTCTGTATGTACAGTGGCGGTGACTGGTGTATCGGCGTGGGAAGTCGTATCTACAGGCGGTACATCTGTATGCTCACCGGTCTCATACATCCAGATATCGTTGCAGCAGGTTTCTGCCTTGATATATTGCGACCCTTTGCGGTTTGAGGCAAGGTAGTTCTTCGATCTATCCCAGGATTTATAAAAGTAGAAATCGTTTTGAGGCGAGTTGACGAGCGGGCCGAGATTTACAGGTTTGGTCCATGTTCCATTCTGATAGGTGGTGGTGAAAATATCCAGACCACCGAAACCATAGTGCCAGTTAGAAGCGAAATACAGCTGATGCGTCTGACTATCATAAAAGGGGGAGAACTCTTCGTCTATAGTGTTCACCTCTGGGCCTAAATTGACCGGTGTCTCCGGTCTGCCATCCTGCAAGACGCTCATCCAGATGTCCGTCTTGCCCTGCCCGCCGGGGCGGTCGCTGACGAAGTACAAAACCTCCTGACCTTTTTCATTGATTCCGATATTGGGCTGTGTAGTCGTGTAGCCACTCATGTTGACCGCAGAGTCGAGTTTGTCAGGGCCAGACAGGGCTTTGCCTTTGACCTCAGACACGTAGATGTCGCATTTCAGTTGCCCGGGCTGTCCGGTCAGCGGCTCGCATTGTGTAAAGTAAAACCGCGTGCGCGTCGTATTGTACGCACCATTGGCTATATGCTTATTCTGATCTGCCGGCACATCCATTATGCTGGCAGAACTATAGTCTGCAGGGGCAATGTAGATCCGCGCCAAGTAGTTTTGTTTTTTCCTGGGCGGATTTAAATTGCGAAGAGATGAAAAGAGGAAGTGACCATCGGGTGTCTGGAATGGGTTGGTCTCGGAGTAGGGTGTATTGATCGTATCAGGCAGGTGGATGACCTTTGACTTCTCCTTGGATGCATTGGCTTTGGCCCAGCTGCAGGCCTCCAGCTCCTGCTGCGCCTTGTCGGTATAGTAGTCGTGACCTTTGTAGCGATTCAGAAATTTTTTGAACTGAGCAGGTGCTGCATCATACCGACCCAGATACCGGAGCATAGAGCCATACCAGAAGATCGCCATCGGATACTCCTTGGTCACATCTTCTTCTACCACCTTCTTATATACTTCGGCAGCATTTTTATAATCATTGAAACAACGCAGCGCCTCTGCATATTTAAACTTCATTTCGATATTGAACTCATACTTCTCCAAACCCTGACGGTAGTATTCTGCCGCATTGTAGCAATCGCCCTTTTGCATGGCATCATCGCCATAGCTGATATACTGACGCGCTGACTGTGCACCAGCGGTAGCGACACCTAGCGAGAAGATCGCACACAGTACCGGCCTTGCTAAGCCCGCAAGAAGACTTCTCCAATCAGAATATAGGACAGGCCGCAACGTTGGATTTCAGTTTTTTGATTTTGGAAAGGATATAGATCACAGACATCTCAAAGCCGCCATTGTACCGGCTGGCCGGAGTGAAGTTAGAGTGATTTATATCGTAGCTGCAATTGACCTGCAGATTATTGTAATCCATGCCTACCATGATGGCCGGAGCGTCTCCGATGCGGTAATACGCGCCGGTATTGAGCGCTACACGCGAGGTGGGGCGGGTAGAGATGTATGTCTTGAGATGAATACCGGGCACAAACTCCTGGCGTGTCTGCTGCCGCTGAAACAAAAACTCAGGCACCAAGTCCAGTTTGGCCGCGATCTTAAACTGCCCTCGAAAATGGAAGTTGTACATGGGAGCGAGCGTGACAGAGTGATCTCCATAAAAGGACTGATTAGGCATATTGAGATGCGCTATGGATGCGCCGATAGTAAAGTTATTGCGCAGACCCTTGTTCCACTTGTATGCCAGGCCGAGTGACATATCCAGAAAAAGGAAGCGCGTCCTGCTGTACTGCTCATTTGCAGGGATATTAGGGTTGAAGGCATCGCCGTTAAACTGATTGTCAAAAAAGAGATTGGTATAATCAAATGAGCGGCTGACGAAACCTATCTGATAACCTAACGATATAGTATGAAGGTCGTGGTGCCCCCAATTCAACTGGTATGACATGGAGTACGCGGCGTGCAGGGAGGTAAACTTTGAGTCGCCTGCCCGGTCATAATAGAAAAGCACGCCACCGCCTATTTTATCGTGATTGCCGAGCGTCACAAAATTCATATCTGCGGATACCGAAGCGGTGTTGTAAGCCACAGGTACAGACTGCCACTGATTTTTATAATTGCCTACAAAGCGGATATCTCCATCAAACAGGTTTGTATTGGCCGGATTCTGATTGAGTGGTGAGAAGTTGAACTGAGTGAAATGAATGTCTTGAGCCAGAGAGACATGAGACAAGAGGCAAACAAGAGAAAATAGCAGCAGCACCCGCAACCTGTATGATAGCAGATCAAAATATTTGCCTATTACCCGTATCCGTAGCATTATCTCAATAATGTGACATTGCCTTTGCGAAAATATTTCTCTCCACTCTCACAGGTACCCTCTGCATACCAGCCAAAGACCGCAGGGTCTTGCCTGGTGCCATGATAGGTGCCGTCCCAGCCCGTATTGATATCGCGCGTCTCAAACATCCTCTGGCCCCACCTGTCATATACAGTGAAATACAAGTCAGAGATCTTATTGCCTCGTACAAAGAGTTTGTCGTTCTTGCCGTCATTATTGGGACTGAAGGCATTCGGAACAAAAATGTTTGAAGAGGCACACGGCGTGCGATACACCCTGACCGTCACCGTATCCCGCACGCGGCATCCATTCTGATCTGTGACAGTGACCTTGTAGATAGTGGTCTCAGTGGGATATGCGGACGGGCTGTCTATCACCACAGATGACAGGGTACTATCCGCATCCCACAGGATAGATGCAGGCTGAGTATATGTCAGGTGCAGGCGCGAAGTATCACCATAACCTATAGAGTCCGGTATGGCTATCGCGTCTATATTCTGCAGAGCAGAGACCACGCTGACTGTGATACTATCCCGATAGGTGCAGCCGGTGGTCGTATTGACTGCATTGACATAGTAGGTGGTCGTCGCTGCGGGATCTACCAGGGGGTGGTCCGTATTGCCACCGGAGATAATACCTGATGCCGGAGACCAGGTGTAGGTCAGCTGCTGACCGGCAGTATCTGATACAGAAAGCTGTATGGTATCATGCGGACACAGCACATTAGAGCCACGCGCAGATATAGAGTCATGGATGACATGCACGCTCTGAGAGAAATAGGTCTTGCAGTTGATGCGCGTCTCTGTGAGGCGGTAGACGGTGTCCTGCAGCGGCGTGATGTATGGATTTGAAATGGTAGAGTCGCTGAGGCCGAGGGATGGTGTCCAGCTGTAGTGGATGGAGGTATCAGTACTGATAGGTATACCGATCTGTATAGATGTACCGGGACAATCTGAGACACCTGCCAGAGTAACCGTAGAATCATTTGGGGAGATGATGATCTGCTTGGAAACGGTGTCAGCTCCGTTGCAGCTACTGCCGTCAGTCACGATGAGTGTGACAGTGTATATACCCGGTGTCGTATAGGTGTGAGACGGATTGACCTGCGCAGATGTGGTGCCATCATCAAAGATCCATTTGAAAGTCGTGGTAGTGCTATCAAATATTTTGCTCTGATTGGTAAAGTGGTAGTCGAACGTATCGCAGGCGTGAGGCGGCTGCTGAAAATCCGCTATGACCAGTGGCAGATCCAGGTCCATTTTGAAAATTGCATTATTGCAATTGTGAGACCCGTTGTGATGAGAGACCACATTGGCCGGATAAGTAGGGAAGGAATCGTTGCCTCCACAGCCTGCACATACAGATTCATAGATGACTCCCTTTTTGTCAAAGCGACTGGTGCCACCATCTACGTGGTCCTCCGATATGGAAGACCCGAAGTAAGTGGCATAGGTGATAGCCGAAGCGTCATCTTTCATCACCATGACATAGAAATCATTGCCATCGGTGTGCGGCTGATAGGCATCGGGTGTCACATAGAGTCCCTGCGTGCTGAGGCTGACCCCATCACCAAATAGGGCGAGAAAGTCCGAACCCCAGCCCGACATGTATACACTATTGCACCGATCTACCAGAAAGGCTGTGGGTGACAGGTCCGGTATACCCCGACCATTGCCAAAGCGTGTAGACCAAATGAGCGTGTCCAGTGTATAGTTAAACTTGCTGATATATTGCCCGCTCTTGGGTACGTTATACAGTGCATTTTTAGTGAATGTTGTAGTCGTGTCAAATGTCTGACCGAGTACATACACATTATTTCGCCGGTCTGTCTGCACAAAAAACAGCTGATCATACTCCGGAGTACCGTAAAGGGTAGAGGCAATAATGCCGCTGCCGTTCTGATTGATCTGGGTGATAAACCCCTCTGCACGACCTCCGTTCGTCACGGTCTGAAAGCTGCCGGCGGTAGTAGGGAAGTCCGTAGAATTGGTACCACCGCATACAAATACGTTGTTATTATTGTCCAGGGCGAGAGAGTATATAGCATCCCGGTCGCTACCACCCAGATAGGTGCTCCAGATCAGATGGCTGAGATTATTATCCAGTTTTGAGAGGGTGCCATCCATCAGGCCGTTGAGCGTGGTCTGGTAGGCCCCTGCAGTGACCGGAAAGTCTGCCGACCTGGTACATGTGGCTATATACACGTTGTCGTTCTTGTCTATATCTATCACCCCGCGTACCTCGTCGGCATATTGATAGTTGAGATACTGGTACTCAGGATAATTGAGGCCATCATTGCCAGTGCCGCCGAGATAGGTAGAGCCTACCAGTGCAGATCCGTCCTGCGTGAAGTGGGTGATAAATATGTCAGACCCTACATTGTAATCTACTGCCAGGCCAAAGAATATACCCGGGTTGCTGCCGCCATTGAAGAGCGTATCATAGGCACCGGCCGTGACGGGAAAGGTAGTAGAGCCCGTAGTGCCAAACACGAACAGCTCATCATTACTATTGACCACCATGCTGTGGGGCAGCTCATCTCCCTCACCACCCAGGTAGGTACTGTAGAGACGCGCAGTGCCCGATGAATTATATTTGATGATACCGATATCGACACCGTACTGATCCTCGCCGAAGTTGATATTGGGAGGCATGACATAGCCGCCTGCCCAGGTGACCTGAAAGGCACCCACCGTGACGGGATAGCCTGTACCAAAAACGCTACCCGCTGCATAGGCACTACCCTTGCTGTCGTAGGTGGCGGTATAGCCAAAATTGTCAGATGTAGATCCCGAGTAGGAGGAGAATACCAGAGTAGGGTCAATAATGAGATCAGCCGAATGATCCCATCCATCAGGCAGAGAGAATGTCACCTCACCATGGTCATATACATAGTGGCAGCTGACGGGGGTTTTCTGACCTCTGATCTTCTGGTAGGCATATGGAGCCGACTCTATCACGGAGCCTACGGAGGTGTGGATCACCAGCCTGCCGTCAGATACACTGACAGCATCAGCACCCTCATATCTCAAGCGCACTGGCAGATCGGCAGCATGGCCCTTTTTTATGATCCAGTCATATTTGATCGCATCACCGGCAGTGTAGGCATGCAGATCTACACCCGGATATATACTACTGTAGGTCAGATCGCGATAGGCGGATACATGACTGGCCCAGCGTGACCTATTCTTGCCGATAAAATAATTGTAGTAGTCGGGCTCTTTGGCTGCCGGTAGCTGCTTCGCATCGGCACTGGCATTCACAAAGACCTCCCGGAATGCATGGCAATGTATGACGGGATCGAGGTCTGCCTTGTAGTGCACCTCGCGATGCAGGTCGTGGCGTAGACGGCGCATATCACCACTATCCAGTAGGGAGTATGTGATGCAATTTCTTTCAAAAAAGACGTTTGAGTTAGGCATTTCGGCCCTGTAGAGCACATTGCGATGCCACTGCCCCTTATTTTCTTTGAATACTATATTGCTGCAAGAAGTGCACAAGCCCTCAGCTACGGCTGCATGAGAGTATGACAGCAGCAATAGAAAGCAAAAATAGAAAGCTGATGGGCGGACCATCTTTGAAGGAAATTATGCTACAAAATACTACGTTTTAAAGATTTGTTCAAGGATTTGCCAAGGCTATATAGTCATAGACGCGCCTGAGAGGGCAATGGTGGCCTGAGACGAAGCTAGTGAGCGGCTATCGGGGGATGGGAAAGTTGCCTATGTCCTGAAAATCCAGCAGACGATTGCTTAAATTCATGATCCCTATTTATCCATGCGAGGCACGGCAAATTTTACGCAAACAGTAAGGCTACAGTACGGCCTGCTGGTAGCAATGCTACTGCATATAACAGTATGCACCGCACAGGATATTCATTTCACTCAGTTTTTTACCAATCCGCTGATACTGTCTCCGGCCTCTACGGGTTACTTTCAGGGAAACTACAGGCTGGGGGCTAACTATAAGTATCAATGGCCCTGGGCCACTAATCAGCAAACCTTCAACTACCATACGCAGGCAGCCTATGCAGATTTCTCCCTGCTGGAAAATAAAGTCA
Source organism: Bacteroidota bacterium (assembly GCA_018267365.1). Lineage (GTDB taxonomy): Bacteria > Bacteroidota > Bacteroidia > Chitinophagales > LD1 > UBA1941. Next base: position 36,527 of record JAFDYQ010000025.1, on the reverse strand, counting down.
AACATGGATGGATGGGGATAGGTGCCAACTTCCTCAATGATGATGCAGGTGACGGACGATTGAGATACATGAGGTTTGGTGCCAGCATAGCCTGGCACCAGGCATTTGACAGAGAGAACAGATATGTGCTAAGCGCAGGGTTTGTGGCCAACTATATCAGCAAGTCGGTAGACTTTGAGAAGTTTTACTTTAACAACCAGTGGGTAGACGACAAGGGCTTTGACCAAGGTGTACCTAACTACGAGCATCCGATCAGCACGCGGATATCACAGATAGACCTGGGTGCCGGGCTGAACTTTAATGCGAAGATAAGTGACAAGCTGCTGCTGGGTACTACCTTCTCTATGCTGCACCTGAACAGGGCAAAGGATGACTTCTACGGAGATCCCAGCCAGCTATCTTTTCGCTATATAGCAACGCTGATGGCCGAGTATGAGATCAACCGGACCCTAAGCCTCACTGCCAATGCCTATATGACCTATCAGGCCAAAGCGTATGAAGTAGTGGCGGGGGGTATGATAGGATATAAACCGCACGACCGGTACAGGCACCATATCAGCTCCTCTACCATCTATCTGGGTGCCTACTACCGCGTGAAGGACGCCGCCTCTCCCATCATAGGCTATCAGTATAAGCAGACACGCCTGCTGATCAACTATGATGTGATCACCTCAAAGCTGGCCATACCAGGCAAACTAAACGGTGGGCTGGAAATCTCTCTGGTACACGTAGGCAGTTTCCCGCACAGGAGAAACCCAACCAAAGTGGCGTGCCCAAAATTTTAAAGCGTGAGATGCGCGCGGATAGCTGCTGCGATTCTTTCAAACTCTTCTTTATCCAGCTTTAGCTTGAGATCAGAAAAGTTGATGGTGTCGGATTGCAAAGGTATGAGATGCACATGGGCATGCGGCACCTCTAAACCTATCACTGCCACTCCTACTCTGAGGCAAGGCACAGCCAGGCCGATGGCTAGTGCTACTTTCTGAGAAAACAACATGAGGCCGGCATATGTATCCGCATCGAGATCGAAGATGTAATCAATCTCCTGCTTAGGTACTACCAGTGTATGCCCTTTGGAGAGAGGATTGATATCCAAAAATGCGAAGTAACCCTCGTCCTCCGCTATCTTGTAGCATGGTATCTCCCCCTGTATGATGCGGGTGAATATGCTGGCCATATACTTTTATTTTAAAGCCCTATAGACAAGACCTCAAACTCCATAGCACCAGCCGGCGTCTGGGCTACTGCCTTTTCTCCTATCTTTTTTCCTATCAACGCCTTGCCTATCGGTGAGGTGATCGAGATCTTGCCTTCCTTCAGGTTGGCTTCAGCCTCACTGACGATGGTAAAGGTTTGCTTTTTGCCGAGCTTGTTATTCATGACGTCTACCTTGGTGAGGATCCCGACCTTAGATATATCTACCTTGCTCTCATCCATGACCCGTGCGCTGCCTACCTTGCCCTCCATCTCAGATATTTTGGCCTCGAGCAGTGCGAGCTCCTCGCGGGCGGCATGGTACTCAGCATTCTCACTCAGATCGCCTTTCTCGCGGGCCTCTGCTATGGCTTTTGAAATCTCAGGCCTTCTGACAGATTTCAGGTGTTTCAGTTCATTGACCAGGGCCTCGTAGCCCTCTTTAGTCACATATTGGATATCAGACATCTTCTTCTTTTTCGTTAAAACGGAAAGACGCCCCGCAGGACGTCTTTCATTGTAAAATTAGCAGAGTTTATTGTTTTGACAAATCCCTATTACATCTCCATGTAAATCTCCACGCGGCGGTTTTTAGCACGTCCGGCAGCATTACTATTCTCATATTTAGGACGGGTAGAGCCAAAAGCCTTGGTGTCTATCCTGCCTTCGCTGATGCCTTTAGATACAAAGTAAGCCTTTACTGCATCTACGCGATCCTGAGAAAGTTTCTGATTGGCAGGCTCAGCACCTACATTGTCTGTGTGTCCCTCAAAGGATACCCTGTAGGAAGGATTCTTCTTCATGATATTGATGAGGTAGTTGAGATAAGCATATGATTTTGTCTGGATCCTGGCAGAGCCTGTCTCATACTCCAGCGCCTCATAGTCGTTAAACTGAAGTACAGACTTGCCACCACGGGATACTGTATCTACAGCGCCACCTTTGTAGTCGGTCTTCTCCAGTACTGCTGCTATGAGCACAGTATCCTTTACGATCTGTACCTGTGTCTTGATCACAGTGTCTACCTTCACGATAGGAGTTTCAGCCTTGAGCTTGAGCGCCTGATTTACCTTGATCAGTGAATCGATAGCATTGTCCTTTTCTTCTACTTCCTCTACTGTCACTTTGCTCTTCTTGCCTCTTCTTTTGGCTGTGCCTCCCTGATCATAAGAAGCTGCTGAAGCAGGCGTCTCAGGAGCAGATACTATTTTGTCCTTAGGTGTAGCACCCGAGCCCAGAGATATACGCAAGCCTACAGAGTGGGTATGCTGGAAATTTGTAGAAAGAGATGTCATACGGAATCCGTAGTCGATAGCGATAGCCGGTGTCGATTTACCTTTCTTGAATGGTATATTGACCGACGCACCACAGGCAAAGCCATTATAGGCAGTACCTGTATTTTCCTTTTTAAAGATACCATTCTCAAAGCGATAGGCGGCGCGCAGCATGAATATCTCCTGCAGGGAAAACTCGGCACCGAGGCCGTAGTCATCCAGGCCAAACGCATTGGCCGAATACTGCCCCATGAAGGTCAGGCGATACCTCTGAGTGAACTTGCCCGACTGAGCACCATCGAGCTCGATCTTGCGGCCCAGCCAGAGATCATAAGAGATACCCAGATTGAGCTGTGTAGGCAGTTCAAATTTATTGGTCTTCTTGCTCACTGATGTGCTATAGTTGGTAGATAGAGCTGCATCAGCGCTGAGAGCGTCTCCGCCAAACTTCATAGGAGTACCGACATTACGCAGCGCCACGCCAAAGTGAAGATTTTCCTTCTTGCCGGTAGTATACTGCAGACCTGCATCAAAACCGAAGCCAGTAGCGGTCACGTTGCCCACTATCTCTGATATCAGCCTCAGGGTGATACCGCCGGTGATCAGGTTGTCACCCATCTTTGGCGTAGCTCCTAGAGAGAAATTTTTAGCATAAGACGCGCCGATATTTAGGTAGGTAGGTTTGAAAGTGCCTGCGCCGCCTTCGGGCAGAGAGGTGGTGGTCCTGTCTATGGCACCGAAGTTGAGCGAGTTGATGGTCAATGCCACTGCATTGCTCTTAACCCTGGTAGCAAAACCACCCTGCACGATATTGACACCGGCCCCGGTCAGCCATGATGTGTAAGCGGCTATCAGCTCCGTACCGCGGGTAAATGCAAGGCCAGCCGGATTCAGCTTTTCCGATTCAAGACCTTGTATACCGGCTACATTGAGATTCCAAACGCCGGCAGAGCGAGCATACCCATTCATATTTAGCTCCGGCGCTCCAGATTCACCCTTTCGATCGGGATTGCCAGCGTAAACTTGCACTCCCAAAGCCGCCATTATACTTATTACTAGAATTTTCTTCATAAACTATCTTTTGTTCTGTCCGCTGATTATTAGAAGTTAGAGATATCTGTAGGGCGCATAGCTCCGAACCATTTCAGTATTTTGTGACCTATGCCGGGAGCACTAATATCGAAGAGATATATACCACTGGCTACAGATATGTTTTTGCTATTCTTCAGATCCCAGTCCAGCGTGTTATCTATGTTAGACTGTGTTTTATCCTCCAGATCGTAGCCATCAGATATCTTGACAGGCTTATTGCTCACCGGATTGATATTGGATACGGAGCGGCCCAATGTACGTACCAATTGTCCATCCAGGGTATAGATCCTGACAGTACACTCGTTAGGCAGATTGGTGATTTTGACCCTTGTATCATTAGCCCCGGTCTCATATGAAGAATAAGCGTAGTATGGATTTGGCACGATACGTATCATATCGAGCGCAGATTTTGCTACCGAGTCATTTTGCACAGTAGCTACCTGACCCTTTGTACTAAACTTATATCTAGGCAGCGAATCTCCGTCTGCAGGAGTCGCATTAGTAGCATACTTTGCATAAGGTTTTTGTACCCGTAGCTTGATAGTCACCGTATTATCGTCAGGGATCAGGCCATTAGCCATAGACTTCATGGTGTAGCCTGGGGTCAGATATGGTATAGAGGTCCACATGATATGGTCATATATACTGATCACATCCGGGCGGTAAGCCTGGTTATAAGGATTATTGACCATAGAGGCGTAGTATAGGGGATCTCCCAAGGTACCCCAGATCCTGTCTCCGGGCTGGACCACATCAGGCTGATAAGGGTAATCCAGCACATATATAAAGTGACGACCACCAAAGAAAGGTGCATTAGGTACACTTGCATTACCATTATTTATCACACCCAGTACCTGAGAGGAAGGATTCCAGACCATGTCGCTACCATTCTGATCACGCTCGTCAGATGCTTCGCCAAAAGCCATTTCAAGCCTTTGACCTGTTTCAATATTAATAGCATATCCCGGAAAGTAGGAGATACCTAGTGTGCTTTGGTCTTCTGTGCCATCCTTATGCACAGAGTAGTGACCGCGGAGCATACCCTTGCGAGGAGCCTTATTAGTACTGTTTGGATCTAGCGCTGCACCCTGCGGATTCTCACCAGTCTCAAACACGACACAACGAGTCCACTTGCTGGTATCAGAAGTGATAACAACATCCACACTTTGTAATTTATCGAGGTTATTCCTCGGAGGATAGGCGCGATCATCATACCTGTTCCACTTGAATGCGGGACCGCCTACTGTGGCCGGCCTTTGCGATGAAATAATAGTAGGACGGTCTGAGGCGCTCCAGTTTGGAGTGAGGCAATATGGAGCCCATGTACCGCCAGCTATTTTATCAAAAGCATTGTTTGGATCACTAAAATGGAAATCAGTACCACCGGTATAATAATATGCATCGCTGAAAACATTGCAAAGAGGATCAGCTGGTGTACCTGATGGCACAGTACAAGTTATATAATTCTGTCCTGAGCGAATCCAGTTCTTTACATCCGCAGACACACTGGTATCTTTTACAAATGAGAGCCATGGTTTGGTAGAATCCTGGAAAGAAATGCTACCCGTAATAGCTCCATAGACCGGCAAACTATCCAGATAATTAATATAAATAGGGAATGGCGTACCGAGCGTAATAGAGAAGCCATAATCGTTGCCAGCCGAGTCAGCTATAATCTGCTCATAAGGACGATCAAGGGTACGGACTGAGTGAATAATCTTATTATTAGTAAGGTCATTGAGCTCCCACCATGCCAGCGTGGAAACGCTAACCCCGTTATAAGCCACTGTATCATGTATCTTCAGCTCGAAATCTGCAGCCTTTAGCAGCAACGGGTCAATGATCTTGAGACCAATAGGATCATACCCTGTAGTATAATCCAGAGTATCAGCTGCGAAGGATGGGCTATTCATAATCTTGTCAATAGTAGCAGGGGTGAGATCTACAAAGTTGCCACCATTGCCCTGACCCTCCAAGCGCTGTACCAGAGAGGAGCCCCCCCACGCACTATGGAGCACGGTACCGCCATCTTCTGCAGTCGGGTCGCTTGGGATAGCTGAGTATTTATTAAAATTCTTGCCTATCAGGAAAGGTGCATATTGCCCAATGCCCGAATCCGGTCTGAATGTCTTGAAATTATTGGTAGCAAAGGATATCACGCCAAAGTAATAAGTCTGGTGATTTACCATTTGACCACCGCCAAAAAAGTCAAGCGAATCCACAAAAGAATGACGGATACCCAAGTTAGGCAGATCAGTACCGACACCAGGCACAGTACTATTATCCGATGTCCAAAGTGACACGCCGGTAGCCGGGTCAAGCACCTGAGACCAGTTAGCCACATGTTTGATATTATCTTGTATATCATATACCGCTACAGGTATCGCCTTAGACGGATTGGTCAAGTCATTGGCAGATACTGAAGCATCTATAAGTTGATAAACTATATAACCCTGATACCTGTATAGCGAGTCCTTATGTACCCCAGATATGAAGCCCTTTCGCACACGCAGTGGATCTATCTGGGCATAAGATTCGCCTACATTATTACCCAGGGGGTCATCCTCTACATTGATTATAACTTTTTTATTCAATTCCCTGATCGAAAGCTTAGGGGCAGATGGCCCCTCGAGCTGCTTGAAACCAGCATCAAAGAGTGCTTGCGCCTTGTCATCAGCAGTAGAGATGAAAGACCAACTAGGACAGTTGCTGCCGACGCCACCCGTAGGCTGGACAAATACTACCCCGATTGTGATGGTCTGAGATGCACAAGGAAGGAATGTAAAAGGTCCGGACGTTTGCACAAAGCGACGGTCATATGCATAGATCGGAGCGCCAACCTGAGGATTGCACTCTGACCACTGTGTGGCTATGCTAGGATCGCCAGGATACATAAATGGAGTCTGCTGCGGAGAATTCTGATAACCATTGCCCCCCCAGGTCACAGGAGTGCCATCTTTCCATTTACCGGTCTGGTAGTTTCTGAACTGCACCGACGTAACCGGGTCGCCCGTGGCAGTATTAGAATTGGTATAGCTTTCAAAAGCTGTCATACCCAGCTGCCTGTGTATACGTGGACCACTTGGATTTGCCGGATTAGGATATGTGATCGTATCTACCGGACCCTCAAAGAAGTCTACGCCGAGCATAGGGAGGTCGCAGCCATAGCCTATAGTACCATTGCTGCAGGCAGTGCTACCTGTCAGATCACATACGTAGCTATAGCCCGGAGTGTTGCCTGTATTCTGCGGCACGCCATTGTACATGATACCGATGCTACGGGATGTATCACAACCCACGCGATCGTTGTATGGACAGCCCAGATCCGGGTCTACATACTGAGACATATACGTCTTGTTCAGTACCGCTCCGGATTTATTCAGGATATTATAAGTATAAAATGTCATACTATTAATCTCATCTGAGCTTTGGAACGCAAAGGCAAGATTATTGATCTGTATACCTATAGGTGCACCGCTACTGGTACCATTATGTACACCTCCCTTATCATTAGTGACCCAGAATACCATTTCATCAGCATACGCATTGTTTTTGGTATATGTGAGGTCATCCGTCTTAGGATTTCCGCAATATCCATCAAATGAACGGGGGTTTATACCTCCCTGTTTGATAGTCGGATAGTCACCATGCGCCGGATCATAGTTGCCATCCCCGTCTGCATCATAAAAAGGAGCCAGGATCCCCGATACATCGTAGCCCTTGGCCGCCAGATATGGATTTCCCTTGGCCGGCCAATATTTGATGCTATCGCTGACTGTACTGATTGAGATAGACACATTAGCGGGATTTCCACCAGCTGCAGACAGGGCCACTTGATATTGCGCCACAAATGGTTTGATCTGGCTGGCCCACACCGGGAAGTGCTGGTCCCACACACGGCATGTAGCCAGAGTAGTTGTTCCGTTATTATCCAGCGGGCCGGAATAATAATCCGAGCCGCCATTCTGGCGATAAGTGAGAGCCGCTATTTTGAGGTTATTGCCCTGATCCAGACCGGAGACCCAGATAGCACCAGCGTAAATAGCCTGTGCATTGGCCACCCCACGGGCCCCTTTTGGCACTTCGTATGCCGCAGAAGACGTAGGCACATCAAACCACATGTCACCAGCTGTGAGCAGGGTGGCACGCACGTTATTGATATCTATGCTAAACTGCGAAGTGGGCAGTGTGCAATCATTGGCCTCTGTTTTGTATGCTGCGCCAGTCGCTGCATGAGAAGGACCATTTTCCAGTGCCCTGGCAAAGCTATGCGTACCGGCCAGAGAGAGAGCGGCCAGCAGGCAGGCAGATAATATACGGGATTTCATGATCATATATTTTAATGCGTATTCTGAGTTATTAGAAGTTGATATTAGCTCCGAGATAAATTCTTCTTGGCAAGCTATAGTTGTCCGGGTTATTGACTTTGGCCCTATAGAGATCTTTGTAGGATTGAGGGTTTGTCTTTGAGGCGATAGCCTGCACGCTACCATTGGCCGTCAGATAGCCATCATCCTGTGGGTTCAGCGTATATGGATATATTGACAGCACATTTTCTGTATTCAGCAGATTCTGGATGTAGCAATAGATAGACAATCCTACCTGGCGCTGATCTTTGGTGGCAGATTTCTTTCCTACATTAAACATGAAGTCCTTATTGACACGCAGGTCCAGACGAGTATACCAAGGCAGACGGCTGGATAGAGATATGGTACGCTGGCGACCACCTGTACCGGTGATAGAGGCCTCGTCAGTGACACTAGCTGTCTGACGTACAGGCGTACCTGAGCGGAGCTGCATGGCCAGGTTGATACCAAAGTTCTCCAGTATCTTATAGCCATTTATACGCGGCCCATCGTAGGCTGCACCCTCGCCAAAACGGTAGTCAAGGACAAACTTAAATTGATGGCGGGTATCAGAATTGAGGGGGTATACGCTACGGTAGTTAGGCTGATTATTGCTGATCAGATAGAGCTGTGACTGGTCGTCAGAGCCTGTACCCTCTACGAACTGCAGGGTATAGTTAGCATTGAATTGGAAGTTGTGGAACCTTCTGAAATCGAGCAGAAGCCGGAAGCCCTTGGCCGAGCGGAAGTCTATATTATCATACGTCAGATAGTCAGCAGGGAAAGCATACTGCATCTTGCGGAGCTGGATGAGGTTTCTGGTTTCCTGATAAAATGCTGAAATGGTGACGGCTGCAAAACTGGATACTGCCTGCTTGAAACCAAACTCATAGTCAGTCTTTCTGATCGGCTTGAGGTTTGGATTGTTTTTGGCACCTGTATACAGCGTGAAATAATAGTATTCAGCCAGATTGAGTTGATTTCTGTCTTGTGGCCTCTGTGAGAGGATATCATAATGCGCGAAAAACTGGGCCTTATCCGTAATATTAAATGCAAGCTGGAGGCGCGGCATAAATATATACTGTGCCTGGTACTTTGTGAAAGATCCATGAGGATCATAGTTTGAGCTTTGAATATAGTTTTTGGCACCCGATGGACTGAGGCTATCTACACCCGGTACATTCAGGTAAGGAAGAAGACCATTGGCGCTCTGGGCAGCTACAAACTTGCCGGTAGTGACGCGACCGTACTGATCATACCAGTTATCTCCCTGACGATACCCGAGTACCTGTGGATTCTGATTATTACTCACATAGACTACCGCATCAGAAGGGATGTTTGATGGGACATTAAACTTGGCCTTGATATCCGCATCTCCCGCTTTCTTGGTATCATAGAGAGAGTACGGATCTTTGAGCACATACTGATTAGCATCGTAGCGATCTATACGCAGGCCGAGTACAAAACCCAGATCCTTATAGAAGAATTTATCCTGTATATAGCCCGCAGCATAGGTCGGCATAAATGCACCCATATTCCTGGTCAGATTTCCATTGGCATCTTTTGCTTTGAAATAATCATCCAGTGTAGGCTGGCTGGTTAGTACGTTCCCCTTGTAGTCATAGCCGTAGTAGTGCAAGATACTGGTACCAAGACCACCGGTATAGGAAAGCAGGTTGTCAGCTGTGAAAAGGCCCAGATTCAGCTTATTGGGGCTGATATCATATATATCGAGATAATCTGAACCATTGGGGTCCCAGCCCAGCGCCGTTCTAAGGTTGCGGTCAAATGCGGTCTGCTGGGTAGGATCGATTATTGTATTGTATTTGATCGTATCAGTAGCGGTGAAGGTGGTCAGATCTACGTGGGCAGAGTCATAGTCTACGCCGTTGATACGATAAATCGGATGGCTGTAGTCGAGTTTTTGCTGCAGGTTGACCAGGGCCTTGGCCGCATCCCAAAGGTTCAGCGGATTGATCAGATAGCTGCGCTGTATACGCTGCTCATACTCTATACCCATTTCGATCTTGTGCGTATTTGTTTTATCGCCTCCGAGCTTGACGATATCAAAAGCGCCCTCCACTTTGCCCCTATAGGATTGATTGTTCTTATCTACACCATAGCCGTTGTACTGGCGGCCTACATTATACCACAGGTCATAGATAGGATTAGAGCGAGTACCATTTATCAGGCCATTATTAGCCTGGATATTATTGACATTATCTGCATAGTTTATACGGTTTGCCTCAGGTACTATATAGCTACCATCTGCACCCTTAGTAGCACCCAGTAGGGTAAAATACTGCGTGGTAAAAGTGGCACCGAGTGGATTGATAGTACCCGGAGTATACTGTACGTATACATCGGTCTTTGTAGGATTCTGTACAAAACCTGTCAGAGTCTGGTCAGCAGGCAGCCCTGGCACCTTGATGCCTGTGGTCTGTGTATAATCCTGTGTCCGGAAAGTGTGAAAGTTTCCTATATATCCATAATCAAAGAGATTTGAGCCGTGCGCTTCATCTGCATAACCGGTCTTGTATTTTTCATAGTCAAACTGAATAGTATAGTAGCCGTTTTCTACCGCCAGGCCAGTTTTCCGGACAGGAGCCTGCTCTGCGCCGGGCTTAGTAGGCTTAGGGCCAAAGCGCTGGGTCAGCCTGCCATACATATAGTAGTTAGTATTGGTATACAGTGGATTATGCTCTGCATTCAGCAGCGTATACTCCTGCACGTAGCTGTGATAGCGATCATAGTCATAGTTGCCGCCAAATGCTATTGAGATATTCTTGGTAGGATAGATACCCAGCTCACCACCGCCGGTATACTCTGTTTCAGAGTTGTTAGGCTTCATACTCGTCTTATAGAGATCCTGAAATGTCAGAAACTCTGCCTTATTATAGAAGCCGCCGTTGGGATTGACTACCAGCGGGCCGTTCTTGATATTATCCAGTGCACTCTTTTTCACCTGCCAGATGCCTATGCCGGATGGCGAGCGGTCATCATCATGCTGATACTGAAATGACAGAGAGAGGCCGAGAACTGTTCTCTTGTCGCCTGCTGTGCTTGTTTTGTCCTTGAGTTTGAGTAGTGGCATGCTCACGTTGGCGGCGGCACGGGTAGTACCGAATGCATCCAGCCCCTTGGTAGTTTTGCCCTCTACGCTACCTGTCAGACCCTGCTGAGCATCATTCAGCGTCACATTGATGATACCTGATGTAGCGTCACCATATTTAGCTGAGATACCAGCTGTGAGTACGCTGATCTCACGGATACCATTTGTAGGGAGGTTTACATTACCTATCACACGGTGGCCGTTCACTATATACTGTACCTCATCAGGACGGCCACCATTGATGATCAGAGATTTATTGCCGGCATCGGTTTGGGTGACACCTACCGCATTTGAGGCGATATTGGCTACGTTCAGACCGCCTTGGTTTTTGATATCTTTTGCACTGATGTCATTTTCTATCTTAGTATCAGCACGGTCTACCAGCGGCTTCTCATATTTCTTTACTACTACTATTATATCCTCCTTGGTTGCATTCACAGGTTGTACCTTCATGGGGAAATTGAGAAATGTCGGCTTGTCTGAAGAAACGATCACGCCAGTGATGAGCTGTGTCTCATATCCTATGAAAGTCACTTTGACATTGTAGGTACCTGCAGTCAGCGGGCCTATGGAGTAGTTGCCATCGAGGTCTGCAGCTCCACCTTGTCCGGTAGTTTTTCCATTGACGTCTACGATTTGTGCTGTAGCGCCGATCAGTCCCTCTCCATTCTCGTCCAAAATCTTACCCTTGATCTCACCCGTACTCTGAGCAGAGACGGTCATCATCGCTATCCAAAAAGCGGCAAGAGTTAAAAGTTTCTTCATGCTCCTAAAATATTCTGGTTAAACAAAAGCGGACAAATATAACATTCTCTCCGAACAAATATAATAAGTGTTAAATGGGGTATGCAAGCCCTGCTTTCAGTATTGACAGAAAAATGACATAACCGCCTCAAAATGGCAATCTACTGACAAAAAAAGGGCGATTTACCGAGAGAAAATGACAATGTGTTCCCTTTTATCAAACTGAACTGAGGTATAGACTATAACTAACAAATACGCAGGGATAATGGGCATTTTGACCTCCTCCGCACTACTTTAATGTTTGCTAAAAAGCGTTGCTCTTTACAGCGTTTAGTCGTACCTTCGCAGACTTCAAATGGCAAGTCCCCATACAAAATCCCGCAAAGAGGTAAAAACTAAGAAAACCGAGGTCGCTGACACCGGCATATCCGGCGCTGAGCCCGATGCGATAGAGGTCTATGGCAGCCGGGTACACAATCTCAAGAATATAGATGCTGTCATACCGCGCAATCAGCTGGTGGTGATCACCGGGCTGAGCGGTAGTGGCAAGTCTTCTCTCGCTTTTGATACGATCTATGCTGAAGGGCAGCGCCGCTACCTGGAGAGCTTCTCTGCTTATGCGCGACAGTTTATAGGTGGGCTGGAGCGCCCGGATGTAGACAAGATCACCGGCCTGAGCCCAGTGATATCTATCGAGCAAAAGTCTACAAACCGCAATCCCCGCTCTACCGTAGGCACGGTGACTGAGATATATGACTTTATTCGTTTGCTCTATGCTCGTACCGCAGAGGCCTACTCCTATGTGACGGGCAAGAAGATGGTGAAGTTTACGGAGGAGCAGATCATAGACAACCTGCTGACCCAGCACAAGGGCAAAAAGATGACCATCCTGGCCCCTATCGTGAGGGGGCGCAAGGGTCACTACCGGGAGCTGTTTGAAAATATCCGCAAACAGGGCTACCTGAAAGTGCGCGTAGACGGCGAGATAATAGAGGTAAAGCCCAAAATGCAGCTCGACAGGTTCAAAATACACGATATAGAGCTGATCATAGACCGGCTGGCTATGGACCAGGACAATAAAGACCGTATCCGCCAGTCCGTGCAGCTGGCTATGAAGCAGGGCAAAGGCCTGATACAGCTGCTGGACGCAGAGTCGGAAACTGTGTCTGCCTTCTCCAAGCACCTGATGTGTACGGAGTCGGGTATCTCATATGAGGAGCCGTCTCCGAATACGTTTTCTTTCAACTCTCCCTATGGTGCCTGCCCGGTGTGCAATGGTCTGGGCGTGACCCATGAGGTACGCCGGCAGATCATCATACCAGACGAGACAGTCTCGATCAATAAAGGTGGCATCCTGCCGATAGGCGAGGCGCGGGACAATTTCATTTTCAAAGAACTGAATAAGCTCGCGAAGCAGTACAAGTTTTCGCTCTCCTCTCCTATCCACTCCATACCGGAGGAAGCGCTGAATATGATCCTATATGGCGCTAAGGAGGAGACAGAGGAAGATGATGAGGCCATAGAGATACTGGATTTTGACGATAGGTGGTATACGCTGGAGAAGGGCGGCCTGGCGGGCATGCTGAAGCGCTGCTTCAAATACACAACCTCGGAGAGTATACGATCATGGGCAGAGGACTATATGGACAAGGTGACCTGTCACGAATGCCACGGCACGCGCCTGCGCAAAGAGTCTCTCTGGTTTAAAATAGACAACCGCAATATAGGTGAGCTGGCAAACTGGGACCTGGATGTGCTGGCGGACTGGTTTAAGGATCTAGAGAGCCGGATGAATGAGAAGCAGCGGACCATAGCCCGTGACCTGCTGAAAGAGATCCGGACCCGTATCCAGTTTATACTGGACGTGGGCCTGGAGTACCTGACCCTGCACCGCCCGGCCAAAACGCTGAGCGGTGGGGAGGCACAGCGCATCCGCCTGGCCACTCAGATAGGCTCGCAGCTCTCGGGTATCACCTATATACTGGATGAGCCGAGCATAGGCCTGCACCAGCGCGATAACAGACAATTAATACAAGCGCTACGCAAACTGAGTGATGCGCCTAATACCGTACTGGTAGTAGAACATGACAAAGAGATCATGCTGGAGAGCGACTATATACTAGATATCGGCCCCGGCGCCGGAGAGCATGGTGGACGCATCATAGCAGAAGGTACACCAAAAGAATTTGTGAAGCAGAAGTCTGTGACGGCACAGTACCTGGCAGATAAGATCACTATACCTGTACCTGCCGAGCGCCGCAAAGGCAATGGCAACTATCTGGAGCTGAAAGGCGCCTGCGGCAATAACCTGAAGAACATCTCTGTCAAATTTCCGCTGGGGACATTTATAGGTGTGACTGGCGTATCCGGCAGCGGCAAGAGTACGCTGATCAATGAGACGCTATACCCTATCTTATCGAAATACTTCTACCGCAGCAACCTGAAGCCGCTGGCATATAAGGAGATCAAGGGGCTGGAGCATATCGACAAAGTAATAGAAATAGACCAGACGCCGATAGGCCGCACGCCTAGGTCCAATCCTGTCACATACATCAAGGTATTTGACGAGATCAGGAAACTGTACTCTATGCTGCCAGAGGCCAAGATACGCGGCTATGCGGCGGGTAGGTTCTCCTTCAATGTGAAAGGAGGGCGCTGCGAAGAGTGCCAGGGTGGTGGTATGAAGGTGATAGAGATGAACTTCCTGCCGGATGTAGAGGTGCTGTGCGAAAAATGTAACGGCAAACGCTACAACCGCGAGACGCTGGAGGTGCGCTATAAGGGCAAGTCTATCAACGATGTGCTGAATATGACGGTAGAGGACTCTCTGGAGTTTTTTGAGAGCATACCGTCTATCTATCCGAAGCTGAAAACGCTGCATGATGTGGGCCTGGGCTATCTGCGCCTCGGCCAGTCATCTACTACACTGAGCGGCGGAGAGGCGCAACGCGTGAAACTCTCTGCTGAGCTGAGCAAAAAAGATACAGGCAAGACATTCTACATACTGGATGAGCCGACCACAGGTTTGCACTTTCAGGATATCAAAATACTACTCGATGTGCTAAACCGCCTGATAGACCGGGGCAATACGGTACTCGTCATAGAGCACAATATGGACGTAATAAAGGTAGCAGACTACCTGATAGACATAGGCCTGGAGGGTGGCGCCAAAGGTGGTACCGTAGTAGCTCAAGGCACTCCGGAAGTAGTGGCTAAGAATAAAGAATCACACACGGCTAAGTTTCTGAAGGAAGAACTGAGAATAAAGGTATAAGGGGTTAGAAAATCACCTTCTTCAGTTTCTTGTAGTATTTCTCGGGGTCCTTTTTGTCCCTGCGCGAGAAGCCCGGTGTCAATTGCTTTTGCATCTCCCTGGCTATAAAATCCCGTATATGCCCCATATTCCTGGAGGCAAATGTGCCGAAAGGTGGATGCAATTGCTTGTGACCATTTTTACTATAAAACAGTAAGCTGTCGGGACGAATAGTAAAGGTGTAATACCTGTAGAAGCTTATGCCTGACTTGGTTTTGGCCGGTACCTGCCATACCTGACCTTTTGTATTGACCAGGCAGCCTAGCCTCTCTTCATGGGGTACCAGCCATGGGCCTACCGAAGGACCCATATTGATATAACGCTTGAAAACATAGCGCTCATCACGAAAGATCACCTTGCTATCCCACCAGACGTCTTTATTGCGCTCTGCAGCAGGCAGTTCCATTTGCTTGGCCCGGTCTACTATGTCATAAGCTTCTTTGGTTTCCTTTTTTGACCTCACTGGCTCCAGAGCGGTGATCATTTTTTGTATCTCATCTGATGCTATCTCAGAGTAGCTGAGATTTTCGCGTTTGGTCAGGATGCGTAGGGCGATATTGCGGCCTATGCGTGTACCCAGAAAATTAGAATAGGTATCCTCCGGAGTGAAGGTAGACTGCTGTTCATTAAAGGTATAATTGGGCTGATGATAATGCCAGCTGGCTATCTCATGCCACTCCAGCCGCTCGAAGGCTATCTTCTGAGCCATGGCAGCTATATCATCCAGACTGAGTGTATTGGCTCGTCTGAGATCAATACGCAGATCTCCACCTTCGTGAGGCAGATCGAATCCGGTAGGCTCAGTGATGATCTTGAAGGTCAGGAATACCGCCCAGTCTGCAGCAGCGCGCATGTGAGAGAAATCTATAAAGCCTCCCCGGCACGTGTACAGCGAGCCGTTCTTTTCCTTTATATCGGGTTTGCCAAAGGAATGCAGTCCGTAATCATTGGGTTCGATGAAATCTGTGATAGGAAACAGCGGAACCGTAAAAAAAGAAAGTCCATAACCGAATTGGGAAAAATTCCGGCGCTTTTTGCCCTCAGGGTCAGTGAGCTGTTCGGAGAAATGACTTTTGATATACGGTGCATTTGTCTCTCGCAAATTTTGGGTATCTGTGGCTGACCAGCACCGGTATGGATAGACTACGACGCTAGCCATAGTGACCAAAAAAATTACGCATTTTGTAGATCTTGTCATTGGTTTAGGTGGTTTTCCCCAGTTGTCACTTAAACCAATTTTTGTGCCGCTCCCCACTTTTACTCAGTGACGGTCAGCGTATAAGCTAACGAGCCATAGGGCCTAATATGATCGCTGCGATCTGCATCGATCCACAATACTTCCATAGCAGTGATGTAAAGACGGTCACCGGGCTGCGCACGCTGTAGAGTTCGCTTCACCTTGTCAGAAAGATAATTCAGGGCGGAATGCACTACGATGGAGCCGGTATCGTGCACTAGTGTGATCTTGCACATCAGGTTGCGGCGTATAGCTCCTGGTGGGATCTTGCCATCATAGAGTAATAGAGAATTTGCAATCCGCAGCTTGCCGGCAGAGATGCTACCGTTGTCTGCCAGTGTGTCCTTTCCCAGAAATAACACCACGGGATTGGGTTTGATACTCCCGGATGTAGATGGTGTATAGTCTGTGTACCTGATCGTAGCGACGATCTTGTACTGCTGACTGATCAGTACTCTGCTCTTGATGTCTAGTATCGTGAGTGTACCAATACTGGAATTGGATCCCATCACTGTGACTTTGAGCTCTAGTGATTTACCGTCTTTAGATATTTTAGAGAATACTGTGCCGAAAGAAGCCTGCGACTCGCCCAGAGATGACGTAGCCAGGCCATTCACTACAAAATCATAGGTATAGCCGCTGTGGAGTTCTTTGAGGTCGGGTGCAATGGTAATATTGCTGGGCCGGGAAACATGGATGGCCATATCCGGCTGCTGAGCGTACAGGGCGAGGGAGGCCAGCAGGCCTATCAATAGAATCTGTAGTCTCATCATTTGGAGATTACCTGATAAACGGGCGGAGGTGTGAATACTACCGGGCGCATCGAGTTTTGCCGCCATTGCTTGGTTTCTACGTTTTGTGAGTACAGCGCAATATAAGCTTTAACAGGCTGCCGGCTGCCAAAGAGAAGATACTCTACACCGTCAGTGTCCTTATATTTGCGGCACTCCATGCGCAGGCATAATATAGAGTCCTGCCCGATGCCGGAGCTCGGATCACTGATGGCTATCTGATAGAGCTGATCGGTGCGCAGCGTATCAAAACTAAACCAACCAGTGGTGATGGGACCGGTACGCCGTTTCACGCGAAAGGTCAGGTCGTCGTTCTGAGCCATAGCATAGCCCGATACGAATAGCAACAGGATGAATAGAACATGCCTCATAGTTCTCGCTGAGCTTGGTTTTAGCTAGGTGCGCTCTGATTTAACGCATTTCCGTTAGCTTCTATTATGATAAATGAAACAAACCGATGCATCGCTGCACCGGTTTCCGCTTCCGTAGATAAATATCATCCTGCGCCTATATCTCCAGATATTTCCTGACCCCATCCGCTGTTTTGAAATCCTTGTCGATCAACCTGAACCTGAACTTTACAGTACCCTTATTGGGTGTCTGTTGCTGCTTGAAATTTGCTGCATCTACTATGGCTAGCTTATTATCCATGGTCATAGCCCAGAGCACATTATCCTTGGATGGGTTAAACCTGAAATTCCGGCATTCACCTTTTCCCGGCTGGTAAGGGAATACAGCGTTCCTGTCCTTTTCTATCAGATTGAGGCAGGCCAGGTCTAGTTTCTCTCCGGACTCACTCTCCAGGCTGGCTACTACACTCGCCTCTCTCGGCCATGATACGGGGCTGTCACAGTTGTAGGTGCCAAAGCGGTAGATCGAGAGTGTGCGATATACGAGTTGCGTTTTGCCCAGAGTAGCCTGGTACTGACGCTCGCGTACCTCTGCCTCGGCTATTGCCTTGTCCATCTTCTCTTTCATGGCCTGGGCTTTGGCTTCATACTCTTTGCGGGCCTTTTCTTCGGCTTGTTTGCGTTGTGTCAGTTTAGCCTGATAGAGCGCAAACTTGCTATCGTAAAGCTTCTGTGCAGCAGGCAGGTCTTTGTCCTCTACTACCGGCGTGGCTACCACCTCCATTTTTCGGTTGCCCTTTACAAACTCGATCTGATAGTCGAGGCCGTTCAGCTTCTTGAGCTTGACATCTTCCCATTCCGTTTTAGCCGTTTTTTTATCAAAGTTCAATTCGTCCTTTACCTGAAAGCGCACATTCTGATACATGGCTATCTCCGGAAATTCATTGGCATCCACTACGATATGAAATTTGGTCTTGTCCTTATCTGCCCTGGCTATTGGCATAGGTTTTTCGCGCTCGGCCTCTTTCACTGCAGCCGCAGCTTTTTTAAATTCCTGCTCACTCTTTATTACGACAGGATCTGGTTTTGCCGCCGCGAGGCCTAATGCCGCCTCAGCAGAAGCATCTGCGGAAGGCATGGGCGGCACTGGCATCAGATTGGTCTTATTGAGATTTACCCATTTGCGCTCAGTGGTATCGAGGTAGTAGGTATTGTAGCGGTCCTCGGCAGTGTTTGACACCATCTTGACCTCGATAGGCTTATCAGGATTTGCTGTCAGCTCTTTACCATTTTGCCAGGCGGTGATCTCCATCATACCTGCAGACTCAAAGACATATTGCTGACCTGCCGAGTCATAGGTCATAGGTATGCCACTGAGGAATATGTCCTTCTGGTCATGAAACTCGCGATAGCGGAGTGTCACTTTGCCTGATACATTTTTGCCATCTGACGTGCGGAAGGCCCCCGCCGGCACATGCAGCTGTGAGCCGCTGGCGTATGTCAGGTCAGTGACCGAGTCTGCATCTACGATGAAGGAATCCCTGGCTATGTCTACCTGCGCTACCGGTGGGGTGATGTAGGTGTTTTGCACATCCTTGTCTCCGCTAAAGAGCGTCACCAATGTGACGGCAGTGGCTACGATGACGGCAGAGCTACCCGCAAAGAACCGGCCAGTGCGGTAGAAGGGCACTTTCACCGCCCGGTAGCTGTGGAGCAGCTTCTGAAAATCCCTGGCTGACCTGAGGTCTGCATCGGTCAGCGGCGGTTGATTTTTGTTGATCCTGTATTTCATTTTTATATCCTGACCCTGATAGGGTATTGGTCTCTCTTTTGGTTTATAAAAGTTTTATCGATAGTGGTCATTTTCTATCCATGATGCCCTTCAGCTTGTCCAAGAGCCTGTAGACCTTCATCTTGACGGCAGACTCATTGCTATCGCGTATCTCAGCGATCTCTTTGAATGGGCGTTTTTCAAAAAAGCGCATCTCCAGTACCTGCACCTCGTCCTCCTCCAGGTGCTGCATAGCAGCGAGGAGTAGCTCTTCTTTCTCCTCTGAGTATGGCTCCTGCAGTTCATCCATCACCTGGTGCATGGAGCTGTCATCTATATTGATGGTGCGTTGATTCTTTGTTTTGCGGTAGCGGGTGTTGATCTCATTCAGTGCGATCCTATATAGCCAGGAGGAGAAAGGGAAACCCCTCGGCTCATAGCGGTCCAGAGCAATCATGGCCTGCAGGAAAACCTGCTGGGTCATATCCAGTGCCTCCTCGCGGCTGCTCATACGCTGATAGATAAAGCGTGCTAGCTGATCATGATATTTAGTATACAGTGCACCAAACTGGCTACGGTCAGCCTTGGCGGCGAGGACCATCTGGTCATCTGCCGATAGGTGCGGGGCGGTCTCCTCTATCGTTCCTGGCATAGGCGTGATCTGTCGGGTTGTGGCTTGCATAGTGTACTGCACGGCAGTGCTTTTGCTATGTATAATGCCCTACACGGGGCAAAGTCACAAGAAAAACGCAGAAAAATAAACTTTTGGTATGCCGGGGAGGGCAGATCAGGCGTCGCGGTCCTCACTGAGGCGCACCTTTTCTATCGGATTGGCCGTCATCTCCTTGTACTGAGCCCGGTGGTGATAGATGTCTATAGCCTCATGTATGGCGGCGCGCAGGGAGTCTGTGCTCGCCTGGTCCTTGCCGGCTATATCATAGCCAGTACCGTGGTCGGGAGAGGTGCGTATCACTTTGATACCGGCGGTATAGTTGACTCCCGTGCCGAAAGCGATAGTTTTGAACGGTATGAGGCCCTGATCGTGGTACATGGCCAGCACAGCATCAAATTTGGCATAAGAGCCGGCTCCGAAAAAGCCATCCGCCGGATAGGGGCCCATACAGAGGATGCCTTTATCCCGTGCCTTGATCACAGCCGGGGCTATGATCTCTTTTTCCTCCTTGCCCAGCAGGCCATTGTCTCCTGAGTGCGGATTGAGGCCGAGTACCGCTATGCGTGGCTTCTGTATGAGAAAGTCTTGTTTGAGTGTCTTATTAAGCATCTCCAGCTTGGCTATGATCTGCACCATGTCGATCTTGCCGGGCACTTCTTTCAGAGAGAGGTGATTGCTCATCAGGCCCACACGCAGGCGATCGCTGGTGAGGAGCATGAGAGAGTTTTCACTACCTGCCTTTACTGAGATGTATTCTGTCTGACCTTTGAAGCCTGCATAGTGCTGGCTCACGGTTTCTTTATTCAGAGGGCCTGTGACGAGCACGTCTATATGGCCGGCTACGAGATCTTCTGATGCCTTATTCAGGGCCAACAGGGCTTTGGCACCTGCGTCTGAGGTGGCCTCGCCGGGAGTGATGTTCACATGATCCTCCCAGCAGTTGATCACATTAGCCATCTTTGGATTGAGGTCGCTCAGGTCTTTCACCTCGTGAGACTGAAAGTGCTGCGACTTCATGTGCTTGGCATAAAAAGACAGGATAGACTTGTGGCCATAGACCACAAAATCGGCACTACGAAACATACGCTCATCCTCCAGCGTGCGGATGATGACCTCCGGGCTGATACCATTGTAATCGCCTATCGTAATACCTACTATCAATCTTTTATCCATAACCACTCACACCCTTCCGGAGAAGGAACACTAATTAATAATTCTTGATAAAATCTACGAGCATACGCACGCCCACACCTGTGCCGAAGCGCCCACGATAGCTATCCTCTGCCAGCAGATATGCCGGTCCGGCTATATCGAAGTGCAGCCATGGGTAGGTGGCAAAATGCTCCAGGAACTTGCCTGCTGTGATAGCACCAGCCTCTGAGCCGCCTACGTTCTTTATATCAGCTACATCAGACTTGATCAGCTGACCGTATTCCTCCCAAAAAGGCAACTCCCAGATATGTTCATGTACATTCTTGCTGCTTGCCTCCAGCTTTTGTTTGGTAGCCGCATCTGCAGTGCCCATATAGGCCGTGGCCAATCCAGACAGGGCTGCCTTGGCAGCACCGGTCAATGTAGCGAAATCAAAAACTACTTCCGGCTTGTATTTCGCCGCATAGGTCAGTGCGTCTGCCAGTATCATCCGGCCTTCTGCATCTGTATTGAGTACTTCTACATTCATACCGTTCATCATCGGCACTACATCTCCCGGTACATAGGCATCCTCACCCGGACGATTGTCTGTAGCTGGTATCAGGCCTACTACATGCACGGGTAATTTTAGTTTGGCTATGGTGTAGATAGTACCTATCACGGTAGCAGCACCCGCCATATCACACTTCATCATGTCCATGCTGTTTGGCGTAGGCTTCAGGCTCAGGCCGCCGGTATCATATACCACGCCCTTGCCTACCAGTACGATGGGCTTCTTATTTTTTGCCTTTGCAGGCTTGTATTCCAGTATATTGAAAGTAGGAGGCAGCTGTGAGCCGCGGTTTACCGCGAGCAGGCCACCCATTTTGAGCGCTTCGATCTTTTTCTTATTCAGCACTTCTACGCTGAAACCAGCCTCTTTGCCAGTCTTTTGTATCTCCTTAGACAGTTGCTCTGCTGTGAGATACGACAGGGGCTCATTCACCAGCGTACGGGCCAGCAGCACACCACCGGTAGCTACCTCCAGCTCAGTGAGCGCGGCCTTGGTCAGCGTGTTTTCATTTACTGAGAGCTTGAGAAAAGTATTAGGCTTGACGTCTTTGGTCTTGTATTTCAGAAACTGATAGCTGCTGAGGATAGCTCCCTCTACAAATGCAGCGCCGAGCTCTTTATTGGCAGCCAGGCTTTCCAGAGACGCCTCTGCCACCTTGCGGCCATTCAGGCCTTTGTAAACAGTATGAGCGGCGCGACGGGCATCTTCTTTTTGCTTATAGCTCTCTCTGCTGCTGTCTATCATCACCAGTGTAGTGCTTTTGCCACTGGCTACAGTCTGATACATTGGTTGCTTGTCATCAAAAGCTGCCTTCGCCGCTGCAGCATCCTCTTTAGATAAAAAAGAGGCATAAGAACTGCCTTTGTCACACAGCACTATGCGGTGCGCGGCACCAGTGGTATTTTTTGAAAGTTGGACTTTGAGAGCCATTGGATGAAATTTGAGTGAGCGAAGATAGATTAAAACCGCATATCTGTAAACCTAAATAAAGTCAAGGCTGACAGCCCTTTGGCTGTGAAACAAATTCACTATCCGGCAAATATTGCCGACTTTCGCGCTATGCTTCATTTGAAAAAATCACTCGGGCAGCACTTTCTCAAAGACCGGCAGATGCAAGAGCGCATCGCTGCGTCTATCGATGACCTGAGCGCCTTTGCCAGGGTGATAGAGATAGGCCCGGGCATGGGCGCCCTGACACAGCACCTGGTCAAGGATAAACCTGCGAACTTCTACGTCATAGAACTGGACGACCGCTGGGCTGCCTATCAGAAGGAGACAAATGCCTTTATGGCAGATCGCGTGATCCATCAGGACTTCCTGAAAACCGATCTAAATGCAATACTGGAGTATCCGACACATATCGTAGGCAATTTCCCATATAACATCTCGACGGAGATCGTCTTCCGTATCATAGACCATCGGGATAAGATTACGCGGATGACCGGCATGTTTCAGAAAGAAGTAGCTGTACGTATCGCTGCAAAGCCTAAAAACAAGGACTACGGGGTGACCAGTGTACTGACGCAAGCGTATTATGATGCCACGTATCTCTTTGATGTTCCACCTGAGTCCTTTGACCCACCGCCCAAGGTGATGAGTGGCATGCTGCGGCTGGACAGGAAGTCGGAGGAACTGGGCTGCGATGAAAAGCTCTTCCGCCGTGTGGTAAAGCAAGCCTTTACCCAACGCCGCAAGACGATGCGCAATAGCCTGAAGCAGCTGATACACGAGAAGAATATCTCTGACAACGAGGTATTCAATAAAAGGCCGGAGGAGCTGGATGTCAAAGCATTCGTAGAACTGACCAACCTGATAGGCGCATGAGGGCGCTGATCACAGATGATGTATACCCACTGCTGATAGAGCAGCTACAAGGATTGGGCTACATCGTAGACTTTCGTCCGGAGATCACGGCGGAGGAGACGGCGAGTATCATTGCGCCATACACTGGGCTGATCATCAATAGTAAAATATTCTGCGGCGAAGAACTATTAAGCAAAGCGCCTAATATGAAATGGGTGGGCCGCCTCGGCTCCGGCATGGAGGTGATAGACACTAAGGCCTGCAAGGCGCATGGAGTGAAATACTTCAACTCGCCAGAAGGCAACCGCAATGCAGTGGCAGAGCATGCTTTGGGCCTGCTGCTGAATATTTTGAACAACATCTCCATTTCCTACAATGAAATACGCCAGGGCCAGTGGATACGCGAGCCCAACCGCGGTACGGAACTGAGCGGCAAAACAGTGGGCATCATCGCTTTGGGCAATACGGGTGAGGCTTTCAGCAAAGTACTGGGTGGCTTTGATGTCAGGATACTAGCTTATGACAAATACAAGAAAGGATTTGGCAATGACCGTGTGAAGGAAGCCTCGATGGAGGAGATATTTGCTGAGGCAGATGTCGTGAGCCTGCACCTGCCGCTAACCCCGGAGACACAGCACATGGCAGATGAAGCCTTTTTTGGGCGCTTCGCAAAGCCTATCTACCTCATCAATACTTCTCGTGGCAAAGTAGTAAAGACTACCGCGCTGCTCCATGCTCTGAAAAGCGGCCATGTCAAAGCAGCTGCGCTGGATGTGCTGGAAAATGAAAAGATCGACAAACTGTCTCCGGTAGAGCAGGAAGGGTTTGACAGTCTGATAGCTGAAAAACGCATACTGCTCACGCCACACATAGCTGGCTGGACACATGAGTCGAAGCGGAAAATAGCAGAAGTGGTGATCCAAAGGATCAAGCAACTGGGATAGTGGCAGCTTGCTTTTTGCGCAGGGCGCGGGCCAGGGTGTCCTGATTCAGTATCTCTGACAAAGACTTGTAAAAGTCTGGTAGCTGGGCATAAAACTCTTCCGGCGCCTCAAAGAAGCACTCTATGCTACAGGCCCACAGTTCCTCCATATTGGTACCGGCATAGTCGCGAAAGAAGCCAGAGTCCGCATTTCGCCTCATACGGATAAACTCAGGAGTAGCTACCCGCTGCCAGCGATCGAGCTCTTCTTTCACCGAGTCGTAATTATACATCTCGTCCCAGATGGTGTGAGCCAGCTCATGCAGTCCCAGATTGATCTTGTCATTATCTATCTGATAGCCTTCCTGAAAGTAGCGCCACGAGAGCATGGTTCTGCCTGGCAGCGTCAGGCCTTTGACTTCTGCGCGTGCCGCCTGGGAGTAAAACGACTCGCTGAAAAGATCTATCTGCTTCAGGTTTGGTGGTAGCAGCTCAGTCCAACCAAAGGTAAGCTGGCACATCGAGGCAGAGACCAGCATGCGCATCTCATCTGTGACCTCAAACCCCTCCTCCCGGCTGACAAACTGCAGCGCATTCATGATCTGGTAGGTCCTGTCCAGAAATCTGCTGCGCTCCTCGTAGTCCAGCAGCAGGAAGAAAGACATGCGGGACGAGATCAGATGCGTGGCACCATTTTGCCAGTTTTCAAACTCGAAAGTGCCAACGTACGCACTATCACCGTCAGCGGCCTGCCGCTTTTGATAAACCTTGTAAAGAATGGCTGCTACAGCAGCAATTATAAAAACGTATACCATATATCCAGATGGCAAAGTAGGCATAAAACTAAAAAGTGTCAAACCCCGTGCTTTGTGTATAAAAAGCAACGGCCTGGCGGCCATTCTGCCTTATTTTAGCGGGCGTGAATCACGACTATTTATCCGAACTAAATGACATACAGCAGCAGGCGGTAGTCAATACCAATGGGCCTACGATGATCGTAGCCGGCCCCGGCTCCGGCAAGACCCGTGTACTGACCTACCGCATCGCACACATGCTGCAGAATGGTGTCAATCCATTCTCCATATTGGCGCTGACCTTTACCAATAAAGCAGCAGAATCGATGCGTAACCGTATCGAGAGTATCACGCACAATAGCGCGCGGTCGCTCTTTATGGGCACCTTCCACTCGGTGTTTGCGCGCCTGCTGCGGGTAGATGCACAGCGCCTGGGCTACCCGTCTAACTTTACCATCTACGATACCGAAGATGCGCGCTCACTGATCAAAACGATCATCAAAGAGCGCAACCTGGACGATAAGATCTACAAGCCAAACCAGATACAATACCGTATCAGTGCCTGCAAGAACGGACTGATATTCCCGGAGGAATATAAGAACGACCCGGACCTTCTGGCAGAGGACCGCGAGACACGCCGACCTGAGACAGCGAGTATCTACGCAGAGTATTGCAACCGCTGCTTCAAAAGCGGCGCGATGGATTTTGACGACCTGCTACTCAAGACCTATGAATTGCTCGAGCGCTTCCCAGATGTACTGTACAAATACCAGCACAAATTCCAATATGTGCTGATCGATGAGTTTCAGGATACAAACTATCTGCAGTATTCCATCGTAAAGCGAATAGCCGCCATGCATGAGAATATCACTGTGGTGGGTGATGATGCGCAGTCTATCTATGCCTTTCGTGGAGCGACGATAGACAACATCCTGAACTTTGAGAAAGACTTTCCAGACCTGAAAATATTTAAGCTGGAGCAAAACTACCGTTCTACGCAGAACATAGTAAAGGCGGCAAACGAACTCATCTTCCGCAATAAAAACCAGATCAAAAAAGAGATCTGGACAGAAAATGAAAAAGGAGAGCCGATCAAAGTGGTAAAAATGGCCTCTGACAATGAAGAGGGTCGCTGGGTGGCAGATAGCATCATGGAGCTGAAGATGCGCGACCACCTGAAGAATACGGACTTCGCCATACTTTACCGCACCAATGCGCAGTCGCGCGCGTTTGAAGAATCGCTGCGCCGTTACAACATAGCGTATAAGATTTATGGAGGCATGTCATTCTACCAGCGTAAGGAGATCAAGGACCTCGTAGCCTACCTGAAGCTGACCATCAATCATAATGACGAAGAAGCGCTGAAACGGGTGATCAACTATCCTGTACGTGGCATAGGGCAGACAACGGTAGACAAGATCATTATCTACGCAGCTAATAACAATGTACGGCCATGGGAGGTGATGGAGAATATCACACGGTTCGACTTCCCAACCCGTACCAAGAACCTGATCTACGAGTTTGTGATCATGATCAAGTCTTTTGCTGCACTGGCAAAAGAGAAGAACGCATTTGATCTCGCTACACATATAGGCAAGACCACTAAGCTGGTGGCCGAGCTGTATAACGACAAGACGATAGAGGGTGTAGCCCGCTATGAGAATATACAAGAGCTTCTGAACGGTATCAAGGAGTTCGTAGAAGATGACATCGTGACCGAAGATGGGGAGCTGAGCGATGATCGTGGTCTGGGCGCATATCTGCAGGGCATCACCCTGCTGACCGGCGACGAGAAGGACGAAAAGAGCCAGGAAACGGTGAAGCTGATGACTACCCATGCGGCCAAGGGGCTGGAGTTTCCAGTTGTCTTTGTAGTGGGTATGGAGGAGGGTTTGTTTCCCTCTTCACAGTCTCTATATTCTATAGACGACTTGGAGGAGGAGCGTCGCCTCTTTTATGTAGCCATCACGCGCGCGGAGAAGAAGCTGTTTCTGACCTATGCTACATCCCGCTATAAATTTGGCCAATTGCAATACAGTGATGCATCGCGCTTTCTGAATGAAATACCGGAGAGTATCCTCAGCCTGCATGGCGCGCAGCCAACCAACCCTATGATGTCCAGCCGCCCGCAGACAGAGCGTGAGCCTGTATGGGGCAGTAGCAATCATAAGAGTGTCTACCCCAAACCGAGCCCTAAGCCGACAGCTCCACCTTTAGGTACTCAGAAAGCTGGGTCTACCGAGCCATTTATACCAGATGATGCCAGCAAGTTGCAGACCGGCATGGATGTGCAGCATGAGAAGTTTGGCACTGGCAAGGTGACTACAATGGAAGGCGCAGGTGTCAATCGCATCGCTACGATCTTCTTCCCTACCTTTGGGGAGAAGAAGATCATGCTGAAGTTTGCGAAGTTGAAAATACTGAGCTAAAAGGCCGGTTAGGAAGTTTTGACCAAACCATTTATCTTTGTAGAATCAAGTTGGTCTGAAGGATGAGACCCAATCCCTCCGCGGTCATTCGTCCACAGGCATCTAACCACTGATCTTCCCTGTTTTATTTCCGCTATGGCGGACAGCCTTTTTTTATTAATCACAGACCAGATCCAAACAAGATAATGGAATATAATACCGTAAGAGAAAAGATAACCCTGGCCGAGTATGGCCGCCACATCAAACGCATAGTAGATAACTGTATCAAGATAGAAGACCGCGAGCACCGCAACCGTACGGCGCATGAGATCATTGAATTGATGGGGCAGCTCAATCCGCACCTGCGCAATGTGGAGGATTTCCGACACAAACTTTGGGACCACCTGTTTATGATCAGCGAGTTTAAGCTCGACGTAGACTCTCCGTATCCCAAGACTACTAAGTCTCAGATCATAGAGAAACCGGAGCCGCTAGAGTACCCACAGACCAAGATCAAGCACCGCCACTATGGCAAGAACGTAGCCGCACTGGTGAGCAAGGCTGTAGAGGTAGAAGACCCAGAGAAGCGCCTGGCCTTTGCACAGTGTATAGGCAACTATATGAAGCTGACCTATGTGAACTGGAACAAAGAGAATACGAATGACGAGATCATTAAGAATGACCTCAACATCATCTCTAAGGGTGAGCTGAGCCTGAGCGTAGAAGACAACATCAGCGAACTCTCCCGCGCCAACCGCCAGAGCAACATCAATCAGAATAACAACAACGGCAAGCGCCAGTTTAACAATCAGGGCCGCAACAACAACAACCAGAACCGCAATAACCAGAACCGCAACAATAACAACCAGAACCGAAACAACAACAATAACAACAACGGTTTCCGCAAGCAGTATAATAACAACAAGAACCGGAATAATGATATACAGAAGGGCCAATAGTGCGGACGTACCTCAGATGCTGCCGCTATGGAGGTATCTGATAGATATCCATGCGCCTGTGGAGCCGATGTTTGAAGTGGTAGATGGTGCCGAGGCTAAGTTTGCCGAGTTTGTAAAGTCTCTTTTAGAGAAAGAAAATTATCGGGTTATTGTGGCTGAAGATGAAGGCAAGATCGCTGGCTATGTGATAGCTCACGTGAGCCAGACACCTGATGTCTTTGTGATACGGCGCAGAATGTACGTGCAGGATATGGTGATAGAGCTAGCATATCGCCGGCAAGGAGTAGCAAAACAATTAATGAGCGAGGTGCTGGACTTTGCCCGTGAGCAGGAAGTAGAGAAAATAGACCTGCTGGTAGCTGTGCAAAATGAAGGCGCTAATAAGTTCTGGCAGGAGATGGGATTTCATCACGCCATCAATTATATGAACCTGTATTTGAAATAAAGGACATACTATCTGGCTCACTAGTAGCAGGTAATAGATAAAACAACACCCCGTATCAGGCGATACGGGGCTAAACTATTTTGGAGTATATGAATATAGATGAGATCATAGGGCGCTATGCAGAGTCAGAAGGACTACAGCGCCTGCGAGAATTGCTAAAAGAATCAGAAGCCGATATTAGCCTCTCGGGCCTGACAGGATCACAGGAATCGTTTGTGGCAGCAGCGGCTTTCCGCACCACGGAGTACAATCATCTTTTTATCATGAATGATAAAGAAGAGGCGGCTTACTTTCAGAATAACCTGACGGCACTGCTGACGCATAAGGATGTCTTTTTCTTTCCTGACTCTTTCAAACGGCCACAGGCATTCGAAGAGCTGAATAACAACAATGTACTGCTACGCACAGAAGCTGTGAATAGGCTGTCTAATCCGTCCTCTCGTGTTGAGCTTGCGGTGTCCTATCCTGAGGCTCTGTTTGAGAAGGCTGTAAAAAAGGAGAAGCTGGAAGAGCAAACGCTACGCATCAAGACAGGAGAGAAACTCGACATAGACTTTATGATCGAGCTGCTGGTAGATTTTGAGTTTGAGCGGGTAGATTTTGTATATGAGCCTGGGCAGTTTTCCATACGTGGTGGCATCATAGATATCTATTCTTTTGGCAATGAGCAGCCGTACCGCATAGAGCTTTTCGATACTGATGTAGAGTCTATCCGGACCTTTGACCCTAATACACAGCTCTCGGTCAAGAAAATATCCAGCATCACTATCGTGCCGAATATGCAGACACACTTTACCAATGAGAGTAAGGCGTCTGTGTTTGAGGTCTTCAATGACAATACGATCGTCTGGATCAAGGACGCGCAGCTACTCATAGATCAGCTAGATGATACGATGGCCAAGGCCGAGAAATTCAAAGAGAAGCAGTCAGACTTGTCTGACCTGGATGAGCGGCACCCGCTGAGAGAGGGTGCGCCGTCTGAGGTGTTTGTCTCATCGGGTGACCTGGTGCGCCAGTTGCGCCGCTTCCGCATCATAGAGTTTGGTGGGGGCAACTTCTACCGCACAGATAAGAAGGTACAGTTTAACTCCAAGCCGCAACCATCCTTCAACAAGAACTTTGAGCTGCTGATCTCTGACCTCAAGGCCAATGATGAGAATGGCATTACCAATCTCATTTTCTCTGACAATGCCAAGCAGATAGAACGCTTCTATGCCATCTTTGAAGACCTGAAGACGAAAGTGCCGTTTACAGCAGTGTATGCGGCCATACATCAGGGATTCATAGACACAGATCTGAAGATTGCCTTTTATACAGACCACCAGATATTCAACCGCTACCACAAATACAACCTGAAGCAAGGCTACTCGCGCGATACGCAGCTCCTGCTCAAAACACTGCGGGAGCTGAAGCCCGGCGATTATGTGACGCACATCGATCACGGTGTGGGTGTTTTCTCCGGGTTGGAAAAAATAGACTCCGGCGGGCAGAAGCAAGAGGCAGTGCGCCTGATCTATGCTGGCAATGACATCCTCTATGTCGGCATACAGTCACTGCACAAGATATCAAAGTACGTAGGCAAAGAGGGCGAAGCACCCCGCGTGCATAAACTCGGTACCGACACCTGGGCCAACCTGAAGAAGAAAACAAAGAAGCGCATCAAAGAGATCGCCTTTGACCTGATACAGCTCTATGCCAAGCGGCGCACACACAAAGGTTTCGCCTACTCTAAGGATAACTACATGCAGACGGAGCTGGAGGCATCCTTTATGTATGAGGACACACCAGATCAGGCTAAGGCCACCGAAGATGTAAAGCGCGATATGGAGCGCCAGTCACCAATGGATAGGCTCGTATGTGGTGATGTGGGTTTTGGCAAAACGGAGGTGGCTATACGCGCTGCATTCAAAGCGGTGCTGGATGGCAAACAGGTAGCTGTAATGGTACCTACCACGATCCTCGCCATGCAGCATCAGAAGACCTTCAAGGAGCGTTTGGCTGATTTTCCCATTGAGATAGATTACCTGAATCGATTCAAGACGGGTAAAGACAAGAAAGAAACGATACAGAAGCTCGCGGAAGGCAAGACCAATATCATTATCGGCACCCAAGCGCTAGTAGGTAAAACTGTAAAATTCAAAGATCTAGGGCTTATGGTGATAGATGAGGAGCAGAAGTTTGGGGTACAGGTCAAGGAAACGCTGAAAGACCTCAAAGCCAATATCGACTGCCTGACGCTCACCGCTACACCTATACCGCGTACGTTACAATTCTCTATGATGGGCGCACGGGACCTGAGTATCATCAATACACCACCGCCAAACAGGCAGCCTATCACTACAGAGGTGCACCCATTGAATCCAGATATCATCCGTGAAGCGATAGAATTTGAAGTGTACCGCGGAGGCCAGGTGTTTTTTATTCACAATAGGGTGAAGGATATTACAGAAGTCAAAACGATGCTCAATAAGATCGTTCCCAATATTGATATAGGCGTAGCCCACGGTCAGCTGGATGGCGAGAAACTGGAAGAAGTGTTACTGCAGTTTGTCAATAAAGAATTTGATGTGCTCCTGGCCACAAATATCATTGAGGCTGGCATCGATATACCTAATGCGAATACGATCATCATCAATAATGCGCATCAGTTTGGTCTCAGCGACCTGCATCAGCTTCGCGGCCGCGTTGGGCGCTCTAATAAGCATGCCTTCTGCTATCTGCTGGCTCCGCCAAAACACTCTCTGACACAAGAGGCCAAACAACGTCTGAAAACCATCGAAGAATTTGCCGAGCTAGGAAGCGGCTTTAACATCGCCATGCGCGACATGGATATACGCGGCGCCGGCAACCTGCTGGGCGGCGAGCAAAGCGGCTTTATAGCAGAGATAGGGTACGATGTATACCACAAGATACTGGATGAAGCGATCCGAGAGCTGAAGGAATCAGACTTCAAAGAGCTCTACGCAGAGGAGCTACAAGAGACGCAGGAATACTCAAAGGAGTGCAGCATAGAAACGGATCTAGAGATGCTGATCCCAGACGAGTACGTGCGCAACTCTGCCGAGCGTATGACGCTGTACAAAGATCTGAACGAGATCAAGAATGAAGAAGAGCTAGCCGCCTACGAAGCAAAACTCACAGATCGCTTTGGCAAAGTACCTAAGCAGATACATGAACTATTCAATGGCGTAAGGCTGAAGTGGATCGCTACCAAGCTGGGCATGGAGCAGATGATCATCAAGAACCGGCACTTGCGTTGCTATTTTATCTCAAATCAGTCGTCTTCGTTCTACTCCTCGCAGGCATTTGCCCGGATCATGCTGTATGTACAAAAACATAAGCAGGGTATCTACCTGCGCGAAACAGACAAGTATCTGGTACTTCACGTAGAGGGTATAGGATCCATGAAGCAAGCTTCGCAGAAACTGCAGGAGGTCAGCGAGTTTGTCTATAGCGGAGGCAGCGAGACTACGTCTAGTTCTTGACCACCTTAAATGATTGATGGTTTTGTGATCCGATATTGAGCAGGTATACTCCAGTGGCCAGTGATGCTACTGATACCTGCGTACGATCAGATGTCAGCTGACCAGCAGACACTTTCCTGCCCATCATATCACTCAGTGTATAGCTGGCACCTAACAGTTCATTGTCTGCATGAATGACAAATGTATTCTGCGCAGGATTGGGCGCGATAGACACAGACGACAAGTTGCCAACCTCTGTCACACCTACATTGATCACCGCCAGGTTTGCGGATATACTGCTGCAGTCGGCACCGTCAGTTACTTTCACCGTATAGTTGCCATTGCTAGTGATATCGTATGTACTATTGGTAGCTCCGCTGATCAGCACACCATTGCGATACCACTGATAGGTGGCAGCAGACGTAGCGGAAAGCGTACTACCGTTTCTACTGATCACCGGCGCATCCATCTGGCATACACCTGTGGTGGTAAAATACTGCGTGAAACCACAACCGAAGTCATCGTGATACGTTCCTGTATAGACATTACCACTGAGGGGTAGATTTACATTATTGTTAAAATCGCGTACCACTATCGACCCCGCAGTATATCCCGACTGTCCATCGAGGGGCCACCAGTGCAGGCCGGTACAGGCGCTCGTATTCACTTTGAGTCTATAGAAACCGGCTGCGGTGAGATTTATAGTATCCTTATAGGCTGTTCTGATATTCAGGTTGTTTCTGGAGGCTATCACAGCGCCATTGGCATCGGTCAGCTCCCAGCTGGCATCACTGGCACCGGAGCCCCAGTTTGAGGTCAGCGGGTCCGCTCCTTGGGCCAGGCTGCTTGTAGTCAGGTTGATGGCAAACTGAGAAGGCCATGTAGGAGCTATATTAAACGAAGACGTGAGAACATCATTGCTTGCATCATCATCTGTAGATCCATTCACCTGCAATATCCTGACAGCAAACTGATGCGACCCCGTGGCTCCTTCCAGGGAAAGATTGGTAAGAGCTCGCAGAGCAGCCATGGTGATAGTAGTATTAGAATATGGAGCCAGAGTACCTGTCCAGACAAACTGAGATGTAGCCGAATCCTTAACACCGTACTCAAAAAGTATTGAGGTGATAGGGGTACTACCCGTATTTCTCACTAGTATGATAGGCTGGCTGGCCAGAGGATTTTCTCTGCGGTACCATTCAAAAGAAGTCGGGGCTACAACGTCTTCAAGTGAGGCATCGAGTGTTTTGTTTGATCCGCCGTAGGAAAAAACAGAAGCCTCTATCTTATAGCTCCCGTAGCTGCCGCCGCCATCGTAGGTGTCATCGAAGTTAAGATCCACTGCATATGGCGTACCGGCTGCGACCCCATTCAGTTTATATTGTGCCAAGGCTACTTTGCCACCCGGACACCAGTTGCCCGCTCTACGAAATGCCCAGGTGCCTCCCTGCGGGTATATCTCCGTGGTACCACAGACTATATTCATGTTTTGCTGTCCCACCACTGTACTATTCATAGACACACTATAGGTATGCCCCGCTCCAGTAAAGTCAAATTCGCAGCAGCCCGTTGCATTATCCTGACCATGGCCTGTGATAGCCAGCTTCATTTCCGCAGATTGTGTGCCGGAGGGTGGCGTGAGAGTGATCGGTTGTATATTATTATCGATAAGATTACTTGGGTCACCATAGCTGTAGCCACCGCTCCAGAGCTTATTAATACCTATTACATTCCGCTCAGGCGTGCCCTCTATGAACGCAAACTTCACGTCCAGGGTAAACCCTCCCGAATAGCCTGAATAGTGCACCCTGATAGCTGCACTATCCTTCAGCTGCTGGTAGTAATCAGTGACATCAAATATGTTGTGTTGCTTCCACGATGATCCAAATCCCGGAGTACCGGATGTGGCAAACGGAGTGATCCAACGTGACATCTCTAGTGTATCGCCACTTTTAGTCATCACATAGTTCTCCAGATCGTAATCCCACTGATGGCAATATTGCGTACCGGCAGGACAATTATACTGCCCCAAGGTCATGATCATATATATCTTGCGGTAGGTCTTGGATCCATCTGGGAATACAGCAGTGGTATCATAGTCATTATACCAGCTGAGTTGCACATTCTGGGCCTGTACCCAGGTGGTGTCGCCGACATTGGCCTTCAGTGAAAAACTAAAAACTGCCAGAATAAAAAACGTGTAAATAATCTTGCGCATCGGATTTTATTTTCAGATGTAAAGTAACCAAAAAACAAGTATTAGCAAGCTGATTTAACAGCGATGTACCTTCTTATTGGCAACTATGTCAGACAAGCGTAGGGAACCAATCACTTAGGCTTGAGCGGATATAGGAAAGGGTCCCCAGATAAGGGACCCTTTCCTATAAGTTACTTAATAGTTACGATTACTTCTTAGATAATTCGTTGATCTGCTTTTTCAGATCCTCTATTTCCTTTTGTTGTTCCTTGATACCTTCGATCAATACAGGTATGAGTCCTATATAGTTTACAGTCTTTACAGGCATACTCTCCGCATTAATGGGTTGCATTGATTTGCCGTCCAGTTTGGCTTGTATACTGGTTTCTTTGATCAACTCTGGCAGCACACTCTCTACATCCTGAGCCAAGACACCGATTACGTGCTTGCTGGTAAGGCCAAACTTGTCTGCTATATCCTTCTTGTAGTAGTAGCTCACACCTGAAATTTGCATGATTTTGTCTATTGCATTATTGATAGGTTGGATATCAGATTTCAAGTTTTTGTCTGAAATATTGTAGTATCCACCTGTGGCATTGACATCACCTGCAAAATATCCTGCCCATCCTGCAGAGAGCGTAGGCATCTGGCCATACACACCTATTGCATTAGCATTACTTGAGTTTGTCACGAAAGTACCGCCACGGCCTACTCCTGTAGCAGGTATATGCAATCCGAAAACACCGGAATAAGTTCCATAAGTCACACCTTCTATCGCATTATATCCATTGGCTGCACTTGTATTGCCCGCGAGCATTGCTACTCCGTTGCCACTTGTATTAGCAAATTCCACCATATCACCATTGGCGGCCGGTGTAGCAGAGAGCACTTTAAATTTATCTACACCACCTACACCTCCGATCGTCGATGTTTGAGGGCTAGTAGTGCCTATACCGGCCTGCGCTCCATTATCATATATGATAGAGTTACAAATAGTCGTAGCGCTTGTAAATTTCGTCACATAGTTTGTAGCAGCACCTGCGCACAGCGATCCAGGACCTGTGGGACCCGTAGGACCGGATGTTCCCGCTGTACCTGTAGCACCTGCGGCGCCAGTAGGACCCGCAGGACCTGTAGCTCCAGCGGCCCCTGTGGCTCCTGTAGGACCGGCAGCACCAGCTGCGCCTGTGGCACCAGCTGCGCCCGTAGCACCCGTAGCCCCTGCGGCACCCGCAGGACCGGTAGCGCCTGCCGCGCCGGTAGCACCTGTAGCTCCGGTAGGGCCGTTTATACCTACCGGACCTTGAGCACCGATCGGACCCTGAGGACCAGTAGCGCCATCAGCTCCGGTAGGGCCGGTAGTACCGACTCCTGTAGGGCCAGCAGGACCTGTAGCACCCGCGGCACCTGCAGGACCCGTAGCACCTGCGGCACCTGTAGCACCAGTGGCACCTACACCTGTAGGACCCGTAGCACCAGCAGCACCAGTAGGACCAGCAACACCAGTAGGACCAGCAGCACCCGCCGCACCTGTAGGACCGGCTGGGCCCGTAGCACCAGCGGCACCAGTAGGACCAGCGGCACCCGCCGCACCTGTAGGACCGGCAGCACCCGTGGCACCTGCGGCGCCAGTAGGACCAGCGGCACCCGTAGGACCCGTGGCACCTGCCGCGCCTGTAGCACCCGTGGCACCTGTAGGACCGTTGGTACCTATCGGACCCTGAGCACCTATAGGACCCTGAGGACCAGTAGCGCCATCAGCTCCGGTAGGGCCGGTAACACCGACTCCTGTAGGGCCAGCAGGACCCGTAGCACCAGCGGCGCCAGCAGGACCTGTAGCACCGTCGGCACCAGTAGGACCAGTAGCTCCTACACCTGTAGGACCGGTGGCACCATCTGCACCTGTATTACCCTGAGGACCTGTAGCACCATC
>JAFDYQ010000024.1 GCA_018267365.1 Bacteroidota bacterium | reverse complement strand
TCGTGTGAAAACCCACTTTGCATTCCCTTCGCGCCTTTGCGTCTTCGCGTGAAACGTGTACTCCGCTGTTCACACCCTTCGAGCGCTTCAAAGCACTCCCTTTTGTATGCCTTAGAGTCCTTCGTGCCCTTCGTGTGAAAAACCACCCTACAACTCAGCCCGCACAAAATACCCATCCTCAAACAGCACCGCCGGCAGGTAAGAAGGCGGCTTACCATCAAAAAACGCAATAGGCGGTATCAGCGCCTTCTCCGGATACAGCGTGTTATACCGCTTCAGTTTCTCCATCGTCACACTCTGCTTCTTAGTAGGTGCCTGCACAGGGCGCTCCGCAGTAGTCGTCATAACCTCCGCAGCCTTGTCCGCCACAGCAGGCGCACTGGCCACCTCGGCTACAGGCTCCGGCGCCGCATCCCACGCCGCCAGCTCCACCATATCCGGCTCAGCAGGCCTCAGCTCCGCCTCCCTGTTCCACCCATAGTGATGCTTCAGCATAAACGTCGCAAAGTGTACCGGCATCTTGCCTGTGATCGCCTTATCCACTATCCGTGCCTCAAATCGCTGCTGTATCACCTTCATGAGGTTGGTCACCGCATAGTTCCCCCGCCACTTCTTGCGCCAGTACGCCCACACATCATCATACACATGCGCCAGAGATAGCGCATGACCCAGGTACTGGCACTCCGGGCTGTAGGAATATTGTTCGATAGTTTTCAGCGTCTCCAGTGTCCGCTCCAGCGTCCACTTCACCGCATTCTGGTTTCCATTAGGAGCCATAAGTTCATATTTATATAAGAGAATGAAAGAATCAAGAGACAAGAATCAAGAAACTAAAAGAAAGATCATGGACCTATCTAACCAGGCCCTAAGTAAGCGCCCTGACACCACCTGGTCGGACTCCTCCTTTAGAAAGGAGGTGGCCGGAGGATTCCGTATTTCCTAGCGCCTTCGCGCCTGCCTGTCGGCAGACAGGTCTTTGCGTGAAACATTGTATTAGCTGCAAGACTCACTTAGAGAGCTTCATGCATTACTTCAGCATTGAGCATTTCTTCGAGCCCTTAGTGCCCTTTGTGTGAAATATTCAACTGCAATATTAAGCAAAATACGCCAATAAAGCAATTTTAAACACCTCAAAACCTATCCACAAACTTGAGGACATTTCCCCCTCCAAAAACTTGCAAAACCCAACCCACACTAACCCATTCACACCCCACCCCATATACATAACCCTCATCCACCATACCACCCCTCCTCCAGTCGAAAAACAACTCCGACACACATAAAAAAACCTCGTCACTTGCGTGACGAGGTTATATTTTTGTATTCCTCCCTCTCCTTTGGAGAGGGTCGGGGTGAGGTGCTAGGAGATGCTCATCTGTATCTTCTTCTGTATCTCAGACACCTGCTCGCGAAACTCCTGGTCTGTGTCGATCAGGTTCTGCACGGCCTGGCAGGAGTGGATCACCGTAGAGTGGTCCCTACCGCCAAAGTGCTTGCCGATGACCTTGAGGGAGTTCTTGGTGTAGTTCTTGGCGAGGAACATGGAGAGCTGGCGGGCCTGCACGATCATGCGCTTGCGGGTCTTCTCCTTGAGGTGGTCCATCGGTACATTGTAGTAGTCGCAGACGGTCTTCTGGATGTAGTCTATCGATACCTCGCGGCTGATAGACTTGACGAAGTTCTTGATGATCTTCTTGGCCAGGTCGAGGTCTACGTCTTTCTTATTGAGCGAGGCCTGTGCGAGGAGCGATATGAGGGCTGCCTCGAGCTCGCGGATATTGGTATTGATGTTATACGCTACAAACTCTACTACCTCGCGCGGGAGCTCGATACCGTCTGCATACATCTTCTTCTCGAGGATGGCGATACGGGTCTCAAAGTCCGGCACTTGGAGGTCTGCGCTCAGGCCCCACTTGAAGCGGCTGAGGAGGCGCTCCTCTATGCCCTCCAGATCGCGCGGTGGGCGGTCTGTGGTGAGGACGAGCTGCTTGCCACTCTGGTGGAGATGGTTGAAGATATGGAAGAAGATGTCCTGTGTCTTTTCCTTATTGGAGAAGAACTGGATATCGTCCACTATCAGCACATCTATGAGCTGGTAGAAGTGTACGAAGTCATTGACCGAGTTATTCTTGACGGCGTCAAAGAACTGGTTGGTAAACTTCTCAGACGATACGTAGAGTACGGTCTTGTTTGGGAAGTTTTGCTTGACCTCATTGCCGATGCTCTGTGCGAGGTGTGTCTTGCCGAGGCCTACGCCGCCGTATAGCACCAGCGGGTTGAAGGCTGTGCCGCCCGGCTTCTGCGCTACGGCAAAGCCGGCAGAGCGTGCGAGACGGTTGCAATCACCCTCTACATATGAATCGAAGTTTAGATTCGGATTCAGCTGTGAGTCGATGTTGATCTTCTTGAGACCAGGGATGATGAAAGGGTTCTTGATAGATGACCCTTGCAGGAACAATGGGAAACTCGACTCTGGGTTTTCATTGTGTCCTGTGTTGTAGTTCGGGTAATCGACCGTAGACGGACGAGCGCTGCTGCTGCTATTCTCCACTACAATTCTATACTCAAGGCGTGCATCGTTGCCCAACTCGCGTTTGATCGTTTTGCGCAACAATGATACGTAATGCTCCTCGAGCCACTCGTAAAAGAATTGTGATGGTACCTGAATAGTGAGCACGTTCTCTCTGATCTCTACTGGTCGTATCGGCTCGAACCACGTTTTAAAGCTTTGTTGGCTCACGTTGTCTTTGATGATCTCCAGACATGCGTTCCAAACTTGTGATGCCGATTTCTCCTTCATGCTCTGTTCAGATTGTTTTAGGCTTGGGGGTGAATGAAAAGTACTACGATTTGGTTGATGATGTGAAAATGTGAAAAAGAAAGTGTAGAAAGAAATTTTTATCCACTTGTTTTTTTGATAAAATTTTCGGTGTGTGTTTGCCTCTTATTTAGTGAAAATATCCACAAAAAGAAAGGCTGGTAAAAAGAAAAATCTAGCTGTTTATGGGTACGATTTTTATCGGCGAATTGTTGCCGGTTTGCTTTCGATTTTTATGGTCAAAATAAAAATCGATCTGGCCCAGGCAGATACCGGCCCAGCCTACCTGATTTACTAAGACGGTTTTGCCCTCGGCGTTATTGTATGTGAGGGGTGCATCAAAGAATGTATGCGTGTGGCCGCCCAGTATGAGGTCGATATTCATCGTAGACTTTGCGAGGACTTCGTCAGAGACTTTTGGATTGTCATACTTAAAGCCAAGATGCGAGAGGCAGATGACAAGGTCGCAATTCTCATCGTGACGGAGGATGTTTGCGATGCGGTTTGCATTGGTGATCGGGTCATTGTACTGCGTATCGCCGTACATGTTTTTTGCTACGAGGCCGGCCATCTCTATGCCTACACCAAAGACACCGATGCGTACGCGTCCCTTCTTGAAGATCTTGTACTCTTTCAGTTTTCCTTTGAGCGGTGTGTGGTTTACGCCGTAGTTGGCATTGACAAAGGGAAAGTGCGCCTGATCCATGCGCAGGGCCAGATTGTCGAGGCCGCCGTCAAAGTCATGATTGCCGATGGTGGTGGCATCGTACTGCATGTCATTCATGAGGCGGATCTCTATCTCGCCGTGGTATTTATTGAAGTATGGCGTGCCCTGAAATATATCGCCGCTATCGAGCAGCATGACGTGCTTTTCCTTTGCGCGTATCTGGCGGATCACCTCTGCCCTGCGGGCAAAGCCTCCGAGGCCCTGATACTTTGTACCGTCCATAGGGAAGGGATCGATGCGGCTGTGTTGGTCATTGGTATGGAGTATGGTGAGCTTCATAAGCTCGCCTGCTGCGAGTGCCTCTAGTGGAAATGCTCCCAGACCGAGCAGTGCTGCGGCGGCGGATGACCTTTGGATAAATTCTTTTCTGTTCATACTTCTACTACTATGGATCGTGATGCACTATAAACTACTACTCTGCGGTGACACGGCCGTCCTTGATACTCTTGAGATGCTCGCCGCGGGCATTGATGTCTTTGAATCCTTCTATAAAGATATCGCGCAGCAGTACGCCGGTCTCTATCTGTGGTATAGGCTTCAGCATATCGAGTTTCTCGCCGCCATTTGCGAGATAGTCGCTCAGGGCTATTACGTATTTCTTAGACGGATCAAATGGCTTGCCCTGAATGGTGATGCTGATAGCCTTCTTGTCTTTGGATATCACGTACCGCGCACCGGCCAGTGGCACACCGCCGGCGCCGGCCATGCGGTCAAAGAGCTGCTGGGTCAGATCGCCATTTAATTCCAGCAAGACAAGGAGATTATCAAACGGCATGAGCTCAAATGCCTGGCCGCGGGTCACATTGCCTTTGGGCAGCTGCGGCAGACGGATGCCACCAAAGTTGATCATGGCTACATCTACGTGGCGCTTGCCATACTTCTCTGCTTTCTGCAGCAGTATTTCTGAGAGAAGATTGCCGAGGTCGGACTCGGGCATCTGCTTGGTCAGGACGGTGTCGCTCACTACGAGCACCTGATTCATCTCAGCCTCCATAGAGTCGCGGTATGGTTTGATAGTGGCAGCCATCCTGGGGTCGAAGCCTTTCAGCGAGTCAGTCATCCTGCGCTCGGCTGCGCTGTACTGCACGGGGGTCATCCTGGTGGTACAAGATGCGAGCAGCAGCAGTGCTGCTATATATATGTATCCACTCTTCCTCATCGCTGCAGCAAAGTATGATTTGTCATCACAACTACCAAAATTTATTTCCTAAAAAGAAATCAGATCTCTATCCCGCTGTGCGTGCCGGGATTATCTATTTACAAGTACTTATATACAAAGATGTAGCTCACCGATTGACCGAAAGATGACAAAGCTCTCCCATTTGCCGCCGGCAAGAGGCGATCTTTGTCAGGCTTCTTTGCCAAAAATATTTTACACATTTGATCCGCCATATTACCTATTATAATATCAAAAAATGAGCAAGAAAATCACGATAGCAGGAGCCGGGCTGGTGGGCTCCGTACTGGCCTGCTACCTGGCCAAACGTGGACACAAAGTGAATGTGTATGAGCGGCGCCCTGATATGCGCCAGGCGGGCTACATAGGCGGACGCTCTATCAACCTGGCCCTAAGCAACCGCGGCTGGCACGCACTGGATAAGATAGGCCTGAGCGATAGGATATCGGAAATAGCTGTGCCGATGACCGGCCGCATGGTACACAATCTGGATGGCAGTACTGTACATATACCCTACGGGAAAGATGGCCAATCTATCTACTCCGTATCACGTGGGGAGCTGAACCGCATCGTAATAGATGAAGCAGAGAAATATCCTGACATCCATTTTTATTTTGATCAGGTGTGCAGCCATGTAGATTTTGAAAATACTACGGCACGCTTCAAGCATGTACACTCCGGTCATGTGAATACAATAGCCTCTGATTATCTCTTTGGCGCGGATGGTGCTTTCTCTGCCGTGCGCTATGAGATGCAGAAGACGCCTCAGTTCAACTTCTCGCAGACCTACGAGGACTACGGCTATAAAGAACTGACTATACCGGCGCTGGAGGGCGGCGGCTGGGCGCTGGAGAAAAACGCGCTGCATATCTGGCCGCGGCAGAGCTTTATGATGATCGCGCTGCCGAATATAGATGGCAGCTTCACGGTGACACTATTTGCTTCTTATAAAGGTGAAACTGGATTTGACAACCTAAAGACGCCTGCAGATGTGACAGCCTATTTTAAAAAGCACTTCCCTACGGCGCTGCCTCACCTGCCTACGCTGGAGCATGATTTCTTTGACAATCCTACCGGCGCGCTGGTCACTATGCGCTGCTACCCATGGGTGCATAGGCATACTGCACTGATAGGAGATGCCGCACATGCAGTAGTGCCTTTCTACGGCCAGGGTATGAACTGCGGTTTTGAAGATGTAGATGTGCTGGATGATATCCTGACTGCGAGCGATGGCAACTGGACCGTAGCGCTGGATCAGTACCAGCAGTCCCGCAAGGAGAATGCTGATGCGATAGCAGATCTCGCCCTATACAACTATATAGAAATGCGCGACCTCTCGGGGCAACCGGAGTTTCAGCTGCGCCTGAAAATAGAGAAGCATATTGCTGCCCACTTCCCTGGCCGGTTTAATACCCTATACTCGATGGTGACCTTTGACCGGGTGCCATACGCTGAGGCACAGTCGCGGGCGCAGCACCAGAGCGTACTGCTGGACCGGATCATGGCCATGGACAACATAGCAGAGCGATGGGATAGCGCAGAGGTGCTGAAGATAGCGGAGGAATGGCTCGCCGCGGAGGCATAATCACCTCACCCATCAGCCTTCGGCAGCTTCCCTCTCCGAGGGAGAGGGAAGCCCCTGATGTATTTAACTATCTCACTGATCATCAAATCAGGAACTACGAACAGCCCCTGCGACTCGCCCTACCTCACCTTACCCTCTCCTAAAAAAGGAGAGGGTAACAGCCAATACAGGAACTACTACCCTCCAAACTTCTACGAAGGGAGGCTTTAACAGCCATATTATGGTGCGCCTTTTATTCCGTATCTTTATGACTACCGTTACGATAGTTTATAAATGAAAAAGATAGTACTCTCGCTATGGCTATGCGCTGTGGCACTTTTGTCCTCTGCCCAGGTGGCAGACTTTACTCTGCCCGGCCAATATATCATTCACCTGCAAGGGGGTATAGATTGCGAGGCTTTCCTGAAGGCAAACTATGACGCTACGGCGATACAGTGTCTCTCTGCCTCTATGAATATCTGGCTGATCCAATCGGAAGAGAAAGGTATACTGGACCGTCTCAAGTCTGACAAACAGATCATAGCTGCGCAGTACAATCACAATAATGTGACGCGCCGATCTCTGGTGCCCAATGACACCTACTTTGCAGATCAGTGGAATATGCAAAACCTGACACACCCCGGCGCTGATATCAGTGCGCCGCAGGCTTGGGATATCAATCATAATGCTGTGACCCGTACGGGAGATACGATCGTGATAGCGGTGATAGATGACCCTTTTGACGTATACCATGAGGATGTCAACTTCTTTGTGAACCGACAGGAAATACCGCACAACGGTATAGACGATGACGGCAATGGCTACATAGATGACTACCGCGGCTGGAATGTGTACATGAATAATGACTCT
Source organism: Bacteroidota bacterium (assembly GCA_018267365.1). Taxonomy (GTDB): domain Bacteria; phylum Bacteroidota; class Bacteroidia; order Chitinophagales; family LD1; genus UBA1941. The sequence goes on along the minus strand of JAFDYQ010000024.1, from coordinate 62,688 downwards.
ATGTATGATGGACCGGATGAGCACGGCACGCACGTGGCCGGTATAGCAGCTGCCAAAACCAACAATGGTATAGGAGTGGCAGGTGTATGCTGGGGCTGCAAGGTGCTGGCCATAGATGGCTCCTCTACTGTCGAGAGCGATGTGGTGAAAGCGTATGACTACGTGATAGAGATGCGCCGCCTGTATGATCAGACCAGCGGAGCGAAAGGCGCCTTCATCGTATCTACCAACTCCTCCTTTGGTGTAGATCAGGGGCACCCTGCAGACTATCCCATCTGGTGTGCGCTCTATGACTCGATGGGCCGATACGGCATCCTGAGCGCCGCAGCTACGGCAAACAGAAATTGGAATGTAGACGTGACAGGTGATATCCCCACCCAGTGCCCCAGCAAGTGGATGATAGCTGTGACCAATACGACAATCAATGATACAAGGAATACAGGTGCAGGCTATGGCCCTGTGAGTATAGACCTCGGTGCGCCGGGTACCTCTATCAAGTCTACCATACCCGGCAATAGCTACGGCAATCTCTCCGGCTGCTCTATGGCCTCGCCCCATGTGGCTGGTGCTATCGGGGCTATGTGGGCCAATGCGTGCGTGGACATGGTAAATGACTACATGGCCTATCCCGATTCCATAGCACTGATCATGCGGGACTATCTCTTTGAGTCAGTAGACCCGCTGAGCGACCTGGCCAATCTGACCACCACAGGCGGCAGGCTCAATCTATATCATGCATATATGGCCGAGCGCTCCTACAGTTGTGATAGGTGCCCTTTCTCGGTACAGAAAATTGCCCAGACAGATGTGCGCTGCCACGGTGACTCCAGCGGCAGTATACAGACCACTGTAAGCGGTGGCCCGGGCAATAGCTACCACGCTGTGTGGAGCAATGGAGATAGCGGCACAGTGCTGGCCCAGGTACCTGCGGGCTTCTACCAGCTCACTGTGTCTGATAGCGGCGGCTGCCAGCGGGTACTGACCGCTGCAGTGCACCAGCCTGCCGCTATACACATCAATAGCATAAATGTAGTGCCACTGGCGGGCCCGGCCAATGGAAACGTAGTGATCAATGCCAGTGCAGGTACTGACACTCTCTACTATCAGATGAATGGCGGTGCGATACAGTCCGGCGATATATTTGTGATAGACACACCGGGGCTGTATCAGTTTCGGGTGCTGAATGCCACAGGCTGCTTCATAGATACTTTCATCGGTGTATATTATACAGGTATCGCGGAGAGTAGTGATATCTCCTACCTGACGCTCAGCCCCAATCCCACCTCCGGTACTGCTACCCTGCTGATCCGGTCGGAGCGGGCGCGGGAGGCGCAGTATGTGCTGACAGATATGACCGGCAAAGAGATAGAGCGGCACGCCATAAATATCCGCAGTGGCTTGCAGAAGGAGTATATAGACCTGACGGCGCCGAGTGATGGTATCTACCTGCTATCACTCACAGATGGCAGCCATACGCTGCGCTCCGTCAGAGTATCGGTCATACACTAGCACACGTCGATATTTTAGCATTTCTTTAGATCAGTCTTTCTAACTTTGGCAATATGAAAAAAGCTATCAGGATACTCACTATCACACTGGCCATGCTGCAGGCCGTACAGGTTCTGGCCGGAGGCATAGAGTTTGACCATGAGATCGCATTTCAGGATGCGCTGGACAAGGCGAAGCGCGAAGGCAAGCTCGTCTTTATAGACTGCTATACCTCCTGGTGCGGCCCCTGCAAGCGGCTGGCGGCTACGACCTTTATGGATAGCGCTGTGGGGCAATACTTCAATAACAACTACATCAATATAAAGGTGGATATGGAGAAAGGCGAAGGCCCGCAGGTAGCCACGCGCTACCAGATTACCGCCTATCCCACTATGCTGTGGCTGGACGCCAATGGCTCAGTGAAAAAGCGCACCATGGGTCTGATAGATGCCCCTACGCTGATGAGCAGCGCGCATGAAGCTGCCGACCCGCTGCCGGATATCATGAATGATCTCAATAAAAAATATAGCGCAGGTGAGCGCAGTCAGGCTTTTATGGAGGACTATCTGAAGAATTTCAAAGCCTCCGGGCGCAACTATGATGCGGTGTTTGCCGAGTATCTCGCTCAGGCGCAAAAGCAAGGCTGGGCCAAAGAGAGTACGCTCATGACCATCTACCAGATGACCAATAGTTATGAGTCGCCGGGACTGGAGGCACTGCAGAAGGATAAATCTGGCATTGCGGCCAAGGTGGGCGAAAAGGCTTATGACCAAAAACTGCTGTCTATAGCCAAAGATGCTGCCGAGACTGCACGCCGCAAGACAGACCCTAAGGTACTGGCCGTGGCACTGGACCTGACTAAGAAAGCCGGAGGCGCGGAGAGCAAAAAGGCTGCCGCCAAAATGGAAATGGACTACTATTTTAATACTGCCAATGCTGATACCTATGACAAGTATGTGAGTGAATACATCAAGAAGTACGCACCGAATGATGCCAAACTGCTGAACGATGTGGCCTGGCAGTACTACATCAATACAAATGACGACAAGTATCTCAAGAAAGCCTCCCAGTGGGCATACAAGGCAGTAAACCTGCAAAACAACAGTACTAATAATACGACCTACGCCTACCTGCAATATAAGCTGGGCAATAAGTCTGAGGCCACCAAAGCCTGCGACTATGCCATCATCAAAGCCAAAGAGGAGAAGGTAAATCCTCTATCTGCGCAGGCGCTGAAAGATGCAATCAAGAAGGATGAAGCTGCTGCCGGAGCTAAATGATCGTGGCACTTGGAGGCCTGCCGTATAGGGCTTTGATCTCTGATAGCGGGCGCTGCCTGCACTCTGACAAGCGGAGACGAGAGATGGGTCTGCCGACTCTACCCAGATGATAGTGATAAGATATCTCGCACCACAGCCTCGGATAAAAAACGATGCTGCCTATAGTGGGCAAGAGGCAAGCGAGGCTGCGGTTGCCGTTGCCTATCATGTAGAGCTGCATACGGAGCTCGTCGGCCTCTGTCATGTCGTAGCCGAGTATAATGTGCTTCATATCATGATCTGCAAAGAAGGGCAGCAGCTCGTAGCCGCGGCTATCCAGTGTATCAGCTATCTCGCGGCCTACGGTGCCGCGTGGCAGAGTGCGGAGCTGCGCGTGCGACTCGGTGAGTGTATTGCCGCCAAAGAGGCGGCCTGCCATCAGGAAACTGATGTCTATGAGTTTCATCAATGACCAGGTCATACTATTGGATTTCGGGAGCTGAGTCAGGGAAGCGTTTCAATTCTTTCTCGTATAAGTTCTTATACAAGTAGACAGAGATGGTGCAACAGATGATATAAGGGATCGAGAAGAGAAAGATAGTGAGCCAGATATCTTTTTCATAGAATGCGCACACACAGAAAAGATAAACGATCAGGTACAAGATCCACTCGCACACAAAAAGGCTCTGCAACACAGCTGAGGAAGAAGGGGTACGCCAGTACTGTGACACTAGCCTGTGCGTGATGGACAGTGTGATCTGGACAGGCCAGTAAACGATGTACATAGCAATGGCTATGATGATAAGGAAACCGTCGTCCTCGGCTATCTTGAAGTGATCCATGGTCAGGAAACCAATAGGCACGCCTATCATGAATATGAGCAGGCCCAGCGCCAGAGAGAGACCAAGTGTCTTTGCGAAAACGTTATTCAGATTCATGACGGAGATTTTGATGGTGAGATAAGTAGAACACTGCGTAGCTCAGGGTGAGCAGCAGCCCGATCACTACCGTGACCTGTAGCGGCTGCGGATGGCTGAAAGGATGTATCAATTCTACAAGGGAGCGGCGCAGGAGGTAGATAGGGCGGAAGAAGACATCCCAGCTATTCCAGCGCAGGAAACGGCCGAGGTAGATGCCGTAACCTGAGCTGAGGAATAGTACCGGCAGCGCGATCCAGAGTTTTCCGGGAGCAAAGTGGTCTTTGAGTTTATGATGGATCTGGCGGACAGAGAGGAGGGTGAGCAGAAGGCCCAGCCAGGCATAGCTGCTCACGAGTATCACATCATACCAGAGCGGTATCTCTATCCGCTGGCGCAGGTGCAGCAGGTCTGTGATGATATAGGGGCCATTGGGCAGGAAAAGCACCCAGATAGCGAGGATGCCCAGCGCTATGAGCGGTTGCCGGCGCAGGTCCTGTGTGGTGAATGCCTGTGCTAGTATATAGGGCACCCAGGCGAGGAGGAGATTCCAGATGAGGAAGCAGAAAGAAGCGGTGTCGGACAGATGGATACGTACCACCTCCAATGCGATGCAAAAGACACTGAAGAACGCCAGCGCGAGCGTCATTTTATTTTGGTTGTTCATGGTGTTTCTTTTAGGGTTTAGCGCAGGGATACCGGGCAGATGAGGTGATGCGTGGCGATCATTTCCTGCACCGCAGCGAGATTTCGGGTCTTGCTCTCACAGTAGCTCTGCCAGTCGTGATGGGAGTAATCTTCATCGAGGTGCAGATAGCTATACCAGAGCATGTTTTGTATCTCGATATTGTAAGCTGTGCTTCCCCGGCGGCCTGTCTCGCTGTAGGTGTTGCTGCTATCTACTACTGCATTGAGCGACTTCTGCTCCACTACATAGTATCGGAATAGCTGCGCGAGATCGGTATGACTTAGGTCAGCCATGTAGCACTGGTCTATCTCCATTTTCTGATCGGCCTGAAAGTGGCTGATATTGAAATCTACTATCACCGTGTCCCAGTCTACGGGCACGGCCACGATCAGCATAGCGTACATGATCCAGGCATTCTTGCGAAAGAGGAACCAGTTGTTTTTGGCGGCCAGTATTTTGATCAAAGTAGTGACGAGGCCAGTGATGCAGAGTGCGAGGTAGACATAGACACCGATACGCTTATGGGTAAGGCCATAGCTGGAGATATAGGAGTAGTTGCGAGAGCAGGTGGATAGCACGAGTACGATATTCTGCGCGATCCAGAGGTATGCCAGCAGCTTGATCCACCTGTTGCCTTCATAGAAATTCAGATAGCCCCGAAAGTAGAAAAGGATGATGCTGATGGCGAGGATGATAGAGAGGATCAGCGCGTTGGTTCCGTTATGCAGAAACTGCGTATAGGTGATACCCGCTGGTATGCGGTGCGCGATACCGAGATAGTACACATCGAGGCCATTGACTACGGCCAGTAGACCATTGAGCAAGATGAGCAGCAGTACTCCCGTGTACACCAGGTTAGCAGCACTGGTGATCTGCGCCATGGTATCCTGCTCCGCTGTGATCACGGCCAGATCGTCCGAGGTATCATGATCCCGCTGCTGCATAGAGGCGGCTACGCGCTGCCGGAAAAAGCCATACATGAGCAGGAAACCACTAAAGGTGAAAAACAACCAGCCCACAGACAGACAGCCAAAATTGATACGGCTGGCCAGCTGGTCAAAGATGGGGTTGCTCTGGCGGTAGATGAGGAAGAAGATGAAGAAAATGAATACGGGAATGATAGCAAGGAAGATCCTATGGAAGGCGCGGCTCCTGCCGCCGGCGGGTGTGGGAGATATGATGCCCGACAGCATATCAGCCGCCATAAAAATGACCACACAGGTCATAGAGAAAAAGGAGTGCAGCCACGCGATGATAAAGGACGACTCCGGATCCATGCTGAAGCCTGCCAGCGCTACCAGAGAGATCACATTGGCTGCGAAAGGCAGGGTGGTACCGTACCAAAACACAAAAAAAGAAGACACGATACACCCCGCCGCCGCAGCGATAAAGGTCATGCGCCTGAGCAGGGACATATCCCGCACGAGCAGCAGTATGATGAGCAGTATGTCAAAGAGGAAATAGTTGAGCCCGGCGGACTGCCGGTAGAAGAGGAAACTATAGGCGGCAGTAGCCAGCAGGATAGGGACGTCATTTCTTTTCATGATGATTGTGTTTTGGTTTAGGTAGAGCTTAGCTTCATGCGGGTTTGGATTTAGTCATTGTACAAGGCGCCAAGCAGCGTATGCAGTGTACTGACGAGGAGCATCTTTCTTTTGAAGGCCTTATCAGTATGCAGGTTCTGTGGTTCTTCTTGCTGCACAGCCGGTCCAGGTATATGGCGCAGCGACTGCCGCAGCGCGCGCCGTGTCCACTGCAGTGAGGTGAGCGTGATGATCATTTTGACCAGGCGGAACATATCAGAAAACTGTATTGAGGCGCTCAATGCTGATGGTGTGCTCCAGCCTCTTGATACGATCACGTACAAACCACAGCGGCATGATGCCTACCACACCAAAAGAGCAGTCTACGAGCCGCCACCATACAGGTATGCCCCTCACCTCTCCCATCACAAAGGCGAAAGGCAGGATCATCATGCAGGCTATCATGCCGAACTCTACCACCCATACATTGCGCACAGGGTCGCGCAGCACGCCTATGAAGAGTACTGCTATCACAATGTGTGCAAAGGCGAGCCAGTCGTAGCCGTAGAAGAGTATAGAGTTGCACTGATAGAGTGCCTCGCGCACTGAGATGAGGTAGGCCTGTATCACCGTCCACGACTGTGGTACTACGCTGACCAGCCAGCTCACGCCCTCTCTGGCAGGCATAGCCGTGAGGCCGCTGATGATGAGTGAGATCATAAAAAATACGATCAGGTATCTGATCTGCCTGCGGTAGCTGTTGGTTTCCTTATCCATTTGTATAATTTAAAAAGCACTTTGCAATACAAAGTAATTGAGCAAAAAAACAGGAGGGTACACCTCCTCACTTTTTTCAGATCACCCTACTCGCTCTGGCGGATCATATCCTCCAAGGCCTTCAGATGATGGTTAAATTCCATTTTGCCGAGTTTGGTCGCCACATAGGTCGTCTTCGTCTTCTTGCCTACAAACTCTTTTTTCACGGCTATGTACTCCAGCTTCTCCAGCGCCGTGATGTGGCTGGCCAGGTTGCCGTCGGTCACATTCAGCAGCTCCTTGAGCGTGAGAAAGTCCACACTCGCATTGACCATGAGCGCAGACATGATGCCGAGCCTGATCCTGTTTTCGAACGCCTTATTGAGCCTGTCTATAAAATTTTTCACGTCACTATCTCCTTACCAGTACTTCTTCTCTTTGGGTTTGGCCTCGTACCTGATGTACATGATCAGCCCATACACTATATGCAGTATACCAAATCCGATAGCCCACAGGGTCACGCCATAGCCCAGATAGAGGCAGCCTATCAGGCCGAGCACGATCTCAGAGAGGCCTAGCCAGCGCACCTCGTCCAGCGTGTACTTAGACGCATTGAGCAGGGCCATGCCGTAGAATATCAGCGTGACCGGCGGCAGGATGCCAAACCAGTGAAACTTAAACAACAGTATGAGCCCAAAGAGACCACCGGTAGCCAGCGGGATGAAAAGGTTGAACATAAACCTGAGCACGGATAGGTCCCAGATGCGCTGTCCGTCTTCTTTGGCCTTGCGCGCGGTAAAGTAGCTGCCGACTGCCAGCGCGAGAAACAATGTAGCGCCCGCATCTACGAAGCAGAAAGTATAAAAGTCCATATCGAGGTCTATAGGCAGGCGGTGGGCCAGCTCGCTATAGCCGTAGCCGATGCGCTGATTGATAAAGATGTAAAACGCTGCGGCACCGGCCAGGGCAAAGAAGCCCGCAAAGACTCCTGACAATCCGCTCAGGCTGAGAAACCTGCTGCTGCGCTCCATCATGGTCTTGATCTCGGCGAGCTGCTGTAAATGATCTGCTTTCTGACTCATTTAAAAGTACTTTGTGATGCAAAGCTACTATTGAAAATCATATCTCCAAACCTTTGATTCAAAAAAAATGTAAAGATGAAGTTTGGGCTATCGGCACAGTCTTTCTAAATTGAGATAAAATAGATAGCCATGGCAGACAAAGAATACAAGACCTTCTGGAGTTTCTATCCTTACTATCTCAGGGAGCACTCTGACCCGGTGAACCGTACCCTGCACTTTATCGGTACTGGCCTGGTCATCATGAGCTTCCTGGCAGGACTGGTGACGATGAAGTGGTATTTCTTTGCGGCCATTCCCTTTCTCGGCTATGGCTTTGCGTGGGTGGGCCACTTCTTTATAGAGAAGAACAAGCCTGCCACTTTTACCTATCCGCTGTGGAGCCTCGGGTCGGACTTTGTCATGTTCTGGCATATCCTGACCGGGCAGATACAGAAGCGGCTGGACGATGCGCACCAGGCGCGATAGTAGTCCCATCCAAACCTTCCCCAATGGGGAAGGCTTAAATACAAACGCCTCATCCATTTCTTGAGAACGATCCCAAGGGCAAAATAGTGATGCGATGACAAGGATCAGATAGAGGCCTCTCCTTTTGCATCGTCTCCTCTTAGTGCAGACATAGGATTGCTCGGGTTAATTTTACCAGATAATAATATAGTTTTATACGGCTTCATCTGGCATCGTTGTGCCATGCAGTTTTTGCTATGGAGCTATTGAAAAACTATTTATGAAGGAGGTAGTCATAACAAAAGCATCCGGTGAGAAGGCCCTATTTTCCGCAGCCAAGCTCAAGAACTCACTGAAACGTGCAGGAGCCGATGATGCTGCAGTCAAAGAGATCGTACAAAAGATAACCGGACAACTATTTGAGGGGATCACTACCCGAGAGATCTATCACCTGGCCTTTGACCTGCTCAAACATAAAACCACTGTGACGGCAGCTAAGTATAAGCTGAAGCATGCCATCATGGAGCTGGGCCCTAATGGTTTCGTTTTTGAAAAATATGTAGCGGAGCTACTCCGCCAGAAAGGCTTCGATGCCCGTGTGGGACAGATCGTGCAAGGCAGGTGTGTAAGCCATGAAATAGATATCATCGCCACCAAAGATCAATGGCAATATGTGATCGAGTGCAAGTTTCACAATAATCCGGGATTCGTCTGTGATGTGAAGATCCCGTTATACATTCATTCCAGATTTCGTGATGTGACCGAAGGCTGGGACAAAGAGCCTGATCAGAAGGGCAGGTCCTATCAGGGCTGGGTGGTGACCAACACGCGCTTCACTACAGACGCGGTACAGTACGGCACCTGTGCAGGCCTACACCTGCTGGGCTGGGACTACCCGGCCAGGGAGAGCCTGCGCGAGCAGATAGATGAGACAGGCCTCTATCCGCTCACCTGTCTGACCACACTAACTACCGCTGAGAAACAGGAACTGATGGCAGACGGGTTATTTCTGGCGCGGGATGTATCCCGGCATCAGGGGCAGCTATCGCAGATCGGTATCTCTCAGGAAAGAATAAAAAATATAGTGGTAGAAAGTGAAGAGCTCTGCACCCGCGGCCTGACTTAGTCACCTGTTATTCTATATATCATGAAGACCGGCATACGCACATTTATGGAGGCTCTCGGCTCCAGACTGCTGGGCAGTAAGGCGGTCAAGGGGTTAGCGCACAGATATCCCAGAGCATACCACTGGACCGTAGCACGTTTTGGTCTGCATTCCTTTATGGGCTTGCCACTCACAGTACTGACTGCCGTATTCATAGCCAATACTCTTCTGCTGGCAGATCTGGCAGAGGATGTGGTCAATGCGGAGGGTATTATTCTGGTGGATAACAATGCCACCCGGTGGTTTTACAGCATCAGGACACACACTGGTGGCCGGTTTTTCTACGCAGTGACGCAACTGGCCAGCGTATATACTGTAGCGGGAGTCGCATTTGCCTCCACCCTGCTGCTGATCCGGTCCAGGCACTGGATAGCCCTATGGGGCCTGCTCATCACGCTATCGGGCAGCGTGATCACTATGGCCTCGGGCAAGCACATATTTGAGGTGAACAGGCCACATCAGTTTGCTTATTATCATGAGTCGTCGTTTAGCTTTCCGAGTGGTCACGCTACGGTGGCTGCATCTTTTTATTTATACCTCCTGTACCTGGTACTGAGATCTGTGCGAGGCACTGCGGCCCGGATGGCGCTGGCAGCTATCGTACTGTGCATCGTACTGCTCATAGGCCTCAGCCGTCTGTATCTGTGTGTGCACTACCTCAGCGATGTGATGGCAGGATACTGCTTGGGCGTAGGTTGGCTACTGCTCAGTATCAGCATAGTAGAGTGGAGGAGAGAAATAAAAACCTAGCCTCTCTGAGGCTATGAGTAAATCAACTGTTGCTCTTGCCAAGCCTGTAGCGGATGAGCTTCACTACCTCCAGTAGCAATAACATCGCGCTGGCAGCTGCTATGGAAATAGCAAAATGCCTGAAACCCGGATAGTCGAAGCTGAAGAGCCGCTCGAGTGCCGGCACCAGGGTGACCAGTGCGAGCATGGTGAGTGCTACGGCCATGATGCTCAGAGCCGCGATATTCCTCTCCAGTATGACTGAAACAAAACTCCGGGTGCGCGAGAGGGACGTGAGAATAAGAAACACATTGCCAATGATAAGTGATGAAAATGCAATAGCGCGCACCTCTCCGTCACTATGACCCTCGCGGATGGAGAGGAAGTAAACTGTCATCGCGGCGGCCAGTAGCAGTAGCCCCCGCAGGATGCTGGTAGCGATCCTGCGCCAGCCAAAGAAGCGCTCAGTAGGGTTGCGCGGAGGGCGTGACATGATACCCTTCTCCTCTGGCTCAGTCTCAAAAGCGACAGAGGATACAGGATCAATGATCAACTCCATAAACACGATGTGCAGCGGCATGAGCAGCACCGGCAGCGATGTAAAAAATGCCGGCAGCAGCGCGAGGCCGATGATAGGTATATGGATAGCCATGACATAAGACATGGCCTTCTGCAGATTGTCAAATATCCTCCGGCCCAGACGTATGGCAGCTACGATAGAGGCAAAATTATCATCGAGCAGTACCAGGGATGACGCCTCCCTGGCTACATCTGTGCCCCGGCTACCCATAGCGATGCCAATATCGGCAGCCTTGAGTGCCGGAGCATCATTCACACCATCTCCGGTCATAGCTACGATCTCATTATTGGCCATAAAAGCTTTGACGATCCTCAGCTTCTGATCTGGTACTACCCTTGCGAAAATATTGACCCTGCTGATTCTGGCTTGTAGCTCTGCATCTGTCATAGCCTTGAGTTCATCGCCGCTCAGTACCTCACCACCTGTATCTATACCAGCCTGCGAGGCGATACTCCTGGCAGTGGCAGGGAAGTCACCTGTGATCATGACCACTTTGATACCAGCCTCCTGGCACTCCCTGACAGCCTGTGGTACCTCGGGCCGCACCGGATCTGCCAATCCTAAAAGCCCGACGAAGGTAAATCCGAATCCCGGCTGCTCATCAGGCAGAGCCTCAGGCCGGGCATCACAGCGGGCTGCTGCCAGCACCCTGTATCCTCTATCAGCCATCTGCTCTACCACTGCCATCAGCTGCGCTGCAGCACCGTCCGGCAGCTGGCACAGCCTGAAGACCTCCTCGGGTGCACCTTTGCAATAGGCATGGCAGCCATCAGCGCCCCGCAGCACGCGCGTCATGGCCAAAAGCTGCCTGCTAAACGGATACTCCCTGACCAGCTCCAATGCTGCACGCTCAGGAGTGAGCTGCTCAAATGCTCTCCGAAATGCCAGCTCCATAGGATCTACAGAGTTTTGGGGTGAGGCATAAAAGGCGCAGGCCAGTACGCGTATGGCGCTCTGCTGCATGAAAGCCTCTCGCAGGACCATAGCCTGCCCATCATAGAGCGCTGCGACCTCCATTCTGTTTTGGGTGATCGTGCCTGTTTTGTCACTGCACAAGACTGTGGCAGACCCAAGGGTCTCTATAGCTGAGGGTTTGCGCGTCAGTACATTTTGCCTGGAGAGACGCCATGCTCCCAGCGCGAGAAAAACAGTAAGGACAACAGGAAACTCCTCCGGCAGGATAGCCATAGCGGCTGCGAGCCCGCTGAGCAGGGAGTGCAGCAGATCGCCGCGCGTGAAGTAAAATGCTGCAACCACTCCCAGGCTAATGACCGCACCGATGATGAAGAGGTTTCTGATCAATACACTCATTTCCTTTTGCAAGCGCGTAGTATCCTGCTCTATGGACTCCAGAGATTTGCCTATCTGGCCAAACTGAGTATCCTGACCAGTGGCAAACACAGCGGCGAGCCCACGGCCCTGTACCACCAGCGTACCACTATATACGAGGCCGTGAGCATCCTGCGCTGCGGGCGAAATGCTTTTGGATACAGGTAGGGATTCGCCCGTGAGCAGTGACTCATCTATGGTGAGATTTGTGGCTTCTTCCAGGCGCGCATCTGCGGGTATCCTGTCGCCCTCGTTTACGATGATCAGATCTCCCGGTACTATCTCCCGTCCCGCTATCCGTACCTCCTGGCCATCTCGTATCACCAGGGCGCGTGGTGCGGAGAGTTTTTTCAGCGCATCCAGTGCTTTCTCTGTCTTCTGGTATTGGTAAAAGGTAATAAAGATGATGATCAATATGGATGATAGCAGCATACTGCCCTCCTTGTAGTCTCCCAGCACCATGTATAGGACCGCACAGCTGATCAATAACAAGAACATGGGCTCCTTCATAACCTCCCATGCTATGCGGAGGATACTCTTAGGCCTGGAGGAGGGCAGCTCATTATAGCCATGCGTCTTCAGTTTTTCTGAAGCCTCTGCAGCACTTAATCCCTTAGCCATTGATGCACAATTTAAAGTGGTTGATAAATGGAAATTAAGAAAATGCTTAGACACTGGACACGGAGGAAAGCACATAGGAGGTTGATCTGGGTGTATAGCTTATTGTGCGGTGAACCTCTCTGGGATGCTGGGGGTATGGCCGTTTGTTATAATTAACAGCAGGCTTTAGCGCAAAACGTAACATATAGGATAGGTTCTCGTACGTGAGGGTATTAAACCCCCTTGTCATGAGAAAAATTATATGCATCATCCTGCTCCTGACCACCATAGGTGGTATGAGCACCTCCGCCCGCGGCGACAGGCCGCGCAAAGAAACCAAAAGCGCTGCTTCGGCTGCCGGCGGTTATAAGTTTGACAGGCTGGAGGCTACAGAGACCAGCTGGGACCACACCTCTATCATCTACCGCATCACAGACGCCGCAGGCCGGGAGGTATCCGTACCTGCCTCGCAGATCACGTACACAGTGCGGGACCACCGCAGCAATCCGATAGCCTCCGGCAAGGGTATCTTTGTAGATATCAATGACACCAAACTGGAATCCGAGGAAAACTACTCGATCGCCATCACTGCCCATATACACAAAGAGAGCATCACACAGTCTATCTACCGCAAGGCATCGCCCAAGAAAATGGTGCTGCAGCAATACGGTACTTCCTTTGCCTACAAGGTGATGCGCCCAAAGTACAGTAGCCCGACAGACTATGAGAAGCTGAACGTACAGGCTATATCTATGAGTGTGGAGGCCGTGGTAGCCAACTGCCGCGACTGCTCCACCGTCCGTATCACAGACAACTCGCCGCATACGACGCTCTCGGATGCCGATAGCTATAGCAGCTTTGACCAGAAGATCAATAACATGATGGACCGCGGCCGCAAGGTGCAGGTGATGCTACGCCCCACGGTCACTACCAAAGATGGCTACTACCGCTATGCCGAGAGCTACTTTGAGGTATCTCCTACACGCATACAGGAGCTGCACGTAGGCGATGCGACAGCAGCCGAACCCGAGGTGGAAGAATAAAGGCAGAAATATATTTATCATACAGCCCGCCGGAGGTATACCTCCGGCGGGCTTTACTTATAATGCACTCATAATCAAAGCAAACAACAGGCCGATTGTAACTTATTATGGCGCTTTTGCGTAACACCATCTGTCCTCCTGCGTATGACCCAGTATTAAACATTGATTATGAAAAAGTTTAGCATCGCACTCATAGCCCTGATAGCAGGTACCCTACCATCTATAGCCGGCGGCACAGAACCATCTAAACCATCTAAGTTTGAGTTTGTAAATCTCAATACCACGCAAAACAGCTGGGACTATTCCTATATGCACTATACTGTGAAGGACGAAGCTACCGGTGATATCATAGAGGTGCCATCATTCCTGATCAAGTATGAAGTGAAGGACAGAGCAGGCAAGACAGTAGCCAGCGGCAAGGGTGCCTATGTAAATACTGCAGATACCAAGCTGGGCTCTGAAGAAAACTATACTATCCGCCTCTCTACCATGATCAATGGCCAGGAGGTGAGCCAGAATGTAGAGAAGACCGCCTCTCCCAAGAAAGTATCTGTACAGATAGATGCCAACCATGGTGATGCCGTAGCGCTGAACTATACTTTCACCCGTCCTAAGTTTAATACTCCGGACGTGCAGGAGAAGATAGAGGTAGACCCTACCGCAGTGACAGTAGATGTGGCAGTAGCGAGCTGCGCAGGCTGCAATACTGACAACCATATACGCATCAACAATGCAGAAGATATCAAGAACCTGTCTAAGACCATCAAGTCTATGACCAAGGGCAACCGTGAGGTGATCATCGAGCCGTCTATAGCCTACAAAGGTGAAGTATATAAGGACAACGACAATATGTATGCAGCGACTGCCAGCGGCATCCATGTGGTAGATCCTCTGGCTCCCGCTACAGCTGATCAGTAATCCCCTACTATATTTTGTTCACACTGAGAGTGCACCGTCTGCGGGGCACTTTTTTATTTTGAGTACGCTTATTTATCTTGCTGCAAAACCCACACTGATGAATGCTACAGCACTGGAGCAAAAGACCCACCGCCTGATAGACGAGTATATCCAAAGGCTGGATCACTATACCTACGAGCAGCTGATACAGCAGCCTGCACCCGGCTCCTGGTCTATAGGCCAGGTGTACATACACCTATGGATGAGCGCCAAAGGTTTTTTCTTTAGAAAAGCGGACCTCTGCCTGACCGGGGGCGAGGGAACCGTAAAGGCTCAGGGCAAAAACTGGAAAGGGATACTTGTTTTTGTGATGGGCAGAATGCCCACAGTGCGGGTACGCATGCCGGATCAGGTAGCCGTAGAGCCGCGGCAGCCGGAGTCTATAGAGCAGGCCAAAGCTAAACTGATGGAGATACGCGATATAGTCACCGCCTATATCCGGCGCTTGCCACAGGCAGATCTATCTATCAGGGCGCGGCACCCCTTTCTCGGCTATCTCAATGCGGGTGAGTGGGTCAGCCTGTGCCATATGCACTTTCGCCACCATGAGGCCCAGCTGAAGCGGATAGAAAAAGAATTTGGATGGTGAGGGTTTCTTTCTCTACCGGGATAAAGAAAGAGCCATTTAGTACCGGGTGATCTCTGCAATCAAAAAAAGAACCCCGATCATATGACCGGGGTTCTCTCAGCGCCACAGATGATAGCATCTGCTTGCTGACATTTATATAGAGTAGTTGTAGCTGTTTAGGCTGCTAGGCCCATATCACTTTCTCCGGTCACGTAGGCGGGCAGCATCGGCTCCTGCAGTGACTCATAGATCACATACAATGCCGCATAGAGCGCCTGTGCCGTTTGCTCATTTCGGAGCGTAGCATCCATGATCCTGGTACTAAATTTATATTTGTCCAGTGCTACATCCGGAAAGTATACCTCCGGGTCTATCACTACCTCGCCATCAAAATCTATGACCAGATGGTGCGTACTGGTATGCTGGGCCATCTGTATCAGCTCGCTGAGCTGCTCTGTCGTCGCACTATAGTTGAGATTCATATAGCTGGTGGATGGGGGTTTAATAAGGCCATCCTGATCACCATAATGTAAAATCCATGCCAACTGAATATGTAACGCTACGTGCATACCCATTCATATGCAGCATGGGCGTTATTTTACATTTCTTGGGGAAAAGCGCACTCAGACTACGGAGAAACAAGTCCCTTATATCACCCAGGGGATGATCTTGTAGGGCACCAGCTCACAGTAGCGCGCCCACGAGGCTCCGTATTTATTGCGGCACTTCATATCATCTCTATATGCGCGGTGCGTGAGCAGCACGATGAGAAACGTGACGTAGAAATATGGCAGGAAAGAATCAAAGCCCGCCGCACAGCTCCAGAAAAATGCCGACATGATCTCCGGCACATAATGAAAGTGCCGGCTCACACCCCAAAAGCCGGACGCCAGGAGCAGATTAGTACGTCTCTCGCCGCTCTCTGTTTTGTACTCCGCGTGTATCAGCACCGGCGCTTGGCCCCAGATGGTGGTTTCGCCATTGGTACTGCGCACGGACTGGCGCTGGTAGTCCGCCCAGTAGTTCACCCAGATAGATATAAATCCGGCTACAAAGATCAGCCCCGCTACCAGATAGCTGAGTCCCTGCGGATGGCGCACCATATACATCACCGGTGAGGTGTATACGGCCGGCACCCACACCAGGCAGCCCCAGCAGATCATAAAACCCGCGCGGTCCACTTGTATGTCCATTGATTTCATATAGCCACTCTCCCAGATGAAAAATTTGAAGAGGTAGATAAAGATCAACGTAGCTGAGACGATGATACCCGGATCAGCCACGCCGTATATCTCCTGCTGTGCATATGCGAATGATACCACTGCCAGGGCCCAGCCCGTCATACCAAATCTGCAATTGGTAAACTGTTTTACATTGATTCCCGCTATGACGGGAAATAGCTCGGTACCCCAGTAGTAGTCAAAGATGAAGTTGCCTGTAGTCGAGTGGTCTGATGAGGATGGAAAGAAGCGCCCCTTGAAGTATAGAAAGAGACAAAACACCAGGGCGCCAAAGTTGAGCGCGCCGAGCAAGTCGCCCATATGTGTATAGATGATGGCCGGAGAAAACAAATGAAGATATACAGAGCAGAAAAAGAACAATACAAAAGTAATGATATAAGATAGCAGGCCGTTATCCTTGTATTCGGGCTGGTTGCCCTTTGGGGTCACTGTACCGTAATATTTTTTGCCGGGTAGCCACCACATCATCATGATCTGCAGTGCAGCAAATATGCCGATCATCTCCCATGCCACTCTGCTGCCCAAAAAGCGTGAGAGCCAAACCTCTTGTATCAGCTTCAGAAATCCCTTGCCTGTCAGCTCATTGATCAGTGCCGAGGCCGAGCCGTCCAGCTCTGCCAGCGTATGCCACAGCAGCATGGCGGCAGGTGGCGTGACTATGACCAGAAAAAGAGGGACCACGCTGCGTGTAAAAAAATTGCTAGGGGTACTGGACCAATCTGTCATGTATGGATTTTGCTGTAATGAAACAATAATCGGGCGTATTTCCATACGCCGTGCGTATAATATTATCTTTTGCTCATATGAATGATGTCATTCCGGGCCACTATAGCGGTGAGCCGCCCAATATTATCGGTCTGTATTCGTTGTTAAAATCATTACTTTTGACTCCAAATTTTTTCAGCGTTGAAACGTTTACTTGTCCTTGTCATTTTGTGTATGCCGCTCCTCATGGCTATGGGACAGCAGCCGGCACCCACACGCACACTCTGGACCCTGGAGGAGTGCCTGCACTATGCCTCAGAGAATAACATCTCCGTGCTGCAGGCCGACCTGTACAAGCGGATGAGCAAGAATAACTACCTGCAGAGCAAGCTGGCTCTGCTACCCACCGTCTCAGCCAATGCGAGCTATAATTTCAACTTTGGCAACTCGATCAACCCTACTACCTATAACTATGTAAAGCAAAACTCACAATCCTTCTCGCCAAATATACAGGGCAATCTCAACCTCTGGACAGGCTTGCAGCAGATACATAATATAGAGAAGAACAAATACGACCTGCAGGCTACAAGCTTTGACCTGTCTGCCGCCGTCAATAATACTGTGCTGAATGTGACTAATATCTTCCTGCAGCTGGTGGTGAATAAAGAACTGGTGAAAGTAGCACAGAAGCAAGTAGACATCTCTCAAAATCAGCTGGACCAGCAGTCTGCCAAGATACGCGCAGGTACGATGCCGGAGTCATCTATCTATGACTTTCAGGCGCAGCTGGCGCGCGACCAGGCCTCGCTCAGTACGCAGAAAAATGCCGAAATGATCTCCAACATCACGCTGAAAATAGCCCTCCAGCTGCCGGACGATCAGGCCTTTGATATCATCACACCGGAGATCAATGTAGGCTCGGTGATGACCTTTGACAATGTGAGCGCACATGACATCTATCAGTACGCACTAGGCACACAGCCTACTATACAGGCAGCTCAGGCACGCGTGACCAGCGCCATGTACAGCATGAAGATAGCCAAGGGTGCCCTGAGCCCCACTATCTCTCTCAGCGCCTTTACACACGACAACTGGTTTAACCTGGCCACCCAGCCGGGGTCAGCGGTGGTCCAGCAGCAGGTCATCTACTCACCTACCGGGGTAGAGCTGGGTTATATCCCCTATACTACCTATTCCACGCGGTCGGTAGATTTTCCTACGCAGTTTAAAAACAACCTTGCTAATGGGTTTTCATTTAACCTCAGCGTGCCTATACTCAGCAGCTGGCAGCGTATGACCAATATGGCCAATAGTAAACTGCAGATGCAGCTGCAAAAGCTGAATCTCCAGACAGTGCGCAATAATCTGGAGCGAGACATCTATCAGAGCTATGCCAATGCCAAGGGAAATGCCGAGACATACAGTGCCAATCTCAAAGCGCTGGAGGCATCGGAGAGAGCTTTTGAGACAGCCAATAAGCGCTATAGTGCCGGCCTGGCTACCAACTATGACCTGGAGATATCTAAGTCAAACCTGTCACGTGCACAGAGCAGCGCTGTACAGGCCAAATACAATTACATATTCAGTGTGAAAGTGCTCGACTTTTACGAAGGAAAACCCATCACGCTAAACTAAAACCCGAATGAATAAGAAGATAGTCTGGATAGTAATAGGTGTCGTAGCCCTCATCATACTCGCAGCTGTGCTAGGTGGCAAAAATGGCCTCTTCCACAAAGGTGACGGGGAGCATGTGGCTGCAGAAAAGGCGCAAAAGCGCTCGATAATAGAGACCGTGACAGCCAGCGGCAAAATACACTCAGAGACAGAAGTAAAGATCAGCTCTGAGGTGTCAGGCGAGATCATAAAGCTGCAGGTCAAGGAAGGTGATAGCGTAAAGAAAGGGGACCTGCTGCTGGAGATCAATCCTGTGATCTATGAGTCTGTGGTCACACAGAGCCAGGCCGGCGTGAGTCAGGTGCGGGCCAACCGTATGGCAGCAGAGGCTACTGCCAAGAATAACAAGATACTATATGATCAGGCAGTGATCACCTATAACAGGCAGAAGCAACTCCACGATGAAAAGATCATCTCCGATCAGGATTTTGATATGGCGCGTAATAATCTGAAGAATGCCGAGACTGCGCTGGCTACCAGCCAGGAGCAGCGGAATGCAGCCCGCTACGCTGTGAATAGCAGCGAGGCGCAGCTCCAGCAGGCCAATGACAACCTGATAAAGACCCGCATCTATGCGCCCATGAGTGGTATCATATCCCTATGCAGCGTCAAGCTAGGTGAGCGCGTAGTAGGTACTGCCCAGATGGCCGGGACCGAGCTGATCCGCATAGCAGACCTGGACCGAATGCAGGCAGAGGTAGACGTGAGCGAAAACGATGTACTGAAGGTGAAAGTAGGCGATACCGCCTCCGTAGAGGTAGATGCCTACCAGAGCAAGAAGTTTCTGGGGGTGGTGAGCGAGATAGCCTACTCCAGCTCTACATCTACAGCCACAGTGGCTACCTCGCAGGCTATCAACTTCTCGGTCAAAGTAAAGCTGCTGAAAGAATCGTATGCCAACCTGACTGAAGAGGGCCGCAGGCTGAAGTACCCCTTCCGCCCCGGTATGTCTGCTACTGTAGATATTCGCACCAATAGCAAGGATAACATCCTGACGGTGCCCATACAGTCAGTGACCACTCGCGAAAAGAAAGACAGCACGCATCTGGCCGGCAAAGGCGACGGTGCTGAGGATAGTGACACGAAGGACAAAAAGAAAGTACAGGAAGTGGTCTTCGTAGCTAATAATGGAACCGCCAAAATGGTGAATGTGACCACCGGCATACAGGATGCTACCAATATCGAGATCACCTCTGGCCTCAAGGAGGGCGACATGGTGATCAAGGCGCCATTTAAGCTGATATCCAAGACGCTGGAGGATGGTGACAAGATCCAGGTGGTGAGCGAGAAGGAGCTGTATAAGGGTGGTGGAAAGTAAATGGCTCAAACCACGGATCCTGACTGCTGCTAATATTTAACATTGCTTTTATAAGGTTGTATTATCTTTATAGGCATGAAGACACGCAACCTATATTTCCTGGCCGCTGGCATGACCCTCTTGCCATTTTTGACCCATGCGGGATCCTATCCGGGTGAAACCCTTGAAGCAAATAAGGATGCACCTATTCCAGCCAGTGACCACATACATCTTTCTACCAAACAGGTTTTTTCTGAGATAGCTATATATACGGCCTCCGGGCACAAAGTCTGGCAATACACTGATATGCCTCAGCCGGATATGGATATTGATCTCAGCGCCCTGGCTGATGGGGAGTATATCTTGCAGACCAAGGGGGCGAAAGGCATAGATCGCACTCCATTTGTGATATGCAGGTGAAGGGGTACTGAAAATATACGCACCTTCATTCCCTCACAGCTAGTCATAGGAAAGTTTGTCATCTCTGACACTCCCGTGACAATGTTCTTTCATCCGCAGGAGGCTACTTTTTAACCATTTTATCCGTCTATATTTTGCTAACTTGCGGTTTATGAACAAACGCGCCTTCCTATTTGCGCTGGTCGTCTTCCTGACTTTATTTCTCCTGCCGGGCATCGTATCTGCTACGCACAATCGCGCCGGCGAGATCACCTATGAGTTTATAGCATCCAATACCATACGTGCTACTATCACCACGTATACCAAGGAGAGCAGCATCCAGGCAGACCGTGACAGCCTGCCGCTGCACTGGGGCGATGGCAGCCCGGACGATATAGTGTATCGTACCAACGGGCCGATCAACTCACGCGGGTATCACAATGGTGAATCCCTGGGCAATGACATTAAAAAGAATATTTATGTAGGTGTGCATACCTATCCCGGTGCTCCATCGCCGCCCAATAACTTCTATGTGATCTCTATGACCGACCCAAACCGGAATGATGGGATAGCAAATATCAATGCGGGCAACTCTGTAGGCATTCAGTTTTACCTGGAGGATACGATCTTCTACCCTACTAATATCCAGAATATAGGATTGAATCACTCCCCTATCCTGCTCAACCCTCCGATAGATTTTGCCAATGTGAATGATACCTTCTGGCACAATCCGCTGGCCTATGACCCGGATGGTGATAGCCTGGACTTCATACAGATAGTGCCGCTACAGAGCCTGGGCAACCCTGTACCGGGCTATTTTCCGCCGTATACTAATCCGTATGTGATGGGTGATACAGAGACACTGGACCGGCATACCGGTATGTACATGTGGGCAGTACCCCAGCGGACCAATATCTATAATGTGGCATTCATAGTGCGGGAGTACCGTAGAAAGTTTCTGCTCAGTACGATCATCCGCGATATGCAGATCATAGTCAATAACTCCCCTAATAATCCTCCCTATGTAGCGCAGGTACTGGATACCTGCATCCGCGCCGGAGATCAGCTGCGGGTCAATTTCTCAGGGAGCGATCCGGATCTGACGCAGACTGTGACGCTCTCTGCCTATGGGGGCCCCTTTGCGGTGCCCGATAGCCTCAGCCCGGCTACCTTTAGTCAGACACCGGGCAATGCTGCCAGCGGGCGCATGATCTGGAATACGGTGTGCCAGGACATACGCAGCCAGCCCTATCAGGTACTGGTCAAGGCCACAGACAACTACAATCCGCCGCTGGTAGATCTCAAAACATTCAATATACAAGTCATACCGCCACCACCGCTGGACCTGCACTCTACCATCGCATCCAAAAAGGTGCGCCTGGCCTGGCACTCCTACCTGTGCGATAGCATCAGTACGTTCCGGGGCTTCTCAGTATGGAAGCGGGTAGGCAGCAATCCATTTATACCGGACTACTGTGAGACCGGCCTGGCAGGCCGCGGCTACAC
This sequence comes from Bacteroidota bacterium, assembly GCA_018267365.1. Taxonomy (GTDB): domain Bacteria; phylum Bacteroidota; class Bacteroidia; order Chitinophagales; family LD1; genus UBA1941. Next base: position 40,738 of record JAFDYQ010000024.1, on the reverse strand, counting down.
TATGATAGCAGAGAAAATATTTGACACTACCTATCTGGATCAGTCTGCAGTAGGTGGGCAGGAGCTATGCTACCGCATACTAGCACACTTCTCACGCAAGTCGCCTAATGGTCAGTATGAATATGACATGGTAGTAAGTGTACCATCAAATGAAACCTGCGACTCGCTGCCCTATGACGTGCCGGTGATCACGAATGTGAGCGTACTGGAGACAGACCCATCTCTGGGCAAAATGTATGTGGAATGGACCAGGCCCAAGGCCGGAGCCGGAGGGTTGGATACTGTGCTCAATCCGCCGCCGTACCGGTTTGACCTGTATCGCAATCCGGGCTATACCATGGGAGCCGGCACACTGATCAATACAGTGACACGCCCTGACTTTGCCTCTCTGGTAGATACTATGTATACTGACACACTGCTCAATACTGCCGATACGCCGTACACATATAAGGTGCTCTTCTACTCTACCGGTGATACTGTGGGCGGCACCAGCAGTGCCTCATCTGTCTATCTGAAACTGCATCCCAGCGATAGCAAGATGCGACTGACATGGGACTACAGTGTACCATGGACTCAGGATACATTTCAGATATACAGGCGGGATACGAGCAGCACAGTATTCCACTACGTGGCTACTACCGGTACACCGGCATTCATAGATACGGGCCTCACGAATGACTCTATCTACTGCTACTATGTGAGCGCCTATGGCCACTACACCAGCAGCCTGATCAAAAAGCCACTGATCAATTTGTCTGAGGTCAAATGTGGCATACCGATCGACACCATACCGCCATGTCCGCCACAGGTCGTCGTGACAAATAACTGTACCAATCCTGCGCCGGATACCTTTTACTACATCAACTACCTGAGCTGGCAGACCTTTACAGACTCCTGTGCCTCCAATACTATCAAATACCGCATATACTATGCGCCTGACTCCGGTGCCATGACGCTGATAGACTCGATCTCGGGTATAGGCAATACGACCTATAATCACATACTGGACCTGAATATAGCAGGCTGCTATGTAGTGACAGCCGTAGACCGGCATAATAATGAAAGCCCCAAAGTCAACCGGGTATGTATAGATGACTGCCCTAACTATGAGCTACCTAACACTTTTACGCCCAACGGAGACGGAGCAAACGATCTCTTCACGCCACGGCATCCATACCGCTTTATCACGAGGGTTGAGTTTAAAGTATTTACCCGCTGGGGTGATAAGGTATTTGAGACCACAGACCCTGAGCTGCGCTGGGACGGCAAAGATCAAAAATCCGGGCAGCCACTCTCGGAGGGTGTCTACTACTACTCCGGCTACTACTGGGAGCTGGGCCTGCGCGGCGAGGTACGCAAACCACTGCCACAGAAAAACGGAGGTGGCTTTATCCATTTGATAAGAGGCAAATAACCAAATGTTCACTGGCATCATAGAGGCGACAGGTACTGCCGCCAGCATCACACATGATAAAGGCAATCTCGAACTCTGGGTCTCCTCTCCCATCAGTAGCGAGCTGAAGATAGACCAGAGTGTGTCTCACAATGGTATCTGCCTGACAGTGGTAGAGCTGGCACCGGGCCGTCACCGCGTCACGGCGATAGAAGAAACGCTGCGCAAGACCAACCTCGGCGAGCTGCGCGAAGGACAGGTGGTAAACATAGAGCGCTGCATGGCAGCCAATGGCCGCTTTGACGGGCATATCGTGCAGGGGCATGTGGACCAGACGGGTGAGTGCCTCTCTGTGAAAGATGAGAACGGCAGCTGGCTGTATGAGTTTCGCTACAAGCCTTCGGCGCAAAATATGATTGTAGAGAAAGGCTCTATCTGTATCAATGGGGTGAGCCTGACGGCCTTTGATGCTGTGGAGGATAGATTCAAGGTAGCGATCATCCCCTACACCTATGAGCATACTAATATCCATGAGGTAAAGCCCGGCACAAGGGTCAATCTGGAGTTTGATATCGTAGGGAAATACGTGGCGCGGTTGATGAATTTCAAAAGCTAAAACTACCATTTAAGTATAAAGGCCCTTTCCGCACAGTCGTGATATGGAATACGGACCATCTCGCACTCTTTTTTCCACTTTTTTAGCTGCCAGGGGGTGATGGACGTATCAAAAACTATCTTTCCCGCGCGAGCGCACTGCCGCAGCGCATCTATCGTGCCGGTGTATCCATGTGAGATTACCAGTACGTCTACATCTATGGCTTTGGCAGGTAGTGTAGTGACTGGCTTATCGATCACCATAAGGCATTTGCCTTCCACGGCGTAGATTTTGCCATAGGGTAAAGTGATACAATCTTTAGCACTATCCATTGGAACCTCTTGCTCCACACCATCGGCATACCAGTGGTCACGTATGTGATAGCGCATGGTCTTGTCATTATTGTATACGGCCGTATCAAAATCATAAACGACAGCTCCTCTCGAGATCAGGCTGATAGCTTTCTTTCCCTTGACAGAATAAACGCATATTTCATGCAGGTTATCCTTACGAATAGTATCGTAAGAGAAAGCTGTACAAACGATAAGCAAAGCTGAAAGCGCCGCTATCAGTACTTTAGCCCGCCTGTCAAACACATACCAGATTATGAGGCCGATCACCACATACAGCAGCAGCATCTCCGGCGTGCTGACCATAATACCCCGCGATATCGCGTGGGGGAAATGCTCGATGGTGTGGACTGCCTGATTGGTCCAGATCAGCAGGTGATCAAAAAGCCAACCTACTACATCAGAGACATAAGGTATCCATCCTACGCAGAAGAGCAGCATGCCGGCTACAAGGACGAAGTTGCTCAAAGGTATAACGGCGAGATTGGCCAGGAGGAAGTAGGAAGGAAAGTTGTGAAAGTAGAGCAGGCTGACGGGTAGCGTGGCGAGCTGCGCAGCGAGAGAGACACAGATCAGGCCCCAGGTCCAGCGCGAGAGCCAGTTGAGTGCGCGGGTCAGGTAGGGTACATTGCGTTTGACAATGTCCGTATCCGGTATCAAACCAAAGAATAGCGGATAGATCAATACGATACCCGCCACAGCGATGTAGCTCAACTGGAAACCTACATCCGCGAGATAGTATGGATCCCACACGAGCAGCACAAAACACGATAGGCCCAGTACATTGTAAATACTCACATCACGGTCCAGTAGCTTTGCGATAGCCAGCAGTGAGAACATCCACACCGAACGCAGCACAGGTGGGCTGAGGCCTGTGAGACCAGCATAGAAGATCATCACTGTGATCACGATTAAACCTTTGAGAATCTCTGTCCTGCGTCTTTTATCCATCCAGCCGAGCAGCAGGTTCAGTACAAAGTACATAACCCCGACATGCAGCCCCGATACACTCAGCACATGCAGCACACCACTGGCCGAGTAGGCCTGCATCACATCATCTGTCACATAGTCGCGATAGCCTAGGGTAAGTGCGGTGGCCACGGCCAGTTCGGTTTCGCCGTGCACATGCTTTTTGATCAGCGTAAGGAAGTAACCTCTGATAGCATAGATGCGAGACAGCAATGCATTCCCCTCATTTGATGCGATCACTTTCCATGTGCCCGGCTGTAGATAGGCACGATGATAGACATGATGCAGCGCCTGATACTGCCGGTAGTCAAACTCGTCAGGATTTTTCGGTAGGTCATACTCCTTTACCGCTCCGCGGAAAGTCACCCTATCACCATAGTGCAGTGCTTCGCTCTTTTCATTTCTCACGATGCTTGCGAGCACTTTACCGCTGCCAGGTATGACGGTATCACCTGTAGAGATGCCAGAGATAGTGACGAGGGCACCGATAGTCTTTTCCCTTATCACCGGCGGTTCGGTGATGATGCCTTCATACTCAGTAGCGGGCATTGCGAGATGCGACATATCCCACTGTGCGGTCGGATCTGTATTGAGCCAGGTCACTGTATAACCCAGCGAGAGCATGATCGCCACTACACTCGCACCCGCTACATAGCGCCAGCGGTAGACAGCAGCGACATCTTTCAGCAGATTAGTCCATATCAGAAATGCAACAGATAGCACCAGCAGTGCAATAAATAGTATGAGTAGCGCAGAGGAGGCAATACAAATACCAATGCCCATCATAAAGGGCAAAAGGAGCCTGACCATAGGCATCTGGTTCCACACGGAGCGGGTGTGCTGCATCGCTAGCGACAAGGTATGAAAAATCCTAAACGCCCACAAAATCAAATGATTTCACTGTGCGGAGTGGATTGGTTATTTTTATGCTGTAGATGTTATTCGATTACTTCATACAAAAGTTCAATAGTGTAGCGCACTATGACCACTTCCCATGGCAGGCTATGCTCCTGACCATAGGGGTCACTGCGGCCTGCCTGGTCATCGAGGCTATCTCTGTAGGATGGCGGCGGTCATCTATGTACCAGCTCGCTACGCGTGGCCGGGTGCTTCATAATGACGTTTTTTCTTTCCTGTTTTTCCTTACAGGGTTAACGCAGTTAGCAGGTCTGCTTTTTTATGCCGGCATCTTCTACTTCATCTACGGACAGGTGATGAAGCATGTCAATTTTCATCTGATCGCCTCGATACCTAGTGTGCCGCTGCAGTTTTTTATCATGCTGCTCGTCACAGATCTCCGCGATTATGTGATCCACTACTACCGCCATCACCTGGGCTGGGTGTGGGAGCTGCACCGCTTTCATCACTCTGCGGAGGATATGACCATTCTGACTTCTTTTCGCAGCCATGCCGCAGAAGGAGTGCTGACAGACTTTTTCTCCATGATCGTATTTGTACTGATGGGGGTGCCGGCAGAGACATATCTGCTGGTCAATCTCGTACATCAGGCACACCAAAAGCTCACGCATTCTCAGATCAACTCTGACTGGGGCTGGCTGGGCCGCTATATCCTCGTCTCACCGGCTGCGCACCGCATACACCACAGCAAAAACCCTGAGCACTACGGCCGCAACTTTGGCGTAACCTTTATCATCTGGGATCGTCTCTTTGGCACCTACTATGAGCCGGATACGACACAGCAGATAGCATTTGGCCTACCGGATAATGAATTCAATAAAGACGGCTATGTGCGTGATATCCTGCGTAGCTATTTCCGCTCGCTGGCCGTAGCCAGAGACTCCGTTCTGCGCATCTTTAGCCGGGACAAAAAAATGACTCTCCCGGATACTCAGAGAGAGTCAGTAGAAACTTCTTTATAATTTTTTGTAGAGCCGCATCATTATGCGGCTTTCAAGAGCAAGGATTGATCAGATGAAGACGCATAATAATGTGTCTCTACACAGTACAATTATCCACGCAAATGATACCCCTTTGGCTTGGTGAACGCACGCAGACCGAGATGTGACAGCGTGGCACCAAAACCTGAATGTTTCCTGCCGCTCCACGGCAGGCCTGCGCTCACGCGGTCGCAGCAGTTCCAATAGGCAGTGCCGGAGTTGACCGCAGAGAGTATCTTTTCCGCACGCTTCTCATCTGCGCTATAGACAGAGGCAGTGAGGCCGTACTGTGTATCCTGCATGAGTTCGAGCGCTTCCTTGTCGCTATTCACCTTCATGATACCGATGACCGGACCAAAGCTCTCCTCCTGCATCACAGCCATCTTGTTATTCGCATTCAGGATCACAGTCGGCTCATAGTAGTTGCCCTTGCCGGCTATGCGCTTGCCGCCTGTCACTACTTTGCCGCCTTTTTTTACAGCATCCTTTACCTGTGCATCCAGCACATCCAGCTGCGCCGCACGCGTCATAGCACCGATGTAGACACCAGGCTCAGTAGGATTGCCGGCCTTGTAGCCCTTTACCTCGCGCACAAACTCCTCTACATACTTGTCATATACTTTCTTGTGCACATAGATGCGCTCTACAGAGCAGCAGCTTTGACCATTGTTGTAGAATGCACCATCAGCAGTACCGGCCGCCACAGCAGCTATATCCTTGATATCATCAGCTACGTACAGCGGGTCCTTGCCGCCCAGCTCGAGCTGGCATGGCACCATCTTAGGCGCTACGCGCTTGTAGATATAGTCACCCGTCTTATACGAACCAGTAAAGTAGTAGCCATCCAGCGGCAGGTCCAGCAGTATTTCTCCTTGCTCCTTTGCACCCACTACTACCTGAAAAGCATCATCAGGCACGCCGGCTTTCTTCAGCAGCTTCTCTATCTGCAGGCCGGTGAGGGTAGAAAACTCAGATGGTTTGTACAACACTGCATTACCCGCCAGCAGCGCAGGTACGAATACGTTGGTACCGACGAGATAGGGATAGTTCCACGCAGAAATATTGCACACGACGCCGAGCGGTTCGTAGGATATCTTCTCTGTCATGCCCGGCGCATTGCTCACCACCTCATCACTGAGGTACTTTGTTGCATTCTCGGTCAGCCACTTGATACGCGCATGCGCGCCGTTCACTTCATTGTATGATTGCTGTAGCGGCTTGCCTACCTCTGAGGTGAGTATCGCGCCGCACTCTTTGATATTGCTCTCCAGCAGCTTGCCAAATTTTTGCAGCACTGCTACACGCTTTGCCAGCGGCACCTTTGCCCATTTCTCCTGGCCTTTGCGCAGGGTAGCAAGCTTGGTAGTGATAGACTTTTTAGAATCTTCCTTGACATTGGCTATGACCTTGCCGTCAGCCGGATTGACGATCTTCATGTATGAGATGTTTTACTTTCCCTGCCGGGAAAAACGATAAAATAATTTGAGCGGCTCAAATATAAATCAAAACTGAGTACGAGGTGTGATTAACCGCAAAGGACGCAGAGTACGCAAAGATTTTTTAACGGCTTACACCGTAGCACGTACAGCCTTTAAAAAAGCCTCCCGGATATTATGCGAGAAAGGATTGGTCTCCTTATTCGCTATACGCTCCGGGTGCCACTGTACGGTGAGCAGCCAGGGTTTGTCTTCCTTGCTTTTCCACTCGGCACCTTCTATGATACCGTCCGAAGAGTGACTATTGGCTATGAGTTCGTCACTGAGGTTTTTGATGGCCTGATGGTGGGCGCTATTGATAGTGCCGGAGGCTCCACTAATTTCACTCAGCAGCGTACCTGGCTCAGTAGTGATGCCGTGTTGTTTGTCTTCTTCACCGCGCTTGTGTACTTCATTTGCAGTATCGCCTATGTCCTGTATCAGGTTGCCACCGAGGGCTACGTTTACCAACTGATGACCGCGGCAGATGGCGAGTATTGGATGCTCAAAATTGAGCGCCGTCTCGAAGACGTGCATTTCAAACTCATCGCGTGCTGTATTGAACTCCGCCGGCGCATGCGGATAGCGCAGCTCTTTACTATCATAAAACTGCGGATGCATATCCACGCCACCGGTCAGCAGTATGCCATCACAGTCCTCTATCTCGTCCCAGTTCTGGTTTTCAGCAGATAGCTCTATGATGCTGATGCTATCATCATCACCCTTTATCCATTTAGGGTAGTTCTCGTAGCGGGCCTCGGTGATAGTGACGCCGATGGTGATCTTTTTCACGCGCGTAGTTTATATGATAAAGCTACAAAATAGCAAGGACAAGACCGTGGTGGCCTTGTCCCTGCAAATATTAATTTATGGTAATTTACTTTACTCCGTCTCGCTACCCACAGACGCCACCAGGAAGTCCCTGTTCATACGGGCGATGTTGGTCAGCTTGATCTCTTTAGGGCACTCTGCCTCGCAGGCGCCGATGTTAGAGCAGTTGCCAAAGCCTTCGGCATCCATCTGCTCCACCATGCGCAGGGCGCGGAGGTCGCGCTCAGGCTGGCCTTGCGGCAGGAGGGCGAGCTGAGATATCTTGGCAGAAACGAAGAGCATCGCAGCGCCGTTAGGGCAGGCGGCCACGCAGGCACCGCAGCCGATGCAGGCAGCGGCATCCATTGCCTTCTCGGCGTTCAGTTTCTCTACAGGCAGGTTATTGGCATCTTGCGCCTGTCCGGTATTGACACTCACGAAGCCTCCCGCAGCGATGATACGGTCAAATGCTGAGCGGTCAGTCACGAGGTCATTTACGATAGGGAATGCCCTCGACCTCCACGGCTCTACGTGTACGGTATCGCCATCCTTGAATGAGCGCAGGTACAGCTGGCAGGTAGTAGCCGCATGCTGCGGACCGTGGGCACGGCCATCTATATACATGCTGCACATACCACAGATACCCTCGCGGCAGTCATGGTCAAAACCTACCGGCTCTTCGCCCTTTTTGACCAGCTGGTCATTCAGTACATCTACCATTTCCAGGAAAGACATATCCGGATTCAGTCCGTCTACAGTATAGTCTACCAGCTTGCCGGTTGTATTGGCATTCTTTTGTCTCCAGACTTTGAGATTAAGTTTCATATTATTTGAAAATTTGAAGATGTGCAGATTTGAAAATGAAATACAAAATCAAAACTGCACCTCCTTGTTTCTAATATCTTATTCTTTGCTTGATGAAATGATTTTCGACAAAATTTTGTTTAGCACTATCACATCTTCCATTAGTCCATCCGGATCTGGATAGCTGGGAGCAGCCTTACAAAGCTTTAGCCAATAAGAACTCTCATCACATTCTTTGGCCGCAATCTTCATCTTGTGTACGAAGTCTTTTTTGCTTTCCGCATTTTGAGCTTCGTTCACATTTGCTCCTATAGCAGTTCCTGCCCTGAACAACTGATTTGCCATATTGAATTTACGTTTGCTTTCCAGCAACTCGGTGTATTCAATGATCTTCAAAGAGAATTCAAAAGTCAGATCAACAATTAAATTCTTTTTATCATCACACATCTCAGTCTCATTTATAAATACATCCGCCTTTCGGCATCTGTATTATCATTTTCAAATTTTCAAATCAGCACATTTTCAAATTACTTGTAGCTCCTCACCTGCAGTTTGATATTCTCATACTTCAGCTCTTCCTTGTGCAGCTCGGGATCGGCACCTACCCCCTTAAACTCCCATGCTGCTACATACAGATAGTGCTCATCATCACGCTTGGCCTCGCCCTGCTCCTGGTACTCCTCGCGGAAGTGACCGCCACAAGACTCGTTCCTGTTCAGCGCGTCTATCACCATCAGCTCGCCCAGCTCCAGAAAGTCAGCCACACGACCTGCCTTATCCAGCTCAGTATTGAATTCATTCTGCTGGCCCGTCACCTTCACATCACTCCAGAACTCTTCGCGCAGCTCTTGTATCAGCTTGCGGGCCTTGGTCAGGCCTTCTGCGTTGCGGGCCATACCGCAGTATTCCCACATGATCTTGCCCAGCTTGCGGTGTATGTCCTCTACTGATTGCTTACCATTGATAGAGAGTAGCTTCTTCATGCGCTCGTCAGCTGCCTTGGCCGCTTCTTCAAAGGCAGGGTGATCTGTAGGTATCGCCTTAGTGAATATTTCTGCAGAGAGATAGTTGCCTATGGTATATGGCAGTACGAAGTAGCCATCTGCCAGGCCCTGCATCAGCGCAGATGCTCCGAGTCGGTTGGCACCGTGATCGCTAAAGTTAGCCTCGCCGAGGCAGTAAAGACCCTGTATCGAGGTCATCAGCTCATAGTCTACCCACAGGCCGCCCATAGTGTAGTGTACGGCAGGATAGATCTTCATCGGCGTCTTCAGCGGATCTTCATTAGTTATATTCTGATACATCGGGAAGAGCTCACCATAGCGGGCCTTGACCGTATCTATACCGAGGCGCCTGATAGCATCCGAAAAATCGAGGAACACACCAAAACCTGAAGGCACGATGCCCCGGCCATCATCACAGGCCTCTTTGGCAGCGCGCGATGCAATATCACGCGGACACAGGTTGCCAAATGATGGATACTTGCGCTCCAGGTAGTAGTCACGATCTTCTTCTTTAATGTCTTCTGCACGCTTCTTACCCTCGCGGATCGCCTTAGCATCCTCACGGGTCTTTGGCACCCATACACGGCCGTCATTACGCAGGGACTCAGACATCAGCGTCAGCTTAGACTGATAGTCGCCCGATACCGGTATACAGGTAGGGTGGATCTGTGTGTAGCATGGATTGGCAAAGTATGCGCCTTTCTTGTGTGCTTTCCAGGCCGCTGTCACGTTGCTGCCCATCGCATTTGTCGATAGGTAAAATACGTTGCCATAGCCACCTGATGCGAGCACCACTGCATGGCCGAAATACCTTTCCAGCTTGCCGGTGATGAGGTTGCGCGCTATGATACCACGGGCCTTGCCATCTATGATCACCACGTCTACCATCTCATGGCGGGAGTACATTTGTACATTGCCCAGGCCTATCTGGCGCTCCAAGGCCTGGTAGGCACCCAGCAAGAGCTGCTGACCGGTCTGGCCACGTGCGTAGAATGTACGTGACACCTGGGCACCGCCAAAGGAACGATTGTCCAGCAGGCCGCCGTACTCACGTGCAAAAGGTACGCCCTGTGCCGTGCACTGGTCTATGATGTCTGTAGACACCTGCGCCAGGCGGTACACATTGGCCTCGCGTGAGCGGAAGTCGCCACCCTTGATCGTATCGTAGAAAAGGCGGTAAACCGAGTCGCCGTCATTCTTATAGTTCTTGGCAGAGTTGATACCCCCCTGTGCCGCGATAGAGTGGGCACGGCGTGGAGAATCCTGAAAGCAAAATGCCTTCACTTTGTAGCCCAGCTCTGCGAGTGTAGCCGCAGCAGAGGCACCGGCCAGGCCCGTACCTACTACGATCACTTCTACCTTGCGCTTGTTGGCAGGGTTTACGAGCTTGGCATGCTCCTTATATTCTTCCCACTTTTCCTGGAGTTTTCCCTCAGGTATTTTTGAGTCTAAAGCCATATCTTTTTTAATATTGAGTAGTTAGTATTGAGTATTGAGTATTGAGACAATGCAAATACTATTTGAATGATTAGAGTATTCCTTGCGTGCGCAGATAGATCACGATCGGCATCAGGGCAAAGATGAAAGGTATCACTACCGCGAATGCTGTACCCGCCAGATGGATTCCCTTGTTATACTTGGTATGATTCAAGCCCAGTGACTGGAAGGCGCTCCAGAAGCCGTGCAGCAGGTGGTATGCCAGCGCCACCTGTGCCAGTACATACACGATCACTACCGGCAGGAAGCTGAATACGATAGACATCTCTGAGTAGAGATCCAGCATCTGTACATTAAACTGTGGATGCTGTACCTCAGGCAGGCCCAGGAAACGCGACTTGAGCCAGAAGTGGTAGAGGTGCATGATCAGGAAGATGAGCAGCAGCGTACCGAGTATGGCCATGCTGCGGCTGTACCAGGTGCTATTGGCACTAGGCTTATTATAAGCATATCCCTGCGGACGGGCGGCACGGTTCTGAAAGTAGAGCATCAGGCCATCTATGATATGCAGCAGCAGACCGCCAAAGAGTACCACCTCCATGATGCGGATGATGATATTGGTACCCATAAAGTGGGCATACTCATTGAAAAGCTGACCCGTGCTGTCAAAGAATACCATCGCATTGACAAAGCAGTGCACCACGAGGAAGCTGATCAGGAAAAGTCCCGTCAGGCCCATGAGGTATTTTTTGCCGAGCGATGATTTGAAGAGGGCTGAAGATTTGTGCGTAGCAGCAGACATCTTGTATTAGATTTTTGTTAATGCGGTGCCAAAATTAATGTACAGTCTGACAAATGAAAGGATTTTGAACCTTTATTGCGTGAACAGCCGCTTATTTAGAATGATTCAATTTAAGCGGGCACCAAAATTCCATCATTTTCATATGCAATAACAAATAAATCTACCAGTTTGTTTTCCAGTTTTTAAGAACCAGCGCTGATATACATCTTAGGCATTGCAGCGCTGGTATTCGGCTTATTTCTACCTTAGCCCCACTAAAGCAACAATACATGTACACTATCAAAGATAAACTCACCGAGGAATTGCAAAATATCGATGCAAACGGCCTCTACAAGCGCGAGCGCATCATCACCACGCCACAAGACGCGGTGATCAAACTACAGGACGGCAGTGAAGTGGTCAACTTCTGCGCCAACAACTACCTCGGCCTCTCCTCTCACCCGCGGGTGATAAACGCCGCGAAAAAAGCGCTCGATACGCACGGATTCGGCATGAGCTCTGTGCGCTTTATCTGCGGTACACAGGATATACACAAGGAGCTGGAGGCCAAGATCGCCTCCTTTCTCGGTACAGAGGATACTATACTATATGCAGCCTGCTTCGATGCCAATGGTGGCGTATTTGAACCGCTCTTTGATGAGAACGATGCGATCATCTCTGATGCGCTGAACCATGCCTCCATTATAGACGGCGTGCGCCTCTGCAAGGCTGTGCGCTACCGCTATGCCAATAACGACATGGCCGAGCTGGAGGAGTGCCTGAAAAAGTCTCAGGCCCAGAAAAACCGCATCATAGTGACAGACGGCGTCTTCTCTATGGACGGCTATGTAGCGCAGCTCGACAAAGTCTGTGACCTGGCAGATAAATACAACGCTATGGTCATGGTAGACGAGAGCCACGCCACAGGCTTCATCGGCAAAACAGGCCGCGGCTCCGTAGAGTTGCGCAATGTGATGGGACGTATAGACATTATCACAGGCACGCTAGGCAAGGCCCTCGGTGGCGCGATGGGCGGCTTCACCACCGGCAAGAAAGAGATCATAGATATGCTGCGCCAGCGCTCACGTCCATACCTTTTCTCTAACTCACTGGCACCATCTATAGCCGGTGCCGCGATAGAGGTCTTTGACATGCTGAGCGAGAGCACCGCCCTCCGCGACCAGCTGGAGTGGAATATCAACTATTTCAAAGATGGCCTCAAGAAAGTTGGCCTTGATTTCAAAGACGGCGAATCTGCCATCGTGCCCGTCATGCTCTACGATGCCAAGCTATCTCAGGTCTTTGCCGATGAGATGCTGAAAGAGGGTATCTATGTGATAGGGTTCTTCTTTCCCGTAGTACCTAAGGAGCAGGCCCGCATCCGCGTACAGCTATCTGCTGCGCATAAAAAGGAGCACCTGGACCAGGCTATTGCAGCATTTGAAAAAGTGGGTAAGAAACTAGGCGTGATCAAATGATGCTTCTGGGAGGGTAAAATAAAACGTTGCCCCCTCGCCCTGTACAGACTCTGCCCAGATGCGGCCACCATGTTTATTCACAATATTTTTCACGAGGGCCAGTCCCAGGCCTGTGCCCTCAAAGTCTGAACTACTATGCAGGCGGTGGAATAGCTGAAACATTTTGTCTGCGGCCTTCATGTCAAAACCTATTCCATTATCAGATATGTAATATACTTGCTCCTGCTCTGACGGTCGGGAGCCTATCTCTACACGCGGCTTTACATTCTTAGTAGAATACTTGATGGCATTTGAGATCAGATTAGCCCAGACCTCACGCATGAGGCCCGCATCGCAGTTTGATACGCCCAGATCATGAATCACTATCCGAGGTATCGTATGGCCGCTACCTACCAGCAGCTGTTCATCTATTTGATCCTGCACCAGTGATGTCATCTGTACCGGTTTTCTCTCCAGCGCAGCGTGCGATGCACGCGAAAACTTCAGGAGATCCGTGATCAGCTCCTTCATCCGGTTAGTCTGCTTCATAATGACATCCATCAAGGTATGCGCATCTGTAGGCAGTTCATTCTCATACTCTCTCTTCAGCAGGCCTATATAGCCGGTGAGTACACGAAGGGGCGACTGTAGGTCATGCGCGGCCAGAGAGCTGAAGGACTCCAGCGCACGGTTTGATTCCTCCAGCTGCGCCGTCCTTTCTTTTACCTTCTCCTCCAGTGACCGGTTCAATTCATAAAGTTCATCCTGTATCTTTTTGCGCTCTGTCACATCGCGCAGGTTAGACACGATGGCGTTGACGGCAGGGCTATTGAGATGGCTGATAGAGCTGGCCTCCATCCATCGCCAGCTACGTCCTTGTGCCGGAGGCGGAGGGTCATAAACATAGACTTGCCGGGATTCTCGTTACACCAGGTCAGGTGCCCTATATTGGCAGGCAGCTCGTCCGGGTGCATGAGCGCCATAGCTGATGTACCTATCAGTTCTTCGGGCAGGTAGCCCAGCACGTCTGTGACCGCCGGACTGATATAGGTGATAGCGCCCTCGCCACTGGAGAGCGCGATCACATCCTGGTTTTTCTCTATCAGGTATTTGAAGCGCTGTTCACTATTGGCCAGCGCCTCTGCGGCCTCACGCTGCTCGGTGATATCACGAAAGTTTGTGACCATGGCCTGTACCGCCGGATCGTCAAACTGATTGCTCAGTACCAGTTCTATCCAGCGATAGTTGCCATTTTTATGGCAGATACGTATCTGTATAGATCCATGCATCCGCTGCCCACTGGATATAGCCAGCACCAGGTCGCGTATCTTGCCCCTGTCATCAGGATGATATAGCTCCAGGGCAGTAGCGCCTACCATCTCCTCTGGCGTGTATCCCAGTATATCCTGTATAGACGGAGACAGGTATATGAACCTACGCTCCCTGTCTGACAGGGCTATCCCCTCCTTGTTGTTTTCTATCAATGCCCGGAACCGCTTTTCACTATTCTCCACCCGCATCTGAGCTACCTTTTGATCAGTTATATCGCGAAAATTAGTGACAATGGCATTTACCGCAGGATTGTCAAACTGGTTAGTAGCGGTGACCTCCAGCCAGCGCAACGATCCATCTTTGTGCCTCGCATATAGCATCTTTGTAACAGAGCCACCAGGGGAAAGGGTCCACCCTTGTGTATTTATACTTCCCGACTCATCAGGAAACCTAAAGATAGCCGTCGCTTTTCCTACCATATCTGATGGCTCGTAGCCCAGTACGGAGTGAATAGCTGGACTCACATATCTGATGATTCCATCTTTGTCTGACAGGGCTACGCCATCTTTGCTTTTCTCTATCAGTGCCCTGAATTTCCGCTCGCTATTCTGCAGTATCTGCTCTGACAGCTTTTTGTCAGTGATATCACGATTGACCCCATCTACGCGGGTTATTTCACCCCGCTCATTCAGCGTAGGGGTGACACGGGCCTCTATCCAGCGGATGCTGCCATCTCTGTGCCTGATGCGGTACTGCACGGTACTGATGCGCCCGGTTTGGAGCATTTCATTCAGTTCATCTATCATACATTTATCTTCCGGCAGGATCAGCTCATACCACAGATAGTAGTTGCTTAGAAATTCTTCCGACCGGTATCCATATACCTTATAGCATGCCTCAGACCACTGCGTCACCTCATACGGATTTCGCCGGGCACTGTAGATCACCTCGTCTATATTATTGAAGACTCTGGTCAGCTCCGCATTGGTCTGCTTTAGCTTTTGCTCCGCCTCTATATGGCCGGAGATGTCGCGATAGTTGCAGATGATAGCTCGGATATGCAGATCCTCCAGTTTATTGATACCGGTACCCTCCATCCATAGGTAGTGCCCATCCTGATGGCGCTGGCGCCAGCGGCTGGCAAATCTCACAGAAGGCGTCGATAGCATATCGTAAAACGAGTTTATCATAGCTTCCCTGTCATCGGGGTGGATCAGTTCTATTCCTTGCTGATTGAAAATATCTGTAGCATCATACCCTAACACGTTTTTGTGCGATGAGCTACTGAACATAACCTTGCCGGTCCCGTCAAAGAGAGTGATAATATCCTCACCATACTCTACCATAGCCCGCAGTATATCTGTGATCGATCCCGACAAAGGCTCTTCTTTCAAACCCATTTATTAAAATATATTTTTGATAAAGTAAGTCCCATGCAAAGGCCCGTCAAATGACATAAATCATATAACATCTGAGCCACAATGAAATACAAGTACTATATTGTATTATTTACCCTATTACTAGCCTTAGCTGGTTGTGATACTGCACCCCGTGAGCAGGACCACAGCAGGCCGGCGGCGACTGATACCATCCTACCTGCTACAGATACCAAAGGGCCGGGCACGGACCACCAGACCCTCATAGATCCCGGCACCAGACTCATCTATACCAGGCACGCCCGCTGCCGTATGGCCTGCCGGCATATCACTGAGGCTGACATCCGCGAGGTACTGCGCGAGGGCCATGTGAATGAGGCCAAGAGCAAACAAGAATCCGGCCGCTGCCCGGCCTACGCCATAGAGGATGAGCGCAATAGCGACCACGTCCGCCTACGCATCGTCCTTGCCAAATGTGAAACAGAGGTAAAAGTCGTGACCTGTATAGACCGCGATGACGAGTTTGCCTGCGACTGTAAATAATATGGTGGCGGGTGTTGGTTGGCGGACGCCGGAATGCAGTATCAAGCTCTTAAAAAGTCCTAATCTGCCATTTAGCAATGCCACCTGCTACAATCTTTTAGCCTGTCAGCGTTTGCGATAGGCTATGAGACTACAGAAGGAACAAGCCTACCACTACCTCATCCTCTGCCTGTGCTGGTACCTCGCCTACTCCATGGCGGACTATGGTATAGCAAAGATCACTGGAGGACAATTCGGCATCTGGGATCCGTCCCTTCTCTCCAAGCCATTAAAAGACGTAGACACCTTCCATTTGGCCTGGCACCTATTTGGCCGCAGTCGCATTTTCAATTGGATAGTAGGCCTGGCGCAGATAGGTGGTGCCATACTTATCGTGCTACCTCGCACCCGGCTGATAGGTGCGTTGGTACTGCTACCGGTACTGGTTCAAATCTTCTTGATAGATGTGTGCTTTACCACCGGCATGTTTGGTATGGCGCTGCCGGTGCGACTGGCAGGGATGATAATATGCGATCTGGCCATCCTCTATTATGATAAGGCTGTGGTAGTGCAGGCCATTAAGAGCCTTACATCCCGCGTATATGGCTTCCGGTACCATTGGGGGCTGTATGTTTTGGTTCCAGTCATTGGATTTGCGATGGACTTTATCCTAGCCATACTAATGTGGCCTGTCAAGCTTTTGCTGACCTGGCTGTTTATATGGCATAAATGCTAGCTGGACTATTCTACCGCAAATCTTATCGCTCCCGTTCCACTCTCACTGCGGTAGACCAACATGTACACACCTGAGGTTACACCTGGCATGCTTATGGCCTGCCGGTCTGACACCATGTAGCCATGTGCTACCTGATGTCCCATCACATCATAAATATCGTAATGTGCGTCCGTGGCATTTTCTGCCTCAAGTGTAAACATCCCCTTATTGGGATCCGGATACAGGTGCAACGTGGCTGATGTGCCGCTGATCGTTGCGACTCCTTCACATTCATACAGCAGCAGAAACCGTTTAGAGAGTGAGCTGGTACAGCCGGCACCATCTGTGTAGGTATATGTGATATCAAATACACTATCGCGCATGGGTAAGGCAAAACCCGCAGTACCTGAGGGGAAAATACTATCTCCTGCTACATAGGTACCGGTATAGTGACCTCCTGCCGGCACTGCATGCCTGATACCTGGCGGAGGGAGTAACTGGCCACAAAAGATGATGACGGCGGTGTCAGTTTGCGCCCAGGTGACAGTCGGCACGTGTCGCGAAGTGAGATGGAGCACCACCACGCTATCACAACCAGCCGTAGCAGTCAGTGTATCCGTATAGACACCCGGTACAGTGACGGTCCTGCCCCGGAAAATGTACGCCGCTCCGGCGCACGCGCTATCATACAGATGACGGGACAGTACACTACTCATGATCAGTGTGAGCCTCACTATACTGTCCAGGCCGCCCGCTGCTGCTCCGGCCAGCGTATCTGTATACGATCCTGTATGCGTGAGCAGATGGCCGTGAAACCAGTATGGTGCTCCGGGACATACATAATCTGTAATATTCGAGCTATGAGTATAATACAGGAGTCCACACCCGGAGCTAAATTTTGTGATCAGACCATCGGAGCCATTAGAAGAAGGTATCGGCATACCAAAGTTGCTATATGACCCTTGATTGAAAGTATATAGCTCGTGGTAATAATAGCTACTCCCCAGCTTAAATAAATCATTACCGCCGCCGCTGGGTAGCGTAGCTCCCTGATTGTATCCATCTCCTATCAGCCTTCTGACATTGCCCTCTGTATCATAGCTGACGAGAAAATGCAGAAAAGGGGTAAAATCCGGAGCGAGGTCATAGCCATCGTGACTGGTAAAGGCATAAGTCGTGTCATGCGCCAGCAGTGAGAGGTGCCCCAGCACACTGACTTCATTGCCGGACTGCCACAGGCCTGCCTCTGCAGTGACAGTAGCACCACCTCTCACAGTCTGCAGCCACTGGCATACACCGCGATTGTCTATTTTTGCTACATAAAAAGGCCCTCCGGTGGTAGTCTTGATAGTTCCATCAGTACTTTCTATCACCTGCACCCGTCCCGGCCTTACATCATTATTGCCGGTCAGGTACATATTACCATGCCTGTCAGTAGCCATCTCCATTATCACATTGGCTGTGATGGTATCACCTATAGTGATGGTGCGTGTTTTCCATTGTAGCAGGCCGTTTTTATCAAATCGTGCCATAAAGCCACTGCTGCCATAGTCGCGGTGACCCGGCATATAGCTCCCTGTAGTATCTCCTGCAGAATAGAAAGTAACGCCAAACTCGTAATATCCGGCCATATATATGTTGCCGGCGCTATCAAAGCGTGGCTCACCGCCGCCGCCATAGTTGGTACCGTCTATCTTTAGTCCTATGGCCCATAGTATCTGACCGTTTGGATCGATTTTGACTATTTGCCCATGCGTGTGGAGGGAATCTACTACTACACCGTTCAGATAGACCGCTTTATGGATGGTAGGGTATGGTTCATCCATGCCTACCATCAGGTTGTTGTCATTGTCTATGTATATCCTTCCAAAGCCTGCTGAATAATTATCTCCGATAGAAAGTCTCCATAAAACTTTGCCGTTTGAATCCAGTTTGGCTACAAAGCCGACCTGATAGTTTCTCAGGAGCACTATGCTATCGCCTTTATTGTCTTTCAGGTAAGTACCGTAGCCGGAGATATAAATATTGCCGTCATGATCCTCTACAGCACCAGAGATAGAGGCCGTCCTTGCCGTAAAGATATTATCGTCATATACCATCCACCGCAGGCTGCCCCTGCTGGTGTAGCGTGCACAGTAGCCACCCTGAGCCGGTCTGACCGGTACGCTGCTACTACCATAGTAGGATGAGAATCGCTCATTGCTGTAGACGCCGCAGACTACAAAGCCACTATCCCTGCATGGACTGGTAGATATTATATCTGCCATGCCCTGCCCGTTCCACGGCAGGTCCGGCCCTGACACAGGTAGCTGCCAGCAGTCATCAGGCTGGCCGTTTTCTATTACGTACTGGGTACTACTGCGCGTGAGCGTATCGTAGCAGCCATGGTCAGAGTAGCAGATGAGCGTGGCTTGCACCGTGCCCGGTGCGGTATAGGTGACAGTAGCTACACTATCATATGCTCCACTCTGGGCAGACGGCAGCGGGCTGAATGACCACTGGTAGTGCCCAGCATCTATGCAGTGCTGGTAAAAGGTAGTGACCTCGCCGGGCCGGGCATTGATAAAACTCTCATGGAAATCAGCCTGTGTTTTTTCCACCCCAATTTTCAGCGTATCTCTGAAGCGGGCAGAGCACTGCACCACAGTGCTGCTGGCCTGCAGGTAGTACCCCCCGGGGGTAGAGATCGTGTCACTGGTGAGCAGCACTGTACCCCCGGTGCCAGTGACCTCTCCATAGGTCTGGACCGTGCCATAGCGCGCCATCACATAGCGTACTCCCGACTGGCTGGAGTCTATAGTGATCACCTCAGGCTCTGAGTGGCAGATAAAAGGGCGGCTCAGGGTATGTGGCAGGGTCACCGAAGGTACAGGCACTATTTGTATGATCTGAATACTGGTGTCGCCATACAGACTATCATTCAAAGCTATGAGGCGGATCGTATCCAGGCCCGGATTGCGAAAATTGAATACCACATTCTGACAACGGTAGGCAGTCAGACTGTCATTGATAAACCACTGGCAGAGGGTAGACGTACCGACCGAGGCATTCAGTACCTGGGTCGTATTAGCACAGCCACCTGTCATATGTATATTCACTACCGGCTTAGATTCTCCTACTCCACGCAGCACCAGCAGTGTGCCGCTATCTCCACAGGCATACATTTGGGTATTGTCCTTTGCCCAGATGCTATTGATACGATACTGCTGGGAGGAGGGCTGGTACTCCAGGTCAGTCATGCCGGCATCAGAGACAAAAATCCCATGATCCGTACCTACATAGAGGCGGTAGGCATGCGCATAGGCACAGCGTCCATTTAGCGGGCCGTAATCATACTCTGTCAGCTCTCTGGCTGTGGTCTGAGACCAGCCGATCTCCTTATTGCCTATCGCAAAGCCATGCAGAGCATCTGTCAAGCAGACATCCCTAAAGGCAGCGCCGAATGGAGTGAGCGGCTGAGATACCAAAGTAGGCGGTACCAGTACATTGTTGTAGTCGCCGATATAAAGAGAATCACGTGATACGATCCCAAAGCGGCTGTATTCAAAACTGACCGATATCAAATCGCTGGTGATATGAGCATTCAGCACGGTCACTGCCGTGCCATCCAGGCTTACCACGAGGCCATTATTGCCTACCGCCTCATATTCTCCGAAGTAGGCATTGTAAGCAATATGGTTTAATGCAGACCCTGCCGGTCCGATGTATGGCAGGGTATAGGCTGGTGTATCTATATTCAGGGTGAGTATCACCGCTTTTCTGGCTACAGTGTCTTCTCCACACGCATATACTACACGCGTGTTAGTCGTCATAAAGCAGTGGTTAAATCTGGTATGGCTCACTATCACAGAGTCTGCCGTATGGCCAGAAAGCACCAGCCTGTGCCATGCACTGGGGCCTCCATATGCGTTGTGTGTGTAAAAAAGACCTTCACGGCTGCTTACTACACCCGTAGAGTCTACGATCACTACACCATTCAGGTCACTATTGATACCGGTGATCAAGGGGGTCCAGCCGGCATTGCATTGGTGCGCGCAGATCACCATCAGAAAAAAAGCCAGAAGTTTCGCTTTCATGTTCATCATTTTGAAAACCCTAAAATAGATCAATATACGCTTTTGAAAAAACACCTGCCACCTCACCCATGCACCGCCAGCGAAATCTCCAGCAGCAGCTCGGGCTGCTTCTCCAGTATGTTACCGACTACTATCAGGTTTGACCCCGCCTGGGCCAGCGCCTCGGCCTGCTCAGGGGTGCGGATGCCACCACCAGTGATCAGGGGGATAGAGACCGCCCTACGTACGGCTTGCAGCATTTCTACCGGGATAGCGCTTTTGGCACCGCTCCCGGCCTCCAGGTAGATGGCGCGCAGGCCCAGCAGCTCGCCCGCCATGGCGGTAGCCACAGCTATATCGGCCTTGTCATGCGGTATGGGTACGGTCTGGGTCATGTAGGAGGTGGTAGACACCCTGCCGCCGTCTATCAGCATGTAGCCGGTCGGTATCACCTCCAGGCCTGACTCACGGATATGCGGAGCTGCCACCACATGCTGGCCTATGAGGTACTCAGGGTTGCGGCCGGATATCAGGCTCAGGAGCAGGATAGCATCTGCCGACCGGCTCACCTGGTAGTTATTGCCCGGGAAAATGACCACTGGTACGCCGGTCTCTTTATTCAGTATCCGGATAGTTTCTTCAAATCTATCTTCCAGCAGCAGGCTGCCGCCTACCAGCACTACATCTACCCTGGCCGCATTGATCCGGGCTGCCATATCATGCAGGCTCTCCGCAGTCTGATTGTCAGGGTCTATGAGCACTGCCAGATGGGTGCGGGCGGTATCGAGCTGTGAGTAGACGGATTTAGTCATTTTTAAGATTTCTGTCATGCGGAGTGGCCTGACGGGCAGGCTCCTTTCTCAGGATTAAGCTGTATCTTTATGACCGTAAAGGTGCAGAAAAATATCGGGGATTTAACGTTTTTGCAGGCCTGCCCGCGGGCCCGTACAAACCCAACAAAACCAACTTATTTTTTCCCCATTTTATCCACTTTGTCTTTTCCACAGGCTGGAATCAAGCACTGTCCATGATTTGATATTTATCGGCTACCCTTTGCACAAAGTTTGTTGATAAAAGCACTGGCTTTATTTTCCTGACAGGAATAAATTCGGGGTACCAAACAGCAAATCCCTACCACTTAACAATACAATAATAGACTCTAAATATACCCTTAAAGATTATGGCAAAGAAAACAACAGCAAAAGGCCAATCCACCGGCCAGAAAGGACTAGCCGTCGACAGATATTACACTAAAGATGGTGTATCAGCATACGACCTCTTCCAATACGAGCTACGCAGCTCAGTGATCCGAAACCCCGCCGGCGACGCCGTATTTGAGATGCATAATGTAGAAGTGCCGGCCCAGTGGAGCCAGGTGGCTACAGATATCCTGGCGCAGAAGTACTTCCGCCGCGCCGGCGTACCACAGGCAGACGGTAGCCTGGGTGGCGAAAGGTCTATCAAGCAGGTGGCACACCGCCTGGCCGACTGCTGGAGGCAGTGGGGCGAGAAATATGGCTACTTCGCTTCAGCTAAAGATGCATCCGTATTCTATGACGAGCTGGTATACTCCCTGCTGGGCCAGATGGCTGCGCCAAACTCACCGCAGTGGTTTAATACAGGCCTCTATACAGCGTATGGTATAGCCGGCAAGCCACAGGGCCACTACTATGTAGACCCAGATACCGGCAAGCTGTCAGAATCTACCTCCGCCTACGAGCGCCCGCAGCCGCATGCCTGCTTTATCCTGTCTGTGACAGATGACCTGGTAAATGAAGGCGGCATCATGGACCTCTGGACACGCGAGGCACGTATCTTCAAATATGGATCCGGCGTAGGTACCAATTTCTCCAGCATCCGCGGCGAAGGGGAGAAACTCTCCGGTGGCGGTACCTCATCCGGCCTCATGAGCTTCCTCAAGATAGGCGATAGCGCCGCAGGTGCTATCAAGTCCGGTGGTACTACCCGCCGTGCGGCCAAGATGGTCTGCCTCGACCTGGACCATCCGGAGGTGGTAGACTTTATAGAGTGGAAGATGAAGGAAGAAGACAAGGTAAAGGCCCTCATCGATGCCGGCTATAGCAATCACTACGAAGGCGAGGCTTACCGCACGGTAGCCGGCCAGAACTCTAATAACTCTGTACGTGTACCAAACTCTTTCTTCAAGACTTTGGAAGAAAACGGCAACTGGGCGCTCAAGGCCCGTACCGATGGGCGCACTATGAAGACCATCCCTGCCCGCGAGCTGTGGGACAAGGTAGGTATGGCTGCATGGCGTTGTGCCGATCCGGGTGTACAGTTTGACACCACTATCAATGAGTGGCATACCTGCCCTGAGGATGGCCCTATCCGCGCATCTAATCCATGTTCGGAGTATATGTTCCTCGATAATACTGCCTGCAATCTGGCGAGCTTTAACCTCATGAAGTTCTATGATGTAGACACCCTGACACTGGATGTGAAGGGCTTCGAGCACATGAGCCGCATCTGGACCATGGTACTGGAGATATCTGTGCTGATGGCACAGTTCCCGTCCAAGGAGGTAGCCCAACTATCATATGAGTTCCGCACGCTCGGCCTTGGCTTTGCTAACCTGGGTACCCTGCTGATGGTATCCGGCATAGCCTATGACAGTGACAAGGCCCGCGCGATAGGCGGCGCTATCACCGCCATTATGACCGGTACTGCCTACAAGACCTCTGCAGAGATGGCCTCCGTACTCGGACCATTCGCCGGCTATGAGCGCAATAAGAAACACATGATGCGCGTGATGAGGAATCACCGCTATGCAGCCTACAACGCCAGCCCTGAGACCTACGAAGGCCTGGACGTGAAGCCGGTAGGTATAGACCAGCGCCAGTGCCCGGACTACCTGCTCACCGCAGCATGCAATGCCTGGGATGAGGCCCTCCAGCTCGGAGAGAAGCATGGCTACCGCAATGCCCAGACCACGGTGATAGCGCCTACAGGCACTATCGGCCTGGTGATGGACTGCGATACCACAGGTGTAGAGCCGGACTTTGCACTGGTGAAATTTAAGAAGCTCTCCGGTGGCGGCTACTTCAAGATCGTGAATGAGTCGGTACCTGCTGCGCTGAAGAACCTCGGCTACACGCCATCTGAAGTGGATGCGATCGTGAAATATGCCAAGGGCCACGGCAGCCTGTACGGATGCCCGGCTATCAATCCTGACTCACTCCGCGCCAAGGGCTTTGACAATACAGATATCGAGAAGGTAGAAGCTGGCCTGCCGGCTGCGTTTGACGTGACCTTTGCATTCAACGTATACAGCCTCGGCGAGGCTACGCTACAGCGCCTCGGCTTTACTGCAGAGCAGTACAATGGTGGCAAGTTTAACCTCCTCCGCGAGCTGGGCTTCAGCAAGGCTGAGATAGAGGCTGCCAATGAGTACGTCTGCGGCACCATGACCGTAGAGGGCGCTCCGTACCTCAAGGAAGAGCACCTGCCGGTATTTGACACTGCCAATAAGTGCGGTACCAAGGGCACCCGCTTTATCCATGCTTTTGGCCATATCAAGATGATGGCAGCTGTACAGCCATTTATCAGCGGCGCGATCTCCAAGACGATCAACCTGCCAAATGAAGCCAGCGTAGAAGACATACAGCAGTCATACGAGCTCTCGTGGAAGCTCGGCCTGAAGGCTAACGCCCTCTACCGTGACGGATGCAAGCTCTCCCAGCCACTCTCCAACAAGAAGGACGAAGAGAAAGAAGAAAAATCAAGTACTACTACTACTGCGGCCCCTGCTGAGTCAGCCCCTGCAGAGATGTTTAGCAAGCTGACACCTGAGCAGGTACTGGAGGCAGCCCGCGTGCTGATGCAGGAGTCTACAGACACCAGCTTCAAGCGTGCCCTCTCCCGCATCGTAGAGAAGAAGGCCCTGCCTCACCGCCGCAATGGATTTACCCAAAAGGCAAAGGTGGGCGGACAGACCGTCTTCGTACGCACAGGTGAGTATAGCGATAGCACCCTCGGTGAGATCTTCATAGACATGCACAAGGAGGGCGCATCCTTCCGCTCCCTCATGAACTGCTTTGCCATCTCCGTATCCATCGGCCTGCAGTATGGCGTGCCGCTGGAGGAGTTTGTCAATAAGTTCACCTTCACGCGCTTTGAACCGAGCGGCATGGTAGACCATCCGAATATCAAAAACGCCAGCTCTATCGTAGACTATATCTTCCGCCTCCTGGCGTTTGAGTACCTGGGCCGCACAGACCTCGTGCACGTCACTCCTAGTGAGCTGGCCAGCCGCGAGGTGAGCACCCTGGACCTCACCACAGAGATAGAAGAGGAGACCGTGAAGCCGCTGCACCCTGAGATGGTAGAGAAGCCTAAGGCACAGCCACAGGAGCCTAAGGTGATGAAACTGGCGGCACAGCCTGCGCTGAGCAACCTCAATAACCACCTGAAGGACATGGGCGGCGATGCTCCACCGTGCAACGTGTGCGGCAACATCACCCTCCGCTCCGGTACCTGCTACAAGTGCCTCAACTGCGGCAACAGCATGGGCTGCTCGTAGTCCTGGAGACATTAGATAATACAAATAACAGAAGCCCCATTTCGTGAGAGATGGGGCTTTTTTAAAAAACAAGTATAAAATATATGGAGATTACAGGAGAAGAACTTGTTCAAGTACTAAAGAAAGCTTACGGAGCTAACAACAATGCCCACCTAGCTAAGATACTGATTGGCAATAGCAATTCGCCTACGATCGGAAATTGGGCGAAGAAAACAGTCACAAAAAAGACTTTTCAAAGCGTTTTAAAAAAAATTCTCGAGAAAGAACAAAATACATTTAAGGGTAAAGATTTTATTCAAAAATTAAAAGCTAAACACGGCACTACTACAGACATCGAAGTTGCTGCATTATTAGGTGTTACTCCTGCTGCCCTTCCGGGGTGGAAAAAGAAAGATATTACCATTAGAATGGTAGTGGATATAATAGAAAAGGCAAAAAAATCGCATGCAGACAATTTATTAGTTCCTATTGTAGAGTTTTATCCTTTATGCAAAACCCAATCTCTACAAAAAACTAAATTTGAAATAGTTGATCAAAAGGGTAAGGGGAAGCCAATAAGAGAAGAATTAATTTCTTTAAAAGGCATTTATATATTTTATGACTCCATGGGTAAAGCCATCTATTCTGGCAAAGCCAAAGATCAAAGTCTATGGGCTGAAATGAATAATGCATACAATAGGCCAAGAAAATACCAAGAAATCAAAAGAGTTTCTTATCTAAAGAATGGTAAGCCTTCAAAAAATAGTAAGATAACAAATCAAGAGGTAAAGTTACATGATATAGCATCGTACTTCACAGCTTATTCCGTTGAATATGATTTCATCGATAAACTGGAAGCCGCACTGATTAGAATGTTTTCGAACGATCTATTAAACAAAAGGTCTGAAACAATCTGAGATGTCTTCGGTTGCCGCTCACCTGACCAGCAACCAACGCCAACGCGCTCACAAGGTTCTCCCTTCTCCGCCCGGGAGAGGGAGATGTCCGCCGCGGCGGGCAGAGGGATGAGGACACACGCAGGGTGCCATAGCACCCCAAATAGTCTACGCACGGCGATGCCGTACGCTCCCATATCACGCCCCTTCAGGGCTGCCCTATTGACCGATACTGCACCCAGCCCCGAAGGGGCGACATATCCCAGAGCAGGG
The DNA here is from genome assembly GCA_018267365.1 of Bacteroidota bacterium. Lineage (GTDB taxonomy): Bacteria > Bacteroidota > Bacteroidia > Chitinophagales > LD1 > UBA1941. The sequence goes on along the minus strand of JAFDYQ010000024.1, from coordinate 14,137 downwards.
CATCGCCCTGCGACACGCACAGACCAATGAACAAACGGCGCATACCTCAATCTGCCCACGGCGATTCCGCACGCTCCCATATCACGCCCCTTCAGGGCTGTCTCACGATCCAGCCCCGAAGGGGCGACATACCCCAGAGCAGGGCATCGCCCTGCGGATCTCAAAAATTAAAAATCCATTTTTAGCTTTGGATCATGTCACAGTCCCTGGCGAAAATATACCTGCATATCGTCTTCAGCACAAAAAATAGAGAAGCTCTAATAGACGACAATATAGCCGCGGAGCTATACACCTATCTGGGAGGCGTCTGCGCTGCACTGGAGTGTACACCTATCCAGATCGGTGGCTATTATGACCACGTCCATATCCTCTGTCTCCTATCGCGCAAGATCACTGTGATGAAACTACTGGAAGAAGCGAAGAAAAGCTCCAGCAAGTGGATGAAAACAAAGAGCGAGCAGTTGGCTCATTTCTATTGGCAGGATGGCTATGCCGCCTTCTCAGTAGGTAGTAGTGAGCTGGACCGCGTAGCAGATTACATCCGCCATCAAAAGGAGCATCATGACCTCTTTACCTACCAGGATGAGTGCCGTAAGCTTTTGAAGAGATATGACCTGGATTACGACGAAAGGTACTTCTGGGATTAGTTTCACGCTCCGGCGCCAAAGACGATATATGCCAGAGCAGCGCATCGACCTGCGGTTGGCGATCTTACACCGCTATACGTCCAGCCCCGAAGGGGCGACATATCCCAGAGCAGGGCATCGCCCTGCGACAGCACGAGAAGGCAGGATTGTCCGTTCGCTACCCTCCAAGCGCAGCAGACAAACGAACAAAATTCACCCTCACATAGCATACATTTATTGAAATAAACACATATAAAATTGTTGTTTTTACCAAAGTTTGCAGCTTGTTGTTCTTTGCACCTCCAATAATTGTAAATGATGTTTTTAATTATGCCGGCAAATAAACCCGGACATGACTTTGGAGGAGATAGAGAAAGCGTTTGAACCCATCTTAGACACCATCCTGCGAGCGCACCAGATCTTCGTATCGTACGATAGCCTTTTCAGTGACAAGGATATCAGCACCAAGGCAGAGAGCGCTACAGCCGCCTTTGTACTGGATCTCAATGCCGCCCTGCACAAACTCTACCGCCGCTATCCTGACCACACACCCGCCGACATACAAAAGGCCCTCCGCAAAATGATCTCCCGCTATCAGAATAATGTCGTGGTGATAGAAAATAAGCGATAATCAGTTTTTGACCGCTGTTGTTTCTTACATCGCTGACGGGAGGCTACGCAGTAAGATCCCTATATCAGCTCAAAACTGCGCGTGCAACCTCACAGCAAAAGCATTGACAGGCCCTCGATCTTTATTGTAGCCCGGGTTCAGCACAAACTGGTAGTCGGGGGTGACAAAGATGTAATTCTTATACACCGCAAAGGAGTAATACAATTCCGTGATAAACTCCTGCCCGTAGTTTAATCGGCCATCTCCTATTATAAATCCGTAGCCTCCTTTAGCCAGGTAGTCGCGATGCGCCTTTGATATACCGTTGGTCACTACAGAGAGGCCGATATTGTCCAGGGGGCGCTTCCAGTATTTGCCCGATGTCACCGCACCGGCGCTTAGTGAGTTATCTATCTCGGTAAATACCCAGGTCTCATTCTGCCCATCACTCCAGCTATAGCGCGCAAATACCGTAGCCTCCGGCGTGACCTGCTGCTCAGCATTGATGCCAAAACCAAACTTGGTCCGTGAGTATTTCCTTGTAGCAGTGACATCCGGCGTATCCATCATACTGGCCAGATTATAGTTGCCCATATTGGCTACATTGGCGTATCCTAGCAGGCGCACAGTGCCCTGTAGCCCGTTTTTGAGCTGCCATCCGCCCTCGGCCTCCAGCACATGCCCCAGGGCCAGGCGCGGATCATAGTTCATATTCGATGCATTGGCCGATTTAGGCAGCGTAGCAAAGGCATACCGCAGTGCCCAGCGCTTGTATCTCCACTCGGCGGCGGCACCGTATGTATAGCCGCGTGTATTAGCCGGATAGTCCCAGGCGCCGGCACCCATCAGAGACCAGTTGAGAAACTGTCTGCGCGCGTCATGCGCTACACTATTATTGTCAAAGTAGTCGGCTATATTGATGCGCCCCACCAGAAAGGACAGATAGGATACCGGCCGCTTCACATGCAGCTGGTTAAAGTCATTGTCTACCCACTCATATTCCTTGCTCAGTGCTATATACTGCCGTAGGAAGAGTCGCGCTACATATACCTTGGGTGTAGCGGAGCCTACACGGAATGTTTCCCCATTCAGCGCGCCGGCCACCCCGAGCGCCAGGCTCAGGCCCTCGCCTCCTGATATCTCAGGGTTGAAATAGAACTCAGCTCCTTTCCACAGTCTGACCCCGGCGAATAGTGTAGTAGTGATAGACACCTTGGCCCCCTCATGAGAGCGCAGGCTATTGCGCCCGCTGTAAGGATCTGTGAATGGGGGATGCCACTGGCCTATGACCGTAGACTGAAAGTGGATATTCCACCGCTGCTGTCTCACAGTATCTGTGGCTATGATCTGCGCCATGCCCATATGGCAGAGCACGACCCAGCAAATGAGCGTAAAAAAATTTTTCAAGAGGGGGAACCGGGGGATTAGTTAGGCTGCAATATTAATATAATATATCTCAGGCCCCATCTCCTTTCCTGCTGAAAGGGCTTTCAGCTCTCACCCCGCAGGTAGGAAACCATTTTTTAACAGGTTTTTCTTTTTATCTGAAACAAAATGAAACAGGTAGCCGTAAACGTGAATAAGAAAAACATAAACAATGAAAAAAACCTACCTTTTGATCTTATCATCTATGCTGGCTGCAGCCTCCTTTGCGCAGTCTACCGGCCGGATGGTTCTAAACTCCACAGGAGGTACCATCGGTACTCCGGGCGGCATACAGATGCTCCTATCTGTAGGTGAGCCGGTAGTAGGCATGGTAGAGACCAGAGATGCCGCAGTATCCCAGGGATTTCTGGTGGCCAGCCGCTCTATAGTCAATACTGAAGAAGCCACCGGTATAGCTGAGGCCCCGGCCGAGGCAGCTATCGTATATCCTAACCCCTTTTCTACACGGGTACATGTAGCAGCACTGGAAGACAATATACACATCTATGTATTCAATATGGTAGGCCAGCAGGTCTACAGCGGAGACTATGAGGCCCAGGGGGCCGACCTCTCCGGCCTCGCACCGGGCGTATATGTGCTCCAGGCTATGTCAAAGGATAAAACAATTATAAACACCAAAATCACAAAACAATAACAATGAGAAAAATTACCCTGTCCCTCTTTGCTCTGCTCGTGACGATAGTCGCGTATTGCGGAGCCCCACAGGCCTTCAACTATCAGGCCGTAGCTACCGGTCCCACTGGCGCCCCGGTCAAGCTGAAAAGCGTAGCCTTGCGTCTCTCTGTCCTGGACGGCAGCCCTACCGGCACGCTGGCCTATCAGGAAAGGCAGACAGCTACTACTGACAACTCAGGTCTCGTAAACCTGCAGATAGGAAACGGGACTGTGCTATCTGGTACATTCTCCGGTATCACATGGTCCAAGGGCGCTTTCTACCTCAAGACTGAGATAGATACCACTGGCGGCACCAGCTACATCAATGTGGGTACTGTACAGTTTCTATCTGTACCATATGCACAGTATGCCGACAAGAGCAACATAGCCAGTGCAGACTATCCTGATGGACTGATGTCCGTCACTCCGGTACGCCTGGATGGCAACTTCAACTATGTAGTACCTACAGGCAAGACGCTCTATGTGACGCAACTGACACACAATGGCAGCGCTACCTGCACCGATTATGGTGCAGTGGTCAACGGTGCCTACCTCGCGTCTGGCAATACCAGCACTACACCGGGTACAGTGGGATCCAGCACTCCTAGTGCTACCAGCGGCAAGGTGTCTGGCCTCTATCCTATCACTATACCTGAGGGCAACGCTATCACCTCTACCTCATGCGGTTCATCTCTGGTGGGCTTCACCGTGGCAAAAGGATACTCGTGGGTACTGTTTGACCTCAACGTAGGAAACTATACAGTACCGGCCAATAAAGTACTTGTGATCAAGAACTTCATCGGCAGCAGTACAAACGGTTGGAACAGCTACTATACAGTGAATGGTCTGACTACTATGTACACCAATAACAAAGATATTTCTTTTGCAGATGCAGGCCAGACGATCTCTGCCTCAGGTCTCTCCGGCTCTCTGCTGATGATGGGCTATCTGAAAGATAAATAAGAAATACAATGTAGGTCAGAGAGGGTGCGAAGCCCTCTTTAGCCTGTCATTCACAGCTCTGCCAAGACCTCCCTCCGGGAGGTCTTTTGCTATTATGATATCTGCATCTGTCCCATCCATCTCACGCATAGCGGCAAAGAGGCGCTTGGCTGCCTCATCTATACTACCGCCCAGGCTGAGTATATACTGATAGGGTACATCATAGCTCTCTGCGAAACTGATGACTGCTATCTTCTTGCCTTGATATTGTTGGATCAATGTAGGGATATCTCCTATCACCAGCGGTTTGCGCGGAGCATAGTGAGACGTGAGCATGCCCGGAGCAGAGGGGTCTGATGAGCTGCTGGTAGCTACCTGCACCGCTCCTACCAGCGACTGTATCTCCTCCAGAGCCAGCCCGCCGAGGCGATAGACCACTACTGTATCTCCCTCCATACCCACTATGGTAGACTCTATGCCTACCCGGCACTCACCTCCATCCAGTATATACGGTATACGGTCATGCATCTGGGCGTACACGTGCGCTGCCGTGGTAGGGCTGATGTAGCCGAAAGGATTGGCGCTTGGAGCCGCCAGCGGGAAGTCGAGACTGCGCAGCAGCGCCAGCGCTACATCATGCTGCGGTATGCGAAAGGCCACACGCTCCAGCCCCGACGTCACGAGATCAGGTATGATGCGCTGACGCGGCAGCAGTACCGTCAGCGGGCCCGGCATATAGCGCTCCATCAGCGGCAGCAGCCGTGCCGGTATCTCGGCCACATACTTTCTGATCTCGCTGATAGAATGCGTATGTGCGATCAGCGGATCAAAGAAGGGGCGCTCTTTAGCCTTGAATATCCTGATCACCGCGTCTTCATTCAGCGCATTGCCCGCCAGGCCGTACACCGTCTCAGTAGGTATAGCCACCAGCTCTCCTGCGCGCAGAAGGTCTGCAGCATATTTGATGTCCTGTCCGGTCGCGGTACTCATGGCATTTCTATGTGCGCTACAGCGCCTGCCAAAACTAGGGATTTTTTTAGCCTCCTGCAGAAATGCCTATCTTGGACAGCACAAAAAAATGACGCAATGATACTCGTAGCAGACTCAGGATCTACCAAGACCAGCTGGCTGGCCCGCGGCGGGGAGATGATACACACCATCGGTCTCAATCCTTTTTACTACACATCAGACGCTATCTATCGTGAGCTGATGAAAAGCGACGGACTGCACGCCATACGTGAGAAGGTGACACAGATCTGGTTTTACGGCTCGGGTGTCTCCAGCCCTGAGCGTACAGACATAGTCTACCAGGGGCTGAAAAAATTCTTTCCCACTGCAGATATACATGTAGATCACGATATGATGGGAGCCTGCATAGCCACATATGACGGGCACCCGTGTATAGTAGGCATATTGGGCACCGGGTCCAATGCATGCATGTATGATGGCGGCCGGATAGACTATACCATACAGCGCGGCATGGGCTACATACTGGGCGATGAGGCCAGCGGCAGCTATTTTGGCCGCAAACTGCTGCAGGCGTTTCTGTATAAAGAATTGCCTCAGGCTACTTATGACTTTATGCTAAAGACCTACGACCTCACCAAAGAGAAAATACTCTGGGCCGTGTATAATGAGCCGCATGCCAATGTGTATATGGCGGGCTTTGCCATGGTGCTCACTACCGCACCCGATCGGGACTATATGGTGCAGCTGGTGCTGGATGGCTTCCGCGAGTTTTTTGAGCATGATGTGCAGTGTTTCGCTGGGTATGACAATATGCCGGTACACTTCGTAGGTTCTATTGCCTATCACTTTCGCAGGGAGCTGGAGCAGGTGGCACACGAGTATAGGTGTACCCTCGGTGCCGTAGACCCGCAGCCTGTCTACAGGATACTGGAATACCATGAGCGTCAGGCGTTAAAGGCATAAAGCTTTAAAATATTTGCAAAAGGGTAGTATATGCCTTGTCATTGCATTACCTTTGCACCGCCAAAAGAAGATCCCCCCTTTTTTTGATCAGTATCCGGCATACCGCTCAGGTATGTTCTTTGTATATAAAAAAGTCAATGAGGGATCATGAAAGAAAGTTTTGAGGAGCAAACGGCTATTTTTTTAAGTATAGTAAAGTGGATCACACTGGCTGTGATCATAGGTGTGCTGGTGGGTGGGTCCACCACAGTTTTCCTCAAGCTTCTGCAGATCAGTACCGGCTATTCGTATCAGGTGCCTTACTACTATATTTCGCTGCCCTTTATTTTTGTGATATGTGCGTTTATCATCAATAAGCTCGCCCCTCAATCCAAAGGCCACGGCACCGAGAAGGTGATAGAAGCGGTACACAAGCGCAATGGCAAGATCAATGTAGGTGTGATACCTATCAAACTTTTCACCACCATCATCACTATAGCTGCCGGTGGCTCAGTAGGCAAGGAAGGTCCGAGTGGACAGATCGGTGCAGGTCTGGCCTCCCTCTTTTCCGATATCCTCCGCCTGGATGACCGCGACCGCAAGAAGCTCGTCATCTGCGGTATCAGTGCAGGTTTTGCAGCCGTATTTGGCACGCCTATATCAGGTGCCATCTTTGGCCTGGAGGTACTCTATGTAGGGGCTGTGATGTATGATGTGATGCTGCCTTCATTTATTTCCGGCATCATAGCCTACCATGTCTGTATCTCCTTTGGCATCACCTATTTCCATAGCCATATCAATTTTCTCCCCACTTTCTCGCAGTCCTTCTTTCTCATTGTGATGTTTGCCGGCATTGTGTTTGGCACTATCTCTTTTGCCTTTATAGAGTCGTTTCGTGCTGTAGAGCATTATGTAGAGAAGTGGCAGCTGAATGAATACCTGAAAAATTTTATAGGCGGTACTGCACTGGTAGCCTTCATCTTTTTATTCTCTGCTAAATATGCCGGACTGGGTGTAGAGACCGTAGAGCTGGAGCTGGCCGGCAAGGAATATGCCTTCTGGTATGACTTTCTGCTAAAGATGCTTTTCACCATCATCACGCTGAGCTTTGGCGGTAGCGGTGGCGTAGTGACGCCTATCTTTTTCATCGGCGCGGCAGCGGGTAGCCTCTTTGCACAGATACTGCATGTAGACAATGCGACCTTTGCCGCTATCGGCATGGTGAGCCTGCTCTCCGGTGCCGCCAATACCCCCATCGCCGCCAGCATCATGGGCCTGGAGCTATTTGGCCCGGCTGTCGCTACCTATGCAGCCATCAGTTGTGTCATCAGCTTTCTCATGACAGGTCACCGCAGCATCTATCCATCACAGATATTGTCTACTAAAAAGGCCTCGGCTATACAGGTAGAAATGGGGGAAGAAATGCATAAGCTCTCAGCTACAGTAGGGCCTGGCGGCCGTCTTAGTCTGGACCGCCTCCGAAAGCTTTGGGACGCTATGAGATAAACCTGTGCAGATCCCCCTACAGCTGATTTACCGGTCCCAAAGCTTCGAAGGAGGTATAAAACCTAAATCCCAGAAGAGGATACAAAGCTATGGCTACCAATGTTATAGCATTGGTATTATTCATTCGATGTATGGTACTTTTTACTGGTGGAGGCTCTCGCGAAAAGAGGCCGGCGTCATGCCCCCATACTTGCGAAAGAAGCGGCCAAAGTAGCTATTGTCCTCAAATCCGAGATCATACGCTATCTGCGTGATAGTACGGTCTGAGTGGGTGAGCAGGCGGCGCGCCTCCAGCATCACCCGGTCTCTGATAAACTCGCCGGCAGGCTTGCCCTTATGTTTTTTGCAGATGGCATTCAGGTAGTTTGGCGTCACGTGCAGCATAGCTGCATAGTCGGCCACGAGATGGCACTTGCGAAAGTTTTTCTCCACCAGCATCTCCAGCTCTCTGAGGCGGCTATCTATCACATGATTATCTGCCGCAGCAGGCATCGCCTTCTCATACACAGCCGATAGCTCAAAGAGTATAATATTGATATACCCGCGGATGATGTGCTGACTATAGCTGCGCGGATGCAGGTGCTCGCGCTCTACATCCAGCAGCAGCCGCTCCAGGTGTGCCTCCTCCTCCTTCTCCAGATCGAGGTAGGCATGCCGGTATATATTATTAAAGAAAAGATAGGCGCGTAGCTCCTTGTACTGCAGCGTGAGCGTAAAAAACTCCTTGGTGAATAGCAGTACAAAACCCGTCACACCCTGAAATCGCTGCCACGCATGCACCTGCCCCGGTGCGATCAGAAATACACGCCGCGCCCGCAGCTCATAGCTTTTGAAATCTATCAGGTGCTCACCCTGGCCACCCGTCACAAAGAAGAGGGCAAAATGATCATGCCGGTGGGGATGCTTGAGGTGGTCTATATCACTCACAAAATACTCAAAGCGGTAAAACTCAAAATCTGCTGCCGCTGCTTTTTTCTTTTTGATCTCACCTATATGGTAGGAGGGTATTTTGTCGCGATGAACCACGCTGCAAATAGAGTAAGTATGAATGATAAAAAATGCTAAAAGATAAAAAGTACCACGGCCCTTTCAGATAGTGCTATACACGCCTTCAGGCTGGCAGTACTTTTGTGGGCACCTTAGAGCCACGTATTATTTTTTCTAACCTAAATCAATACATCATCACAATGAAAAAGATCAAAATGGCTCTCGTGATCGTCAGTCTGGCAGCGCTCAGTTCCTGCGCTACCAAGAAGGCCGCACTCACCGATGCCAACAAAAAACTGACCATAGATGTCAAAAACTGCCAGGACCAGCTGGCCAGCACCAAAGATGAAAACAGCAAACTCAGTGCAAAGGTAGCCTCGCTGCAGAGCCTGATAGACGACCTCAATAAACGCCTGGCCGGCGCCAGCAAAGACAATGCGCAAATACTCAACACCCTGCAGGATGTCTCTGTGATGAGCGCCAAGCAGGCCGAGAGCGTCAAGAAATCTCTCGACGTGATCAATGCCAAGGACAACTACATCAATGGCCTGCAGTCTGCTATGGCGCGCAAGGACTCGCTGAATATGGCCCTGGTCAATAACCTCAAGGGTGCCGTGGGCGATATGAATGACAAGGACATCAACATAAACGTAGAGAAGGGCGTGGTGTATGTAGACATATCTGACAAGATGCTCTTCAATAGCGGCCGCTACACGGTGACCAAGGCTGCGCACCAGGTACTCGGCAAGGTGGCCAAAGTGCTCCTCGCTCATCCTGAGATCGAGTTTATGGTAGAGGGCTATACAGACAATGTGCCGATACACACTGCCGAGCTGGTAGACAACTGGGACCTGAGCGTGAAGCGTGCCACCTCTGTAGTGCGCATCCTGCAGCGCGAGTACCACATACCACCGGCACACATGACTGCCGCAGGCCGCAGCCAGTACCTGCCCGTAGCGACTAACGATACACCTGCGGGCCGCTCTATGAACCGCCGCACCCGCATCGTCATACTACCACAACTGGATCAGTTCTTTGACCTCCTGGTCAAAAAGTAAACTTGCTGCTTGTTTTTACGAGGATTGGTTAAACAGTGCTGCCGTGCCCCCGGGTGCGGCAGCTTCGTTTTAATAGCCACGCATCACCTAAGCTATATCACCCAAAAACATTGTTAGCCACCTTTGCCCACAGCGCATAATGGCTGACACTCGCCTATGGCGATGACCTATAAATTGGTAGTAAGCGGCTTTAAACAAACGTAATGCATCAAAAACATCGTAGAACACATTTACCCAAACAGAATAATGGCTGACACTCCCCCTTACTAAGGGGGCCAGGGGGATTTGAGACAGCACCCTAAAGCAAAAGCAGCACCACAAAAATGACCTGCTACCCATTACTATCTGATCACCTTTTAAAAAGCTCGCACACTTGTGGATTCGGACACAACCCCGAACACATCATTTTAACACCGCCTCCCTTTGCTATCAGCACGATATATTCTAAGTTTATTAAAAATTGACACCGCATGAAGTTGACCCTACCCCTTCTACTCCTCTCCTTTTGTATTGTCACCACCACACACGCCCAGACCCAGAGCTGGCAATGGGTCAAAGCCGGAGGCAGTGTCTCTGACAATAATGCCCTACCCACGGCTGCACATTGCGCTATTGGTGGATGTGATGCAAAAGGGAATGTATATGCAGCCGGAGTTATTAATGGTCAGAATATGGCGTTTGACACCTTCAGTAGTTCAGGGAGCTATTCACAAACAGGTGCGGGTGTATCCTACTTGCTATTTAGCTATACCTGCGCTGGCAATATGCGTTGGGCAAAACAAATTGGATCCGAGTGGGGAGACCTACTTCTTTATGATGTGAAGACCGATCCGCAAGGAAATACTTATTTCACAACTAACTTTAGATATGGTAATGGCGGTCTTCGTTTACATTTAGGTGATACGGTCATAGATCCGCCGGCGTCATTTCTAGCACAGCACTACCTTTGCATGATAAAATATGACAGCTTAGGCAAACTGGTTTGGTTTAGAAATTATGAAAGTGATAGTACTTATAATACCCAACACAACTATAGTTATGGGTTACGGATTGGCACTTCGGGAAATTTATGGGCAAGTACAATGTTAGATAGTAATTATAGGTTATCGTCTACTTTTACAACTACTCAAAAGGGCCATTATATTCTTCAAATAAACCCTTTAAATGGAGCCATTATTAGCGGGTATTATGCCGCTAACAATTATTTTCTGTCCCATACAGCCGACCCTAATGCCTTTTGGACTATAGATGAAAATGAAAACTATTATGAAAGCGGAAACATATACGGTGATTTTGGTTCCGGTGGAGATACATTAAAATTGTCATCACGTACTTTTATTGATGATACGGCAAAATGTAATTCAACACCTTTTATTTTTTCTTTGGATAAATCCGGCAATTTTAGATTTATAGTTCGGGATACTTCAAGAATTTTTTACACAACGATGGGGCCTTGTAATTACAACTCACAGACACGTCAAATAGTTGCTGCCTTACAGTTGGATACTATAAGTATCTTCGTACACGATACCATCAGAACACAAAGTCATTTTACTCAGCAAGATTTTAGTAACGGAATGCTTAGCATTGACGTCAATGGGAATGTTCGTTGGGGTAAGAATATAACTGCGAGCAATGCTGCATATGGATATACCTTTAAGTTCATGCCATTAGCTGATTATGCCTGGAGTATGCCAACAAATGGCACCATAGTTTATAATCACCATGATACTATTACGACAGGCACTGGAAATTGTCCTTACAACTGCTCTAATTACTACACTGTCATTAGTCGTATTGACAGTAATGGAAATATCCTACAAAATTTCACGGCTGATCTCGGCACGATCAATCAAAATGTATATGGTGGGGGCGATGCCATCCGCTCCGGTGCCAAAGACTGGCGCGGCAATGTTTACCTGGGCGGCAGCATCACAAACTACATGCACACGCCTGCGGGTAATGTGACCAACACCGATGGAGCATCTGGAAATTTCTTCATAACTAAGATCGGAACCAGTAGCTGTGCCTGTCCTACACCGGGTGTTAGCTTCACCGTCTCTACCTCAGGCGATACTCTACGCCTGTCAGCCACCACCACCAGCCAGCACGATAGCATCATCTGGCACTATGGTGATGGCACCTCTGGCAAGGGAGATACGCTCCGCCATACCTACGCACACGATGGCACCTACACAGTTACGGCTATAGCCTACAATGCCTGCGGCCGTGACAGCCTCGTGCGCCAGGTCACAGTGAGTGGGGGATGCGCTGCGCCTCAGATTTCATTCACATATCTGCTGTCAGGAGACACTTTGAGGCTATCTCCTGTTGTGACAGGTTCTTACGACAGCATCGTTTGGGTGTTTGATGATGGTACTACGGCTATGGCAGATACCGTGCAACACATTTATCAGCATGACGACACCTATCTAGTCAGTGCGATAGTCTATAATTCCTGTGGCCATAGCAGTACAGCACAAGCGATAACGGTGACCACTGCCGGCATCGGTGAGGTAGCGCGCTATCGCACTTTCCTCTATCCTAACCCTACAGGAGATAAAATCAACGTACAGGTAGCAGCACCCGCCACCCTCGGACTACTCAGTGCCAGCGGCACCATGCTCTGGTCTGCGCCACATGAACTATCACAGGCGGGCACCTACGTCTTTGACCTCAGCAGCTATGCTGCTGGTATCTACTATTGCGTAGTGGCCTATACAGCAGGACAGACAGAGGTCCTATCCGTCAGCAAAAGATAACCAGCGCTCAACATACCATCCCAATCTGAAAACATCGTAAAACTAATTTTGCCCATGGCGCAAAATGGCTGACATTCCCCCTTTCTAAGGGGGCCAGGGGGATTTGAGACAGCACCCTAAAGCACAATAGCAGCACACAGATGATATACAATTTTACTGCTGAAACATCGCATTTAAACGAGGACAATCCGTAGGTCGGGAGATTCTGACAACTCTCTCCATGCTTTAATCATCAAAGTATAGTACTTTAGGGCAAATGCGCCATGAAGTCAGAGACTTCATCCTATTCAGAGTTCCAAGTTTTACTAAGTAACACTTGGAACAACAAGGGCCTAATACCGTTAATATTTACCAAGGATTATTGTCACTTATACAGGAATAATTTATAATCTAAATAATCTAGTTCGGTTATAAATTTGGGAATGTTGTATTGTATTTCCAAATTGTCGCAAAACTATAACAATGAATAATTTAGAGCTATTTCTAACAATAACTGACCTTCAAAATCAGCTGGAAAAGAAATCAAAACAAATTACTGAACTTAACACCTCAATTGGTACCACATTAATTGATGAATGCAGGGAGCTCCGCAATAAGCTAATATCTTATAGGTGGCTACTCTATAAATCCAAGAAGATTTTATAAGTGTTTACTTTACAATTGAACTCAGAACGTGGTTATTGATTTAACTAGCAATTGACACTTGATGTGAGTGGTATTTACCCTTCCACGCAGGACTGGCAACTAACAATGACAGGAAAATATTGTAAACAGACTAATTCGACTCTTTTAGGATTAGAAAAAAATATAAGCCTCTCTTTTCATCATAACATAGATTTATGCCGTGAGTAATACCTCGCTTATAAATCCTCCACTTTTGACTAGAGATAGTCACAGCGTACTTATTTAAAGCTTCAATATATCCATTCATACCCACAGCCTTCCAGAAAAAAACCATCGTTGAAGAGCATTTTCCAACACCATCCAAATAATTATAGATTGTACATTCCAAGCTAGAATCTTTCCATGCGACAGCTCTGCTACCATCTTCGACAGTCGTAACATTGACATCAGATTTTGCAATAGATAAAAGTTCTCTTTCGGTGTAGCCTAAATAGTATTGAGAATATGACGAGAAATAAAAAAACAAAAAAATAATGCTGAATAGGTATCTCATGTTAGTCAGATTTATTCAAATAAAAGAGGTGCAGAAACATCCACTTTCTCGACTACCCGCAAACACAACAAATAGCGTTCTAGGTACTTTAAGTGCCACTACCAAGCTACATTCCCTGATTTGCATTGGAAGTGCCTCTATTCATTTACTGGAGATACCAGCAACAGAAATATGTTTAGTTCTACTCTTTATCACTTGTTTACAAGCTTAAATGTAGATATATGTATCCGGAAAACAAATTTTAGTCCTTGACAGTCCTACTGGCGCGGAACTTAGTTCCGTTGCCAAAAACAGACGGCTGCTGCGAAACTTAGTTCCGCGACACATTCAATACTACTCAGGGGCTTTTTGGTCTAAGCTTCCAGCTTAGTCCCGCCTTAAGTTAAGCTTTCAGTTTATAGATAGGCACCACAGCCATTCCAAAAAGTTAACATAAATTATATTCATAATAAATTTAT
>JAFDYQ010000023.1 GCA_018267365.1 Bacteroidota bacterium | reverse complement strand
TCGGGAGTTCATAAATTGATTATTAATCCGTCAACCTATTTTAGGACGATACAGAGGTGGCACTCAGCCGCACCAGCACATCAGCTATATCCATCCCCTTCTCTCCGTGGCGCTCTACCATATCGCTCACGCGCAGCGGCAGTATATGGCGGTATTCTTTCGCCATGTCTGCCCAGAGGTCATAGGCACCGGCATCGGGGTATAGCGTCACCTGCCTGCCCCGCAGCGGCTCTAGTTTGGCGGCGTTGAGCAGTTCCTTGCCACCGGCGGCCATCCAGATCACATCGGGTCTGTAGAGGCTGGCTATCACGGCGCTCTTCTCACTCTCTACGATGGCTACCGGTGCGGTCTCCATCCAGTGTAGCAGATGCTCGCCATACAGGCACTGCCTGAGGTGAAAGTCCTCCAGCTCCAGCGTAGTATGCGCCCACGCTATATGCGAGTATGGCTCCCGCACACGGTGGCCTGTGGTACGGTCGTAGAGCATGATCTTGCCGGTGCGCACGCGCTGCTCACGGTCTACCTGCCAGAAGACGGTAGCTCCCGGCCAGCGCGCCGAGGTGCCGAGGCGGTACTGCAGTATCTTGCGGTTTACTATAGCGCGGTCGTGGCCCAGCGTGTAGAGGTACTGTACGAAATTATTGTCCGCATAGCGCGTGTGGCTGCGGCGGTAGATATCCTCGGGTATATAGGAGGTGCGCTGCTCCACAGGCTCCACTACCGGCGGCACCGTCACTATCGGCTGCACGGCAGGCACTACTTTCGTCTCCTGCCGCTGCGCGGAAAAAACCTGCGGCACCGCTGGCGTAAAGACAGGCCTGACGGCAGGCTGCAAGGCCCGCTGATCGCGGAAATAATGCGCCGGAGGATAATGATACCGGCAGCTCTCGATGCGCTCACAGCGGCCCACATGGTCTGCCAGGTAGGCACCCGTCTCTACCGAGACATAGCGCGTGAATTTGTGTTTGTGGCCGCACCGTGGGCACGCATAGCGGCAGTGCAGGCCTTTGTACTTTTCCAGTTTGTAGGAGTAGGTCATGGTTCTGTTGTTTTGTGATAAAAGGATGGACGACGGACCACGGACGACGGGAATGCACGCGGTAGTCCGAAGGAATCAGCCCTGAAAGGGCGCGCTGCCCCTGGCGCAGGCATAGCCCTGTGCAGGACGTACGGGGCACCCCGATGGTCTATAATGCTGCGCCGTGCGCGGTCGTAGGGCGATACCCTGCTCTGGTGGTGTATTGCCCCTTTGGGGCGTGATACAAAAAATGCAGTGGAAGAAGCCTGTGGTCAGTACGGTCAGTCAGTCAGTTTTCCTTACAAACTGACTGACTGACCGTCCATCACAGGCTCAGTAGTAGTCGTTTGATCTCCATCAGGGTCGGAGACTTCTTTTGTATGAGGGTATTGACCAGGTCTTTGAAGTCCTTATTCTGATGTACTGTGGGAGATTTAGCCAGGATGCGCAGCCTCCTGAAGTCTGATAGCAAACGATGCTCTACCCCTGACTCCTCTGCACAGAGCTTGATAAAGGCCTCGAAGCCGCCTCCCTTGGTCACTATGAGAAAGTGTATACCACTCGGATGCCCCATATACCTGAAGCAAGGATAGTCATGTATCAAAGTATACTCTTTGTAGTAAGCCAACTTCTCTTTGAGCTTATCATCATCTATCAGGCCGAGACCTTTTTGCTTTTTGGCAGCACGCGACTTTAGCGTAGCAAACACGGCATTGATACCACGCTGGTGGTTAGATTCTGCGTTTATAAGGCGATTGACGAGGAAAGTGTCGGCATAACACTCCGGCAGCAGGTGATAGTGCATTACCTTTTCTGATAGGCTTCCATGTTAAAGAATAGGTCCACATTATTGTCCATGATCTCTATCACGTCCTGCTGCGACAGCTCACGCACCTTGGTCTGGTAGTCTTCGTAGTAGGTGATAAATATCTTGACATCATCACTCACACCGGCACGCTCCATCATCTTCTCTACTACAAATGGACTATGTGTAGTAATAAAGTACTGATTGCTCTCATCATCTATGATACGCTCCGCTAGCATTTGTATGTATGGTGGATAGGATTGCGCTTCTGGCTCTTCAAATAATAAGACGGAAGTCTTATTAGACTCAATGGCTGCGAGGTAGTAAAGCATCCTTTGGAATGTATCGGGAGTCATAGAAAAGTCTATGAGGTAGTAGCTATCTCCCTGACGCTGCATTATGTCCATTCTGCCAGTCTTTTTGTCATACAACACTTCTAAACCAAACTCTTTAAAGAAGGATGATGCAAATTCTTTCAAACTAGCGTTTTTGCTTATTATGGACCATAAGTTGTCCCCTGAAAAATTTAAAACCGTGGAATTCAAGCGGAGTTCCTGATAGTTAGGAATGGAAGAGAATTGGTATCTCCGTATGTGGCTAATTTTCTCGATCCCGTTCATAAAAATAGGAAGGCCCTCTTCTACAGTTGTAGAGTTGTTTGCAGATACTAGCTCCTTTTTTCCCGTGGTTGACTTTATCTGTTTCCCAACATAGTTATAAACATAGCTGTTGTCTCTATGAATTAGAGCTATAGACTCACTAAAAATGGACTTGGTATTAATCACCACCGGGACATCTATGTTTTGATGATAAAACAAAGAACTTGTTCCATTAAGACGTATCCAGCCTGAGCCTAGAACATCGCCTGAATTAACAGGCATGCCAATCATACATAATGCCTCAAGAAGATTAGATTTACCTGAATTAGGTTTACCTATAAATATATTGACTCTCGCTGGGGCTATCTTGAATCCTGCTATAGACTTAAAATTTGATATAATAACCTCTCCGAGAAAAAAAGGGTTCTTTGCCATAACCCAAAGATAAATTTATTTAGAATGATAAGAGAGGGACGGTCAGTCAGTCAGTTTGTAAGGAAAACTGACTGACTGACCGTACTGACCGGCCTATTCCTCGGCATCGTCACCTTCCTCATCACCATCCCAGCCTAGTTTTTTGCCTTTGGCCACGAGGTTTATCACGCTTGTTTTACTACTGTAGCCCAGTGTCTCGGCTATCTGCTCGTAGCTCTTGCCGGTTTCGCGCAGCTCCATCGCTTTCTCATACTTCATACGCCCCTCATCCACCTCATACCCCTTCGCCAGGCACTCATACGGCACACGCTCATCCGTGCGGGTGAAGGTCAGCTTATCGGCATCAAAGGTGAGGATGTGGCTTTCGTTTTTGGCCTCGTCGGGCAGGTAGTTGCCTTTGACTATACAGAGGTGCCGGAGGTCTTTGCGCACGTGGTCTTTGCGCAGCTCTACTACCAGGCGCATCTTGGCCTCAAAGCCCTGGCCGCTCAGGAGGTTGTTCTTGCTCGGTGTCAGGTTTTCGGTGCGCTTGCCGGTGTGGTGGAGAAACATGACGAGGCACTTGTGCCGCTCTGCTATGGTCTGAAATAGCTGGAGGAAGACGCGTATCTTCTGAGTATCCTTCAGGTCGCCACCGTATACATCAGAGAAGCAATCTACGATCACGATATCTGCGGGCTGCACCGTGAGGCTGTAGTCTATAGACGGCACGATATCCTCCCACTCAAAGAGGAAGCGCAGCGTGCGCAGCTCGCCCGGTGTGTGGTGGCTGGTCTGCTTGAGCAGCATGGTGCGGGTGGCCTCCTCGCCATCTTCGGTAGAGACGTAGAGGGCGCTGCGGTGGCGCGCATTCAGGTGAAAGCCGAGCCACTCTTTTTGCCCCGTGGCTATGGCCGTGCAGAGCTGGCGCAGCAGGGCGCTTTTGCCCGTATCTGAGCTGCCTGCCAGGCAGGCGAGGCCGCTACTTTGCAGCATAGCATCTACCAGAAAGGGGATGGCCCCGGTAGCGTTCTCGCGCAGCTGCTCGCCCGTACGCTCACCGGGTATGGCGGGTGTAGTGGCAGCAGTGTGGTAGTCTATATCATTCAAAATCATCTCAGGTGTGAGGCCCTGTGGCTCAGCGCCGGGCATAGAGTCGTTAGTATCCATATTGGTTGGAAATTTTAAAGGTTGTTTGTGATAAGTGTGTGTGGGCGTGGCGATGGATATCAGGAGATATAGGTTCATAGCCATGCCCGTATCGGGCGCACTGCGCAGTGCCGCACAGGAGGGAGCTCCGCCCCTATGCTGCTGCAAACATAAGTCGCATTTCGCGTATCGCGCAATATTTGCACGACTATAGTTATTCAGAAAATACCTATCCACAAAGGGATAAGTAGAGGCTCGAAAATTATAAAGTTTCACTGCGCAAATAGATTGCGTAGTGGCGCATTAATAGCATATAGTACCCCTTCCTATCGCATACTCACCCTGAGTTATTCACCATCCCGCACCCGTTATTCACCCCCTGCTTCATTTATTCCTTGATTCGGATATATTAGCGGCAGTGGAGTACAGGTTTATCACCATAGAGGGGTGCATCGGCGCGGGCAAGACGACGCTCGTGCAGAAGCTGGCCGCCGACTACAACGGGCGGGCCATACTGGAGCAGTTTGAAGACAATCCTTTCCTGCCGCTCTTTTATGCCGATCCGCAGCGGCACGCCTTTCCGGTAGAGTTGTACTTTATGGCAGAGCGATTCCAGCAGCTCAAGGCGCTGCACAGCCAGCCCGATATCTTCAAGTCGTTTACCGTGTCGGACTTCCTCTTTCAGAAGTCGCTGATCTTTGCCATGAATAACCTGCACGATGCCGAGGCGCGCCTGTACCGCATGCTCTTTGACATCATCTATCCCAACCTGCCCAAGCCCGACCTGATACTCTACCTCTACGCACCGGTAGACAAGCTGATGGCCAATATCCGCAAGCGGGGCCGCGACTATGAGCAGCAGATACAGCCGGAGTACCTGCAGAGCATACAGCAGGCCTACCTCGACCACTTCAAGCGGCTGACCAATACCCGCATCGTACTGCTGGATACGACCCGCTTTGACTTTGCCGACAGGCAGGAGGACTACCAGGAGATCGTGTCTATACTCCGGGCGCCCCACCCGGTGGGCATCACGTATCTATAGTCAGCCCCCCAAACCCCATAGGGGGCTTCAATACAGAACCAAAGACGTACCGGATTGTAAAATATAGGGAGAAAGTGTATTCTGTATTGGTTATTCAAGTCCCCTTTGGGGATTCAGGGGCTGGCATTGGGGTTTGAGGGCTTCTAAAAAAAGATATATTTGTACAACAACTCACTTCACTCATGAAGCAAACCATACTCGGACTCACCCTTCTGCTGCTCACATCGTGCCTCCACGCGGCTACACCTGAGCTCGCTCCCCTCGGTACTGACACCGTCAAGGTCAAAAAGACCAAGGTGACAGAACCTAAGAAAAAGGAAGCTAAGCCGGAGAAAAAAGAGGCCGCTAAGACGGAGAAAAAGAAAGAGGCTAAACCAGACAAGAAGGCCGAGGCCAAGCCGGCAGGCAAGGTGGAAAGCACCACCACCACTACGACCAGGAGCTCGGGCGGATCTGTGAGTGCGTCTAAGTTTCAGAAGCCGTACAAGACCTGGGCGCTGACGCTGAATGGGTCTTTTACCAATCCATATACCGACCTGAAGTATCGCCGCTTCCTCGGCGTGTCAAAGCCTAAGAACGAGTACCAGTGGGGCGTAGGTGTGGGCGCTATACATATGTTTGATGGTGCGTTTGGCATCATGGGCCAGTTCAATGCCGGTGCGCTGCAGGGCGTGGCCGATAGCAATATGGACAGCAAGTTTGACTACAAGGCGATGGTAGCCTCCGGCATAGACCCTTCGGGAAATTACTTCAAGGGGATGTTTTACGAAGCATCTGCTAACCTGTATTGGGATATCACCAATACGGTATTTGGCATCAACCGTATGCTCCGCGCGCGCAATAGCGGCAAGGAGTACAAGCCACGCTGGGTCTCTCTCTACAGCTACGCAGGTATCGGTATCAACTATAGCAGCGTAAAGGTATACCACCTCAAGACAGGCCTGCTGGACAATAGCGGCACTTTCTTTAACGGTAGCACTACCAGCCTCGTAGTACCCGTGGGACTGGGCGTAAAGTTTAAACTGAGCAAGCTGATAGACCTGGGTCTGGAGAGCTCATGGCATTTCACCTTTACAGACAAGCTGGACGGCCTGGAGTATGAGCACCACAATAACAAGCGCCGCGATGACTTCTACTCTATGATAGGCGCTACGCTCACCTTCAAGCTCGGCACTAAGAAGCGCGACAAGGAGCACATCGAGTGGAGGCACCCTCAGGAGGGTATCTATGCCGACCTGGAGCGTATAGAGAAGCGTGTAGACAAGCTCTACAAAGACTCTGACGGAGATGGCGTGAGCGATGTGTTTGACAAGGATAATGAGACACCGGAGGGCCAGAAGGTGTATGGCGATGGTACAGGTGTAGACAGCGATCGCGACGGTATACCTGACGAGAAGGACGTAGAGCCATTCTCCGATCCGGGTGCCAAGGTAGACGAGAACGGCAAGGCTGTAGATACTGATGATGACGGCGTGCCTGACAGCCGTGACCTTGAGCCAAATACACCTAAGGGCAACCTGGTAGATGCACGCGGCAGGTCTATCAATGATAAGTTTGCTGATAAGAATGCTGATATGGGCAATGGCCGTGGCGGCTTCTTCTTCCCATCGGTATACTTTGAGTTTAATAAGGATGATATCCAGCGCCAGTATGAGCCGGAGCTGCAGGCTATAGCCAAGACGCTCCGCGAAAATCAGGGCCTGACGCTGAAGGTGATAGGCTACTGCGATCAGCGCGGTACTGTGCCATATAATGATGACCTGGGCATGCGCCGTGCTAAGCAAGTGATAGACTATATGGTGCGCGTGTATGGCTTCCAGCCGGCACAGTTTGAGGCTGTATCTGTGGGCAACCGTGTGACGGAGAAAGCCGAGCACTGGATCAACCGCCGCGTAGACTTTGTAGCCAAGAAGTAATAAGTAACTAAGAGATAAAGAAAAGCACTATCCATCCGGGTGGTGCTTTTTTGTTTATGGGGATGTGAGCTAGTGGGTATAATTTTTGCCTCCTATTAAATTATCAACCGCAAAGAAAGCGAAGAAAGATTTATAACCTTTGCGCCTGCCTGACGGTAGTCAGGTTCTCCGCGTACTTGGCGGTTCAAACTGTATTTGATTATCTAAACCAAACAAGCATATGAAAAGAATAGGCATCATCGGGTCAGGCGCAGTAGCCAAGACACTGGGCAATGGATTTATCAAGCACGGCTACGAGGTGCGCCTCGGCACCCGCGACAAGAGTAAGCTGGCCGACTGGCAGGCCAAGGCCGGAGAGAAAGCATCCGTAGGCACCTTCTCAGAGGCGGCATTCTTTGGTGACATCGTAGTACTGGCTGTGAAAGGCCACGCAGCTAAGGACGCGCTGGCACTGGCCGAGCAGAAGCACCTGGACGGCAAGACGATCATCGATACCTGCAACCCGATAGCCGGCCCTCCGGTGAATGGGGTCCTGCCCTACTTTACCGCAGCCAATACCTCTCTGATGGAGGAGCTGCAGGCGCTCTATCCGGATGCTCACTTCGTGAAATGCTTCAACTCTATAGGCAGCCCTGTGATGGTCAATCCTGAGTACCTGGGCGGCAAGCCGACGATGTTCATCTGCGGCAATAATGATGCAGCCAAGGCAGAGGTATCAGAGATACTGGACTACTTTGGCCATGAGCCGGAGGATATGGGTGGCGTAGAGGCTGCCAGGGCCATAGAGGCGCTGTGCATGCTCTGGTGTATACCGGGCTTCAGAGACAATAGCTGGACGCACGCCTTTAAGCTGCTCAGGCAGTGACGCTGCCCTTGTCTACCTGGTTTACGATCATCCAGAAAAACCCGAGTGCCGATATCTCCTTGAAGAAGGCGTCAAAGGCCACGGGTTTGACCACATAGCTATTGACACCCAGCTCATAGCAGTGCTTCATGATAGGGTCGTCTTTGGTAGAGGTGAGCACCACCACCGGTATGTGGCAGGTGCGCTCATCAGCCTTGAGCCGTCTGAGCACCTCCAGCCCGCTCACACGGGGCATATTGATATCCAGCACGATCACTTGCAGCCTGTGCTCTACCTCACGGCCTGCATGAGTCCCCTCACCGAATATGAAGTCCAGCGCCTCGGCTCCGTCTCTGAGGTGTAGCAGGCCATTGGCCAGGTTGTTTCTTTTGAGCGCACGCATCGTCAGCTCGGCATCGTGCTCATTGTCTTCCACGAGTAGTATCTCTACTCCTTCTAGTGTAGTGTCCATAAAATATAAATTGTGTGTATGGTTATTGTCTTGTGTTAAATGTTTGCCGCAGGCAGCGCTACGTAGAATGTAGCCCCCTGGTCCAATGCACCCTCTGCCCACACCCTGCCGCCGCTGCGCGTCACTATGCGCTGTACGATAGCCAGCCCTATGCCTATGCCCTCAAACTCTGTATCCCTGTGCAGCCGCGAGAATACGCCAAAGAGCTTATTCATATACTGCATATCAAAGCCTGAGCCATTATCTCGTACATGATAGATCACGTCGCCGCCATCCCGTCTGGCACCCACCTCTACTACAGGAGCATCTTTCTTGCCGGAGTATTTTACTGCATTGGACAGCAGGTTCACAAAAACCTGCTTGAGCAGCTCGCGGTCTCCTGTGGCCAGGGGTATATCCTGCTGTATGCGAAACTCCGGTAGCCTCCGGGCTGTAGCCTGTATCTCCTCCAGCGCCTCCTGTATCAGGCTGCTGATATCTACTGTGCGTGCCTTGATGCCCTGTTTGCCCAGGCGGCTAAACTCCAGCAGGCTCTCTATGAGGCTGGCCATGCGCTCTGCATTGCGTGTGATATTGCCTATCAGGCGCAGGCACTCTGCGTTCAGTTCCTTCTCATGGTCTTCCCGGAGGATCATGGCATAGCTATGCACCGCCCGGAGCGGCGCACGGAGGTCATGAGATACAGAGTAGGTAAAGGCCTCGAGGTCTTTATTGCTTTGCTCCAGGTCTTCGTTCTTTTGCCGTAGCTCCTCATTCAGGTCGCTGAGCGCTGCCTCCTGCTCGTAGATATTGATAAAGAACTTCACTTTATTGATCAATATCTCCGGCTGGAAAGGCTTCGTGATAAAGCTAAAGGCACCACGCTCGTAGCCTTTGAAAATATTAAGGTTGTCAGTGTATACAGCAGAGATAAAGATGAAGGGCAGTTTGGCTGTCCTCTCCTCCTCTCTGAGGATACCGGCCAGCTCATAGCCGTCCATCTCAGGCATCTGTATATCCAGCAGCGCCAGTGCAAAGTCATGGTGCAGCGTAGCCCGCAGTGCTTCATTGCCACTGTAGGCCCTGACCAGCTCTATATCCAGGTCGCGGAGCACGGTCTCCAGCGCTATCAGGTTTTCTGGTTTATCGTCTACTATCAGTATTTTGGGTCTCCTGCTCATAGTCAGAGGATTTGATTCTTAAAAATTATTTGCTGAGCCATACGCGCATCAGTGACAGCAGCCGCTCCACGTCTACCGGCTTGGTGATATAATCGTTGGCCCCGGCATCTATACACTTCTGCTTGTCTTCCTTCATAGCCTTGGCCGTGAGCGCTATGATAGGCAATGTTCTAAACCGCTCCTGCGCCCTGATGCGCCGCATGGCCTCGTAGCCGTCCATCTCAGGCATCATGATATCCATGAGCACGAGATGTACATCCGGATCTGCTGCCAGCATATCCAGCGCTATCTGCCCGTTCTCTGCCCGGGCCACCTCCAGTCCCCGCTCGCGTAGTACCTTGGAGAGGGCAAATACGTTGCGCATATCATCATCTACCAGCAGTATCTTTTTATTGTGAAAGAGACTCTCGCGGTCATACAGGCCTGTGATGATCTTCTGCTTGGCCTCTGGCAGCAGGCTGATAGTGCGGTGCAGGAATAAGGCGGTCTCGTCCAGCAGGCGCTCCTCAGATTTCACACCCTTGATGATGATGCTCTCTGCATATTTTTGCAGCTCATCATTCTCGGCACGGGTCAGTTCTTTGCCTGTATAGATGATGATAGGTGGCAGCGGCTCCCGTGTCTTCTGCAGGCTGTGTATCAGGTCTATGCCGCTCATATCGGGCAGGCCCAGGTCCAGCACGATACAGTCTATGTGATGTGCCGTGTACATATCCAGTGCCTCCGCCCCATCTTTGGCTTCGTATGTCTTCACATCACCATTGCCTATCAGCTTTTTCATAGCGATACGAGCATTGGCGTCGTCTTCTACTATGAGGAGGTTTTTCACCTTGCGATTCACCAGGTTTTCTATCCTGTTGAATGCTTCCTCGAGGTCCCTCTTTTGTATCGGTTTGGTGAGAAACTCAACGGCGCCTTCTTTGATCGGGCCGAGGGTGCGTTCATTCACCGACATGATATGTACGGGTATATGGCGTGTATCAGGGTCATGCTTCAGCTGAGCCAGCACCTGATGCCCATCTATACCGGGCAGATCTATATCCAGTATGATGGCATGTGGCCTGTACTGCGCTGCCAGTACGAGCCCGTCCTCTCCGGTGGCAGCCGCTATACACTTGAAACCTTTGGTATGGCTCTGCCGGAGCAGTATCTCGGCAAACTTCAGATCATCCTCTATAATGAGCACCAGCGTATCACCTTCTTTCACGTCCCCGCGGTCGTCCTTTATAGTGGGATAGTTATACAAATGCTCATTTTTTTCAAAGACCTGTGCAGGCCGGGAGACTGTGATATCCTTGGAGCCATCTCCCGCTACCCTCTCAGCCTTGAGCTCTACCGGCAGTATGAGGGTAAAGGTGGTACCCTCTCCCACTGTACTCTCCAGCCTGATCTCGCCACCCAGCAGGCGGCTGAGCTCCCGTGATATGGAGAGGCCGAGACCCGTACCACCATACTTGCGTGAGGTACTGCCATCTCCCTGATGAAAGGCTTCAAATACGGCCATCTGCTTATCTGCAGGTATGCCTATGCCAGTATCGCTCACTGCTATAGATACGTGGCCGCTGTCCCTCCGCTGTATATCTACGCCTATCACTCCATGTGCAGTAAACTTGATCGCATTGGATAGCAGGTTTCGCATGATCTGGTCCAGCCGCTTGGTATCTGTGATAATATAGCCGGGCAGCGTCTCTCCCAGTGTCAGGCTCAGTTTCAATCCCTTGCTCTCCGCCTGATGGCGAAAGTTTCTCCCTATATCATCTGCAAAGGATTTCAGCTCCAGCCGCTCCAGCTCCAGTGTCATTTTGCCCGCCTCTATCTTAGACAGGTCCAGCACTTCATTGATCAGGCCCAGCAGGTCCATGCCACTCTTATTGATGATCTCCGCACTCTCTACCTGGTCTTGCGTGAGGTTTTTCTTCTTATTATCTGCCAGATCTCGTGAGAGGATGAGGAGGCTATTGAGCGGTGTACGCAACTCATGAGACATATTGGCCAGAAACTCTGACTTGTACCGGCTGCTGATCTCCAGCTGGCGGGACTTTTGCTGGATGTCTGCACGTGCCGCTTCTACTTCAGCATTTTTGGCCTCCAGGATCTGTGTCTGCTCTTCCAGTTCCTCATTGGTCATCTGCAGCTCCTCCTGCTGCTGGCGCAGGTTTTGAGACTGCTCCTCCAGCTCTTCATTCATCTGGCGCAGCTCCTCCTGCTGTGCCTGCAGCTCCTCTGCCTGCTGCAGGGTCTGGTCCATCAGTTCTTTAGCCTTGGCGCGTGCCTGCGCAGCATCTATTCCTATAGCCACATTATTGATCACCAGCGGCAGAAACTTCCTGGCTATAGCCGAGAAGCCGGCTACCTTGCCGATCTCTATCACACCGAGCACCCTCTCGTCCAGCGGGAAGGCAGCAGCAATGATCTCACGCGGCCTTATGGCCCCGATGCTACTTTCTACATGAAAGTAACCTACGGGTATATCTGACAAGATGATCATCGTATTGCCTGCAGCTGCCTGGCCTACCAGCCCCTCGCCCCAGCAGACGCGCTTTTGCGCCAGTGTGTGACTATCTACGGCATAGCCGGCACTAAGCGTGAGGTGGGCTCCATCTGCGTCTGTGAGGTATATAGCGCCTATATCTGCCTCCAGGTATTTGCATACATAGTCTATGATATGCTGTGACAGGTCCTGGGTCAGTTTATTGCCCTGCATCTGGCGCGCCAGCTCACTGGTGCCGGTCAGGTTCCAGTTCTTGTCCTCATTTTCCTGCTCTGCCCGGCGCAGGGCTTTGAGATTTGTGCTGATGATAATATACACTGCGATGAGGACCAGCACAATGATGACCAGCAGCAATATAAACACCTGCATAAAATTTTGGGCATCTTCTTTACTGGCTTTCTCTCGGGTAGCCAGTAGTTCATTTTCCAGGCGCATGGAGAGTGCTACCTGCCGGCGTATACGGTCCAGCCTTTTTTTCCCTTCGGCATTGGCCAGCATACGCGCCGCAGCGTCAAACCCCTGCGCCTTTCTGATGCCGATACATCTGTCCAGGTGCGCCATATGGTCGCCGGTCAGTTCCGACAGAGTGCGGATATTGTCCTGCTGTGCCGGGTTATCTTCTGTCAGCTGCTGTATGCTGCGTATATGCTGTCGTATAGCAGCCTTGTCACCATCAAATGGATCCAGATAGTCCGCCTCACCGCTTATAATATATCCCCGCTCTGCGGTTTCAGCATCCTCGGCATACTGGAGCACCTGCCCCAGCTCATAGAGCACCTGGTGCGTATGTGCTACCCACGAGGTAGTGGTGACCCACTTTTCACTATTGCGTACAGAGGCTATGCCTACTCCCAGCAGAAGAGCGGAGCAAATAGCCAGTGCTATGAGTATTTTCTTGTCGAGGGTTAATTTCATTTCTGTTTATGCTGTGGTTTATTCGTATTATTTGAGGGCGCAATGTCATGCCCGGGTCAGGATCCATATTTCTTGCGAAAGAGCCTCTGCCGGGCATCCAAAGGATGATAGTGTGGCTCATGACCGCTAAACTGGAGACTCTCGCGTGATCCCAGCGCCAATACACCGCCGCTCACAAGGCTATCTGTAAATAAGGATAAGGCTCTCCTTTGAAGATCCTTATTGAAATAGATCAGGACATTGCGGCAGAGAACCAGATGCACCTCTGCAAAGACATGGTCGGTGACCAGATTATGGTGCGCCCAGACGATGTTGTCTTTCAAACTGCGCTCCATGACCAGATGGTCATAGCCAGAGGTATAGTAGCCTGCGAAACTCCCACTACCTCCGGACCTTTGATAGTTTGCAGTATATGCCCGTGCTGATGCCATAGGATATACTCCGTCGCGGGCGATATCCAGTGCATGCTGATTGAAATCTGTGGCATAGATGGTGGTCCGGTCATATAGTCCCTCCTCCTGTAGGAGTATGGCCATGGAGTAGACCTCCTGCCCTGTAGCACACCCGGCATGCCATATCCGGATAAACGAATACGTCCTGAGAAATGGTATGACCTGCGCGCGAAGGGCCCGGTAGAAATCCGGATCGCGAAACATCTCAGTGACCGTAATGGATAGATCCTGTAGCAGTAAACCGGCAAAAGCCCGGTCTGTTCCTACCCGGTCAGACAACTCCTGCACCGAACCTAAATCTGATATAAGCATGCGGTGCAGCACGCGCCTGCGGATATGCGCCTCTGAATACTGACGAAAATCATAGCCATATATATCATAAATAATATACAATAAGTACTCAATATCAGACCTCTGAACCTCAACTGTAGGCATATATAACGTGATAGATGCCCGTGACAATTGACCTGTACGAACATATTACCAATGGATGTATATATGTTAAGGTAGTAATTTGATTCGCGAGAGAGCGTAGAATACAACTCTTATGTTGTACCCAATCGGGGATCTACCGAAATGACAAGGGGAAAAAAACAAAAGCCCCGATGAAACCGGAGCTTTATATTAGGGGCTTGAGTTGGCTCTTGCAGATTACGCTTGTTTTACACCTTCGCGCACAATAGAGAGGTTAGCCTTGTTAGTACCGACCAGCACCTCGGACTTGGCAGTAGCATCAGCAGGGGTAACTGCCGGAGCAGCTTGCTCGGTCTTCACATCCTTCTTAGTCTCAGTAGCTGGCGTTTCGCACTTTGCGGTGGCTACTGCGGCGAGGAAGGTGATAGTGAGGAGGATGCTTTTCATTTTGTTTGCGTTTATAAATACAAGGTAGTTTCAGGTTACACTTTTGTCAAGGTTTTTTTTGAAAAAAGTTTCAGAAAAATGAAACATTTATAAACTATACTGACAATGAATACATTACAAAATAAATCTTGCTCATGTATATCAAAAAAGACAGGTAGCTTAGTCTTAATAGACATGAAAAAAGGGGCCCTTGGGAAGCCCCTAACCTAAACCCAACCTATGAAATATCTTTTATTCTCTTGTTCTATCCCTGTCGTTTTCATTTATCAGAACAGATAGATGTGTATATCCATGATGCAAAGATGTACGACTTCCCCATATCAATCAAACTGATAATTTTTATCTTGCAATAGATAAAAGCTATCGACATGAATCTGCAACAACTAGAGTATATCATAGCCGTAGATCAGCACCGTCACTTTGCCCGTGCAGCAGAGCACAGCTTTGTGACTCAGCCTACGCTCAGTATGATGATCCAGAAGCTCGAGGACGAGCTGGGGCTCAAGATATTTGACCGGGCCAAGCACCCCATACAGCCTACACCTGAGGGCGAGGAGATCATCCGCAGGGCCAAGGTGATACTGGCAGAGGCCTCTCACCTGCGCGACTACTCACAGGAGCTAAAGGGAGAGATCACCGGTGACCTGCATATCGGTATCATCCCTACCCTCGCGCCCTATCTGCTGCCTCTGGTCCTCCAGAACTTTTCGGAGAAGTTTCCCCGGCTGAAGCTATACGTACGAGAGATGGTGACGGATGAGATCATCGCTGCGCTGAGATCAGGCAAGCTGGAGATGGGCCTGCTAGCCACTCCCCTGCACGAGCCTGCCCTGCAGGAGCATGTGCTCTTTTATGAGGCCTTCTATGCCTATGTATCGCAGAGTGAGAAGCTGTCAAACAAGAAGTACCTGCTGCCAAAACAGATCAACCCTGATCACCTCTGGCTACTACAGGAGGGCCACTGCCTGCGCAGCCAGATATTCAATCTCTGCGAGCTAAAGCAGCAAAACAGCGATACCGAGATGCTGCACTATGAGGCAGGCAGTATAGAGACACTGATCAACCTGGTAGACCGCTATGACGGTATCACCATCATCCCACACCTGGCTATGCTCAACCTGAAGCCTAATCAGAAGAAGAAAGTACGCGAGTTTAGCAATCCGAAGCCTGTGAGGGAGATCAGCCTGGTGACCAAGGACTCTTTCCCGCGCCACGTACTACTACAGCGTATACAGGAGGAGATCATCCGCTCACTGCCGGAAGATGTGAATCCGAAAAGTAAAAAGATAGTAGAGCTATAGCCACTGTGTGCCCGGATAGGGGGCTAGGGCGTTTTGGCGGCTGGTTGTCGCATCGGCGGCAGCTTCCACCGGCCCACTACTGTCCTTATGGCCTGTATGGTCGGCTTATCTCGTAGCAGGGTCCAGTCGAGGCTCTTGTCCATCGTCGTATTGTCACTGCTGGAGTGATAGAAGAGTATAGCCTTGACCAGCGGGTACTTTGCAGGCAGATCTGCCAGCGCATCGCCAAACCATTTCTCCCTGCTACCGCCTACTCTCAGGCATCCGATCTCAGAGAGCATGATAGGTTTCTTGAAAACCGCAAGGCTGTCATAGTATACACCAAAGATATCGTGAAAGCTCCACCACTGGCTCCACGGAGCTACGGTACCGTAGTTCAACGTAGGGATACCCAGCCAGTCTACATATGCATCTCCGGGATAGTACTCATCGAACTGCTTGTAGGCAGGATGCGGGCTCCATATCCACTGCACATTCTTTGCCCCCACCGCTATGAATCGGTCATGCACATGTTTCCATGCAGCTATGTATTCTTCGGGCTTGTTATTCTGCGGGCCCCAAGGATAGCGGTATGGATCATTCATCTCGTGGCCGAGTCGGAGGTATATATTTGCCCCGAAAACTTTGACGCGCTGTGCCCACTCATCTATATAAATATCATACTCACCGGCAGCGATGGCCTTCATGCCACCCCAGTTTCGGTTTGTGATGTCGCCTTTGGTAGGAAACTTTTCATTATCAAAATCATTCAGCCACGGCTCCCAAGTGATCATAGGTATCGATCCGAGGTCATAGATGGCCTTTGCCTCGTTGAAGGGAAACTTCTCATTCGGCTTGCTACCCCAGGCGCTATAGATCTGCACCACTGCAAACTTCATATGAAGCGTATCCTCCAGGGATACTATCGGCTCGTAGGAGTCTGAGAGCGTATTGTCGTATGCGCCCCAGAGGATCGTATCAGGATGGCTGATCCGATAGCTGCCTATGCGGTAGGCATTCAGCCAGCTCAGATAGTCTGCGCGTGATTTCTCCTGCGTGGATACTACCACCTCGTGCTCTATCTCAGTCACCTTGGTGCCGATAGTGGTCACTGCATCTTCTATCGGCCCTGAAGATTTCTGGCCGGCATAGGTCAGCGCCATGACCAGCGCGATACCGATGCCAAAGGCAAGTACTGTAAGCGTGATTCGATACATAACTTTCCTCATTTAGTTGAAGTTAAAACGGTCTTGTAATAGTATCAATGCGATCTTGATTTTTCTCCACTATCAGGTCCAGGTCTACACTATCCCACGGGTCTTCCTCGGGTAGATCCTGTGACTCTATGACCGCTACCATGCCTCCGCAACTCATCAGAAAGGCTATACCGGCAAAGCCCACCATGCTCCACGTCCTCTCGCTGGTCAGCTCCAGCGCTGCCTCATGCATGATAAAGCTGCGATGGAAGACGATATACAGTATCGTGACCAGGAAGAGTACAATATGCGCGATGAGTGGACGGGCAAAGGGCGTGAACCCTTTCACAGATTGCTTGGCCGTAGGGATATATGGTATAGGATGATCTATCAGCGAGAGGACAAAGCCCATGAGGAATACCGGGAAGCAGGCAAACTTCAGCACCATACCGCGCCAGTGTATACCGCGCTCTGAGGCGGGATGGCACATCCATAGCTGCACGTAGAGATAGATGGCTACGCCAAAGATGGCTACCGGCAGCCAGTGCACCAGAAACGGTACAAACTCCATACGCGCAGGCAGCAGTCCAAACCAGAAAAATAAAAACGGTATCAGCAGGAATAGAAAGGTAGTAAGGCCCGCCAGGTAGTAGGTCCCTATGGTAATATAGGAGAGCTTCTGCCAGTTGGTCAGATCTCTGAATAGGCGGGGCACCTCTGCAAAGAGCACCTCATGTACGCCTCTCGCCCACTTGAGCTGCTGCTTGCAGAAGGAGCCGAAGTCCTCCGGCACGAGCCCCCGGCTCACCACTATGGGTGAGTAGATACTCTTCCATCCCGCGCCATGTATGCGTATAGCGGTGACCAGGTCCTCTGCCAGGCCGTGACCATGCCCACCGATACTCTCCAGCGCCTCGCGGCGAAAGGTACAGTTAGCACCGATAGCTACCGAGCCGCCTATGCCGTGCATGCCCATCTGAGTAGGTCCATAAAAGCCGTAAGTCTGTTCAGCAGCCCCCTGTGCGGTAAAGGAGCGGTATTGATTATAATAAGCCTGTGACACCTGCACATAGCCTACCTCCGGATCATCAAAGTAGCCAAGTACCTCATCTATAAAGTTGGGGAATGGGATGTGGTCAGGATCCAGCACGAGGATAAACTCTTCGTCAGTTAGTTTCAGCGCGCCGTTGATCTTGCCGGCCTTGGCTCCGGGCAGGCCCACCAGCTCCAGCCACACCGCCCCATTGCGCTCGGCTACCTCGCGGTAGCGCGGGTCACGGGTATCGTCCAGCAGATAGGTGGTGTGCGGGTATCTGATACGTGCGCAGGCAGCCAGTGTCTTGTCAAACATACTCAGCGGCTCGCCGGGGCTACTGGTAGTGAAGATAGCTACACGTTTGCCCTGCGGCGCAGGTCTGTAGGCAGGTTTGCTGATATGCAGGTAGTTGATCCAGATGATGACCATGCGCAGCATGCCCCACCAGAGTATAGCGGATAGTATGACGAATAGAGGTATGGAGGCCACATGCTCCTCCCGAAACCACCAGTCTGCCAGCAGCAGGATACTGATGCAGCCACCCACTACCAGCGCCCCGAGCAGAAACTTCTCTCGCGCCGTAGCCTGCAGCGCCTCACGGTATTGCCAGAAACTTTTGCTATCTGCTGCCATGCCGTAGAAATGTGATGAGCAAATGGACCGTGGTGTAGTGACTGGTATAGAAGAAAGCGCTGGTGTAGGCATAGTCAGCACCCAATGACACCTTGCGGGATAGCTTGAAATCTATATTGGCAGAAAGGCGATAGGGGTGAAAAACTTCTTTGTAAGATCCTGAGGCGATATAGATCCCATCTACCGGTGTCTGGTCCAGATAGAGGTATGGATTCTGCCCCTGAGCATAGAATCCGACATCTCCCTTCAGCCCTATAGACACAAACTTTGCTGGTTTGATACCGATGGAGACTATGAGGGAGTGCGTGTGCTGTTTTACCGGTGTGAAGTATGGATCATACACACCTGTGATCTGCTCGCCGGATGTATAGTTGGCTAGTATCTCACTGAGTGTCCTGGCAGAGCGATAGGTGCTGTGTGCCGTAGTAGCGTACCGGTAGCCATACCCGAAGCGGAAGCTAAACACTGATGCCCGGACAGGCTGAGAGAGCGCCCAGACATAGGCCGTCTGCATCGGATTATGATCATTAAAAAACTGATAGGTATAGCCTGCCTGTGCCGTCCAGCTATTTGATTTGTCCAGTATCAAAGATGCCCCGAGCGTATTCTGCATCAAGGATAGTGAGGCGCTACTCACAGTACTGAGATAGGGATTCCTATTAGCCTGTAGCTGCAGTGAAATATATTTATAAAGCTTCTGGTGAATGGTCACATCTCCTGTCCAGTCTGCACCGGCACTAAAATTCTTGAATACGCCGGCAGCAAGTGAGACATCTGTGCCTGTCCGGCCAAATACGAATTTATTGCCGATACCAGCAGCGAGCGTGACATTCCATTTGCCTGCTGCGTAAAACTCCCTGTCAGTAGCTTGCACTTTGGGATTGAGCAGCCAGGAATATGACAGGCCACTCTCTACTGTGCTGCCTATCACCTGCATGGGCTGATCATCCTTTTGATAGCCGACGGTGTATTTCAGGTATGGAGCCGCGGCTTCATCTAATGCCAGGCTGCTATTTTGCGCCGACTCATTGTCAGGGTATAGCCGCAGTACTGCCTGCACATCTGCACGTGCGGCCTTATGATGACCATACCAGCGGGCAATATTGCTCCTGATCAGTCGTGCCTCTACATTGCTTGTATCCGTTTTTATCACTCTATCCAGTTGCTTCAGTGATGCATTCAGCCGCTCTGCCTCGTATAGCATCCGTGCATAATCCAGCCGTAGTTTGACATTACCCGCATCTTCGTTCAGTGCCAGCCCAAAGCTTTTCGCCGAGGCCTTGTCACGCCCGGCCCAGTGCGCTACCTGAGCGTAATACCACAGGGTCGAGACATCGCCGCTACCAGATGCTTCTGGCCGCAGTACTTTCTCAGCCTGACGAAACCTGTGCTGCGCCACCAGCTGCTGTGCCTGTGTGGTAGCCTCACTCTGCCCACGTACATCCATGCTCAGAAGAGCTGCTTGCAGGCAAAACAATAATATGCTGATGGTACGTATACCCAACACTCAGTGATTTATGTGTAATAAAAAGCTTCAGCAGTTTAGACGATACCCACGTCAAAATCCTTCTGGATCCATGTGCTTCAGTGGTATGGAGTATCAGTCGCTACTAAGATAACGCAGCCCGATGCGTTTTGGCCGTTTTCAGAGGAGTATCATGCCTTTTTGTAGGTAAAAAAAATGGGCCTGATAGTGATCAGGCCCATTAGGCTTATTACATATGTAATATTGACATTATTCTTTTACCACCTTTCTGGTATAGGACTTTTCGCCAGCCTGAACCCTTACAGTATAGACACCCGCAGGGTAGGCAGAGAGGTCTATGGTCTGCGAGGTACTGCTCACTATGCCCATATCATGTACCCAAACTTGCTGGCCGATCACATTGTACAGAGATAGGCTCACAGCCTCCTGCTCTTGGAGGTCTATAAATACAGCGCATTTGTCCTTTGCAGGATTTGGCACTACGCTTACTTTGGCAGCGTCAGCTATCGTGGCTACTCCTGTATGCGGCTGTACCACGGCATCAATATTGACATTATCCAGATAGATGGCATTGCCGTGATTGCTTAGGTTGACAAAGGCAAATTGCACGCCTGCCAGGCCATTCATAGAGGCCAGGGAAATCGTAGAGTCGCGCACCCAGTTAGTATCAGTTGGCACGAAGACCGAATTGCCATAGAGAGCATGAGCGGTGGCCAGACCTGCGCTACCATTCTTCCAGATAGTGGTCCAGGTAGCACCGCAGTCTGCCGAGTACTGCACAAAGAGAGAATCCTTTGACGTAGATCTCTTCTGCGCATATGCGTAGTCAAATTTCAACTTGCTATCTGCTGTGATACCCTGCGTGAAATCGAGTACAGGTGTGTAGATATAGTCATATTGACCACGGATATTCGTTTGGGTGTAGTTGTCCAGATAGGCACTGCTAGTAGACTGCCCGAATCCTCCGGCAGTAGATTTTTGTGCCCATCCTGTCTGATTGTCAGGATTAGTCACAGACCAGCCTGCAGGTGGGAAAGTCCCCTCAAAGCCTTCGGCCAACGGTAGTGCCGAGGTACCTTTCACGGAAATATATCCTGATATGGTCTTGGTATTGCGTCTGGTATCTTTAGTCACCGTCAGGGTCACATCATATGTACCAGGCGTATTGTAAGTCACGAGAGGATTGACATCTGTAGAGGTGGACGGTGTGCCACCAGGAAATGTCCACTGATAGATAGTAGGGGTATCTATAGACATATCAGTGAACTGTACTACATCTCCTGCACAGATATTCAGCTTGTCTGCCGTAAAGTTGGCATACGGTCCTCCCCCCGGCGCTACGCACCCCAGAGAGTTGAGTATAGCGGCATGTCCACCACCCACACCAAAATTGGCCTGGATGCGGACATTCTGACCTACTGTGAACATGTATAAAGCGGTATCATCACAGTAATCCATATAGTTCATAAACATAACTCCCGGGGAGGTACCGCTGCAATTGTCCGTGAGCGGGAAGGTCGGCGCGCCATAGGTAGCGTCTGCCTCGTTAGGAGTATCGGCCACCAGGTCAGAGCCTGTGCATGCGCCATTGTCGTCACCCCATGTGTGGTATAAATTGAGCCAGTGGCCTACCTCATGTGTCACCGTACGTCCTATATTAAATGGCGCTTGCACAGTACCAGTGTGATCGCCAAAGGCAGTATTGAGGATCACACATCCATCTGTGGCCGCCGGGCCGCCGGGAAACTGAGAGTATCCGAGCAAACTCTGGCCCAGATCGCATACCCAGATATTAAGGTACGAAGATGCCGGCCAGGCATCATCTCCACCCTGCGCAGTATACTTCACCTTGTCATCGTCCAGCCAGGATGTCACGGTGGTCTGCCTGCGCACTATACCGTTGGTAGGCAGGCCAGCAGGATCGCGCTGAGCCAGGCAGAACTGGATATTGCAGTCAGCTATGAGAGGAGACCACGCAGCAGGCACATGAGCCGTATCGGCATTGAGCTTGTGATAGTCCAGATTGAGACGGGCTATCTGCGACTGTACCTGCGCATCACTGATATTTCCGGCAGCATTTCTGTAGATCACGTGGACTACTACTGGTATGGTGATCACACTGCGCTGCGCCCCGTGTAGATACTGCGCCGAATATGCCTGAGACTGTTGCTCCAGAGCTGCTCTTTGAGCCGCATACTGCGGATCAGACTGCAGGAGGCGCTGATGTACGTTCATAGTATTACAGGTTCGCTGGGCACTAGCACCACAGCAGGTGAGCAAACTCAATGCTCCGAGTAATATTTTCTTCATTGAAGGAGAGTGATTGAGGCCCAAAACTAAGAGAATAGCCTAATTAATAGATGTTTTAACAACATTCATTTTTCATGTACAAACATCTGCAACCACACTATGTGAAACTACTTTTAACCAATGGTAAAAATGAGATGTTTAAAGAATCGGATAGGGTAATTAAGTTATTCCGCCACAACTTTGAGCCGATCCATCTGCCAGTCT
Source organism: Bacteroidota bacterium (assembly GCA_018267365.1). Classification (GTDB taxonomy): domain Bacteria; phylum Bacteroidota; class Bacteroidia; order Chitinophagales; family LD1; genus UBA1941. Next base: position 47,987 of record JAFDYQ010000023.1, on the reverse strand, counting down.
TGCCATGTCTGGCTATGGTAGTATTTCTTGAACTGATCCTTCACTCCTTCCTTTTTAAATAGCTTGGCCAAAACGCGCTCAGCGGGTCCGGCCAGCCGGCTATTCGGGTTGAGTATAGCATCCGTCATATTTCGGATCAGCGCATCATCACTGTAGCCCAGCCGCTCCAGCGCCTCCATCGCCTTTACCCTTGTACGAAATTCATAAGACTGCGAGGTATATCGCACCAGCTCGTCTTTGACCACATTGATACTGTCCGCCCCCTTTAGCTCCAGATAAGTGATTCTTACATTTTCAGAAAGGCCATGCAGGTGCTTTACTGTGGCCAGATAGCGGTTTTGATTAGCGGGATATTGCTTTACAAGTTTTCTGAGTGCCATCTCTATAGTATAATAGGAAGTATCCGTCAGGAGCTTTTCGTAGGCTGTCAGCACTTCCGGGCGGATCGTATCCAATCGCTCGGCTACAGTACGGTGCACATCCCAGTCAGGGTCGGCCACAGCCTGCCTGATTATCGCCATGCCTTCTGCAGTGCTATCACCACGCAGCTGATAGACCACCTCAGAGCGGATGTAGTGGCTCTTCTCGGTATTAAAAATCTTTACGAGATCATTCCTCTTGCGGTCAAGGGCGGTGTCACGCAACGCCTGCACCGCATCATAGCGGTCTATCATATTGCGTGCGGAGGTAGCCTGTGCGAGTAGCTCCGGATACGGATGCTCCAGATGCATTGTCTTCATCACATTAGCCCCCGGATCAAAGATAGTGTAGGCTATCTTCTTGCCGGTCTTATTGGGTATTGAGATCGTATCGTACCGGCTGCTCACCCAGCTGCATACGCTATCGTGCGTATGATCTGTGTAGTCTACCTCTATCACCACCGGCATGCGAAAATAGTGTATGAGTGAATCCGTATGATGAGTTTGCTCTATATAAAAAGCGGTCTGGTCCGCCTTTGCCTCATACTTCACAGAGAAGCCCGGTACGCCGCTATGATATATCCATTCATCAAAAAACCAGTCCGGATTGATACCTGCTGTCTCCATAAAGGTGCGATAGAAGTCATGCGTATCTACATTGCCGTGTGCATGCTTGTGCAGATAGTTTACGATAGACCGATGGTAGATCTCATCCCCCACCACATATCGCAGCATCCCGATCACAAAGCTGCCCTTAGGATAATGGCGGGCCGTGCCTGCATGACTGTGGGCCACAGGATATCTGTTTTCATTATCCGCATGGATGGCCTGCAGCATCTCACCGCGCATAGCCATCTGGTAGTGATCTTCTCCATATATATGGCGGAGAAACATCTTGGAGTAATACGTAGCAAAACTCTCATGAAGCCAGTGGTGCGTAGCGCTGTACTCTGTGATCAGATCTCCAAACCACTGATGCGTCAGCTCGTGGGCATTCACTCCTATATATGGACGCTCTATCTGCGAGCGGCGATCCAACTGGTAGAAGTCTCCATAGATAGTAGCAGTAGTATTTTCCATAGCACCAAACATGAAATCCTGCACAGGTACATTGGCATAGGTCTGCCATGGGAAAGGTACACCGATCTCTTTTGGCAGCCAGTCCATCAATTCTTTACTGTACTGATAGGTAGGGGCCTCTACCTCAGGATGGTTGGCGTAGTAGTATTCCCGAGAGGTGATGCCGTTGTCACTTTTATAATCTTTGTACGCGTACTTGTCAATGGCTATCATGACCAGATATGGAGCATGAGGCTGCGTCATGGCGTAGTGCCAGGTCTTGGTGCTATCTGGATTGATCTTGGTGGAAAGCAGATTACCATTGGATACTACTGTGTAATCCTTATCAAATGTAATGGTCGTCTCGCTGACCACCTTGTCATCTACATCATCGTAGCACGGGAACCAGTACCGATTATCCACTCCCTGACCTTGTGTCCAGATCTGCTTGCGAGATAGATTCCTTTCATCATTCCAACCGATGAAGTAAAGACCTTTGCGGGGATAAGCTTCGTACTCTATATAGAGGCTGTGCTTATCATCCCATTTTAGTTTCTGCTTTGGGAAGCGGATAATAACTCCTGCTGACGTTGTATCAAAAGCTACATTTAAAGAGGCATGGTCCAGCAAGACTTTCTTCACAAGAATGCCGGGCGCATCGAGATATACGGAATCAATAAGGGGTTGTATCGGCGTGAAAAGAAGTGTTTCCTTGCCGATGACCTTGCCCTCTTTAGGCAAAAAATGTACATCCAAACTGATATGCGTAAAGTCACAGTTGTGCTCCCGGTAGCGGCCATCTGCATCAGATAGGCGGCATACTACCGAATCTGAAGCGGCGGACATAGCGAGCGGCAAGAAAAGAGAAAACAACACAAGTATCTTTTGCATCCGGCTGATTTTAGCCAGCAAAGAAAACAATAGTTGCTAGTTTCGTAACAAGATTAACAGAGAGGGCCCGTATGGCGCATTATCTATTTGCGTGCGTTGCGCAGTTTCTCGTACTCTCTTTGCACAGCGTCTTCCTTGCTGGTCTGATGATAGGCGCCTACATAATTTAAGGCCAGACCTATACCCCAGCCCAGTGTAGACCAGATAGGCCAGGCCTCCAGAATATTTGCCTTGTCCAGCACCTCATCGTGACCTACTGTGACGTACCATAGGGCCCAGAGAAATCCGTTTACTATGATGTAGGTAGCCAAATGCTTTTTGAAAGCAGCACGCTTCTTGGCTATGCGCCAGAGCTGCTCATCTCTTATTACTTCCATGTGTGATCGGTTTTGGTAGGAATAAAACTATTGATTTTTGCCAGAAACAGAGAATTTGAAGCGATGCTTTTAACTCAGCAAAACAGTTATTTTAGCCCCATGAAAAGGACGCTCATACTCGATCAGGCTGCTATCAGCCAAAAGACACGCCGGATAGCCTACCAGATAGTGGAGGACAACTATGATGAGAAAGAGATCATCATGCTCGGGATAGATGGTACGGGCTATGAGTATGCCCAGCTGCTCAAAAAGGAGATCGAATCTATCAGTGAAATCAGTATTAAGCTACTAAATCTAAAGCTGGACAAACAAAAACCTCTCTCGCACCCGATAGAGATCGGTGGTACAAAATTATCCCTGGATAATAAAGTGATCCTGATGGTGGATGATGTGGCCAATACCGGCAAGACGATGTACTACGCCTTAAAGCCGGTGATGGAATACTCTCCGCGCAAGGTGCAGGTGGCAGTGCTGGTAGACAGGCAGCATAAGCTGTTTCCCATTTCATCGGACTTCGTAGGGCTATCGCTCAATACGACCATGCAGGAGCACATCCGGGTGGAGCTGGTAAAAGGCAAGGCTGAAGCTTACCTTATATAATTTCTGATCTTGTCAGCCACATCATTGAGCGGCGCTGATATGGGGTCCAGCGAAAGTTGCGCCTGCTCGTAGAATGGTCTGCGCTCTCTGAGCTTATCATGAATAAACAATCGCAAACCCTCGTCATCCAGCCCGCGCAGCAATGGCCGCTGCTCTCTATCTACAGTTTTGAGGCGGCTGTAGATGGCCTTTTCACTTACATTGAGAAAGAGCGTGATGCCATGTGCATTCATCCATGCCATATTATCGTAGAAGCACGGCGTACCGCCACCGGTAGAGATAATCTTATTCTCTATTTCCAGGCTGCGCAACGTTTCAGATTCTTTCTGACGAAAGTATGGCTCGCCATGAGTTGTTATAATATTCTTGATGGCCATGCCCTCCCTTTGCTCCAGCAGATGGTCTACGTCTACGAAAGTACATTGCAGTTTTGGCGCGAGCTTTTTGCCCAGCGTTGTCTTGCCTGCACCCATGAAGCCTATGAGGAAAACCGTCATCGCCTGCAATTTAAGCATTGCCCGTCACTGTATGCGTACACGGGGATCTACTAAGGCGTAGAGCATATCCGTCAGGATATTCATCACCACAAAAACTACTGCTACAAACAGCGATAAGCCCATCACAACGGGGAAGTCGAAATTGCGAATAGCATAAATGGTCTGCGAGCCGAGGCCATTATAGTTAAACACCTCCTCGATAAAGTAGGCTCCTGTAAATAATGCCGCCAGCCAGCCTGAGATAGAGGTGATGACAGGATTGAGCGCATTGCGCAGCGCATGCTTAAAGATGATCACGTAGTAGCTTAGCCCTTTGGCCTTTGCGGTGCGCACAAAATCCATAGACAGCGTATCCAGCATACTGCTACGCGTGAGCTGTGCGATGATGGCTACCGGTCGTATGCCAAGAGCGATAACCGGCAGGATCAGGTTCCGCCACACATAGACGGTATTCCCTTCATCATCCACCCATATCAGCGGCCCTTGTGGATTGAGACCCGTGAGGTGGTGCAGATAGTAACCAAATACCATAGCAATAATAAATGCCGCGAAAAAGGAGGGCTGCGAAATGCCAATATTGGAAATAAATAAAATAGCATTGTCCCAGAAACTATACTGGCGAAGGGCTGCAAAAACGCCGAGAACGATCCCTATCACGGAGGCCAGTAGCATAGCGCTCAGTGCCAGCACTGCTGTAGCGGGAAAGTTCTCCATCACTATCTCGCTCACAAGCCTGCGCGACTGAAACGAGCGACCGAGGTTTGGCTGCTTCAATACAACAGTATTTTCTCCTACGGAGAAAAGTTTAACGAACGACACCTGCTTCTTACTGATCCAGCTGGGGTCACTATCATCAGATAGCCGATGCGCAGATACAGGCGAGAGATCGTTGAAGTAATAAGCCAGTCTGCTATACCAGGGCAGATGCAGCCGAAACTCGCGCTCTATGGCTTTCAGTGAAGCCTTGTCTGTGCGCTGACCTAGAGTCATATTAGCCGAGTTGACCGGCAGGACATTAAACAAAACGAAGATAAAGACCACGACTCCCACTATGACCAGTAGGCCATTCAGGATACGCTTGGATATGTACTTTATGAACAGCATTTATCACCGAAAAAGCCTGCCTGCCAGTAGGCAGGCGCGGAAACGCATAAAACTATTTAGAAAAGTATTGTGTATTCAGTTGCTCAAATGTCGGTATATGCTTGTAGTGCCACTTATTGACCACCACGCCATTTTTGATCAACATGAGGCCGGGATTGGAGCGCATCATAGCCTTGATAGCGGCATCGTCGGTAGTATAGAATGGGTACGCTGTCTGATTTTTGTGGCGGAATGCTTCTGCTACCTCCAGGTCCTTGGTCAGTGTAAACGTTTTTACTCCGACTTTTTCTGCGGCTGCAGCAAGCGGATTGATCTTATCGCGGAATGCGTCCTCATGCGTCTCACTCAGAAGTGGGGCCACTACCACCAGCGTGTAGCGCGGATCATGCAGCAGGCTGTCTGTCAGCTCCACACCATCTTCATTGAAGATAAAGAGATTGGATATACGGGCAGGGACTCCCTCGTCCAGTACTACCTCCTTGCGGTCTACGTACTGCCAGTCGTCAGGGTGCGTAGATACAGGGCTATTAGGCTCACTGATCTCCTTCATGGAGAATTCTCTATTAGTACCTGTCTTCTTATCCTTATAGATAAATGTAAAGTCCTTCTTTTCCGGCACCTTAGGGACGCGGTTTGCATTGATATCTTCACCTATTGCATATGGGCGGAAGTCTATCACCGGTTCGCTCCACATGAAATTATACAAACAGAATATGAACGAACCTGCCACCATTACTGTTGCGATGCCATTGCGCAGCATCGCGGAAAAGACAGGCTTGATGCTTTTGTAGCTGAGTGCCAGGATAAATGCCATCGCCGTCAGGATGCAGTCCTTATAAAAAGTCTGCCACGGCTTTAGCTTCATAAAGTCACCAAAACAGCCACAGTCTGTCACCTTCATGCCTTTTGCATCAAAGGATACAGTGAGCAGTAGCGTGGTAAATTTCATCAGCACCAGGGTGATCAGTATCGTAGCAAAGCCTGCCAGCAATAGCCAGAAACGGACAGAGCCATTCTCTATGATAGCGCCAGCGCATACCAGCACAAAGGCTACTATTGATACGGCAAAGAAAACATTGGTCGGATTGAAGCCGCTGATGTAGGTGTAGCCTGTGAGCAAGAGAAAGAACACATTCAGCAGTAGTAACAGGGAGGTTGTGATCTTTGGCCGCCAGCCTATGAGGAGCATGACGCCTAGCGATAGCTCTGCTACCAGCATGGCTACCGTGAGCGGTGTAGAGATCGGATTGAAAAACTCGATCTTCATCGCCTCAAAGTACTCATGCATCTTGATGCTCGTACCCATAGGGTCCACCGCCTTTACAAAGCCGGAGAAAATGAAAAGTGTACCAACAAAATTCTGAAAGAAGGTGATGGCGACTTTCTTATTGCCCAGTACAAAGTTATGCAGCAGTGTAAGCAGCAGCGCCACCACACCGATGTAGAAGAAAAGCGTGTAAACGGTCATAGTATATTCTGTTTTAGTAGTGTCTGCTCTGTATATTCTTTCTTCAGCATGCCGTAAATGGCCATGTCTATATAGGCCCCGTTCAGGTACATATTCTCGCGGAGTATGCCCTCCAGTGTGAAGCCCAGACTCTCGGGTATAGCGCGGCTGCGCTCATTGGTCACCGCAGCGCCTATCTCGATACGGTTCAGTCCCAGCTCATTAAATCCATAATCCATCAGCGTCCGCACAGAACTGGTGATGATCCCCTTGCCCTCATAGTCCTTATCCAGCCAGTACCCTATGGCGGCCTTATGGGCCATGTAGTTGGTGCCGTGAAGACTGATCATGCCTACCATCTTTCCATCGTAAAAGATGCCCAGATGATAGTCCGTCTTCATCTCCCAATCCTCTATATTCCCTTCTATGTTATTCGCTGAATCTGTGATAGTTTTCACTACGTCGTACCATTGCATCCAGTCGCGCAGGTGTTTATTCTTTTTGATCAGGTCGTAAGACTCCTGTGCGTGACTTTCGTCACGCAGCTGCAGTACTACTTCTTTATTGACCCTGAGTACAAACATGGTTATGCCTTGCCTTCGCTCATCTGTATCAATGCAAAGACCGAATAATTGACTATATCCATATAGCCGGCATCTATGCCCTCACTTATGATCGTCTTGCCTTTATTATCTTCTATCTGCTTGATGCGGAGCAGCTTCATCAGTATCAAATCTGTGAAACTACTCACCCTCATATCTCGCCAGGCCTCGCCGTAGTCGTGGTTCTTGGCTATCATCAGCGCTTTGATGGCAGCTACCTCTGTATCATACAGCGCCAGCGCCTCCTGCTCGGTCAGTTCCAGACGACTGTCAGCAGAGAGCTTCATCTGTATGAGTCCCATGACAGCATAGTTGATCAGGCCGATAAATTCGGGTTCTATCCCTTCATCCACCTTGCGCACCTCAGCCTCCTCCAGCGTCTTGATGCGCTGCGCTTTGATGAAAAGCTGATCCGTCAGAGACTTGGGGCGCAGTACTCTCCAGGCAGTACCATAGTCCTTTGTCTTCTTGGCAAAGACATCACGGCAAAGGGCTATCTGGGTATCATACTGGGCAGAGGTATTGCTCAAGGTGGTTGATTTTCATCCGAAAATACTACAGTGACCAAAAAAATGAAGAGTTTTGACAATTATTAATGTTCACAACCTTTTAAGCAATGACCATAAATTGTAATGGTTCATTAATGGACCTCTCCGCGCCGCGCGTGATGGGCATTCTGAATGTGACACCTGACTCTTTTCACGATGGCGGCAGGTATACGGATATAGCAGCTATACTGCAGCGCGCAGGACAGATGATACAGGAGGGTGCAGACATCATCGATGTAGGTGGTATGTCTTCTAAACCCGGCGGTATCATCATTTCTCCGGAGGAGGAGCTAAGCCGTGTAGTGCCTGCGATAGAAGCGATACACGAGCGATATCCTGATATCATATTATCTATAGATACGATCCATGCAGCTGTAGCAGCAGAAGCCGTGGCTCATGGAGCAAGCATAATCAATGATATCTCTGCGGGTGCTTTGGATAAAGACATGATCCACACTGTGGCCGCCCTGAAAGTCCCCTACATCATCATGCACATGCAGGGTACTCCTGAGACCATGCAGCAGGCCCCCACCTATCATAATGTCGTGACAGAAGTGATGGACTACCTGATCTTACGCATGCAGTTTTGTCGTGAAGCGGGAATCAAAGATGTGATCATTGACCCCGGCTTTGGTTTCGGCAAAACGAATGAGCATAACTTCGCACTACTGAAAAGGCTCGCACTTTTCAAGATACTCAATGTGCCAATACTGGCCGGTCTCTCCCGCAAATCTATGATCACCAAAACGCTCGGCATCAAAAACGCAGAAGCCCTAAATGGTACTACGGCACTGAATATGGCTGCTCTGATAAATGGAGCAAACATCTTGCGCGTGCATGATGTGAAGGAAGCCAGGGAGGCCATCGCATTGTACCTGGCTATGATCCGTGCATAGCTTTACATATTGGCTTTGGAGTATTTTCCTATTTTAGCCGCATATGGAGCAAATACTTACGCTATTTCACACGGTGATGCACATTGTAGATCACTTTGAGATGTTCGTCCGCGAAAATCAAGGTAGCATCTACATGATCCTCTTCCTTATCATCTTTGTAGAGACGGGGCTGATCGTCATGCCGCTGCTGCCGGGAGATTCGCTCCTCTTTGTGGCCGGGGCGGCCTGCGCCAGTGGCCTGCTGAGCGTGTGGGTGGTGATACCGCTGCTGATCGTGGCGGCTCTGCTGGGCGACAATGTCAACTACTTTGTCGGCAAATTCTTCGGTGACTTTGTCAAATCTAAGGAGCGCATCCTATTCTTCAAGAGAGAATACATAGACCAGACACATGAGTTTTATGAAAAGAATGGTGGCAAAACAGTCATCATGGCACGCTTTGTGCCGATCGTAAGGACCATAGCGCCCTTTGTAGCCGGTGCAGGCAGCATGACATACAGCAAGTATATCGTGAACTGTATCGTAGGTGCTGTACTCTGGGTAGCAGGCATCACCCTGCTGGGCTATGCTATAGGCAATATACCGGTGATACATGACCACATCAAGGTGGTAGAGCTTATCATCATTATTGTATCGGTCCTGCCTATATTGATAGGATTTATCAGAAGTCGTCCCGCAAAATGAAAAACTACGGTCTCATTGGATTTCCTCTTACGCACTCCTTCTCCGTCAAATACTTTGCAGAGAAGTTTGCTCAAGAAGGCATATCAGATGTGTCGTATAGAAACTTTCCATTGGAAAGCATAGAGGAGCTGCCAGACCTGATACAGCGGGAAAAACTGGACGGCTTCAATATCACGATACCATACAAGGAAGCAGTCATAGAGTACCTCGACTCTATAGACACAGATGCTGAGGCTATAGACGCTGTGAACTGTGTGAAGATCACCGATGGCAAATTGAAAGGATACAATACGGACGTCTATGGTTTTCGTGAATCCATCAAAAATTTTATCGGTGAGCGTACGCCAAAGGCGCTGATCCTGGGTACCGGAGGCTCTTCTAAAGCTGTATCTCACGCACTCTCTGAGCTTGATATACCCTATACTTTTGTCTCCCGCAGGAAGAAAGCTGAATGGTATACCTATGCTGACCTGACATCGGCTGTGCTGGCTACCTATCAGCTCATCATCAATACGACACCCCTAGGTATGTTTCCTAATATGGACGGATTCGTCCCACTGCCATATGAGGCTATGACTGCAGAGCACTTTCTCTATGATCTGATCTATAATCCCCCTGAGACGCAGTTTCTAAAGATGGGCAGAGAACACGGTGCACATACCAAAAATGGTATGGAAATGCTGCACCTGCAGGCTGAGCGCAACTGGGATATCTGGAGCGCATGACAGCCTTTGCGTAATACTAAGTAGCCATATTAATATTTCCGTATTATCTTTACAGGACTAAAACCTCTTATGAATAGAAACCTATTCGCCGCCCTGCTGTGCCTGTGTGCTACGCCACTTTTTGCGCAGCGCAATGTAGGTATCGGCCTCAGCAATCCCCACCCCTCCTCTATCGTAGATATTTATAGTCCTGACAAGGGACTGCTCATACCGCGTATGCACAGCGCAAATCGGCAGGCTATGACTGCACCACTGGCCAATGGCCTGCTGGTCTTTGATATAGACTCCGGCTGCGTAGTGGCATATGACTCCGTATCCGTATCATGGCGCAATCTGTGCGCACTGAGCATAGGCCCTGGTGGTATGACCGGCCCTCAGGGAGCCACAGGTGCACAAGGGCCCACAGGAGCTACCGGAGCCTCAGGCAGTGATGGTGCTACAGGCCCTCAGGGTGTAGCCGGACCCACCGGACCGCGAGGTGTACAAGGTCCATCGGGCAACGATGGAGCTACGGGCCCGCAAGGCATAGCCGGGCCTACCGGAGCGCAAGGCATACAAGGTCCATCAGGTAACGATGGCGCTACAGGGCCAATCGGCCCTATCGGCCCCGCGGGTACTGCGGGTGCTGCAGGAGCGGTAGGCCCTCCGGGACCAACAGGACCACAAGGACCTACGGGCGCAGCAGGTACGCCGGGTGTAACGGGCCCTACAGGACCACAAGGTATACAGGGCCCATCAGGTAACGATGGCGCTACAGGGCCAATCGGCCCTATCGGCCCCACAGGTGCACCGGGAGCAGCGGGTGCTGCAGGACCTCCGGGACCAACCGGCCCTCAAGGACCAACAGGTGCAGCAGGAACACAGGGGGTAGCAGGTGCTACCGGACCACAAGGAGTAGCGGGTCCACAAGGGGCGACAGGCGCGGCAGGCGCACCGGGTGTAGCAGGACCTACAGGACCACAAGGCATTCAAGGCCCATCAGGCATTGATGGTGCCACAGGACCACAAGGAGTAGCCGGACCGCAGGGAGCTACAGGCACAGCGGGAACACCGGGTGTAGCAGGGCCTACAGGACCGCAAGGTGTACAAGGCATACAAGGTCCATCAGGTAATGATGGTGCCACAGGGCCGCAAGGCACAGCCGGCCCACAAGGACCGACAGGCGCACAGGGAGTGACAGGACCTACCGGACCGCTGGGCACAGCCGGAGGAGACCTCAGCGGCACCTATCCTAATCCTACAGTGGTAGGTATACAAACCATCCCGGTTTCGTCCGTTGTTCCTACTACGGGACAGGTCATGACCTACAACGGCACACAGTGGACACCACAAGCCAACGCTAACTGGCTGATCACCGGTAATAGCAACACAACCTCACCTGCCACACCAGCCACCTATGGCACCTCGCTGATAGGAGGTGCAGAAAACTGGATAGGCACTACGGGTGCAAACGACTTCACCATAGGCACCAGCCAGATAGAGCGCATGCGTGTGCTGGCCGGTACCGGTTATATTGGCATAGGTACAGCTACTCCTGGTTTCCCCTTGACTGTACGCACAGCCGACGCCACCGCTAATGCACGCTTTGCCTCGCTGGCGAATAGTGTTGGTGACCCCAACTTTAACCTGGCCGTGACACGTGGTGCTACCACCAATAATGTAGGCGACATTATGACGCAGATAGGACAGGCCTATGGTACAGGTCTGATCACTGAGGGTATACAGTTCATCAGAGGCATAGCTGCGCAGGATGGAGCCATAGCATTAGTGACCAATAGTGCTACAGAGCGGATGCGCATCACCAGTACAGGCCGGGTAGGCATCGGAACCAATGCACCGGGCTATATACTCGATGTCAATGGCCGCTCGCGCATCCGCACCGGTGGTGGTACAGCAGGTATCTGGTTTATGAATAATGCCAATTCATCAGATGCAGCTTTTGTGGGCATGAATGATGATACGCATGTTGGTTTTTGGGGCAATACCGGCGCAGGCTGGGGTGTAGTGATGAATACTACCAATGGATATTGGGGTATAGGCACCGCGACTCCAAACTACCGCCTCTCCGTCAATAACGGTACCACCAACGGTGCCATACAGATAGTAGACGGTACGCAGGCCGCAGGCTATGTACTGACCTCTGATGCCAACGGCGTAGGCACCTGGCAGAAGACACAGGTGGTGGCCAGCTACAGTACCCTGGGCGCAGGTGTATCAGTACCATACAATACGGTCGGCTATCTTTATACAGGTACCTCTATCACCCTGCCGCCTGGCAAATACTCTGTATCTGTGAGCATGCTCATGAGCGGGGGTACTGCTCCGAGCAACTCATCTTTCTGGGTGCGTACGACCTTTGGAGATGCGTCTAACTCTACCGGCCCGTCACCTGATATCATCGGGTCAAACCTGGCCAGCGGCGGCCTCATAGGCCCTGCTACATATGCCATGCTGAATGGAAGTATCATTATCAATAATACCAGTGGTAGCAATAAGACCTATTACTATCTGGCAGGCAATACAGTAGCCACCGGCACTACGCAAACGCTTGGCGGCTTTGGCGGATCAGGATGGGGCGAGGATAATATTGTAGCGATCAAAATACAATAAACCCAGAGACACAATATCACCGGAGCTATTGCGTTTCTGGTAGCAAACATCTATTTATGAAAATTAGAATATTAATACTCTCCCTGCTACTGACTACCCTGCTCACAGCCTGCAAGAAAGAAACCACCTCTACAGGGCCGCGCAGTACCTCGTACAATTTCACGCAGCAGAATAACAGCGGCATAACGGGCAAGATACTCTTTGTAGAAGCAGACTCCGGTCAGACCACGGTAGACTTTGAGCTGAATAATACTCCAGCGCCCAAATATATCGCTCATATCCACCAGGGGCCACCTACCAGCTATCATGGGGCCATCTACTATTTTTACGATATACCTGCCTGGAGTAATATGATCCGCTACAAGCAAAACATCCCTCTGCCGTATGATAGCGCCCTGCAGCTAAACTGTACACTAGCCCTGCATGACTCTACCGGCAATATGGACCTCGGTATAGCCGGAGTAGGTATCAATCACTAAAGATCAAGGAAAACTATCCGCGCTGCTTCATAACCTCATAGAGGATCACAGCGGCGCTGACACTCACGTTGAGAGACTCGGTGGTACCCTTCATCGGTATCTTGATATTCTCATCGCAGAGGCGGAGTATGGCGTCTGATATCCCCTCTCCCTCTGCTCCCATTACTATGGCACACGGCACTTTGAAGTCTGCCGAGGCTATATCCACCGCACCATTCAGCGCAGCACCGAATACTTTGATGCCATGTGCTTTGAGGTACTTGATAGTGGTCACGAGGCTTTTCTCCCGGCAGATATTGATCTTGGTCAGGGCACCGGCAGATGCCTTGATGGCCTCAGGATTGATCTGAGCACTGCCCGTCTCGGGCACTATGAGGCCATGTACACCAAAGCACTCTGCAGAGCGGCCTATGGCTCCTATATTATGCACGTCTGTGACACCATCCAGTATCAATAGCAGGGGATCCTCCTGCCGGTCGTGCGCATAGTGTATCACATCATCCGGGCTATAGTACTCTACCATAGAGAGGAAACCTATCACGCCTTGATGGTTGGCTTCTTTGCCGTGCTGCGGCCTGCCGGCTACACGCTCTATTTTCTCCACGGGGACGAACTGTATGCCTATGCCATTTTGTGCAGCAGCAGACTTGATCTTTGTGATCTCCTCTCCTGCCAGTCCTTTCTGTATCAGGATGCGGTCTATGCGCTTGCCTCCTGTGATGGCATCCAGCAGAGGCTTGCGGCCGTAGATGATATTTTCGCGTTGTTTCATCATTACCGGCGTGAAAATACAAAAGCCACCCATATCTGAGTGGCCTTTGGTGTATAAAGTCTTGCGAGTCACCTATTGAGGCAACTCAGGAGTAGCCCCCTGCTGCTGGCGCTGCTGCTGCTGGCGCATCATCTCCTGCTGGGCAGGCACAAAGCTAAACTGGGTCTCACGAAACTCCTTCTCCATCTTGTCTGCTATCTCCGGCTTTTCATATTTCTTGGCGGCCTGGGTCAGCTCCTGCATGATGTAGAGGTACTCCTGCACCGACCTGTTTTGTATAAACTGGCCCTGCTGGAGCTGGTCATAGTAAGCCTTGTCACTATATCGCGCACGGTCTGACAGAGTAGTGAAAACATAATGATAGTATTTCAGCTCATCCTTGGCTGTGGCCCAGATGTCATCAGAGAGTTTCTTAGCCTTGTCAGGCTGCCCGGCCTGATAGTAGATATCAGGATAGAGTGCTACAAAAATATTATATGGCACGCGGTCCTTTGGCATCTCTTCTATCGCCTTGTCTATACATTTGGCTGCCTTTTCCTTGTCACCCTGATCCAGTAGGGTCTGCGCCAGACGGGCATAGTTGCCCCGGAGGTTCATGGTCATACGCAGGATATTCTCATCCAGATAGATGTTCTTATTCTCCTTGATACCGCCGAAACGGAACTTGTTCATCATATTGTCATACGTCACATCTGCACGTACAGGTGCCTGCTGGGCACGGCCCGGACTCTCTATAGGCACGATACGGTAGGCCATGCCCTCCAGCTGAAAGTATTTGTCTAGGCCGACGTAGGCATCAGGAGCCACGGACACGGCAAAATAGATCGGGCGATCCATAATGTTATTGGCCACCATATCCAGAGTCATCAGATCATTTTTCAGCAGCGTGCTGCCTATGCTCCACTGCATGCGTGGTGTCACCTTGCCCAGGTCAGACTGCGCTACCCAGTTCATTGTTTTGACCTTGTCGGTGTCTATATCTATGAAGACATTCTTGGCAGGCAGGTAGTTTTCCATCTCGCCGCTCTGAGGGGAGAGGGTCTTCTTCTGAGGGTCCTCACTGGCTATGAACTGCATCACCTTTTTCAACTCTACATAGGCGCTCTCAGGTATGCCGGCTGCGCCGCTGTAGCGAGTCACATCGCGGTTTGACCCTATGATCTGGTCGTCTGTAAAGGAGATTTTCACCGGTGGTGCATCATTCCATTTGTACTTCAGCTGCTCTATATACCAGTCTACACCTATGAGGCTGAGGTTGATCACGCGCACATCACGGCGTATACCCTCCACCTCCTGAGCGTACCAGAGCGGGTAGGTATCATTGTCACCCTGGGTGAAGAGCAGCGCATTGGGCGCGCAGGACTGCAGATAGTCTGTAGCAAAATCACGCGCAGTATAGCGGTCATGGCGGCTATGGTCATCCCAACCCTGAGAGCCCATGAGGTATGGCGCTATGGCACAGATCAGGAGCACCCCTGCCACTACCCCTATATTGGAGGCTTTCAGCTTGCTGCGCAGCAGGTCTATGATAGCCAGCACCCCAAAGCCGATCCAGAAGCAGTAGGTCCAGAAGGAACCTGCCAAAGCATAGTCCCGCTCGCGGGGCTCTATAGGAGGCTCATTCTGATAGACGATCTGGAAGACCCCCGTCACCGCAAAGAGAACCAGGATCACGAGAAATATCTTCTCATTCCTATACAGCGTATACACTAGCCCTATGAGGCCGAGGATAAATGGCAGCATATAAAACTTATTGCGGCCTTTATTGTCTGCTATAGACTGAGAGAGATGATCCTGCGGATACTGTGGTGTGAAGAAAGCTCCACCCAGATTGTCTATAAACGGGATGCCGCAGATCCAGCGGCCATTGTCATTGGCATATGTACCCTGTATATCATCCTGCCGGCCTGCAAAGTTCCACATAAAGTAGCGCATGTACATGTAGCCCAGCTGATACTTGAAAAAGAATGTGAAGTTATCCCCCTCATCTATCTGATCTTTGAGAATATATCTGCCCGGCTCGGTCATATTCTGCTGCTTCAGAGCCCGCTCTGCCTGATCCTGCTGGCCCGGATCAAATACCTGCACTACCTGGTCGGTCTTGCGGTCTATCAGTTTGCTGCCCGGATTGAGCCAGACACGGTAGCCTTGCTTCTTTTGCTCCTCCTGCCAGAAACCGAGGCGAGGGAAGAACATACAGGCGTCTGAGCGGAAGCGATAGTCCAGCTTGGGCCCACCATATTGGTACACCTTGCCCTGGCGGTAATATTTATAGCCGGTCGTGTCTACTTTCTCTATATCCATCCCGCCGGCAGTGTAGTCGGGGCCCCATACCAGCGGGCGGTCACCGTACTGCTCACGGTCTACATATGATTTGATAGAAAAAGGATCTGTAGGACGGCCCATGTCTATAGGCGTATTGACGCTGGCGCGAATAGGTATGAGTGCATAGCTCATGTAGCCTATGTACATAAAGGCGGCACAAAGTACCGCTATATTGCCCAGGCGCGACGGGCGCACATACTGCGTGACATACAGCCCGGCTATGAGTGCCAGCGCCAGGATGACTATGAAGACAAATGCACCGGACCAGAATGGCAGGCCAAAGGTATTCACAAATAGCTTGTCAAAGCCGGCCAGGAAGGCCTGCGTATAGGAGATCACAAACTTCATGGCGAAGCCGAGGATCACAAAACCCACTGCCGACGCCACCACAAAGCCTAGGAAGTTCTGCTTCTCTGACCTTTTGTAATAATACACCACGGCTATAAACGGCAGGGCAAGTAGGCTGAGCAGGTGCACACCGATAGAGAGGCCCACCATATAGGCTATCAGCACGAGCCAGCGGTCGGCATACTTGTCATCGGAGGCGTCCCATTTGAGTATGGCCCATACGATAAAACTGAGGAAAAACTGGCTCAGGGCGTACACCTCACCCTCTACAGCAGAAAACCACAGAGAATCAAGGAAGGTAGCGCAGCCCGCGGCTATCACACCGGCACCCACTACAGATATGATATTGGTAGTAGTGTAGTCACTTTCATTTTTGAGAAATACCTTGCTGGCCAGCATCGTGACGCTCCAGTAGCAAAACATGATGCTCAGCGCAGTACTGATGCCGGACATAAAATTTACCATAAAAGCTACCTTAGTCACATCTCCCATAGCCAGGAAGGTGAAAAGGCGGCCTACGATCACAAAGAAAGGGGCACCCGGAGAGTGCGGCACCTGGAGCTTGAAGCAGCAGGGCACAAACTCGCCACAGTCCCAGAAGCTGCCACTGGACTCCAGCGTCATGGTATACACCACCGCTGCAAACAGAAACACGAGCCAGCCGGCTATGTTATTGATCTTCTTATAAGAGGTCATTCAATATTTTTTGAGTGGCTGCTAAAATATAGAAATCCCCTAAATGGTCAGGAAAAATAAGTTAATGCCCTTCACAGCCACATGGCACATGATATGTGACCCATACCCGCTCGGGAGATATGCGCAAAGATTTTTAACCGAACCCTGTAACCTTTCATTTCACCCTGCCGTATTACTGTATATAATCACAACAACAATGAAAAAGAGCATATATACCATCACCTTTATAGCGGCGATATTTACCACACTGTCTACAAACATATACGCCAGCACACCTCCCTCTGAAAAACACGAGTTTAAAAGCACAGAGCGCGAGGTTAACTTTGAGATCGAAAGGAAAGCAGGAGAGGTCACTCTCTATATCCAATCAGCGTTCTTAAACACATACGACCAGATCATCATAGAGCGTATGGGAGAGGTCAAAGCCGGCTACTCTGCCTGCAAAACGCTGGATGTGGCAAAAATGAAGATAGACGGTGACTATATAGTAGCTGCCGACCGCTATCCTCTACCGGCACAGACGGCTGTGAGCTACAGGGTCAGGACGATAGCCAAGGATGGAACCAACAAGACCTTCCCTCCGGTAGCGCTCACCCTCGGTGACATAAAGTAGTCTTCATATCAAGGTTTCATAAATAGGGTTTGGCTCCCCGTAAGGAGCCTTTTTAAAAACTCTCAAAGAAATCTACTCTACATAGTCTTCATATCAAGGTTTCATAAATAGGGTTTGGCTCTCGAAAGAGAGCCTTTTTTATTTCCCTTGATACGCATCCGCGCAGAACTTTACTTCTGATTTTTCACTTAGCATTTGCAAAAAAAGATAAGGTGATTATATTTGCAATCCCTTTTCGGAGGGAAGTTTGGCCTATCGTCTAATGGCAGGACTACAGATTTTGGTTCTGTGTATGTTGGTTCGAATCCAGCTGGGCCAACCAAACTACAAAGCCGCTCTCATCGGGAGCGGCTTTTTTATTTCTAATCAACCCAGCGCAAACCAAAATCTGCTACCCCGGCCGTAATCGCTCTGTACGCCAATGGTGCCATTCTGCTTTTCTATGATATCCTTTGATATGGCGAGGCCCATACCCGTGCCCTTGGTAGATGTACCCGGTATCTGGAAGTAGCGGTCAAATACTTTGTTCAGGTACTTCTCCTGTATGCCTGGTCCGGGGTCTTGCACCGAGAATTGGACCTTGCCATCCTTTGGTACTACCGCTACAGTGATCCGGCTTTGCTCTGGCGAGAAACGGATCGCATTGGTCAGGAAGTTCAACAGCACCCAGGATGTCTTTTCCAGGTCGGTATTTACCTCTGGTGTATCCGGTGCGATACTTACTTCCAGTTTTATATGCTTGCTATCAGCCAGGTTTTGCGAGGAGCGGATGGCCTGCTCTACTATGGTCTCCGGCTTTACCTTTCGTATGTTCAGATTGATATTGCCGCTCTCTACCTGTGTCATATCCAGTAGCTCGCCCGTTATCTTCAGCAGGCGTTGGCTATCGCCATCCATCGTTTCTACCAGTTTGCGCTGCTCCTCATTCAGCTGGCCTATGCGGCTATCAGAGAGTAGCTTCAGGCTGAGCTTGAGCGATGAGATAGGCGTCTTCAGCTCGTGAGAGATGGTGGCTATGAAGTTGGTCTTGGCCGCATCCAGTTCCTGAAACTTTGTGATATTTCTCAGAATAATGACAGAGCCGATATGCGCCCCTTCATTGTCTATCTCCAGCTTCTCTTTTACAAAGTAGCTCTCCTTGTCGTCAGCAAATATCTTGATGAATTTCTCCTTGTCGTCCGTCTGCAGCAGGGAGCGTAGTAGGTCATTGTACACGGCTACATCCGCAGCATACCGGCCTATGATATCACCCTCATGTATTCCGAGTATGCTGAGCGCTATTGGATTGGCAAAGAGGACGTGCGCATTTTCATCCAACCCTATCACAGCGTCTTTAAAATTGCTGATGATCGCCTCTATGCGTTTCTTCTCTGTCATCAGCTTTTTCAGGTTGCTATTCTCATAGGCATCCAGCTTTATGGCCATCGCATTGAATGCCTCCGCCACCTCTCCAAACTCATCATGAGCCGTAAAATTGAGACGCGAGGAATAGTTGCGCCCGGCTATATCCCTGATACCGCGTGTCAGCTCCTGTATTGGGTCTGCTATCATGCCGGGGAAATTGATCACAAACGTAAAGCTAATGAGGAAGCACAGCGTACCCAATATCGTGATGTAGGCAAAGATGCGCCTGGTAGTATTAGTAGAGCTTTGGTTTTTGCGCAGGATGGCCTGCATATTGAGGTCCTGCACCTCAAGTATCTTCTGGCGCAGGATGGAGCCGGTCTGTGCATCGCGGCTACCTGCCTTGTACTTCTCAAATAGCTGCCGCGCCTCTGCGGCTATATCCTTCTCCCCTACCTCGGTGATGTTATTCTCCTCTGCCACGAGGTTCTTCTCAAATTTGGCGATAGCCAGGTCTGTGTCGCCCTCGTCCAGTGCCTGTATCATATTCTTGGTATACTGTATGCTCTCGTAGTTATCCTTGAGTATCGCAGAGCTGATATCTGCCAGCCGGTTGATATAGAAACTACCTGTGACCGCCAGCAATAGTATGAGTGCGAGCAGAAAGAGGAGGCTGAGCCGTATCTTGGTTTTGATCTTCATATCACGAGAGTATTATGATGTCTATATCTGAGCTGGATAGTTTCTTTAGCAGCTGATTAAAGATAGCGGTACTCAGTATCACTTTCATCAGGTCGAGGTGAGGCTTGCCCACGCAGATCGTAGTGGCCCGGCGCTCCTCCGCTATCCGTACAATGCTGCTGGCTACGCTGTCATCTTTTATATTGATCACCTCGGCCCCCAGCTCTGTGGCCAGCTTGAAGTTATTGATCAGGTGGCGCTGGCTGGCCAGTTGTATTTTGTCTGTATCTTCCTGCGGCGTCTGTACGTAGAGTACGATCCAGTCGGAGCAGTAGTAGGCAGCCAGCCGGGCAGTTTTGCGTATGATCTTGCGGGCGGTCTCATGATTGCTACTGATACACGCCAGAAACCGTTCAGGCCGCAGTGCTATGCCAGGAGGAAACTCCGTCTCTATCTTGCGCTCTACCTGAGAGGCCACCTCGCGCAGCGCCAGCTCACGCAGCTGTAGCAGCTTATCTGATTTAAAAAAGTTCTTCAGCGCTGACTCTACTTTGCTCTGGTCGTATATCTTTCCTTCCCGCAGCCGGCCTATCAGTTCCTCTGCGGTGAGGTCTATATTGACCACCTCGTCCGCCATGCGTATCACCGAGTCGGGTACCCTCTCCTTGATCTGTGCGCCGGTTATCTTTTCTACCTCTGCGTTCAGACTCTCTATATGCTGGATATTCATCGCGCTGATCACGTTTATACCCGCATCCAGCAGGGCTACTACATCCTGCCAGCGCTTTTCATTTTTGCTGCCCTCTATATTGGTGTGTGCCAGCTCATCTACTATGGTCACCTCGGGCCTTGCATTCAGCACGGCCTGCAGGTCCATCTCCTCCAGCTGCTTGCCCTTGTAAAAAACTCTGCGGCGGGGTATGACCGGCAGGTCACTGAGCAGTGCATGGGTTTCTTCTCTATTGTGCGTCTCTATGTAGCCTATTCTCACATCTACGCCACGGGCACGCAGGGCATGGGCCTCCTGCAGCATGCGGTAGGTCTTGCCTACGCCGGCACTCATGCCGATGTAGATCTTAAACTTGCCGCGCCTGGACTGCTGTATCAGCTCCAGAAAGTGCTCCGCTTGTTTGTCATTTTCTGCCATAGACCTCTCCCATCTGCCTTCGGCATCTTCCCTCTCCAATGGAGAGGGAAGAACCTATTGTGTGAGGAATAGTTTTCGATATTCAAAGTTACTCTAAAAGCGTACCATCATTGCCGCTATGAATCGTGTCTCATGCTTCACCAGGTCTGGTGTCCAGCCCGCAGGTATGGTTGTACCATTGTAGCCATCGGGCGATGTCACACCGCCATGACCGGCAAAGTACGGCTGCGCAGACTCCCTGTGAACCGCCTGTATAGTGAAGGTAAAAAAGTCATTGGGCATCCAGCTCAGGCTGGTGCTCATATCCCATGCGTCAAACGGATCACCTGGGTTGGCACTGTAGGGATGCGTACCGATGGTGGTGCCTGTAGCAGAATTGATATTCGGGTCGGCATCGCCACTCGGATACAGCACGAGGTAGCGTCCCGGATTGTGCATCATGCCACCACCTATACACCAGCTGAAGTGATTTTTGTCAAACCACAGGTTGTGATAGGCCATCCAGCAGAGGAAGTTGGACTGCTTGCCCGGATTGACACCGGCACCAAAGCCACCGAGTCCGCCACCGGTCTGAAAGCCGAGATCGCCCGTCACAGAGATCGCACTGCGGCTCACACCTTTGCTCTCTGGCTTATTGTAGAACCGCACCAGCAGGCTATTGTCACTGTGAAAACGGAAGCACTTCGGGTTGTTGGCCACATCTGCGCCAAAGTAATTGTTTGAGACCACACGGATGTATTCTTTTGGACTCCAGGTGGTCTGAGAGCCGAGGCCCGGCATACTGTTGAACTTGCCGTAAGTCTGCCAGCCATTGATGATCCATATCTCCTGCTTCAGATTGCGTGTGGGGAATAGCTGGATACGCACACCATTAAAGAACCAAGGCGTATTGTCAGAGGTAAAGGAGGGCTGATAGGTCCAGTTCTCACAGTTGTAGTATGAGAAGAGACCCACATAAGACATAAAGATACCTGCGTCTACATTGATGCCACGCAGTTTATTAAAGTGATAACCTGCATAAGCTTCGCTAAAGTAGCGATAGGCATTATTGAGCTGATAGCCGCCACGGTTTGAGCTGGCGTCATTGCGCGGCACCACGGTAGAGCGTGTACCCAGCTGTAGTTGTATCTTGGCGCGGACGTTCTTATAGTTGAACTCACCACCCAGTGAAGCGAAAGAAACCTCCACCTCATTGTTTCTGGCCAAGGCTGTAGAACCAATCACAGTATTATCTATAGGATGTGCCAGTGATGCAGTATAGTTGACATCTACCATCACTATGGGCGTGAAATACTTTGTTGCAAATGGTGCCTCATGCCTGCGGTCATTGCCATTGAGCCAGGTCAGGTCATACTGGGCAAATGGCTCTCCCGTGGCGCTGGTGTCTATCGGCTTGGGGTGCTTGCGCTTGTCCAGAAAATCATCGCGGAACCTCTGTCCTATTTCTTTGGCCTGTGTCTTGGTGCCTGAGGCCTTAGATGCAGTAGCCGGCGTATTGATATAAACGTCCTGAGCGACTGCATGGCTACAGATACTTAATAACAGCGCCGGTAAAATTTTCTTCATCATATGTTGTCATTTAGTGTGATCGAGCGCGATGTTCAGTTGCAATACATTGACTCTGACAGGTCCGAATACTCCAAGGAGTCGCCCTTGTATGTTTTGCGCGATGAGCGCTTTCAGTTTATCCTCACTGATACCACGGACCTTAGCTATGCGGGGCACCTGTACATATGCCGCCTGCGGCGAAATATCGGGATCGAGCCCACTGCCCGATGCTGTGACCAGCTCTACGGGTACGTCAGTTCTTTTTATAGCAGGATTCTTGATCAGAAAGGTATCGATGGCGGCTCTCACAGAGGCCAGGTATTCTTGATTAGTGGGTCCTTTATTGGAGCCGCCGGAGCCGGCAGCATTGTAGCCTACAGCAGAGGGACGGCCATTGAAATATCTGTCCGCGGTAAAAGACTGCCCTATCAGCGCATAGCCTACAACTTTACCGTTCACCTCTACCATATCTCCATGGCCATGAGAGGGGGTGAAGTAAGCGATGCCCCAGATAAAGGCTGGATAAACAATGCAGCAGAGTGCAAGTAGCACCAGCGTAAGCCTGATAGCAGAAAAAATATGTGACTTCATGATCTTTTAATAAAAGAGTGTGACAATTAGGTCTATCAGCTTGATACCGATAAAGGGTACGATGATACCACCGAGGCCATAGATCAGCAGGTTACGGCGCAGGAGGGCGCTGGAACCTATCGGCTTGTACTGCACACCACGTAGTGCCAGTGGTATCAGCGCAGGGATGATGATCGCATTGAAGATCACTGCTGAGAGGATGGCCGTCTCAGGCGAGTGCAGGTGCATGATATTCACGCTCTGTAGCGCAGGTATAGACGCGATGAAAAGCGCCGGCACGATAGCAAAGTACTTGGCCACATCATTGGCTAAGGAGAAGGTGGTCAGCGTACCGCGTGTCATCAGCAGCTGCTTGCCTATCTCTACGATCTCTATGAGCTTGGTGGGATCATTGTCGAGGTCTACCATATTGCCGGCCTCTTTGGCCGCCTGCGTGCCGCTATTCATAGCTACGCCTACGTCTGCCTGTGCCAGTGCAGGTGCATCATTGGTACCATCGCCCATCATGGCTACGAGCTTGCCCTGCTGCTGCTCGCGACGGATATAGTTCATCTTGTCCTCCGGCCTGGCCTCGGCTATGAAGTCATCTACACCCGCTTTATCCGCTATAAATTTTGCTGTCAGCGGATTGTCACCTGTGACCATCACCGTCTTGACACCCATCCTGCGCAGGCGCTCAAAGCGCTCACTGATGCCGGGCTTGATGATATCCTGCAGCTCTATCACGCCGACTACTTTTTCGTCCTCAGAGACTACCAGTGGTGTACCACCATTGGAGGATATCTGCTTGACTCTGTCTGCTGTCTCCTCCGGAAATCTATTACCAGCGTTCTCTGTCAGTCTTTTGATCGCATCATAGGCGCCTTTGCGGATACGGCGGCCTGTGGGCAGGTCTACACCACTACAGCGTGTCTCAGCGGTAAATTTGATCATCGTAGCGCCCTCTATCGAGAGTTTCTGCGTGGCCTCCCTGCCTGCCAGCTCTACTATAGATTTGCCCTCGGGCGTATCATCTGCCAGTGACGAGAGCACGCATATTTCTACAAAGTTCTTTTCCTCCACACCATTGGCTGGCCAGAAACTGGTCGCTTTGCGATTGCCTATCGTGATGGTGCCGGTCTTATCCAGCAGCAGCGTATCTATATCGCCAGCTGTCTCTACGGCCTTGCCTGATTTAGTTATCACATTTGCGCGCAGCGCACGGTCCATACCCGCTATACCGATAGCCGACAGCAGGCCACCAATGGTAGTAGGTATGAGGCAAACAAAGAGCGATATATACGCCGCGATAGTGATAGGCGTACGCGCATACTGCGCAAAGGGCTGCAAGGTCACGCACACGATCACAAAGACCAGCGTGAAGCCTGCGAGCAATATCGTGAGCGCGATCTCATTGGGTGTCTTCTGACGCGAGGCACCCTCTACCAGTGCGATCATCTTATCGAGAAAGGACTCACCGGCCTCAGTAGTCACCTGCACCTTGATGCGGTCAGAGAGGACTTTGGTACCGCCTGTCACGCTGCTCTTGTCGCCACCGGCCTCACGGATCACGGGAGCAGACTCACCGGTTATGGCGCTCTCATCTATCGTAGCGAGGCCCTCTATGATCTCGCCGTCTGTAGGTATGATATCACCTGCTTCGCAGAAAAAGACATCGCCCTTTTTGAGCTGTGAGGACATGACCTCAGTAGTCACAAGATTAAATCCGGGCCGATTGCCTACTACTACTTTAGCTCTTGTTTCCTCACGGGTCTTGCGTAGTGAGTCTGCCTGTGCCTTGCCCCTGGCCTCTGCTATCGCTTCGGCAAAATTGGCGAAGAGCAAGGTAAGGAAGAGAATGAAAAAGACCACGAGGTTATAGATAAAAGAGCCTTGTGTTTTATCACCCGAAATCAGCGTATAGAGCGTCACTATCAGCATGACCGCTGTGCCTAGCTCTACGGTAAACATGACCGGATTGCGAAACATGCTGCGCGGGTCGAGCTTGACAAAGCTCTGGCCTAATGCCTCGCGCACCATGTCGGATTGAAAGAGAGATGTATTCTGAGATTTCATGGATAGTCGTCTTAGTGCATGGAGAAATGTTCGGCGATGGGGCCCAGCGCCAGTGCGGGAAAAAACGCCAGCGCTGCGATGATGAAGATGACACCAAAGACCATCAGCCCAAACGTGGCAGTATCTGTCTGCAGCGTACCTGCGCTCTCCGGTATGTACTTCTTCTGCGCCAGTATGCCTGCTATGGCCACCGGCCCGATGATAGGCAGGAACCTGCCCAGTATCATGACAAACCCCGTGGTGATATTCCAGAAGGGGTTATTATCACTCAGCCCCTCAAAGCCGCTACCATTATTGGCGGAGCTGGAGGTGTACTGGTAGAGCATCTGGGAGAAGCCGTGGTAGCCGCCATTGCTCAGCCAGCCTGAGGCCTTCCCGCTGAACCAATAACCCATAGCCGTATCATGCGCTGCAAAGTAGGACGATAGCGCCGTACCTACCAGTATGAGGAATGGATGCAGTAGTACGATCAGTATCGCGATCTTCATCTCGCGGGCTTCGATCTTCTTGCCCAGAAACTCGGGCGTGCGGCCCACCATCAGTCCGCTGATAAAGACGGCAATGATGATAAAGATGTAGAAGTTCAGGATGCCGACACCCTTGCCGCCGTAGAAGCAGTTGACCATCATGCCGAGCATCTGGTTCATACCAGAGAGGGGCATGTAGCTGTCGTGCATCGCATTGACAGAGCCTGTGGAGATCACAGTGGTGAGGATACTCCAGTAGGCTGAGATGGCTGCGCCAAAGCGCACCTCCTTGCCCTCCATAGCGCCGCTGTGCAGGTCTATGCCCATGCGGGCTATCTCAGGATTGCCTTTCATCTCCAGCATGACAGTGGATATGGTGAGCAGCAGAAAGCCGATGGTCATCACGCTGAAGATCATCACGGCGAGCTTTCTCCTCTTCAGATAAAAGCCCAGGGCAAATACCAGCGCCATAGGCAGCACCGACTGCGACACCAGCTCTACGATACAGGTCAGGTAGTTGGGGTTCTCAAATGGATGCGCACTATTGGCGCCGAAGAAGCCGCCGCCATTGGTGCCTAGATGCTTGATAGGTACAAAGGCCGCTACCGGGCCGCGTGACACCTGCACGGTATCGCCTTGCAGCGTGGTGATGGTGTCCCTGCCCTCCCATGTCATCGGCATCCCATTCAGCAGGAAGATGACGGCTACGATCACAGACAGCGGCAGCAGGATACGTGTGATGGTTTTGACGAAATAGTTGTAGAAATTGCCCAGCTTGTCTGTCGTCCTTTCCTTCATGGCATTCATCACTACAGCCAGCGCAGCTACGCCGGTAGCCGCAGAGACAAACTGGAGAAACATCAATACGCCTATCTGTGTAAAGTACGACACACCCGTCTCGCCGCTATAGTCTTGCAGGTTACAGTTGACCAGAAAGCTGATAGCAGTGTTGAATGCCAGGTCTGGCGACATGGAGGGATTGTGGTCGGGATTGAGTGGTAGCGATCCCTGTATCATGAGTATCACCATGGCGTAGACGAACCAGATCAGATTGATGGTAAGCAGCGCCACGAGGCTCTCCTGCCAGGTCATCTCACGTGTGGCGTCTATACCGCTCACGCGGAAGAAGAACCGCTCCAGCGGCGCCATAAAGTCCAGCACGGTCCGCTCACCGGCGAGGACCTTTGCGATGTACTTTCCCAAAGGGATAGCCAATAAAACAGTAGCGATAAAAGTGGCTACCACACCTATGATCTCAGCATGCATAGCGTCAGAATTTTTCGGGTTTCAGCAGGACGTACAGCAGGTAGCCAAATACGAAGAGCGAGAGAATGAATAAGGCAGCCATCGGTCAGATTTTATCAAAGAATGAAATGGAGCGGTACAAGAGCGCAAAGCAGGCCAGCCCGGCCAGCAGGAGAAATACGGTGACCATGGCTATACACTTTTGTGATACAGCAGCTGGAAATACTCCGCGCCAAAGTCACTGATAAACGCTGCACGCACCTCCTGCGTAGGGCGGAAGCTGTGCTCCAGCAGTCGGCTCACAGGGGCGATATACAGGTTGACGATGGCCATGCGCACTGCGCCGGTGCCCTCCAGCATCAGTCTGTGCGCAGCGTGGAAGCAGCGCAGCACCTCGTCTGTGCGGTGGCCTGCCAGCATATCCCTGGTATGCTCTGCCAGGCAGCAGACACTTTTGCAAAGGTCCTTGCGCTCATCTATGAGCAGCAGCTCGCGGGCTATGGCGGGTACATCCTCGCCTATCGTGGCCCTCACGTCATGGTCGGTGATCATGGTAGTTGACATTTGCCGCGCTATGGGCAAAGCAAGCACCAGAAAAACGAATCAACCTACAACTTGATAATATACAATTAGTTGCACCTGCTATCGCAGAAAGCGACAGGCGCTGCATAGTGTCAAAGCCTTTAAAAATGAGAGAGTCTGATTCTCAAAATGAGAGAGTGGAAGTAACCCTAATACGCGTAGTGAATGCATCAAACCGCATACTCAACCGCGGAGAACGCTAAGAATTTATAAAACATCGTTGCGTTCTCCGCGTCCTTGGCGGTTCAATTGTCTCCTCAGACCAGACGAATCGAATAGGTGATACACCAGGGATTATTCCAAAGAATACTCCTTCAGCTTCCTATATAATGTCGCCAATGCGATATTCAGCAACCTGGCGGCCTCTGTCTTATTGCCGCGTGTGTGCTCCAGCACCATCTGTATATGATGGCGCTCCACCTCGGCGAGATCGTAGGTGTCGGGCTGCGTGGAGTCTTGTTTGAAGTCAAATGGCAGCACCTGAGGCGTGAGCTCTGCGCCTGAGAGGATCACGGCACGCTCTATCACATTCTTCAGCTCGCGTATATTGCCGCGCCAGCGGTGGCTCTGTAGTGCTTTGAGAAAGTCGGCCTGCATCACCGGCGGCACCTTATTCACCTTATCGGCAAAGACGCGGATGAAGTGTTTGGCCAATACTTCTATGTCGCTGCGGCGCTCACTGAGTGATGGTATATTGATCTGAAAGACCGACAATCTGTAGTACAGGTCAGCGCGGAAAAGTCCCTTTTCGCTCTCGGCCTTCAGGTCGCGGTTGGTAGCGGCTATCACGCGCACATTGACACTGATGGTCTTGGTATCGCCTACGCGGATGTACTCGCCGGTCTCCAGCACGCGGAGCAACTTGGCCTGTAGGTCGAGGCTCAGCTCGCCTATCTCATCGAGAAAGATCGTGCCGCCATTGGCCTCCTCCAGCAGCCCTTTCTTGTCACGCATAGCACCTGTGAAAGCACCCGCCTTGTGGCCAAACAACTCGCTCTCCAGTATCTCGCGGCCCAGTGC
Organism: Bacteroidota bacterium; assembly: GCA_018267365.1. GTDB lineage: Bacteria > Bacteroidota > Bacteroidia > Chitinophagales > LD1 > UBA1941. The sequence continues at coordinate 19,617 of JAFDYQ010000023.1, read as the reverse complement.
ACTACAGTTGACGGGGAGGAAGGTATGGCCCTTGCGCAGGCTGGCCTCGTGTATACTTTGTGCAAAGACCTCCTTGCCCGTGCCTGTCTCTCCCAGCAGCAGCACTGTGGTATCAGTTGGAGCTACCCGCTGCGCCAGATCTTTGGCAGCGAGTATGGCAGGTGAGCTACCGAGTATATTGGAGAAATTATACTTGTCAGCTACTCGCTTCTCCAGCTGCAGCACACGCTTTTGCAGCCGTGCCTTCTCCAGCGCCTTGCTCAGTACGGGTAGTATCTTCTCATTATCATCGCCCTTCACCAGATAGTCAAATGCGCCATTCTTGATAGCGCGCACACCATCTGCTATCGTGCCAAATGCGGTGAGCACGATCACTTCTATGCAGGGGTATTTCTCACGGATGGTTTTGGTCAGGTCTACGCCATTGCTGTCAGGCAGCTTCACATCGCTGATCACGACCTGTATATCCTCGCGCTCCAGCAGCTTCAGGCCCGCAGTAGCGGTAGAGGCCTCGTGCACTACATAGCCCTCCAGGCTGATGATGCGCGTGAGCAGGCTGCGCAGTTTCTCCTCGTCATCTATGATCAGGATGGATGGCTTCATGCTGCGAAAGTAGGAAAGTAATGAGGAGGCATATTAAATTTAATGAAGCTGTACACCTTTTAAACTCCTCAATACATTTTTCTGCTCCTGGTGAGACCGGAAAGCAAGTAAGCTATCCCGTGCTATTTGCACTGCATAGCGCCTTCATTTTTTGATAGGTTGATCCGCTGTAGCACACCTACGATCCCGTCTGATATGATCCGGACATCGTGGCTGGTGTGCAGTGGTATCTCCAGATAGCCACCAGCCTTGACGCGGACGGTGTCGCTACCTATCCGGCACTCACACTCACCCTCCAGTATAATAAAGCTCTCCAGCAGGTCATCATGCTCCTCATCAGGAAAACCCTCGCTGGTAGCGATCAGTACCTGCGTCACCCTGTCAGTGCCTGTGAGCAGACGCATGTAGGGGCGGGATTTGTCCAGCTTTTTAGGGAGGTATTGCCCGGCCAGGGCAGCCCAGGTGTTTGTATCGCTATGTTTATTCAGCAGCGGGAGGTCAGCGGGATCCATCTTTTTCTCTTTGATCACATTCTCTACCAGCGCCCAGGTCTTGTTCTGGAGCGTATACTTTGGGGTACCATTGGCGGTGCTGCCTGCGCCTTGCTCCAGTTTTGCCCGCAGTGATGCGACAGCTGCCTGCAGGTCAGGATTTTTCTGCATCTCCTTTTCAAATGCTACTTTCTGGTCGCCGATGAGCAAACCTAAACAGTAGTCTAGTATCATATTATTAAATATTTTGACCGTTTACAGATAATTGCAGAGACGCCCTGAGCATCACTAATGCTGTACGTATCCTTGATTTCAAAGTTCCCAGAGGCAGACCTAAAACGTCTGCTGCCTCGGCGTGGGAGTAATTGTCGTAAAACACCGTGCTGATAGCTTCTTTATACTTAGGCTCCATACGTTCTATCACTGAGAGCAGGCCATAATCTACCTCCCGGTCCTTATGTTTCAACATTTCCTCCAGGTCCTCCACCTTATCCTGCGTCGCTTGCAGATTTTTGTGGGCAGCAGTACGCATATGGTCTATGGCTGCGTTTTTGGCGATACGTATCATCCACGTAAATAGCTTCGATTTGCCGGGATCATATTTATCAATATTCCGCCATATTTTCACAAAGACCTCCTGCAATAAATCCTCTGCTAGCGCAGATTCCTTTACTGTCCTGAAAATGACTGCATAGAAAGCAGGAGCATAACTGCTATACAGAAGGTCAAAGCCTTCTTTGCTGTGGCTTTTCACAAGAGTGATCAGCTCCTGCTCGGTGATCTGTTGTTTCAATTTAGTAGTATTCGTAGAGCAAAGGCAAGCAAAGTGGGTGCCATTGATATCGACGATCTTGATACATATACGGATGTGTGATTATGTCTGGATGTTTGCAGGATAAAACGGAGTATTTCTTAGGTAAAAATATTTTTACGATGATGCCTTCTCTGTATAATGGTGACGGATGCCCCACTTTGGGCAAGTATTCATTACCTGAAAAAATAACTCACTCCAAACTTTAGTGCGACGGCAGTACCTGAGGTAAAGCAGAGTTGATCCACTGCCTGCGCCTCGTTGGTAAGCCTCGTAATAGTCGCAAACTGCGCCTCATTCCATTTAGTGTTCAGTAGATTCTCTACAGTCAGGCTGACCTGGTATCTCTTGCGCTCAAAGGCTACCATAGCATCCATTACATAGTAGCCTTTGGCGATGATCGAATTGTTCTCATTGGCCGGGCGGTCCAGCATGGCACGATAGCCGAGGCGTGCCTTGAATCCGCTCTTGTGTCGCACTGTCAGTCCTCCCTGAGAGGTAAAGCTGGGTGCCAGTGGCACGTAGTAATCTGTAGCCGACTGCCTTCCCAGAAATTTATCCGTGAGGCGGTTGTGAGAGTAGTTGACATCCAGATCTGCCAGTAGCCAGCGTGCGATCTGTAGGCGTCCGCTGAGGTCTATACCCATCCGCCTGCTGGAGCCGTTATCCTCCGTAGTAGCCTCGTCAGAGCTAAAGACCAGCTCGTCACTGGCATCCTGCAGGTAGAGCGAGGTAGTGATGATAGCCCGCGTACCTACACGCACCGTAGCACCCACCTCACTGGAGAAAACCATCGGCAGCCAGTGCCGCGTATCCTGTACCACCGCCCGGGTATCATTAGAGTGATAGCCCATCCCATTATTGATAAAGAGCTGCACATAGCTCACCGGTGTGAAAACGAAGTTGAGCTTGTAGGTAGGCAGCATCTGATAGTTGGTACCGCTGCGGTTGTAGGCAGAGTCCGGATGATTATCCCTATCCTGAAAGACAGAGTAATCCATGCGCACAGCTGCATCAAAGCGGAACCACTTTGCCACATTAAAGTCTTGTTTGAACCAAAGGTTGGCATTGGTCGTGCTCAGGTTGTCGTCTCCCCTCTCGTCCAGGCGGACACGCTTCTGCACATGCCACAGGTCAGTATGGATCACGTCTGTGCGCACCCCTCCGCCAAAAGTGGACTTGGTATGCAGACTGCCCAGGTCGTAAAATTTAGAGTACTGCGTATTAAAGCCAAAGACATTGCGGTCATCGTCCTGCTCTATCTCATCGCCATGTACGGGATCATTGAGAAAGAAAGTAAAGTCATTATAGAGCGTGAGGCCGTAGCGCTGGTAGTACATATTGAGCAGAAAGCGGCTATCATCCGTATGATGATTCAGCATCAGATTGACTACGGTCCTGTCTGTACTGCCGCCCTCCGTAGGGTCTATACCACCGAAACGGTCTATGATACCCTGCTCTACTGCCCGCTCCGGTATCTGCCCCGACCCGGTCCATGAGGCTGCGTAGCTGGCTACGCTGAGTGCGAGGGAGGTATTGTCCGACAGCTTGTACTTCATCTTTCCGAAGATGTTGAACTTGCTATACTTCGCATTGACATCAAAGTAGCCGGGTGAGTAAGAGTACTCTGCCGCGAGGTAGGACTGCAGACGGGATAACTTGGTAGGGATATTCAAAGCGAATAATAACCTGCTGGTGGCAAATGCCCGCTGCGTAGGCGTAGTACCAAACTCTAACCGCACCTGGCTATGCGGCAGCGTATCATAGGTGCGAAAGGCGACTGCACCACCTGTATAGAAATCTCCAAACTGCGCCTGAAAGGGCCCTTTGTACACATCCAGCGCAGACACCACATCTGCTATCAGGAAGTGCATATCAGCATAGCCCTGGCCGTGTGCGTGTGAGGGCAGATTGATAGGCACACCATCCATAGAGAGATTGATATCTGTGCCGTGGTCACAGTCATAGCCGCGTATGAATATCTGCTCTGCTTTGGCCCCGCCCTGATGCTGTGCGGTGAAGATGCCGGGTACACTTTTGAGCAGGTCCTGAGAACTATTGCGCGGACGCAGCTCCATATCTATGGCGCTGATGAGAGCAGATGAAGATGCAGAGGTAGCCCTGGCACTCGCCACCTGTGCCGTCTGTAGCTCTATCATCTCCGGGGTCAGAGATATGTTTAGTGTCTTTACCGAATTTTCCTTCAGGTCCACCTCGCGTTCTGTTTTGAAATAACCCTCCTTCTCAAATATCACGGTATAGTTGCGGGCAGGAATATCGGGAAAGCGGTAAACACCCACGGAGTCAGTCGCAGTGGCCAGCTCAGTACCTTTCAGAGCCACCTTGACACCTCGAGCCGGTGCATGATTATACGCATTAGATATAGTACCTGTCAGGGATGCCTCGTGCGCCAAAAGGATAAGAGGACAAACGGAGCATACAGAGAGTAGTAAGAATAAAGTAGATGCTTTGATCATAAGTGTAGATGAGAGACAAAAAATATTTTTATTTATTTTTTTCAAAGGTTTGAGTTAGGATAATGCATCAGTATACCTCCCCAAAGTGAGGCACGATATACTGATACATTATTTTGACAACTTGAATATTTTTTGATTCTTCCCACAGCATAAAAACAAATGCTGCGATCAGTGTATATCATCGCTTTGGCCGGAGGCCATCATACTGTCAGATACCACCCATATAGTAATATCACAGAATAGCGACGCTGATCAGATACAAGGAGGTGGGGAGACGACATCTGCAGATATAGATGCGTATAGGGGGCTGTGAGAGCTATACAGTCTACTGACTGATGTGGCTATGCGTACAGGAAGTGTCAAAGAAGCTGTGTGCACGTATTCAGGTACATCCCACACGGATGTGGTGTCACCCTGCTCTCCATGAGAGAGACTCTTGCCTATCTCATCATGTATGTGAAACTTACCATTCACCTCATGCACCTGCATGATATGCTGCTGCTCATAAAAAGTATGCGCTATGGCATCAGATACCAGCGGCACCACAGGGCGGAATACAGAGAGGATGTAGAAGAAGAGTATAAACTTAGAAGCCTTGACCATCATGATCGCCTTCTCCCTGCGCAGGTATCTCCTGCGGGCCGTAGTGGTGAGTGATGATATGGATGTATAGTTATTCAAACCGGGCTTATCTCCTTTTACATACGCACAGACATCACACTTTGGATTTATGGGGAAATGGCGCACGCTTTACCAACTATTATACCATCTTTTCAAAACGCTATGCCATGCGATGAGGTCGATCTAAAAACTGTCGCGGTCAAAATCCAAACACATATCCAATCGCGTACATCAAAACAAGATGACCTCGGACAACGATCATCGACTTTGATTCTTAAACTTTAAAAACAATTCCATGAAAAGACATTTTCTCTCGAAGGCATGGATCAAAAACTCGATGACAGCTATGCTGCTGCTGGGTTCTACTGCTTTCGTACAGGCGTCCAGCCACAGAGAGGCACCGCTGATCGCCAATGATCCGCTGGCAGACAATACGGACCTCTATGCCTTTCGTAGCCCTGATGATCCTAACTACATCACGATCATCGCAAACTACATTCCTGCCGAGCTTCCTTTTGGCGGACCTAACTATGCGACCTTTGGCGAGAACATCCGCTATGAGGTGCACATAGACAATAATACTGCTACTCCTGGTGACGACATCGTGTATCGCTTCACCTTTCACCAGACCAATCAGGACCCGACTACTTTCTTCAATATCCGCCTGGGTCAGCAAAACCTCAAGACCACCTATACCTGCGAGCGCAGCACTAACGGTGGTTCCTCCTTCTCTACTATCGTGACAAACGGAGTAGTACCGCCCAATAACATCGGCCCACGCTCTATAGAGAGTGCTGTAGGCCTCAATACACCGGACTACAATACACTGATGACAGGCGCTATCGCCACGGCTACCAGTGGTGAGAAGATCTTTTGCGGCCCTGTAGATGATCCTTTCTTCGTAGACCTCGGTGGTATCTTTGATCTCGGTGATGCACCGCGCCAGAATGGCGGCACTGTACGTGATGGTGTAGCCCGGACTAATGTGCACACCATAGCTATCAAGGTAGCTATCTCTACACTGCAGAAAGCAGGCAAAAGCGCAGCACAGGCCACCAGCATCCTGGATCCAGACTTCACCATCGGTGTATGGGCGTCTGCCAGCCGCTACGCTGTCAAAACGCTGAACGCCTCAGGTGGCGGCTCAGTAGAGACCGGCACATGGGTGCAGGTATCGCGCCTCGGTATGCCACTGACCAATGAGGCAGTGATACCGGTAGGACAAAAAGATAAATGGAATGGCATGACGCCATATCAGGACCTGGATAGCATCGCTACCTTCGGTAAATATTTTTACAATCCTGAGCTGGCGCTCTATATGGATGACAGCCTGTATGGTACAGCAGTGCCTGCCCTGCGTGCACTCCGCATACAGCACAAATCTCTCGGGCAGTTCGATTTCGGCAATGGCAAAGCTGGTGTATATGGCCTGCGTGGTGCAGCCGCCACTACCGGTACCGCACTGGATACAGCCACCTATGGCAAGCTGCTCCTGGCAGGACCTGCCTCTCCGCGCTCTGTAGACATCTGGCCTATATTCCACACCGGCGTGCCTAACCTGCCACCATATCAGCTGGCTACCGGCAAGAATGGCAACCCACTCGCAGTAGGCAAGCCTTTCGTCAATAACTTCCTGCCAAATGGTGGTGATATGCTCCGTCTCAATATGGCTGTGCCACCTACCGCACGCACGAGTGCAGACTTCAGCAGTGAGGGCCTCTTTGCCGCTGCGGTGCGCGGCCTCACAGATCCGCGCTTCAACGGCTCCGATACACTCCAGCTGATCCCTAATATGGATGGCTTCCCTAACGGTCGCCGCCTGGAGGATGATGTGACCCGCATAGAGCTGCAGGCAGTGTCAGGTGCAGCGCTGGCTGCTATAGGCCTCTGGTACGATGACTACAATGCCAACGACCCTAACGCATCTCCTGTGACCAACTACCTGACCAATGTGCTTCAATATTCTACCGGTGTAGAAAAGAATGACACGACATTCAAGGTAGCATTCCCATACGTGCAGACGCCGTGGAGAGGTACGGCGGTCAACTAAGCCCATTCATAACTGAAAAACAGAGAAAATATCATGAAAAGAAATATAAAAAATGCAGCCCTCGCCATCGGTATGGCACTAGGCTCTATCAGCGCCTTCGCATCGAGCCACAGGGAGGCACCGCTGATCGCAAATGATCCGCTGGCGGATAATACGGACGTCTATGCATTCCGCAGTCCTACTGACTCGACCAAAGTGATACTCATAGCCAACTATGTGCCGATGCAGCTCCCTCACGGCGGTCCGAATTACTACAGCTTTGGCGAAAATATCCGCTATGAGATACACGTGGACAATAACACGGCTACGACCGGTGACGATGTGACCTATCGTTTCACATTTCACAAGACCAATCAAGATCCTACTACCTTCTTCAATATCCGCCTCGGCCAGCAAAACGCCAAGACGACCTATACACTGGAGAGAAGCATGGGTGGTGGTGCCTTTACCACTATCGTGGCAAACGGTATAGTACCGCCGCCTAATATCGGCCCGCGCTCTATAGAGAGTGCAGCAGGCCTGAATACGCAGTATGGTGCGCTCTTCAACAATGCGATCATGACGAGTACTACCGGTGAGCGTGTGTTTGCCGGTACGGCAGATGATGCCTTCTTCGTAGACCTCGGTGGCATCTTCGATCTCGGCGATGCACCACGTCAGGCTACAGGCGCTCCACGTGACGGACTGAAGAGGAAGAACGTCTGCACCATAGCCCTCGAGGTCCCTATCGCTACGCTGCAAAAGAATGGCAATCCGGTCTCTATGGCGGCCAATATACTCGATGGCGACTATGTGATAGGCGTATGGGCATCTGCCAGCCGCCAGCAGATCAGGACACTCAGCGCAGGTAGCGAGGCCTACTCGGGCAACTGGGTGCAGGTGTCTCGTCTAGGCATGCCGCTGACCAACGAAGCTGTCATACCTATCGGCATGAAGGATCAGTGGAACTCACTGACCCCGTATGATGACCTGGCTAACCTGGCTACATTCGGTCCGTACTTCTATCAGCCTGAGCTGGCGCTGTATATGGATACGCACGCCTACGCTGCGGCTGTACCTGCATTCTCCGCATTGCACATACAGCGAAACTCCTTTACCAACTATGGTAATGTAGGTTTTGGTAATGATCAGGCAGGTCTCTACTACGTGGCTACAAACATCCTGGCTCCGATACAGATACCTGGCTTTAGCGGGTCGGCTTTTGACCCTGCTACCGGCTATCAGAGCCTGCTGGCGCCAAATGCGCAGTCACCACGCTCGGCAGATATCTGGCCTATCTTTCACACAGGTGTGCCCAATCTCTCGCCGTACCAGCTGGCTACCGGCAAGACACCGGGCAATCCATTCTCTGCGGGCAAGCCTTTCGTGAATAACTTCCTGCCAAACGGTGGTGATATGCTGCGCCTCAACATGGCCGTACCTGCTACACCGCGCAATAGCGCAGACTTTAGCAGCGAGGGCCTCTTTGCAGCAGCGGTACTCGGTATTACTGATCCACGCTTCAACCAGACTACTACCATACAGCGCATCCCTAATATGGATGGCTTCCCTAACGGTCGCCGCCTGGAGGATGATGTGACACGCATAGAGCTGCAGGCCGTATCAGGCGCTGCACTGGCAGCCATCGGCCTCTTCTATGATGATGATACATCTGCTACGCAAAACCCGCTCACTCCTCAGCTGCTCAGCGTACTGGGATACTCTACAGGTGTGACCAGCAACGATACTACCTTCCGCGCAGCATTCCCATTTGTACAGACTCCATGGCCTGGTACGGGTGATGGTGGTGGCAAGGAGGTAGCCTATACACAGCCCACTGTGCTCGGCGCTACGCCAAACGGTATCATAGGCCTCAGCACGCCTGATGTGGTGATGACTACCTATCCTAATCCATTCACCGGAGGCAATACGATCAGGTACCATGTATCCGAAGCGACCAACGTGACCATCATGCTCTATGATGTGTCTGGCAGGCTGGTACGCACCCTGGTCAATGAGCGCAAGAATCCGGGAGACTATACCGTAGAGTGGACCGGCAGCGATCTGCAAAACGGCACCTACTTCGCTACAGCTATACAATCCGGCAAACCACAAACGCTGGAGCTCGTCAAAATGAATTAATGTTTGTTTCAAAGTGGTAAGAGGCCCGTCTCGACGGGGGCGGGTCTCTTTTTCACATCCGCTTTGACACAGTGACTTTATCTAAAAATTTAAATCAACACGATGAACAAGAAACTAATATACCCCGCCCTGATATTTGCAGCCTGCATAGCAGTATGCTTTGTGATACTGAGAAATAAAAAGAAAGAAGATACGATACCACCGATCAAGGAGAGAACTGCCAGGCTCGCATCCCTGCCCGACTGGAATGAAACGAAAAACAAAGCTGCCGGGCTGTACACCAAGATACAGCAGCAGCCCACTGATGAGAAACTAAAGCTGCAACTCGCAGCACTCTATATACAGGAAGCCCGCATCACAGGCGACCATCTCTACTACGACCGTGCAGCCATGCAGCTGGTAGACAAAACCCTCGCTACCGACTCAGTCAATTTTGAAGCGCTGTGCTTCAAATCTATGATCTACCTGTCGGAGCACCACTTTGCAGACGGGCTCGCCTATGCCAAAAAAGCTCAAGCGGTCAATCCCTACAACGCATTCGTATATGGCCTGATGACGGATGGCTATGTAGAGCTGGGCAACTATAACGAGGCCGTAGCCGCTACTGACAAGATGGTCTCCATACGCCCCGACCTCCGCTCCTACTCCCGCGTGTCATACCTGCGCGAGATACATGGCGACTATCCCGGCGCTATAGAGGCTATGAAAATGGCAGTCGCAGCGGGCTATCCCGGTGCAGAGGAGACAGAGTGGGCACGCATACAGCTGGGCCATATCTACGAAAACACAGGGCAGAAGAAAGAAGCGCAGCATGAATACGAGCTGGCCCTCTATGAGCGCCCTGAGTATGCCTACGCCTATGCCGGGCTGGGCAGGATAGCAGAGAGCAATAAGGACTACAAGGGCGCTATCGCAGACTTTGAAAAGGCTGACAGTCTGGTAGAGGATTACTCCTTCAAAGATGAACTGATAGACCTCTATGCGCTCAATGGCGAAAAAGACAAGTCTGAGCAGACGGCAAAGAAGGTACTGGATAAACTCAACGGCGATGCCCAGGCAGGCACTAATGATGCCTCTATAGGCCACTACTCTGACCGTGAGCTGGCCTACGTATATGTCAAGACAGGAGACTACAGCAAGGCGCTGGAGCACGCCGAGATGGAGTACAACCGCCGTCCGGACAATATAGACGCCAACGAGACACTGGCGTGGGTAAACTACAAGAAAGGCGACTACAAAGAAGCTGCAAAATACATAGCTGTAGCCCTCAAGACCAACTCGCAAAACCCTACCCTGCTCACACACGCTGCGCTGATCTATCACAAGGCAGGCGACACCGCCAAAGCCGCCGAGCTATCTGCCAGAGCTATGAGGGATAATGCCTACCTTTCACCGGTACTGGCAGAGGAAGCCTCTAAGGAGCTGCCGCGCAAAGGTGCATGACCATGAAGCATAAAAAGCTACTGGCCGCCGGTCTGCTCCTCACAGCAGCCCTGCAGCTATCCGCACATACTATCAACTATCAGCTGGAGCGCGTACCCATACAGCATGTGGTGTGGTACTACCTGATCCTCGGCTACAAGCATATCCTGCCGGATGGTTTTGACCACATACTCTTCGTAGCGGGCCTGTGCCTGCTCAGCACCAATATCCGCACGCTGCTCCTGCAGGCCACAGCCTTCACCGTGGCCCATACACTCACGCTGATACTCTCTATGAAAAACATCATCGTAGTACCACCGGCTATCATAGAGCCTGTCATCGCGCTCTCTATTGCTTTCATAGCGATAGAGAATATCGTGATCTCTGAGCTGAAGCCCTGGCGCATACTCGTCGTCTTTGCCTTTGGCCTCGTGCATGGTATGGGTTTCGCCTCGGCGCTGAATGAACTCGGCTTGCCGCGCAATGCCTTCTATACCTCGCTCCTTTCCTTCAACGTAGGCGTAGAACTGGGGCAGGCCACGATCATCGTCGGCATCTACTTTAGCCTCATCTATTGGTTTGGCCACAAGCCGTGGTACAGGCGGTATATCGTGTACCCGCTCTCCGGGCTGATAGCCTGCATAGCCGTCTACTGGACGGTGGTGAGGCTGCTGGCCTGAGGGGCGTGAGTGCGCTCTGACGGGCACGTTTCATTATTTACCTTAATAGTCTTGTTTAGTGATTATGTTTGCCAATATCTAAAGTCAATTTTTATGGAGCAGGATATAAGATGGCATCAGCGTTTTTCCAACTACCGAAAAGCGCTGCAAAAGCTGGACAAAGCTGTCACAGTACTGAAACACAACGAGCCTGACGAGGACGAGGATTACGCAGCCATCAAAGAAATGCTCAAAGAGGGGCTCATACAGCGTTTTGAGTATACACATGAACTGGCCTGGAATGTAATGAAAGACTATGCAGAATATCAGGGTGCAACTAACATAGCCGGCTCAAGAGATGCTACCAGACAGGCGTTTGCAATGCAGCTTATCACTCAGCCTGAACAGTGGATGAACATGCTTCAAAGCCGGAATTTAACCACCCACACATATAACGCAGATACCGCTGACGAGATTTACACCAAAATAGTGAAGGATTATCACCCCTTGTTTATTGCGTTTGAGAGAAAGATGGAGTCCTTGCGCTCAGGGCAGCAATCTCAGATTTTTGACAAAGAAGTATGAATTACGGATTGAAGGATGAAGAGCTTATTGCTATCAGGCGTGTGTTTGCCAGCTTCACGCAGGTGGAGAAGGCTGTCATTTATGGCTCTCGTGCAAAAGGAACTTTTAAACCCGCATCTGATATAGATATTACGGTGGTGGGGAGTGAATTAAACACTTCCATACTAAATCAGATCGCAAACGAATTAGATGATCTTTTGCTGCCCTACCAGATCGACCTGTCTATATACCACCATATCAGCAATCCCGATTTGATAGAACATATCAGTCGCGTAGGCAAAAGCCTATACGAAAAGGGGGATGGCCCCTTCGTCGAGTAGCACTAGCTAAAGAAAGAATCCTCCTATTTCCCATTCACGCGCAGCAGCCAGTCGGCAACATCCTCACCGCTCCGGCCCTCACGCTCCATCACATCGCTCACAGACATCTGTATGATATGGCCCAGCTCCTGCGCCCTGCGCTGCCACACCTCATGCGCACCATGATCAGGGTAGCACACCGCCTGCCTGCCGCGCAGCGCCGCTATACGGTCCGGTGTGAGGCCATCCTTGCCGCCCGTGGCCATCCACAGGTACTCCGGCATATACATGCTGGCTATCACCGCCGTCTTCTCACTCTCTACGATGGCTATCTGCGCCGCATCGTCCCACCACGGCAGCAGGTGCTCACCGTAGAGGCACTGCGCCAGTTGGTAGCCCTCTCCCATCTCACTATGCACCCAGGCTATGTGCGCGTGTGGCTCCTTGACACGGTGGCCGGTGTGGTCGTAGAGCATCACCTTGCCGGTGCGGTAGCGCTGCTCTTTGTCTTTCTGCCACCAGATGCTGGCACCCGGCCAGCGCTCAGAGGTACCTATGCGGTATTGCAGTATGCGCCTGTTTACCAGCGCCCTGTCAAAGCCCAGGGTATAGAGGTACTGCACGAAGTTATTATTGCGGAAATTGACAAAACTTGCATTAGCCACCTGATCAGGTATGTAGGACACCTCCCGCTGCGCGGAAAGCACCTCGGCGGCTATAGCCTCCCTCACCACCTGGTGCGGCTGCTGCCGCGGCCTCCTCACGGAGAAAGTAGCCTGCGGTATGCCCTGCTGTTTAAGATATTCCCACGGGCGGAGATGATAGCCACACGAGTCCTGCCGGTCACAGCGGCCCACATGGTCGGCCACCTGCTGCCCGCTCCCGGTATATACATATCGTGTAAATCTGCGCTGCTGCCCACAGCCCGGACACCTGTAGCGCGTAGCGGGGCCTTTGTACTTTTCTAGTTGATAGGGATAGTTGTTGTTTTTCATGGTTGATTTTTGGATGATGAATAATGCATGGCCCACAGACGACGGACCACAGACGACGGTAAAAGCGCAGGCGCATAGCACCCTACAAACCCTGCCTAGAGGGAGGCTCAACAGCCGTTATGGTTACTTGTATTAAAGTCTCCCTTTAGGGAGATTTAGAGGGTTGACATGTGCGCTGCCCTTGTCATGCTGAAGGCAATGAACCTGTCCGCCGTGGCGGAGCATCCATGCGTGCAGGAGAGCGCCCGATGTGTAGTATAGATCCTTCTCCGCCGAGGCGGGTCAGGATGACAAACATGATGTGGTGGTAATATCGTCCCGCGTCCCCGTTGCCTATGTACAGGGACGCGAGACGCTCTATTAGCAGAACTGCTGTATGCGATCTACAAAGATCTTAAGGCTTTCGTTGTGGTGGTATTTATCCAGCAATGACTTCTTTTTGGTCATATCCTTGATGGCCTTTCTGTAGTATTGAAATCCTCCGGCTGCTTTACCCTTTTTGGCTATGCCATATCCGTCTGACTTCAGTATCTGGTTGAGCGCTCCGAGGCAGCCTACCACCTTGCTCTTGTCGCTGGGAGTCGTAGCATGCATGGCTAGCACCCAACATTCCATTTCATTGACAGAGACGGCACAGATGATTCTATCTTTATATTGATCGTAAAACTCAGCGCCCATCAGCATCCTGAAAAGCTGACTGACCTTTTCTACGATCTCACCGGCCACCTCTTTAGAAAGTGCAGGTATGGTTTTCAAATGATCTAATACAGGCTGATTTCCTTTGAAAAAAGCAACCCAGTCATTGATCATATCAGTATCTATCTGTATGATAGCATAGTTATCATCTCTTATCTGAAAGAATTTCTGAAATGTATCTGATTGAATGTAGGAAAAAACCTTAGACCAGGTACCCTGCTCAGCAGGCATGGGGCAGAGTTCTCTTGTGTCTGCCCTATCTTCCTCATCATTGATAATAGTATCTATAATAGTAGAGATCACCAGCTGATCAGTGACACCTTCTGTGATAAGTCCAAAAGTCATAGGGTTTAAAAGTTTTTAGGCAGGCCACCGAGAAATCCATTCATCCACTGCTCAGAGAGCGGCATATCTATTTTGCCGGGCGTGATACGCTTTGCTATGGTATTGCCCTTTTTGCCGCGATAGACCACAAACAGCCGCTGCTCATCATCCGTCAGGTCGAGGCCATCGAGTATGAAAGGATTATGAGTAGTAAAGAGCGCCTGCTTGTCATTATCCTTTGCCAGCTTGACGAGTGTCTGAGTGATGTGCTTGCAGAGTTTTGGGTTGAAAGAAGCATCCAGATTGTCTATGGCAAAGAATTGTGGTGTGTCTTTGCTAATAAATAGACTTACATAAAATAAAATGAACAAAAACCCTTCGTTGGCACTTTGCTGAGTAATAGATATGTCTGTATCAATAAACCTGTCCAATATTTGCAGTTTTCGATCACCCTCATAGAGGCTGTTTTGTACTTTAAAATCTTTAAACCAGTCTAGAGCAAATAAGGTTTCCTTTATAGTATTTAAATAGCTCTGATCTTCACTATTCTGAAAATATCGCAATAATCTAAATAAACCCTCTCCGCGGATACCCAAGGGATCTCCAGCTTCCTCAACTTCAAACTTTCTTAGAAAAGTATTTTCTGGTGCAAATATCTTATAGTGATAATAACTGCTTTTACCACTTTTAGGTGATTCTGTTGAGCTTTTAGAAATTGCTTCAGCAACAGAACTAGTTATTATTTTTAGTTTATCTGGTTCATACATACCTTCTTTAATCATCTGAGCCTTTAAATCTCTCACCTTGTTTACAAAATTATCATCGAAAGAAAAGGTTGCAATAACTTTAGAAAGCGCAAGCTCATTCTCTTCTTCTGAAAGGTTTTTGAACAAATAGTCTAGTAAAAAGCCAGTAAGCTGCTTAGTGGTTTCTTTCGAATCATCTTTCCACTGAGAAAACTCTTCATTGCTATTGCTAAGTGAGTGAGGGAATCTAAATGTAGAGCTGAGATTATTATTGGTACTTATCTGTACTGCCACGAAAATGTCCTCAGATAAATTCTCCACTGATTGAGCATTTCGCATCAATCTCGGTTCTGAAACACGGATTCCTCGACTAGATAAAAACTCCTTGTCCAGTTTATTCGCGCTCGCTGCAGCACAAAACCCTACTGCCTCCAAAATATTACTCTTACCACTGCCGTTTTCACCAATGAAAATATTGATGCGGCCAAGATCCAAGTTGAGTTCGGAGATGGATTTAAAGTTCTTGACTTCTACTGATTTTACCATATTACAATATTACAGATTTTATTGAGTATAAATGTGCGATAGGGAGCGTCCCGCGTCCCTGTACATAGGCTACGGGGACGCGGGACGATCTCAGCCGGTCAGTCCCCGGCCTCCTCTATCACCTCAGCGCCATCCCAGCCGTGCTTCTTAGCTTTATCAAATAGCCTGCCGACTGCGCTCTTGCCTAAACCCATCATGTCGGCTATCTCTGAGTAGCTGCGCCCGCTCTCTTTGAGGTCTTTGGCGGTGATATACTTGCTGCGGCTCTCCTCTATCTCACTGGCTCTGGACAGCTGCGTGAAGTCTACCCGCTCGCCGGTCACGGTGAAGGTCAGCGTGTCGGGGCAGAAGGCCAGTACGTGGCTGTGGGTCTTGTCCAGGTCGGGCAGGTAGTTGCCCTTGACCAGGCAGAGGTGGCGGTGCTGCGGGCGGTGCTGGTCGCGGCGCAGCTCTATGCCGAGGCGCATCTTGGCCTCAAAGCCTTGCCCGCCGAGGAAGTTGTTCTTGCTCGGCAGCAGGTCCTCCGTACGCTTGCCCGTATGGTGCAGGAAGAGGATGCAGCAGCCGCGCTCATCGGCCAGCTCAAAGTAGTCCTTGAGAAACTCGCGGATCTTGTGCGTGTCCTTCAGGTCGTGGGTATAGACATCGGAGAAGCAGTCTATGATCACGAGGTCGGCAGGTTTGACCGAGAGGTTTCGCGATAGCGTAGTGAGCAGGTCCTCGGTGTGAAAGATGAAGCGCAGGCCGTGCAGTTTTTTCTCTCCGTAGCGGCGTGTCTGCCTGCGCAAAATACTGCGCGTAGCATCGCGGCCATCCTCCGTAGAGACGTAGATCACGCTGCGGTGCTGCGTGTGCAGGGGAAAGTGCAGGAAGTGGCCCGCACCGGCGCAGATATCCTCTGCCAGCTGGCGCAGTATCGCGCTCTTGCCCGTATCAGAGCTGCCGGCCAGGCAGGCCAGGCCCTTGGCGTGTAGCAGCCCCTCTATCAGAAACGGCATATCCTCATCACTCTCATCGAGCAGGTCGGGCGCGGTGACCTCGTGCTCCAGCTGCTGCGCCTGGCGGCTGTGCAGGGCCATATCATCCAGTAGTGCCTGAGGTACAAAGGGTGCCGGGCGCTCACCGCCGGGCATAGCATCATAGTATTCCATATACATGAAATTATTTTGGTGTTTAGTAAATAGATGCCGGCTGTGCTGCCGGTCTTTTTTGTGTTTGAAAAGTGGTCCAAAGTTTACCTCCTGCAGAAGGTGCTGATCAGCGATACGGTGACTGGAGTCCGGTGTCACGTATACAATGGCAAAACAAAGTAATTTTTGCCGTGAGGCAAAGTTTTAGCAGCGGGACTTATCCTCAAAGCTGTGCAGAAAAATAGTGGGGTACTACGCAGGTAGGTTGCGCAGTGGAGGTTTTTCATATCTGTATACATCAGGCACGCTCGGGTGCGGTGCTGCGCGTGCTCAGCTCCATGAGGTGGCGCACGAGATTGTCTGTGCGGGTCAGCTTCATCTTCTTTTTGATACGGTAGCGCATCTGCTCGTAGCCTCTGTAGCCGGAGCCGTATATGCGCGAGAGTTCCTTGTCGGTCATGCCCGTCTTGAGCAGGCCGCAGGTCCTGACCTCCAGCGGTGTGAGGTCCGGGTATAGCTCTGCCACTATGCGGTAGAGGCCCTGATTGCCCTCATCCAGCTTTTGCTGCAGCACCGCTTTCTCATGCTCGGTGATCTTGACAGCGCCTATCTTCTGCACGATCATCCTGATCAGTGCGCGCTGGCTGCTGTCGGTCTTTTTCACAGAGAGGATATAGGCCTTCAGCTCGTCCAGCAGGGTGACTTTCTCCTGCAGGTTGATAGCAGTGAGCTGTATCTCTTTATTCATGGCCTCTATCTGCTGCTCCAGCAGCCTGCGGCTCAGCTCCTGCTGCTCCAGGTGGTGCCTGAGCCTGGCGGCCTCCAGCTTTTGCAGGTGTGACTGCATACTGGCCTCCTCTATCATGCGGGCCTCCTCCTGCTTGCACTCATAGGCGCGTATGAGCCGCTGTGCGTCTGCGGTCTCGCGGCCCCAGGCATAGTATATCTCGTGCTGCAGGCGCGTACAGTTCAGCACTGTGGAGTGGTGGCCCATGCGCACATAGTGCGGCATACACTGGCCGAGTAGCTGCTCTGCCGTAGCATGGTGGCCCTTCTGGTGCTCCAGCATCGCTGCGGTGTAGAGGTACATGAGGTAGTTGCCATTGCTCAGGTCTGCGGGTATGATGGCAGCGGCTGCGGTGAGATAGGCCTCCTGCCTGCGCTGCACGCGCCTGCGCTCTGCAGCCGGCAGCTGCGTGCGCCTGTAGAGAAAGGAGTACTGCGTGATAGCCATCAGGTAGGCGTGTATCAGGTAGTGCTGATGTGTGGCATCGCCCTCCAGCAGGGCTATGATGCGCTCCTGCCACTCTGCGGAGAGGCGGTGATCGCCCTTGCTCTCATAGTAGAAGGCGAAATAGCTGTAGACGTTAAACTTATTGTAGGCAGAAATATTTTCCTGCATGGTGATCTCGAGAGATTTCTCCAGATAGGGCAGCGCACTGTCAAAGTCAGCCTGAGAGAAGTAGCCGTTGGCGATATTGGTATAGAAAACGGTGCTGATATTGTGGTGCCAGGCACCGGGTGTGCCTATGCTGCGGATCTTGTCCAGTCCCTGCAGGCTGGCACGCAGCCCCTCATCGTACTGGTGGCGCCGATAGTAGAGAAAGGTCATGCGCGTGAGATAGACCACCTCTACCCGGGCCGATATGCGCCCCAGGTACTCCTCGCGTACCTCTGCCAGCACCTTCTCTCCCGCTGCCAGGTTGCCATTCTGAAAGAAGTGTCGCGCCTTGGCCACGAGTATCTGCGCAGCCTCGTCGTATTTCTTTGTTTTCTTGAAATAGGCGATGAGCCTGAGGTCATCTATGCCCTGCTTGTCAAAGGTATTGCGCACGGAGGCTATGACCAGCGTAAGGAGGTCTATCATGGCCCTGACGGCCTGTGGTGCCGATGGCCGGTGCTCCCTACGGAATGCGTCCAGCGCCTGTGCAGCCGCAGTGGTATCCAGAGATATCTGCTCAGAGATGCCTGCCAGCTCCAGCAGCAGGGTATCGGTGGGTTTCGCAGGTCGGGTGGCGGGCATGGCGGGTGGGCTTGTCGTGATTTTGTCGTGAAGGTAAATATACGTCATAGCGTATTTTTGATACCATCTATTTTCCTACATATAAAACCAACCCACACTATGGCAAATCGCTCTACTCCCCTCAGGCTGTGCCTGCTCCTGCTCACACTGCTGTCTCTCGGCAGCATATACGGTCAGGCGCCACAGCGGATCAACTATCAGGCCGTAGTGCGTGATGCGCAGGGCGCTATCACCCCCAATGCGCAGGTCTCGGTGCGACTGTCCATACACGATGGCACTCCGGGCGGTACGATCGTCTACCAGGAGACCCACACCGTCACTACCAATCAGTTTGGGCTTTTCACCGTGGCTATAGGCGGCGGTCAGTCAGGTGGCAACCTGAGCCAGGTAGCCTGGGGCAGCGGAGATAAATACCTGGAGACAGACGTAGACCCCGCAGGCGGGAGCAACTATACCATCATGGGCACCTCACAGCTGATGAGTGTGCCGTATGCACTCTTTGCCGGCAGCGCTATCAATGCTACCACCGGCCCTACAGGCGCTCAGGGAGCCACAGGGCCTACAGGCGCAGCAGGGCAGCAGGGGCCCGCCGGCGCAGCAGGTGCTATAGGTGCCACAGGTAGTACGGGCGCTACAGGCAGCGATGGTGCTACAGGGCCACAAGGCATACAGGGCGCTACAGGCAATGACGGTGCTACGGGAGCGCAAGGTGCTACAGGCCCCTCCGGAGCAGATGGCGTGAATGGCAATACGGGGCCGGCAGGCCCTACAGGCGCTGATGGTGCCACAGGGCCTACGGGGCAGTCGGGCAGTGACGGCTTGACAGGAGCTACCGGCAGTAATGGAGCTACGGGACCGCAAGGCGTGCAAGGTTTGATAGGCAATACTGGCCCCACAGGACCGCAAGGTATACAAGGTTTGACAGGGAATGATGGCCCTACGGGTCCGCAAGGTGTACAAGGCTTGACAGGCAATGATGGTCCTACCGGTCCGCAAGGTGTGCAGGGTTTGACAGGCA
>JAFDYQ010000022.1 GCA_018267365.1 Bacteroidota bacterium | reverse complement strand
ATATGTTCCGTAAAGGGTGTTTCAATAAATTATTTCTTAAAAGATTTTGAGGATAAAATTTTAGCCAAATACAGGACAACTTTCAGCATAAACCCCAAAAAGGGAGCATTTTATCTTAAATTTAAACTTAGTGTAAAGGAGGGCAGAGTAAAGCACATGCCTGAATCAGGAGATGATAGTCATTATAATCTGTTAAAAGCAGATTCATTTAATCTTGCGAACCTTGAAATAATTGACACTGTAAAATTTGCCTGATGTTTTTCTTTGAAAATAGTTTTTCATTAAAAATTGATTCAATTGAAATTGTATCGAACTATAAAGTTTTACATTTTGATGAGTTCCCCATTCTCTTTATAGGTAACAATAAATACGGCAATAAAATCCTGGGTTCTCATCTTGAAGAAGATGATGAGAATGGGATGATTTATACTCTACATACAATTTTAACTGAAAAGCAATATTCAGAATTCTTAGGTGGGGACATATCATATCTAAATATTCTTCAAAACTCCTCGTCTATAAGTTTAGTACAAAGAGACTTCAACTATTCGATTCAAAAAGCATATGATATTCCATTTATCAATATTCCAAAAGAATATTTACCAATGGAGAACTCATTCTGTCCTCAACTGGGTAAAGAATATTCTTTACAATTCACTTTGCGACTATTGGGGCAACTTGCTGATGCAAATACGGCTATAGCCGAAGTTGTTTCAAAAATCCAAAATGCGTTTGCAGAGTTGTTAGAAGATAGGATTAAAGCCTTAAAGGATTTTGCATTTAAGCCTACTATTTTACTGCAACCGTATGCAGAAGGAAGCTTCAAAATTAACTTTGAGGTTAGTATAGATAGAAAGGTTGGTAATGTAGGTATTTTTTCAAATGACTTGCCTCTCGGAAAGTATTTGTCCAAATACATAGAATATTTAAATGGCGACCTTTCTGAAGACATAGAGATATTCAAAGGGGAAGAAATCTCCGATTCCGCCAAGCTCCATGAGTTAAGTAAAAGTCTGTCGGAAATCTACAAAGCCGCTATTAGGAAAGAACCCGAAAACTTGACGCATTTTTTGAAAGAAGATATAATTAAATCGACTCAAAAATTTGAAGTCATAACTCAACAAGTTGGAGGAACATTTGATAGTCTTGAGATAATGAACTTTTCAAAAACAGAGGAAGCACCTATTGCTTTCATTGACAGAAGTTTTGCAACAACTTTTTCTAACGATATTGAAGCTATAGAAATAGCAAATTCTGGCATTACGGAAGATGATAGTTTTAAAGATTACAGTATATACATTTATCATCTCAATACAGATACAAGAGCAGGTAATGCATTTATTAGGAACATAGAAGATGAAAACCAAATGTCTAAACCTAAGATAAAAATAAATGGTACTGAAGGGTTAGAACAGACAAAATATGCTGAAAGTCTTTATTTAAATAAGTGGATTGACGTTAAAGCAAAAGCTAAAAGAATAGGAGATAAATTTAAATCTCTTGAAATAGACTTTGATAGTTAATTATTCAATATCCTCAAAAAACTCCTTGAGACTTATCTTGTGTATATCCAGTACCTTCATCAGACTGGCTAAAGTAATATTGCTTCCCTTCTCTATCCTCCAATATTGCACTCGATTTATCTCATGCTCCCAAGCAAAGGTTTCATAGCTCGTATAACCCTTGTCAAGCCTCATTTGCTTAATCTTCTGAGCAATCTTTAACAACCTTTTATCCGTTGATGTGAGTAGCTTTTTCACATTTACAAGGTCAGGTGAAAGCACAAAATAATTTACCGCATATAATAGGTTTAATAAAAGATACTTTATTATCTTAGCTTTCTAATCAAAAAGCCATATCACATGAAATCCATTGTACCTTTGCTCTTATTCCTCGTTGCCTCCTTCTCTCTATCAGCTCAATGCCCAACAGTCTCCTATACCATCTCACAGGAACCACACAGTTGGGGCAACCGCGTATCTATACATACAACCAATATTCAACATCTCAATATTCATTTGGGTGAGATACCTTTTGTGCAGTATTACTATATAACCTATCTCAATGGGGATTCGGCGTTGCACAACATGAATTCATATACCGACCCTACTGCTACGCCTACAGGTGATATAGTCAATCAGGTTGATAGCTTTACTATTGGTTATGGAGTGGTTTATGTACAAATAAGTCCGCTAGATATGCGTATGGATTCTGGGTGCAGAGAGGAAAGGAGATTTGCTTTAGAGCAGTTTCCGACCACTGATATAAGTGACCTATTAACAGGTGATAATATCAAGTTTTATCCTGTTCCTGCTACAGACCATTTGACTATTGATATGAGTAATTATGAATCTATAGGCGGCTATAAGGTAAAGGTGTATGATGTACTTGGTCAAGTGATGTATGAAAGAGAGGCTAATGTAACAGTGTGCAATATTGACATAACAGCGTGGTCAAAGGCCAGTGTGTATGCTTTGGAGATAAGAGATATACGAAACAATATAATATCAAAGAAGAAGGTTATATTGCAATAGTTAATCATTAAAGGAGCAATGTAATATGACTGTGGCTAATACTTTAACCCTGATTGAGAAAATCAAACAAGAAGAGCATTCCATATTCGGATTTCATCCAAGCAAATGGCAATTGAAAATTACGCCAAACAATCCAGTAGCGTTGAGAGACGATTTTATATATAATCAACGGCTTTATATTTTTAGAACAGAATCTATCAATAGACCATTAATCAAAGAATTGTTTCAAGTTACAGATGACCAAATTAGTGATAACCAAAATATTTACCCGTTAAATGGTTGGTTGATTATGACGTACCCAATCAACGATTGAATTCTATTGAGCTGATTCTATGTCTTTCCTCGTACATATGTTTTCGGGCTTTCTTGATTCCAATTAATTTTTCTTCCGCAGGTAAATTAGGATTGTCAATAATTGAACTAACAGAATCAATATATTCTTCACTAGTCAAAGTATAACTATCAGACAAATCAACATAACTTGTAAAATACTTTAGTAGTTTATTTTTTCTCTCTATTTCGCTTTTAAAGGATTCAAATTGATGCTCCATGATGCTATTTTCTTTTTAAAAAAAGCTGTAAACATAAAAAGTCAAATTAGCCACTAGATAAAATTTCAATCTTGCTCATCTCTTTCAACAGATAAGACCTCATCCCCTCCGACTTGATTATCGCATAAAATCCTTTGGGCTTTTAGATTTTCAGGAAACTTTACTTTTCACAGATAGGCTTTATATTTAGGGAAGCTTGTCCCATTTGCTAGGTCATGTCCCTCCGAAGGAGAGTGCTAAACGCGGAATACAGTGCTCATGCACAGCTTATCAAAGGAAAAGCCTGAATACAGGTCTTACAGCTTCTCCAGCCGGTATTTCCTCGTCTTATTGATCGCAAGAATATAGACGCCGGCAGCCAGATTGGCCGGCGGTGTGAGCTCCCACACGTTATTGGCAAACATGATATCCTTTACTGATGCGGTCCATACCTTCTGCCCTGATATATCGTACAGGTCGGCAGTATTGACCACGGTATCTACCACCAGCTCGGCGGCACCTACGCGTATGGTCGTAGAAAATGGATTGGGATAGACGCCCACCGGATGATCTACAAATGAAAGTGTGTCCTGAGGATAGAGTAGTTTCAGTTTGTCATAGGCCAGCCCAAAGTCAGGAATGCCGTAGCCATAATCGGAATCCGGCTGCATGTACTGCGTACAACTCTGCCGCACGATCTCTATCATCTCCATATTGGGCACCGAGGGAAATGCCTGCCTGAGGCATGCGAAAGCCCCGGCAGTGTTAGGGCACGAGAATGAAGTGCCGTACTCTGCAGTGAGCATAGAGGAAGGCGTGATCAGCGCTGCCGGTGCTCCCTGCGCGCACATATCAGGTTTGATCCCGCCGGATGAGTTAGGCCCGCGACTGCTAAAGCCTGCTAGCTGTGCAGAAGGATCTACCGCACCTATGCTCACACCGCTATCTGCATCTCCCGGTGTGCCCACATAGTGCCAGGTATCATCACCCTCATTGCCGGCGCTATTGACTACTATGATACCCTTGGAGGCGGCAGTATTGACAGCGCGGGCTATAGGAGTAGTATGACCAGTCATGTCAGCATAAGTATGACTATCTGCTGAGTCCGACCGATCGAAGGTGGTGTATCCCAGTGAGGTGGAGAAAACATCTGCCCCCATGCTATCTGCCCGCTCGGCGGCAGCAGCCCAGTAGTACTCCTCTGCTATCGTCTCGGAGCGATTGTCCTCCGTCTGGAAGAGCATAAAGCTGGCATTGGGTGCGGTGCCTATCATCTTGTAGGGAGTATTGGCCGCGATGCAGGAGAAAGTATTGCAGCCATGCGGATTGGCGCGTGGAGACCCATACACATCAGGTACATCGAAGACGAAGTTCCAGGTATATAGCAGGCGCCCTTCATCAAAGACTCTCTGCATGAAGGTCACGCTATCGGCATTTAAAAATCCGGCGTCCATGATGGCTATCACCACACCATCTCCCCAGTAGCCCAGATCATGCAGTGCATCCAGATGGATCATGGTGGTCTGCCGCCTGGCAGATCCGTATAGTGCCGTATCTACTATGGGCATACCGGACCGGGAGGCAGATGGCGCATCGAGCGCCTTGACGCGGGTATTGGGACCACTACTGCTGAGGATATGCACTGACGTGACGAAAGGCAGCGCCTGGAGGCGGGAGATCACAGATATATCATCCGTACGTATGAGCAGACCATTGGTCCAGCGCAGAGTGGCTGCTATGCGGCAGAGGGGTGTCACCTGTCTGATATACACACCTGAGACGGGCAGATCATTATCTGCTATAGGTATATGCTGCAGCCTGCGGCGCTCCAGCGCCCTGGGGGAGAGAAAAGCCTCCGGGTGGCGTATATCATAGGTGCTACCTGCTTTGTCACGAAGCTGTACATAGCAGGTATAGGTCTGCGCAGCTGCCATATGGGGCAGGGCCAATAAAAAGACGATAGCGGTCAGAGACAAAATCGCGCGCAGAGAACCATTTACCATACCATAAAAATCGGTAATAATGGCGATATAAAATACTAAAAAAGACTGCTGCTAGCCCCCATATGCGTGCAGCCTCATACGGACACGAAAGCCTGTGGCCTTATTGGGAGCAGCCCACGAGGCGCTTACATCCTGCTTATTGATGATCTCCCATTCCTTGTACATCAGGCCTACGTGGTAGGCATATGTTTCGCGGCTGAGTTTCTTATTGATCAGGTTTTCTTCATTGATCTCTGTGACCACCACTGCAGAGTCAAAACCCAGACCATTGATAGCCTTTGGGACATTGACATCAGAGTAGGTATAGGTCCAGCCTGCGTACGCCCGGTAGATATCTGAGGACGTATCAGAGGCCGGGAGGTAGCTATTACCATTCCAGGTCACACCATTGACCGGGGGAAATATGAGCTTGATAAAATGAAGATCATCCTCCACTTTCTCAAAGCTATTGCGTGTCTTGAAGCAATACCAGGCCCGGTCCACTACGGCCAGCGAGCTGGTGGTATCATAGCGTTTGCTCACCTCTATGCGGTAGGCGGTATTGCCCAGATTGTCAATGAAAGTATCTGATATCAGCTCCTGTATCTGGTAGTGCACTGTATCTGCAGTCTGTATAGGGTCTGCAAAGGTGTAGGTGATAGAGTCTACATCATACAGCAGGTAGTGGCCTACACGCAGCGGCTCATAGTCATAGAGCATGGGAGAGAGGGTCATGTGGTCTGTATCCTGCTTGCATCCGGCCAGGATGAAGAGGAGGAGTACGATGAGGCTGTAGGAGACTCTTTTGATCATCCGATAGTTTCTATTGACCTAAAGTTATAAATAAATCGCAACTGAGGTAGGACCTCACCCATCAGTCTTCGGCTGCTTCCTACTCGTTGGCAGAGAGAAGCGCCTATAGTCTATGACTGAAGCATTTTATGCCCAGGAACTCTGATCTAAATACGTTAAGCGAGTATATATAGTTGCTGTAGACAAAGGCTTACTTGTCAGCTGCTATCTGGAAGCTGGAGAAGATATTGCCGCCGCCTATCAGGTCGTCGCCCTCGTAGAAGACGGCGCTCTGGCCCGGCGCGATGGCAGATACCTCGTGCATAAACTCGACCTTGATGCGGTCATCTTTTTGATAGAGGATGCTGGACTCGCCTTCATGCTTGTAGCGCACTTTAGTAAGGGCCGGAGTGCTGTCGGAAACCTTCTCGTACTTCTGCATATTGAGATTGCCTACCCACATGCCGTTGCGGTTCAGCTCGTGCTCCTCTCCCAGCACTACTGTATTGGTCTCAGGGATGATCTCGGTGACAAACATGGGCTTGCCAAAGGCTAAGCCGAGGCCTTTGCGCTGGCCTACGGTATAGAACGGGTAACCCCTGTGCACACCAAGCTTATTGCCGGCTGTATCTACAAAGTGCCCGCCGTCCACCTTTGCCTCCAGGTCAGGCATACGCCGCTTGAGAAAGCCGCGGTAGTCATTGTCTGGCACAAAGCATATCTCAAAGCTCTCGGGCTTATTGGCTATATCGAGGTAGCCCATGTCGCGGGCCATCTGCTTGATCTCCGGCTTGTGGTACTTGCCCATAGGAAATTTGGTCCTGCTGAGGCAGGCCTGTGAGATGCCCCAGAGCACATAGCTCTGGTCCTTATTGAGATCGAGGCCGCGGCTCACGTAGTGGCGTCCGTTGGCGGAATTGAGCTGGGCGTAGTGGCCGGTAGCTATAAACTCGCAGTCCATCGCATCGGCACGCTTGAGCAGGGCTTCCCACTTGATGTGCGTGTTGCACAGTACGCATGGATTGGGGGTACGGCCAGCCATATACTCTCCTACGAAGTTGTCTATCACGTAGTCGCCAAACTCATCGCGTATATCAACGATGAAGTGGCTAAAGCCGAGGTCTACGGCTATGGCGCGGGCATCATTTATAGAGTCGAGTGAGCAGCAGCCGGTCTCCTTCTTAGAGCCGCCGGAGGTGGCATAGTCCCAGGTCTTCATGGTGATGCCTATGACCTCATAGCCCTCCTCATGCAGCATGACAGCGGTCACGGTACTATCTATACCGCCGCTCATGGCTACCAATACTTTTCCTTTTTTGCTCATCGGGGGCGCAAAGATACGGTACAAAGGTCATATAGGGAAATGAATGTGGCAACATGATTTTTTTTGGGGGGGCGCTATGGTACGGAGCAGCAGGGATCAGTAGATAAAAGGTATGAGCATAGCGGTGTGGGCAGCATAGCTATCATACTCGGGTCCGTATTTTTCTTTCAGGTACTTGTCCAACATCGGAGCATTGTAGAAGGCAAAAAAGCAGAAGAGGAAAACAGGTATGGTGATGGAGTAGATATTGCCGGTCATGAGGGCATAGCCGGAGACCCACAGCAGGTCGCCAAAGTAATTGATATGCCTGGCATAGCGAAAGAAGCCTCCGGTGTATATCCTGCCTTTATTCTCCGGTAGTTTCTTCCATCGGTCGCGCAGGATCTCACCTCCGGTATTGAGCGTACAGCCCAGTGCAAACAGCCCGATTGCGAGGTAACCTGAGACACCTGCCTGGCCGGATACAGGCAGTACAAACAGCGGGAACCCGATATAATAGAGTGCAAACGCAAAGGGCACACTGATGCTCTCCTCCCAGGGTATTTTCCTTTTGAGCAGGAAAAACATCATATACGCCAGCCGCAGAAAAATAATAACGTTGAATGCAAAAATTACTACGCGCCTTTGCTCATTACCATGGGCCGGTGTGATATGAAGGTGAGCAGCGCACCAGTCACCACCCTGCCCGAAGAGTATCCAGTAAGACAGGTAAAGCAGCGCTATCTCCAGCAAGTGTATGATCACCTTCTGCGGAATGCTTTTACTCTTTTGTCCGTATAGCTCCATCAGTTGTCAGCTTGAATGCCATATACCTGCAGGACTACAAATATAGACCATTGACCCGGTGCGCTCAATAAAGCCAGCGCAACATCCAGTAAATGAACAGATGTTTTTTTGCCCCGGACATGGCAATAGATAAATAGCACCATCCCATATGTAAAAATCACCATGATAGCATTACGAATGAGACTTACCTTGAACCATCAAAATCATACACACTTTACCAAACCATGCACAACAAAAATATACTGATATCCGGCGCGGGCATAGCAGGCGTCACACTGGCGTACTGGCTGCACAGGCACGGCTTCACTCCGACTGTAGCAGAGCAGGCTCCGCGCCTGCGCGAGGGTGGCTACATGATAGACTTCGCCGGGGTGGGCTATGATGTAGCAGAGCGGATAGGCATCATACCAGACCTGGCCGCGCGGCAGATCGAGTTTGATGAGATGACTTTTGTAGATCGCGACAACCGCCGCCTGGGCGGCGTCAATACGGGCAAGGTACGCGAACTCCTGAAGGGCCGCGCCTTTGAGCTACTACGCAGTGACCTGGCAGATGTGATCTACCGGCACCTGGATACCGATACAGAATTTATCTTTGGTACCACTATCACAGCTATAGAGCAAAACAGCGACGGCTGCCACGTGACATTCAGCAGTGGCGAGGCGCGCGACTTTGACCTGGTAGTAGGAGCAGACGGGCTCCACTCCAATGTGCGGAGGCTGCAGTTTGGGCCTGAAGAGAAATTTGAAAAATACTATGGCTACTATGCCTGCTCGTACACCTTCCCAAATATCTTTTCAGATGTAAAGCCGTACTCATGCTATACAGTGCCGGGCCGGCAGGCGATGGTATATGAACCCGCACCCGGCAAAATGGCCGTGCTCTTTGTTTTCACTTCACGTGAGAAGCTGGTCTATGACCACAGAGATACAGCCGCTCAGAAACAGATCGTGCGCGATGTCTTTGGCGGTCTGGGCTGGCGGTGCCCCGAGATACTCGCGCAGATGGACTCGGTCACTGATTTTTATTTTGACCCGGTGAGCCAGATAGCCATGGAGCACTGGTCTCAGGGCCGTGTGACGCTGGTAGGTGATGCGTGCGACTGCCCCTCTCTGCTCTCCGGCCAGGGCTCTACACTGGCTATGGCAGGCGCCTACATGCTGGCCGGCGAACTGAAAGCTGCCGGAGGAGACCACGTCAAGGCGTTCAGTCAATATGAGGCAGTATTCAAACCCTTCATAGCGGAAAAGCAACAGCTGGCGCAGAGCTTTGCCAGCTCCTTCCTGCCTCAGAGCAGGCTGGGCCTGTGGGTGCGCAATACCTTTATGAACGATGTGCTGGCGGGTCCGCTTTCCGGTTGGTTTATACGCAAGTACATGACCGACAGGCTAAAGCTAAAGGATTATTGAGTTCCGCTCTTTTATTCCTGCCAGCGCTGCATCCCATAGACCCACACGGGCTGCCAGGGATTTTTTCACAGCGTCAGTTGCTTCTTTCCACTTCTGGTCGTCTTTGCCGCAGAGCTCAGCGGTCATCTCATAGGCCAGGTGAGAGTGGTGACCGCCGTCTACCTCTATATGGCGCTCTATGTAGTACTCCAGGGTGCCGAGCTGGCCGCTGAGAGATCTATTCAGGTCGCGGATGAGGGCGAGAAACATATCCGGTATCAAATCCTCACGGCCAAACGTGAAAACGGCCGCCTGCAGGTGGGTCTGCTGTGAGCCTATCACATCAAAAGTGCTACGCATAAAGGCGCGCACACCATCATTCAGCCCGGAACGCTGAGCAGCAGTATCCACCGCACAGCCATCCTGTACCTGAGCTATAAAGGAGTGGATGCTGAGCAGGTCTGCGCCTGACTGCTGCATGGCATCGAGGTACAACTCAAAGTGACTGACACTACGGCCCTGCTGGTCTACGTCGCTTTCCTCTCCGGTCACTATCTCATTGATCAGATAGCGGGTCTGAGCGCTGCCCACGGGTACCCACGGCAGGCTGACGCAGGTGAGCGAGCGCTGGAGGGATTTGAGCAGGCTCATAAAGTCCCACACGGCATAGATGTGATGCTCCATGAAGATGTGCAGGTCCTCTATAGTGCGTATATGGTCGTATAGCGGATGCTGTATGATCTGCTGCCTGACAGGCTCTATCTCTGCGCGCAGGCGCTCTATCTGTATATCACTCATGATCTGTGCGGATGCTCAATGCGCCGCGAATGTAGGGGACAAATGTGAGAAAGCGGAACAGTCTGTAAAGTAGTATGATCTGTGCGGCCTAGTCTGCTATGGCGTGCAGCAGGAAATCGTTGAATTTGGCGGCTGCCTTATAGTGCTTCAGCACCAGCTTGTCAAAGTCTTTGCTGAGCACATCTTCTTTTTTGAGCTGCGCCATAAAGTAGAATTGTTGATTAGCAATGTACGGCTGCTCCTTGGCAAATTCTTTGTACTCCGCGGGTAGTATTTTATTCTGTTCGCCTTGTACTACACCACCATATAATGCTTTGAAGCTTTTATCGCTTAGTAGCTTTTTGAAGGTATCGCCGTTATAATATATCTCCTGGCGGATCTTCTCCAGATTAGTCTTGTCTATCTCATACATACCCCCTCCGAGAAATACCTCTCCGGAACCGATATGCAAGTAATAGCCGGGCCTCGTGTCCTTGGTACCCGAGCGATTGAAGAGTGCGCCGACATTGGTCTTGTAGGGAGATTTATCTTTAGAGAACCTTATGTCCCGATTGATGCGGAAGATAGCCTTTGAGGGGTTTTGCTGAAAGTCGGGGTGGTCTTTGGACAGCTCTGCCATGAGGCGCGCTACAAATGCTTTGAAAGGTGCTTTGACCTCCTTCTCGTAGGTTTCTCTATTGGCATCAAACCATTCTTTGTTGTTGTTCTTTTTGAGCTGATCGAAGAACTTGAAGAAGGCAGGACTGAAGTGGGACATTGCTAAAGACGTTAGATGTTAGACGTTAGATAAATACGATGCTTAAAGGATCAGGCCAGTGCATCTCCTCCCATACTGGCGCGATACTTATCTATATGCGGATGCATGACGCGAAACCACAACGGCGGGAATAGCGCCAGCACCATCATGCCCGGATAGCCGGTAGGCATCTGCGGGCTCTGGTCAAAGTGGCGGAGGACCTGGTATTTGCGCGAGGCCATGTAGTGATGATCGGAGTGCCGCGTCAGTTCAAAGAGCATGAGGCGACCGATGGGGTGGTTTGAGTTCCATGAGTGCACTGGCATCACCTTCTCATAGTATTCGCCGTCAATCTTTTTGCGGCGCAGGCCGTAGTGCTCGATATAGTTGACCGTCTCCAGCAGGAGGAAGCCGATAGTAGAGGACACGATAAACGCCAATGTGACTTTCCAGCCAAATGCTACTGTGATAGCTGCCAAGAGCGCCAACTGGACAAGCTGGAAGACCAGCATTTCATTTTTGAAGGAATACCAAGGCGTATTCGTCTTGGCCAGGCGGTCCCGCTCCAGGTGCCAGGCACTGACCCAGCCATCTGTGACTGAGCGAAACCAGAAGGCGTAAATCATTTCCCCCCTCCGGGATGAAGCAGGATCTTCATCTGTAGAGACATTTTTGTGATGGCCTCGATTGTGCTCTATAAAGAAGTGCATATAGAGTGTGGAAAGGAGGAGCAACTTTGACATCAGCTGCTCATACCAGGTGCTGCGATGGCCCAGCTCGTGGGCTACGTTGATACCAAATACGCCGCAGGAGATACCAAAGGCCAGGATCATTCCGCCGCGCTCCCACATAGGCAGGGCATCATTGCCCAGGCGGGTGAGGAAGATCCACATCATGATGTACTGCACCGGCAGGATGAGCCAGACGAGCAGGTCAAACTTGAGGTCCTTTTTGGCAACTTCTTCCTCGGCTTTGGTGTAGTTCTCCTCGGAGCCCTGCATGAATAGCTCGAGCCCGGGCACGAGGACAAAAGCGTAGATCGGCGCAAAAAATACCCAGGCACCGCCGGCAGTGATGGAGATGAGGATCACCACCACGCTGATAAAAGCTGACATGTATTTCAAGAACTTGAGACTCATATAGATCGCTTTTATCCAAAGCTAATACAAATGTGGTAGTTGCAAATATTTTTTTGGCGGGTGCGTCTTTATCAGATACAGGCGAATAGATAGAGACGTGCTTTGGCACATTATTCCCATCTCCATATCCGTTATTCATTATTCAATATTCA
Organism: Bacteroidota bacterium; assembly: GCA_018267365.1. Taxonomy (GTDB): domain Bacteria; phylum Bacteroidota; class Bacteroidia; order Chitinophagales; family LD1; genus UBA1941. The sequence goes on along the minus strand of JAFDYQ010000022.1, from coordinate 59,938 downwards.
TTCTTAATTTCATCTTATGTCAGACAAACTCACACTCGTAATAGGCGCCTCGACCGACCCTGAGCGCTATGCCAATAAAGCCATCCGTATGCTGCGCTCACATGGGCACCCTGTAGTAGGCGTGGGCCGCGATCTGGGCACTGTAGCCGATGTAGCGATACAGGCAGAGACACCCGCCGACCTGCATCCTGATACCGTGACGCTTTATGTCAATCCGCATATACAGAAAAACTATTACGATCAGATAGTAGCGCTGAAGCCAAAGCGTGTGATCTTTAATCCGGGAACAGAGAATGCAGAGTTTGAAGCGCTGCTGCAAAAGAACGGCATAGAACCCGTGGAGGCCTGTACACTCGTGCTACTATCTACCAATCAATACTAAATCAACAACAACCCACATATCATGAAGAATACAGAAGGCATGCTCCAGCCCGGAGCGCTCAAAGACAGAAATATAATTGTGACAGGCGGTGGCACCGGCCTCGGCAAGGCGATGACGCGCTACTTCCTCCAGCTAGGTGCGCGGGTGGTGATCACCAGCCGCAAACTGGATGTGCTGGAGGCTACGGCCAAAGAACTGGAGGCAGAGACAGGTGGCAAATGCGTAGCCCTGCATTGTGATGTAAAGAGCTACGATGAGGTAGAGGCTATGGTGAATAAAGCTATCGAAGCGCTGGGCAGCGTAGACATATTGGTCAACAATGCTGCAGGCAACTTCATCTCTCCTACTGAGCGCCTTTCGGCCAATGCCTTCAAATCGATCATAGACATCGTGCTGAATGGCTCGATCAACTGTACGCTAGCGCTGGGCAAGATCTGGATCGCCCAGAAGCAGACCAATAAGGTAGTGCTCAATATGTCGACTACCTACTCGTGGACTGGTTCTGGATTTGTAGTGCCGTCTGCTACCGCTAAGGCCGGAGTACTGGCCATGACGCGCTCACTGGCCGTAGAGTGGGCCAGGTATGGTATCCGAATGAACGCTATTGCACCGGGTCCATTTCCTACCAAGGGGGCATGGGACAGACTGGCTCCCGGTGACTTCAAAGAGCGCTTTGACCTGATCAAACGTGTGCCGCTGCGCCGTGCTGGTGAGCATCAGGAGCTGGCCAATCTGGCCGCCTACCTCGTGTCAGACTATTCTGCCTATATCAATGGCGAAGTAGTGACCATAGATGGTGGTGAGTGGCTGCAAGGCGCGGGCGAGTTCAGCATGTTTGAGGGTGTGAAGCCGGAGGAGTGGGACTTTATCGAGTCTATGACGCGCAAGGCGAAGAGTGAGTAAAAAGTGCTACCTTAGCAGAATGAACAACGATTTGATCTATTCTAAAATTTCGGCCCTGCCTGAAAATCTCAAGGCAGAGGTTGTTGATTTTATAGACTTCTTGTTGTCAAAAATACAAGAGCCAGTCATTACCGTAAACTCAAAAAAGCCACAACCAAAGTTTGGTAGTGGTAAAGGCACTTTTGACCTGAAACCGGGTTGGGATGAGCCATTGACTGAAGAGCTAAAGGACTATATGTAATGGCTTCTTATCTGCTGGATACACATACTTTGATCTGGTTTCTGGAGGGCAGCCCCTCTTTATCTTCAAAAGCTCAAAAAGAAATAGAAGATCCAAATGCTTCCCGGTTTGTAAGCATAGTTAGTTTGTGGGAGATAGCGATCAAAATTAGTATTGGTAAGCTATCGTTAAATATCAGCTTTCAGGATCTGAAATATCTACTGGCCCAAAATGATATTACTATTCTTCCGATCAGTTTTGATGATACTACTGCTACCATAGTTTTACCCATGCATCATCGTGATCCGTTTGATAGAATAATCATAACACAGGCAATCAATCATAATCTTACTATTATTACCAAAGATCCGGAGTTTCAAAACTACACTGCTCAGATACTTTGGTAAAACATATTCATCATGACATTCAACGATTTCAACTTCAATCCGGACCTCGTAGAGGGCCTTTCTGCGATGGGCTATACCAAGCCGACCCCGATACAGGAGCAATCTATACCGGTGATCCTGCATGACCGCGACCTGATAGCCTGCGCCCAGACGGGCACCGGCAAGACAGCCGCATACCTCCTGCCGATACTGCATAAGATAGTTAATAGTGACCACCGCCACCTCAATACGCTGGTGATAGCGCCCACGCGCGAGCTGGCGCTGCAGATAGACCAGCAGATAGAGGCGCTGGGCTACTTTATCAATGTGAGCTCGATCACAGTCTATGGCGGTGGCAGCGGTATAGTATGGGAGCAGCAGAAGCGCGCTATGCAGCTCGGTACAGATATCGTGATAGCCACGCCGGGCCGCCTGCTGTCTATGCTCAACGTAGGCGACATCAATTTCAAGCACCTGGAGCACCTCGTGCTGGATGAGGCAGACCGTATGCTGGATATGGGATTCTATGATGATATCGTGCGCATCATCAGCTACCTGCCGGAAGACAGGCAGACGATCCTTTTCTCGGCCACCATGCCGCCCAAGATCAGGACACTGGCCAATCAGATCCTGAAAGACCCGGCAGAGATCAATATCGCTATCTCAAAGCCGGCTGATGGTATCCTGCAGATGGCCTACATGACGTACGACAATCAGAAGTTTGGCCTGCTGAAGCATATCTTTCAGGAGAAGGAATACAAGAGCGTGATCATCTTCTGCTCGCGCAAGGAGACCGTAAAAAGGCTCGCCAACGAACTGAAGCGTATCATCCCATCGCTGCAGGCATTTCACTCTGACCTGGAGCAGGAGCAGCGGGAGGAAATCATGCGAAACTTTAAAAACAAACAGCTACAGGTACTGGTGGGTACTGACATCCTCAGCCGTGGCATAGATGTGGAGGGCATAGACCTTGTGATCAACTATGATGTACCACCAGATGGTGAGGACTACATCCACCGCATAGGCCGTACGGCGCGTGCGGCTACCACAGGTACAGCTATCACGCTGATCAATGACATGGACCAGCAGCGCTTTGCCAGCATAGAGCGGCTGATAGGTCGTGAGATACCTAAGACCATTATCCCTGCGGCTCTGGGTGAGGGGCCAGCCTACACACCGGGCATCCGTCGTAGTGGTGGCGGTGGACGCGGTGCCGGCAAGCCGCAGCAGAAACGCCACGGTGGCAATAAGCACTCTCACAGCGGAAGCGGTCAGCACAAGCATGGCGGCGGCAATGGAGGTGGTCAAAATCAAAACCGGCAGCAAGGCGGTAGCGGCGAAAAGCGCGATGGTCAAAAGCATCACCACAATAAGCCTCGTCATAACGGCCCACGCCCTCCACGCCCGCAAGGTGAAGGTGGCTCAAACAACACTCCTACTCCACCGGCACCACCGGCGGCTTAGTGAGTTGCGTAGACTTTTAGCATTTCTTTCTCCAGTAGGTGGGCCCAGCCGGCATACATACGACCAGATGGATGCAGGTTGTCATTGGCTATGAGAGACGGATCAGTAGCAGCTTTCTTTGAGAAAGGAGTGATATCCGTGTAATGCGCCTTGTCTTTTGTAGTGATTTCCCTTGCTATCGCGTTGTACTCATCTATTTCTTTGCCAATAGCGTCTGCGCTACGCCCCTTGGCATCATTGTGACCGAAAGGTGTGACCCCATAGTCCGGTATAGACACGACGAATACATGGTCAGCATTGCCACCGGCATACTTTATCGCGATATCCAATAGCTCTTTAAACTCGCGGCGATATTGTGCATGATCATAACTGCGGTATTGATTATTGACACCGATCAGGAGCGTGACGGCATCGAAAGTACCAGTCACTTTGGCCTCGGCTATCGCATGCTTCAGCTCATCAGTGGTCCATCCTGTTTTGGCTATGATATGAGGCGCTGAGAAATAAATGCCTTGCTTCTCCAGCAGCTTTGCTGTCTGATTTGGGAATCTATCCTTTTCATCTACTGACTCTCCGATAGTGTATGAATCTCCGAGGCAGAGCATGGTCTTGCTTGTTGTACTCATTTTGACTGGATATGGATGGTGAGCATAGATAGCATGCGCAAATATCACGCTGAAAATCACAATGCAAAAGATCTGCACAAAGAAGACTGCTTTGCTTTTCATACATTTTATTCTTCCATTCAAATATATCTATTTGATTTGGGTCGGCTAAACGCACTGTTATGACTAATAACCTCCCGCTCCGCGAGCGCAAGTTTGACTACTTCTTTATCGTGATGTTCTCGCTCTTTTTCATCACCTCTATGATCTCAGACCTCTGGCCTACCATACTGGGCAACCTGGACCCTAACAGTACAAATGTCTTTGTGCAGATGAACTATGGCTATGCCAAAGATTGCGATCCGCTATTCCTTACGCCGCCTATCTGGATGCGTTTTGTGACCGGGCTATCGGCTTTTGTATATGGACCATTTTACCTCGTGCTGGTCTGGGCCTTTATCCGAGGCTACAACAGGATACAGGTGCCTGCCATCATCTATGGTACTGCCATCTCTGTGATCACTGGCGTGATCGTGTTTGGTGTGGAGTTTTTTGGCGAGCCGGAGTGGAGGTGTCAGAATCCGGCCAAATTTCTTCCTCTCAATACGCCATACGTACTCCTACCTATCCTGCTCATGATACGTATGAGAAAAGAGCTGCCATTTACCAGAAAATTCTAGTCTTCACCGCAAAGAACGCGGAGGACGCAAAGAGATTTTTGTCCTCCTTCGTCTCCTTGGCTTATGCCGTATTGATTGTGGTAAGCTTAATGACTGTATCCCAGCTTGGCCTGCAGCTCGGATGACAGTTTAGGCAACTTGCCGCGCTCTATGAGGAAGGAAGTCAGGCCTGCAAACTCTGCGAAGATATGGTGCTTCATGAGCGCGCCGCTCAGGTAGTCCTTGCCGGTGCTGCCGCCGGTGCCGGTGCGCATACCTATGATGCGGTGCACCATGCTCATGTGGCGGTAGCGCCAGATAGAGAGGCACTCGTCTATCTCCAGCAGTACATTGAGCAGGCCAAAAGGTAGCTGCAGCAGCGGGTAGTCACGGTAGAGCATGATAAATAGCGCGGCGCGGCGAGCCCTCGGACTAAGCGACCATTCCGGTTTGCGTTCATCTCCCATTAGGAGCTGATCAAATACCTGCATATTATTCCTCTCAGCGGGGTTGAGGCTCTGCTCGTATATCTCGCGGTATTTGTCCCAGAATTGCTTTTGGTCTTTGCCCTCCCAGTATTTAGGATCATCAAAGAAAGGCATACGCTCCAGCCACTGGTTGATCAGGACAATCATGGATGTCTTTTTTTCTGCCTCGCGGATCTTCACCACATCCTCGGGGCGGAGCTGGGAGATATAGTATTCCTGACCGTGCCGGTTCTCCATCTTGAGGCCGAGGAGCGCCTCCAGTATCTTAAACTGTATGCTCTGGAAACCTGAAGCCGGTCGGAGCTGATCACGAAAGTCGAGGAAATCCAATGGGGTCATAGTCTCTATGATGTCGATCTGGCCTACGAGCAATTGCAGGATGGTGACGACCCTCTTCAAGCGATGATGCACGGTGTAGAGATCAGGAGAATTGTCAGCTATGTGAGACTTGGCCATGATATTGGCTACTGACTCTACCTCAAAGAGGATCTGCTTGAACCAAAGCTCATAGGCCTGATGGATGACTATGAAGAGCATCTCATCATGCGCACCCTGGCTATCGCCCCTGGAGCTTTCGAGCTGCTGTGCGTTGAGTATTTTATCGAGCTGGAGGTAGTCGCTGTAGTAGACGCCGTCTTTCATTGCTATTGTATTTGCGGGGTAAGATTAGGCAATAATCAGATGATGTGGTAATCTGTGGTCAAAAGCAATAGTCAATGCCGGCAATGATCTTGGTCATCTGGAGGTGTGGCATCGTATATTAGCACATTTTCACAGGCTGACTCCAAACACATTAGCCTTGTTTGTATACATTTACTGCAATGAAAGTAGTCATACTCGGATCCGCCCACCCGCTGCGCGGGGGGCTCGCCGCCTACAATGAGAGGCTGGCCCGCGAATTTATACGCCAGGGGCACTCGGTGGTCATCTATACCTTTAGCCTGCAGTATCCGGACTTCCTGTTTCCCGGTACTACGCAGTACTCTGATCAGCCGGCTCCTGATGATCTTTACATCCATGTGCGCATCAATAGTGTCAATCCACTCAACTGGTGGAGCGTAGGCCGCGAGATCAAAAAGCTCAATACTGATCTGCTAATCATCAAATACTGGCTGCCATTCATGGCACCGTGCCTGGGTACGATAGGGCGAATCGCGAGAGGTAATAAGAAAACGAAAGTGGTCTCGATCATAGATAACATCATCCCGCACGAAAAACGCATTGGCGACTTTGCGCTGTCTAAGTACTTTGTGGGCGCAGTAGATGGATTCATAGCGCAGTCGCGGTCAGTGCTGGAGGACCTGAATAAATTTGACAGCAGCAAGCCGAAAATATTTTCACCCCATCCGCTGTATGATAACTTTGGGCCGATAGTAAATAAGGCGGAGGCGATAGAGAAACTGGGGCTGCAGATGAACGGGCTATATATTCTCTTCTTCGGCTTCATACGCGACTATAAAGGACTGGACCTACTGCTACGCGCTATGGCGGACCCGCGTGTGAAAGAAACAGGAGTAGAACTCATAGTGGCGGGGGAGTTTTATAATAACTCGCAACCCTACCTGGACCTGATAGATGAGCTCGGCATACGGGACAGAGTGATACTCCGCACTGATTTTATACCCGATGATATGGTGCGGTATTATTTCTGCGCCGCAGATATGGTGGTACAGCCGTATAAGCATGCAACCCAGAGTGGTGTGACGCAAATATGTTATCATTTTAACCGGCCAATGCTGGTGACCAATGTAGGTGGACTGCCGGAGATCGTACCCCATGACCGGGTAGGCTATGTATGCGAACCGGAGCCAGATGCGATAGCTGCTGACCTCAGTCGCTTCTACACGGAGCACAAAGAGTACTTATTTTCAGAAAATATCAAAAGTGAAAAATTAAAATATACATGGCAGGCCATGGTAGATAACATCAAAAAAGTAGCAGGCATTTTATGATTTGTGACAATACTATGACAAACAAGTGTCCTTAAACCATAGTTTACCTACAAAAAAAACAATTTAGGCCAAAGAGGCTGATGCTTAGGGTTTTTATTCATAATATTAGGGTCACATTTACTAAACAAACAATAAACACTAATGAAAAAACTTTTTACTGTATTAGTAGGTAGCTTTTTGACTGTAGGAGCCATTGCAGGTACTGCAATATCGCATCCGGTGAAAGTAGCTGTCACAGTTCACGCTCCATCAGGGAATAATGGCTCCAGGGCTTTGTCATGTGACACTATTTTCAATGTAGATTTCGCCACAGCAGATTCCAATGCCTATGTCTATCCACTGGACTCTCCTAATGTAGGCTACGCTGATGGCAATGGCGGTCTCTATGCTGGCCCTGCTGGCTCACTTCAGATCACACACGTGGGTGAAGGCTTTGTAACTTCTGCTAACTCATATGCTACAGCAGCGATCGCCTTCTTTGGTATGGTAAGGCTCAATGCTAACGCATCGGACTCCACCCTGCCGGTAACAGCGTATGTTTACGACTCCACAGGTACAAGCTACTTTGGCACCTACGGCCCAGGTAATGCAATTGACTCATCTACAGTGACTACCGGCAGCATCATCACAAATCAAGGCGCTGGTCTTTTCACCTTTACTCATCAAGCTGTACTTCCCGGCAAAAACTTTTTTGTAATGATCAAGCTACCTAGAGTAACTGGTGACACTCTTGTCGTATTGACGACAGATGGTTCTACTGGTAATGGCCGTGCGTGGCTGGGTGCTTCTGGTGCCTTTCTGCAATTGGATAGTATATCTCAAGGCAACCCGGGTAACTGGATAACTGTAGCTACATGCGTACAGCCATCGGGTATGCATGACCTCTCTGGTGTCTCTGAACTGAGCGTTTACCCTAACCCATCTTTCGGTAAAGTGAATGTAGCATTCAACATGGAGTCCGCATCTGACGTAGCTATCTCTGTGACATCTATCACTGGCAGCAAGGTATACGAGACATCTGAAAAAGCAGTATCAGTATACAATAAGCCACTCGACCTGAGCGGTGTAGCGCCAGGCATCTATATCGTAAATATCAAGACAGCGACCGGCACTATCAACCGCCGCGTATCTATCCAGTAATCATCGATAGTACTTTTTACAAACAGCCCTCTCAGGAATCTGAGAGGGCTGTTTGTTTGTAGTGTAAAAAGTATCCGTTTGGATAATTATTTATCTTCGGCACCATGATCATAAGAAGCAAAGCGCCGCTGCGACTCGGACTGGCCGGGGGCGGCACAGATGTGAGCCCTTATTCGGATGAGTTTGGCGGAGCTATACTCAATGCCACCATCGGAATGTATGCCTATGCCACCATACGTCCCACAGACGATGGTAAGATAACCCTCATAGCCACCGACCGTGATGAGCGCTATGTACACGATATGGCTGCGGCGCTGCCGATAGACGGCCATCTGGATCTCGCTAAAGGCATCTATAACCGTATCGTAAAGGACTTTACTCAAAAGCCTTTATCTTTTGAGCTTACTACTTTTGTAGATGCTCCTCCGGGCTCCGGGCTGGGATCTTCTTCTACACTGGTGGTAGCTATCATAGGCGCATTTGTAGAGTGGCTGAAGCTGCCGCTAGGCGAGTATGACATAGCACACCTGGCCTATAGCATAGAGCGAGAGGACCTCGGTATGGCCGGGGGCAAGCAAGACCAATATGCTGCGACCTTTGGCGGGGTGAACTATATGGAGTTTATGGCCAATGACAAGGTGATAGTAAATCCACTTCGTGTGAAAGAAAAGTGGCTGCATGAGCTGGAGAATAATCTGGTGTTGTTCTTTACAGAGACTTCGCGCCTCTCCTCCTCTATCATAGAGAAGCAACGCGAAAATGTATCCAGCAAAAATGAAAAATCTATCGAGGCGATGCATCAGCTCAAAGAGCAGTCCATTCGTATGAAGGAGGTACTACTGCGCGGTGAGGTAGACCGTATAGGTGAGATACTGCACGAGAGCTGGCAGCATAAGAAACAAATGGCTGAAGGCATCAGTAATTCTCAGTTGGACTTTATCTACGAGACAGCTATGAATGCCGGGGCTACAGGCGGCAAAGTGAGCGGTGCCGGAGGTGGTGGGTTTATGATGTTTTATGCACCATATACAGCCAAGTATAACGTGATATCAGCACTCAATCAACTGGGTGGGAAAGTGATGCGTTATACCTTTACCAATATAGGGGTCACGACCTGGACTATCTGAGAAAGCCTACCAGCGCTTGCCCATGTGGAAGGAAACATACAATCCGAGAAACAGGAAATGATTGGATTGCTCATTGACATAGATAGGGATCTTTTTGTAGAAAATGTCTAGTGAAACGCCGGCCTCTATAGCCTTGACAAATGCATCTCTCGAGCCCCAGTCAAAATTGAGACCCGTGCGTACGTGCCCACCCAAAATAGGCTTCATTTCACTGAGACCCTTGGATATCGGTGCCGCCTCATCAATTACATTGCGATCCAGAAAAACGTTTTTGGTGGCCTCAGAGTACTTTTGAGATACAACGATCACAGGAAACTGCCCGCGGGTGGCAGGATCATCATTAGGATAATCTATATTAAGATAATATGGCTTGGCAAGGCCCAGCACGCCGCCTACAAAACCCTCCCAACTGAGGCGCACTCCATTGCGTATGGCCTTATCTGCTATGGCACGTTCAAAACCGTATGATAGCCGTATCTCGTGAAACTTATTTTGCACACCAAAGTAGTAGTCCCTTCCCGTTTCCGTATAGACCGGATATGCCTTACTTTTTTTGTCGCGATAGTCTATATGCCACTCATATTCCAGCATGAAAAGGTGCGTCTTATAGATATTCTTGATAAGGCCATACTGAAGGTAAAAGCCAAGGCCCGTAGACTGGAGGCGCAGCCCCCCCACCATCTGGCGGCGAAACATATAGTCCTTCTGCGCCTGCATTTTAGGGCTATCTGCTTTTTGTGCAGATAGGGTCTCCGTCGAGCCTAGCAGGATAAGAGCCAGAATAAACAGGGCGCATTTTCTCATCATTACAAATCTACATTTTTCCCTTCATATTGGGCGCGTCCCGGATTATAATCTACCTGCCCATGGAGTATAGTGTCTTTTACTACTTTTGACTCAGCTAAAAAATGACACTATCATGACAGCAGAGATCATCTACGAAGGGCACCTGCGCACGCGCTGCCGCCATATCCAGTCCGGCACCGAGATCCTGACGGATGCCCCTACGGACAATCACGGCAAGGGGGAAGCCTTCTCTCCTACCGACCTGACCGCTACCTCGCTGGCGGCGTGCATCATCACTACTATGGGGATCAAGGCTGCTCAGATGCCGCTGGATATAGACGGCGTACGTGCCGAGGCTACCAAGGTGATGGCCGCCGACCCACGCCGGATAGCAGAGATACAGGTATCTATCTACATGCCAGCCAAAAACTATACGGACAAGGACAAGCAGATCATGGAGCGCATAGCGCACACCTGCCCGGTAGCCTTATCTCTCCATCCTGACCTGCGGCAGGTGGTCACCTTTCACTGGTAAATACTTCAACCGACATCGCATGCAGATCAAAGACATCACATCCTACCTGGAATCCCTCGCACCACTCTCCTATCAGGAAAGCTACGATAATAGCGGACTAATAGTAGGCGATAAAAATGCTACCGTAAAGAAAGTACTACTCTCGCTGGACTGTACGGAGGCAGTGGTAGAAGAGGCGATCCGCGAAAAGTGCCAGCTGATCATAGCGCACCACCCGATCGTTTTCTCCGGTCTGAAAAAACTAAATGGCAAGAACTATGTGGAGCGCACGGTGATCAAGGCGATCAAGAATGATATAGCCATCTACGCCATCCACACCAACTATGATAATATCGAGACAGGTGTGAATGCTATGATATGCGAAAAGCTAGGCCTGACCGACTGCAGGATACTAGCCCCCAAAAAGGGGCTGCTAAAGAAGCTATATACCTTCGTACCACATGAGCACCATGAGCCTGTGAGCAGAGCGCTTTTTGCCGCCGGGGCAGGACATATAGGGCATTATTCTGAGACGAGTTTTAGTGTGGGAGGTATCGGGACTTTTAAAGGCGACGAGACCACCCATCCAGCCATAGGCCAAAAGGGCGTGCGCGAGCACGTGGAGGAAGCGAAACTCGAAGTCATATTCCCTGGCCATATACAGGCGCAGGTGGTGCAGGCCCTCATGGCGGCCCATCCCTACGAGGAGGTAGCTTACGACATCGTAGCACTGGAAAACGAGCTACAGACCGTGGGTAGTGGCATGATAGGCCGTCTGGCCCGACCGATGGACGAGCTGGCATTTCTCAAAAAAGTGAAAAAACAGCTCGGCGCCGGGGTGGTAAAGCACACAGCCCTACTGGGCCGGCAGGTGCAGACAGTGGCAGTCTGCGGGGGGGCGGGGCGATTTCTCCTGCCAAATGCAATATCCTCACAAGCAGATGTTTATATTACCTCAGACATCAAGTATCATGAATTTTTTGATGCGGATGGACAGATCCTGCTGGCAGATGTGGGACACTATGAGAGTGAGCAGTTTACCCCTGCTTTATTATATAGGCACTTATCGGAAAAATTTAGTACATTTGCGTTCCTTTTATCCAAGGCGGAAACTAATCCGGTAAAATATATCTAAAGAATGGCAGCAACAAAAGAAAAAGAACTCTCTGTAGAAGAGAGACTGAACCAACTCTGGAACCTCCAGCAGATAGATACCAAAGTAGACAAAATAAAGATCCTCAAGGGTGAACTCCCAGAGGAAGTGCAAGTACTGGAAGACGTAATAGCAGGCCTCAATGTACGTCTGGGCCACCTGAATGAGGAACTGGCTGAACTGGACGAAGAGGTAGCCAACCGCAAGAATGCCAAGGCTATGGCCAAGGAACTGATCACCCGCTATGAGAAGCAGCAAAATACGGTAAAGAACAACCGTGAGTTTGAAGCGCTGAGCAAAGAAATCGAGCTGCAGAAGCTGGAGATCCAACTCTCGGAGAAAAAGATCACCGATGCTACTGCCAAGACTGATATCAAGAAAGGACTGATAGAAGAGACCGAGGGCAATATAGCTACCCGTGAAAAGGAACTCAAGGCTAAAAAGAAAGAGCTGGACAAGATCATAGCTGAGACCGAAAAAGAAGAAGATGAGCTAAAGAAGGAGTCTGACAAGGCTGCCAAGAAAGTAGAAGAACGCCTGCTGAAGGCCTACCACCGTATACGTGGTGCCTACCGCAATGGTCTGGCTGTGGTAGCCGTACTGCGTGATAGCTGCGGTGGCTGCTATGCCAAGATACCACCACAGCGCCAGGCTGAGATCCGCTCCAAGCGCCGCATCATCACCTGTGAGCACTGTGGCCGTATACTCGTGCACATAGGCGACGCTGAGAAATAAGTAAGAAAGAATAACTAAACGTAAGCGGGATCTCGGTCCCGCTTTTTTATTGATAGCAAGTAGAAAAAATATGATCACAGAACTCACATACGAAGAATACCTGGATACCATGTCTGAAGAAATGACAGACGTGACAGAAACTACTGATGCTACGGTAGATATATGGCCCTATGTAGCACACCTGGTAAAGCATGGTCTGGTGGCACAGGAGGTATTGGCAAATCAAGAGGTAGAGATAGTCTACTGGAATGAAGACGAAACATTTGAACACGTACTGCTGCCTACTGATAAAGAAGAAGTCTACATAGTGGTGGTGGTAGACCTGGATGAGGAGATCGTGATAGGCCATCATAAACTGGACCTGACCGGCGAGGAGCAAATACCTCTGGAGGAAGAATAAGTGATGGACCTCACTGCCACATTATCACGCCTGAATATCACTGCGCTAAATGAGATGCAGCAAGCTATGCTGGATACAGCACCTCATGCAGAGGGTACGATCCTCCTCTCTCCTACCGGATCGGGCAAGACGCTGGGCTTTCTACTGCCGGTAGCCACACTGCTGGTGCCTGCTGTGGCCGGAGTGCAGGCACTGATCGTGGTACCCTCTCGGGAGCTGGCCATACAGATAGAAGGTGTGTATAGACAGATGGGCACAGGATATAAGGTCAATAGCTGCTATGGCGGGCACTCTGTACGCACCGAGGAGAATAATTTTAGCCAGCCACCGGCAGTATTGATAGGGACTCCGGGGCGGATCGCCCATCACATCCGCGCTCAGAATATAGACCTGAGCAATACGCACACACTGGTGATGGATGAGTTTGATAAATCACTGGAGTTGGGATTTCAGGAGGATATATCATTCATAGTATCCGTGCTCCCTGCACTGCGCAGGCGTATCCTGACCTCAGCCACCGCGCTGGACCGGATACCATCCTTTCTCCACCTGCGTGAACCCAAAGTACTCGACTTCACTCATATGAATACGTCGTCCTCGGTGCTGGCGCTGAGATCGGTACACATACCAGAGGACCTGACCCGGCCTGAGGGGTTAGCGCTGCTACTGAGCAAACTAAGAGGTGAATCTGCCATCATATTTTGCAATCACAGGGACGCGGTGAAGCGAGTAGGTGTGCAGCTGCGCAGTATGAATATAGCTCACGGTATATACCACGGAGAGATGGAGCAAGCTGACCGCGAGAAAGCACTGATCATGCTGCGCAACGGCAGCACAAACATACTTGTGACCACGGACCTGGCCTCTCGGGGGCTGGATATTCCGGAGATACGTCATATTATACACTACCAGCTGCCGGTTTCCGCCCAGGCATTTATACATCGCAATGGTCGCACAGCGCGTATGCACGCAGATGGCACTGCCTATCTTTTATTGGAGGCTAAAGATCACATCCCTACCTTTATCTCTCAGGAAGTGACAGAAGAAAATCTACCGGATCATTTTACTGCACTGCCTGAGCCGCAGTGGAGCACATTGTACATTGCCGCCGGCAAAAAAGATAAGATAAACAAAACTGATGTCGTGGGCCTGCTATTGCAAAAAGGTGGCCTGCAAAGAGAAGAGGTGGGTCGGATAGAAGTGCTGGACAAGGCTGCCTATGTAGCTGTGCGCTCAGATAAAATCAGCAAGACGCTACGAACAATAAGCGAACACAAAATCAAGGGTAAAAAAGTGCGCTTTGCAGTAGCCGATTAACACTGCCTTTGCGCTCGTTTGACTACATTTACACGATGCCTGCTTTGGGCGAAATTTTTACACATCCAGCCATTTATGAAAAAATCTTTGACGTTATTTCTCCTGCTTCTTTGCGCTGTGCTCAGTCACGCACAATTTGCCAATCAAGTTATTTTTCAGCATTACTACACCAAGCCCCAGGTAGACTCTATCCTCGCCGCCCAAGGTGTACCGGGAGGGATATTGAGTACGATATACCCCGTCAAGACGTACAAAGTCATCTACAATACTGTAGCTGCAGACAGCACACCTACTACGGCGTCAGGCCTGCTCGTAGTGCCTCAGGGCACTCCATGCGACGTGCCGATGCTCAGCTATCAGCACAATAACGTTTTCCGAAAAAATGATGCTCCGTCAAACTATAAATATGAGTGGTTCATCGGTCTGGCAGGAGGCTCGCTGGGTCTCATCACCATGCTGCCTGATGGCCTGGGCCTGGGCGATGGTCCCGGAGATCACCCTTTTCTACACCTACAGTCAGAGGCCACACCAGTGGTAGATATGCTGCGTGCTGTGCGTGAGACGGTAGATACCACCGGCGCGTCATACAATCAACAACTCTTCCTGGCCGGTATAGCTGAGGGCGCCTATGCCACTGTAGCTGCCAATCAGTACATACAGACATACCTCCCGCAGATACAGGTGACCGGAGCAGGAGCTATAGCGGGCTACTACGACCTGAGCGGCACGATGAAAGATGAAATGATATTGCCTAACAATAATTATAATGACCCATCCTATCTTGCAGCCCTCTTCCTGAGCTATAACCGTATCTATCACTATGCCGCCAGCGACTCTGATATTTTTGTGGCTCCCTATGACTCTATACTGCCTGCTCAATACAATGGAACCAGAGAGTCATTTCAGATCAATGGGGTCATGCCCTCTGTACCCAATCAGGTGCTCCAGCCGGCTGTGATCGATACGCTGCGAAATGATCCTAACAACTACTTTACTCAACTGCTGAAAAAGAATGATGCGTATAACTGGACGCCCAATAATCCTATAAAGTTGTTCTTCTGCACAGCAGACGAGATCATACCATGGCACCACAGTGCGGTGGCCTATTCACACTTTGTGACCAATGGCTCAGCGACCGTAGATACACTGAATGTGGGTGATACTTATGATCATAATTTGTGCGGACAGTTTTCTACTCTCGCGGCTATATCTGCTATCCGCGGCTTGATCTTCCAGCCTATGATAGCTCATACCTCTGCTACTCAGGCCTCCTCTGCCACCGCAGCAGATGGGACTGCGAGCGTCAGAGATACATTTGGCAATCCGCCCTACCACTGGCAGTGGAGCAATGGTGACAGCACCCCGACCATCACTGGGCTCACGACCGGCGTGTACTATGTGACCACTACTGACCAGTCACACTGTAGCCGCACTGACAGTGTACGCGTTTCCTTTCTGACGGGCATCGATGATATTTCAACTGTAGCCATCTCCATCTATCCAAATCCTGCTCATGACAGAATAGTAATAGACTACACCAACGCATCTGCCCAGCCAGAGGCAATCGAGCTACTAGATCTCGCTGGGCACAGCCTGCTCCGTACAAGTGCCACTGCGTCCGGCACTACCACTCTGGATCTGACGCAGCGCGCCCGTGGTATCTACATGATACGGATACGAACTACCGGAGGCACCGAGCTACATAGCAAAATCGTAGTACTCTAGGAGTATATAGCCAAGATTAAAATGCCCGGCACGATAGCAGGGCATTTTTTATGTACCGGCATGTCATCACAAGTCGCTGAATTTTGCTTTTTCTTTTGACGAAGGAATCCCTTATTTTCTGTCGTCTTACAGACAAAATCACCGAATCAGATAGAAACACTGCCGCAACATACCAGATGACCGAGGAGATGCTGCTGAAAGGACTGCGTGAGCAGAATACTATGGTGCTGCGTGAGTTTGTCGCGCAGTATCAGCAGCGCGTCTATAATACTGCCATCTCTTTTGTGAAAGATAGTAGTGATGCAGAGGAACTGGCGCAGGATGTCTTTCTCACGGTGTGGAATTCTATAGATACTTTTCGCGGCGATGCCGCACTGGCCACCTGGGTGTACCGCATCACAGTGACCAAATCTCTGGACCTGATCAAATCCCGCTCACGCAAAAAGAGGTTTGGGTTTATCTTTTCTATATCAGGAGAAAATGCCGAAGTAGCCTCCAAAACTGTAAACTGGGTACATCCGGGTATCATAGAAGAAAACAGGGAAAAGGCGGGCTATCTCTTCCGGGCTATCGACACCCTGCCTGAAAATCAGCGTATTGCATTCACACTGAGCAAAGTAGAACAAATGAGTCAACGGGAGATAGCTGATGTAATGAAACTGAAGGAGGGAGCGGTAGAATCACTGCTGCAGCGCGCCAAACAAAATCTGCGTCGCTCACTGGAGGATATTTATAAGGAACTTTATGACTAAGTATACAAAACGTTTAACACGCTACACCCGAAGGAAAGCCGGCTAAACAGCGTCTATAGAAACAATACCGCCATGGATAAGGAAAAATGGATAGAGACAACCCTGCACAGCGCAGACGGCATGAACCGGGCACAAGCTCCGGATGTGCTGGCGCGCGTAGAAGCGCGTATAGGTAGCCGCCATATCGGTATGACCATCTCTACCGGTGCCCTATACCGCATAGCTGCATCTGTAGTCATGCTGGTGGCACTGAATGTCGCAGCGCTCAGCCGCCACCATACTGCACAGGATCAGCGCTGGAGTGCCCCTTCCGGACCTTGGGCATTGTTTGGCCTGTCCGCAACCACATCGCAGCAGACAGATATTGGCGATCTTTTTTTCGGCAATGAAAGGGCAAACCATGAGTGAAGCGTCTAAGATAAAAGTGCTCACCGGGCTGGTAGTCATACTGATCATAGTGAATGTAATATCACTGGGATATATATGGTGTGGAGCGCCGGCATGGTCACAGCATGGTCACAGAGGTGGTAGAGGTCCTGCCGGCCTGGTACCACAAGAGCTACAGTTCGACGCCAGGCAGCAGGCGCAGTTTGAGACTCTGCGAGGCGAGCATCACGCCGCTATGCAGGCTATAGGAGACCAGGACAGGAAACTGCATGACGAACTTTTCCGCAGTCTGACCACAGGCGCAGATACATCTGCCTATGCAGACTCCCTCATTCACCGCATAGCGATGCTTAGAATAGAAAATGAACAGATCACCTACAAGCATTTGGCTGAGGTCCGCAGGATCTGCAGTCCTGCACAGCGGCAAAAATTTGATAAAATGATAGCAGATGCCATGGCTCAAAATGCCCGTGGCCAGGGACCACCTGACAGACGACCGTAAATATCAAGAACCATTATATTATACTAAACCCGATTAAATTTCAGATCATGAAAAGACTCCTCCTCGCACTAGGTATTATTGCTACTGGCTGCAGCTATGCTCAGCTCTCGCCGTTGATCACATCCTGGATCATCAATCCGGATACAAATACAAACCGGGGCTATAACAATATCCCGTCTAACGTGGAACTGGTGCAATACTCCAGTACAGATGTTTACGTGAGCTGTACCTGCATACCGGGATATAGTATAGGCCCATGGAATAACCCCAACGTGGCCGAAAACCAAAACTTCGTCTATAAAATAACCCGCAATCCACAACCTAACACCGGCACACTGACCTCCATAGGCCTGGGTCACATCGGTGTACTGACGAATGGCGTAAGTATTTTCAATGCTGATGATGCGCAGTACGTAAATACCATCTGGTCTCGCAATGGCTATTACTTTGAGTATCCCAGTTTTGACAACTGTATAGGCCACCCGCAGCAAGACGGAGAGTATCATCACCATGTGAGCCCTAAGTGCCTGTATGACCAGACGGATAGCATGCACCATTCTCCTATCATCGGCTATATGTTTGACGGTTATCCGGTATATGGTGCCTATGGGTATGCTGATACCAATGGTACAGGTGGTATCAAGCGTATGAGGTCATCCTACAGGCTGCGCACCGACACTACCCGTACTACCAAGCCTGACGGCTCTACAGCCTCACCCGCCGGTCCTAGCCCTACCCGTACATATACCGTGACCACACCTATGGGCACTCAGAATATCACGTATCCTATGGGCTGCCTGCTGTGGGACTATGAATACATAGCAGGACTCGGAGATCTGGACTCGCGCAATGGCCGCTGGTGCGTGACTCCGGAATACCCTAACGGTACCTACGCTTATTTCATGACACTGGATTCGTCTCTCGCACCGGCTTATCCATATACATCTACGGGTACTTATTACGGCGTAGTGCAATCCGGCAATGTAGCCAACGGCCCTCAGAATCCCGGCGGTCACAACACCATCAGCGGATCTACCACGATATATACTGGTACTACCGGTGCAAATGATGTGCAGCGTACCCCTGCCTGCGAGATCATGCCTAATCCATCCACAGGCTACTTCTACATATATATGGATAATAAGAGCAGCAACAATGTGACAGGTAAACTCTATAACGAAACAGGCCAGCTGATCCAAACCATAGACTATATGCAGCCCAGTATAGCATACACTCTCGACCTGACTCAATACCCGGCAGGTATCTACCTGCTACACCTGAATGACGGCAGTCAGGATGTGATCAAAAAGATCGTCAAAGCAAATTAATATCTTCGGGCTATGCGCCGGACAGCTATCATACCTAAAACCATATATATGATGTGCATCACCACAGTACTTGCTGTGGTGATGTCTTTTAGTGCTATTGCCCAGCCATTACAATTGCATTTCCGGAATGTAGTCGACGGTAAACCTATCGCACTGGAAAAAGACAATTATAAAAATGGATTGGGGCAAAGCTATACAGTTTCTAACCTGAAATACTACATCAGCAATATACAACTGACCCCTGAATCCGGAAAAGAACTGACAGACTCCGATTATTACCTGATACGTGAAGATGATAGCGCCAGTATGAATATTACACTGCCGCACATTCCTATAGGTCACTATACCAGATTGACATTTAGCATAGGCGTGGACAGTCTACATAATTGTAGCGGTGCGCAAAGCGATGCACTCGATCCTGTGAATGGAATGTTCTGGACCTGGAATACCGGTTATATATTTTTTAAGCTGGAAGGAAAATCGAGCGCCTCAAAAAATCCCGGCAGCATATATGAATACCATATAGGTGGATACAAGGCACCTGCTAATTGTATTCGGTCGGTTTCCATTGACCTTACCGGCATATCTTTGATGCCTGTAATAGTGCTACCTCCGGACACCTTTCACAAAAAACTAAAAATAACAGGTATCGATATTTCTGCCGATATCAGCAAATTTATGAATGCTGCAACGCCCATTGATCTTACTAAAATATCCTCTGTCACTGACTTCCACAATGCAGCGAAAATAGCGGACCATTATCAACAGATGTTTTCCCTTATTAAAAAAGATTATGGCTATTAAAAAGCCTATTGTAATAAGTGTCCTTGTCTTTGCCATCATTTTACTTAGCAATTTCACGGAGACCAATCCCTATTTTACTATTACGGAGAAAGACGTTGCGTTTGAGGTACCCAAAGGCTTCCCGGCTCCTACTTATACATTTGCAAATAACAAACCTACACCCGCCGGCTTCACACTGGGGCGGAGGCTTTTTTATGATCCCATTTTATCAAAAGATAGTAGCACCAGCTGCGCCTCCTGCCATCAGCGCATAGCAGCTTTCGCGCATATAGATCATACTCTCAGCCATGGTATCAGTGGCCTGATAGGTAAACGAAACGTACCGCCGCTGCAAAATCTGGCCTGGGGTCAATCATTTATGTGGGATGGTGGCGTGAATCACCTGGAGATACAGCCGCTCACACCTATGGCCAATCCTATCGAAATGGCCTCGGATATAGGAGATGTGATCAGAAAGCTGAAACGTAATCCATACTACCGCGAAGCATTCAAAGAAGCTTTTGGCGATACACTCATATCATCAGAGCGGATGCTGAAAGCTATGGCGCAGTTCACCGGGCTGATGGTATCTGCCAATTCGCGCTACGACAAGTTTATGCGCCATGAGGATACACTGACTCAGTTTGAGTTGAATGGTCTGGTCATTTTTCGGGAGAAGTGCGCCAAATGCCATAGGGAGCCGCTGTTTACAGATGA
Source organism: Bacteroidota bacterium (assembly GCA_018267365.1). Classification (GTDB taxonomy): domain Bacteria; phylum Bacteroidota; class Bacteroidia; order Chitinophagales; family LD1; genus UBA1941. The sequence continues at coordinate 39,513 of JAFDYQ010000022.1, read as the reverse complement.
ATCTTATAAAAGCAGCGGCCTGTACCCGGATTCTACGCTCAATGATCCCGGCAGAGAGTTGATCACAGGTCGGATCAAAGATGAGAACACCTTTAAAGTACCCAGCCTGCGTAATGTAGCAATGACTTATCCCTATATGCATGATGGCCGCTTCCGTACGCTGGAGCAGGTATTGGATCATTACAGCAAAGGTGACTACTACATGCTGAATGTGACACCGGAACTACTGGCCACGCGTGATATGAATGATCTGGAGAAAAAAGAAGTGATTGCCTTTCTCAAAACGCTTACCGACAAAACATTTCTCTATGACAGGCGCTTTGCTGATCCGACCTACCATTGATCTGACAAATCAAAAAAGGGAACCGCAATTCACGATCCCCTTTCCTGGCTAATGAAAAAACTTGATATCAGTATGTAGTGACCTGGAAGTCGTCGAGGCGGACAGGTTGTCCATTTTCACCTTCTGCTATTATGTTATCAAAGTAGAGCCTCTCCCCTGCCTTCACATTGTGCAGAAAACGAATCATAGACTCATTGAAAGTGCCATCGTTTGACACGTCATTGATATCGCAGGAGCCGGAGCGGCAGGTCATACGAAAACTCTTGACCTTATAAGTACCATATTCAGATTTAGCCTGCATGGTCAGCTTGGCCAGGAGCATCTTAGGCGATACGAACCCTCCCACAATGTCATCGCCTATAGTAGCCACAGGGCGGGGTTTTGCTTTTACATTGTACTCTTTCTCTGCCAGGCGTACGTGCGTACCCTTCTCCAGCACCGTCAGCGCGAGTGTGCCGGTCTTGGACGGTTTCACATAGAAAGTGTTTTTGCCCAAGGCCGTTATAGCAGCATTGTCGCTATAGAGATCATACTCTACATCGCTCATCAGTGGTGTCTTCAGGTCAAAGTAATATGGCTTATCTGCATACAGATAGTCAAAAGCAGGTAGCGTAGGCGTAGCTGAGGCAGCTGCGCCTGTGGCGGCAGATGCAGCCGTTGGTGCAGGCTTTTTGGATGGTATATAGGGCGCGGGAATAAATTTCTGCTGGACCTCTACTACTCTGATAGTATCATGTATGACCTGAGGAGCCACGGGTTCAGATACTGCTTCTTTGACCGGGGGGGGCGAAGGAGATGGCGTAGCGACGGCTATCACCTTCTGCGGAGCAGTATTATCCTTCTTTTCGTCCACTATGCGCCAGATAAAGGCCGATATGCCCACCAGTATGATCAGCGCACCTATGATGACAGGTATGCTGAGATGCACTTTGCGTGCAGGGGCTGCCGGTACATCCGACTTACCTTTGGCGGGCGGGGCAGGAGCAGCTATATCTTGTGGTATGACAGGGGCTGAGCCAGATACCGGCTCTGAGGTGGGTTGTATAAAAGGATCTACATATATCGGTGCAGCCATCACCACTTCTTTCAATACTTCTGCCTTGACCTCTTCAGGCTGGTATTTGTCCAAAATCAGGGTCAGCTCTTCCAGAGAGACATTGCGGTCATGCACATTCCGCACGAGGCATTTTTTCAAAAAGGTAATATATGGCTCAGGCAGATCATGTACTCTGACCCAGTGGTCGCTATGGCATATATTTCGGATCACCTTCTCTACTGTGTCGCCATCTTTGTAGAATAACTTATCACCCGTGACCAGCTCATATACCATCAGGCCCAGCGCCCAGATATCAGCCTTGACGGTCAGCTCGCCATACGCCCCCTCAAAGTATTCCGGCGCTTTATAGCACAGTTGCTGAGGCTTCACAGTAGATGGTACGGAGAGGGTATTGATATTTTCGTTATTGAGACAATCTGATATTTTGGCTACAGGATCTTTTTCAGTGAGTTTTACCAGCACATTGCCGGGTTTGATATCCAGGTGTGGTCGTCCTATAGAGTGCAGATACGAGAGTCCCTTGATCACATCCTTGATCAGTTTGCGCAGCATGTCCCCATCAGTATGGTGCTGCTGTACATAGTCTGTCAGCATACCGCCATTCACATACTCCACTACACCTATAGGCTGCGTCTCAGTTTCGCCTATCACATTGGTCTCTTCGATCTCTATCAGATCGTAAAAGGCCACAATATTGGGATGAAAAAGGCTGCCGGCTCTGTTGATCTCTTTGATCAGTGATGACCCGGAGATCATCTCCTTGCGAAAATACTTGATACAAATATCCCGCTGCAGCAGCGAATCCACTGCCCGGAATACGCGCGAATAGGTGCCCTCTGCTATCAGGTCCTGCTGCGGATCAAATACATATCTCTCTTTGAATTCGCGGGAGTTCATGGCCTTTGGTATTATACTCAAAGATATTTCACCCGTTAGCAGCTATCAACGGAAGTTTCACCAGATAATAGTGGATATATAAAAAATGTAGCGAGAAATGACCAGCGCAGCCGGCATTTAATCCTCTTTTGCGCTCCTGTATTCTTTAAACAAAGCAAAATCTTCCTCTACCTGCGCGGCCAGCCTGACAGACAGGCTATAGATATCTTTTTGCCACCGTGTGGTACCGGTCAGTGCAGCCAGATCGTCTGCCGTAGATGTACCGAGCCTGCCAGTGCTGCGCAGATGAGTCCATGCAGCGATCTGTGCCATGGTACCGATCACATCCTCCATATGCTCCGGCCTGCCGGCAAAGAGGGCAAAATCCATTTTATTCCTGACCGGTTGCAGCTCTTTGAGCACAAAATCCTTTCCGCCCATGTGCACATAGTCCAGCAGTGCCGGCGGAAAGAACTGCATGAGACGCTGTATGCAAATAATGCGCTCCGCTTCGTTTCTCCATTTCGGCTGACGGATCTTGAGATTTGATAGCAGAGACGATGCACGCGCCTGCTTCATATCCAGTATGTAATGTTTGCCCGTATCCCTACGCCTGATCAGAATAGCATATCGCTCGACACCTATACTACCTGTACCTGCCAGGCGCAGACAGCAATCCTCTACTCTAAATGGCCACTGCGCCATATGCGGCGTGGCCGCGAGCATATCAGGTAGTTTTTTCATGAGCCGCTCATGCTGCTTGCGATCCAGGGGCTCCAGATGCACGCCGTCCAGATTGAACTTGCGCCTCCTGCCGTCAGTTTTGGTCACACTGTCTATGAAATCGGCCCGGCTGCGGTCTGTAGCCTGCTCAAAGAAGTCTGCCATCAATCCCCGTGCAGAATCACGCTGCACGATGAGCGCCTTCATCCCGGCTATACTTTCTGCATAGTGCCCGAGCGCGAGCCGGGCCATTTTGAGAGATTCCTTCCGATCATAGCCCAGTGCCTGGCGTGAGATAATGATAGCAGTGACAAAACGCGCTACCTCCCAGCTCAGAGGTGCCTTGACCGCTTCGTCAAAATCGTTCACATCAAAATATACCAGGCTGTCGTCACCTCTGAAACTACCAAAATTCTCAAGGTGAAGATCTCCGCAAATCCATATACGGGTATCATCCTGCGGTGTACCGATTGTATGCAACCTGTCATAAAACAAATGACAGGTGCCCCTGTAAAACCTAAGAATACTCTCCTGTAAAGCTCTGTATTTTTGCCTACGCCGCTCAGGTGATAAATTCTTATTGTAGGCTACTATGAGCTTGACTGCATCTTTCATTTCTCAGAAATCAAATTCTTTTAATTCCTTGTCAGAAAGCAATGCCTCTATAAGCTCCTTATGCCGGCTATCCGGACCTGCCAGCACCCAGTGACCGATCATCTCATCTCCCACCTTGCTCTGCTGGCCACGTGTATGCGTGAGGCCAAAGGACTCAAAGAGCTTTTCATAACGCAGCAAGGTCTCATTGCGATAAGTAGTCACGAGTTTATAATCGCGAACTCTATTGTAGCTATCCAGCCGGCGCTCGAGCCGCACCATGGCATACAGCACCACCAGCACGAGTATAGTGCCCCCTACTGCCAGCCAGTATGCCTGATCGCCCACTGCTATGCCTATAGCGGCTGCCACCCAGATAGTAGCAGCCGTAGTGAGACCATTGACTCTGTTTTCATCTTTGAAAATACTACCCGCACCGAGAAAACCGATGCCTTGCACAATATTGGAAGCGATGCGGTCACCATTGGCGCTACCACCCAGGCGCTGAGAGAGGATCGTGAGAATGGCCGAGCCCACAGTGATGAGCGTCACCGTACGAAATCCTGCCGACTTATTGCGGTACTCGCGCTCTGCTCCTATGAGTGCCCCGAGCAGCGCAGCCAGTAGTATCTGCTGTATTTCCACGGGAATGTTCTCCATAAAGTATGATTTAAGAGCTGACTATGATCTCCAGCGCTTCACTTATCATGCGGTCTACCACCTTTCCTGCATCTTTACTAAACTTATTATTGGCGCGCTGTGCCACTATAGCATTGATAGAGAGACAACGGTGCCCGAGGTGCTTGCCCAGGCCATAGATGCCTGACGTTTCCATTTCGAGATTGGTCACACGATAGTTGAGATGCCTAAAGCTGCGGATGAGCGCGAGGAGTTCGTCAGCTTTGCTGCCTACGCGGAGATGACGTCCCTGCGGCGCATAGAAGCCGGGCGCAGTAAGTGTCATACCTCTACTGCCCATACTATCAAAGCGCTCCAGCAAACTTTCATCAGCAAATGCAGCGTATGGCACTATAGCTGGCATGGCCACATGCACATGATTGCGAAAGGCCTCTGCCAGCAGCGTTTCCTGTATAGATGCGCGCTGGTCGTAGTAGGTCATCAGCCCTTCTATACCTATAGCACACTCTGAAAGCAGCAGGCTATCCAGCTCTACGGATTCACTCACTGCACCTGAAGTGCCCAGTCGTATTATCTCCAGGCTTTTGATCTCCTTCTTTACTGTTCGCGTTTGCAGGTCGATATTCACCAGGGCATCGAGTTCGTTGAATACGATGTCGATATTATCTGTGCCGATGCCCGTAGAGATCACAGTGAGCCGCTTAAGGCCCATCATGCCAGTCTGGGTCAGAAACTCACGGTATTGTATAGTATGCTCGATGCTGTCAAAGTGTTTGGTCACTTCCTTCACACGGCCCGGATCGCCTACAGTGATGATCGTATCACCTACCTGATCGGGCCGCAGATGCAGGTGATAGACGCTGCCATCCGGATTTATAATAAGCTCACTCTCTGGTATCACATTACTCATATAACATACTTCAGAATTGGAAATTAGTAAAAAATCTTCCACAGCAGGCTATTGCTGAGAGTTGTCAGTTTTCAGGAAACAGTCAGTGTTAAATCACTTCAGGAGCGCCCATTTGAAGGCTTTGGTCTCGCCGCCGGCAGTGGCTGCTACAATATAAATGCCCGCAGGCATGCCCTCCGGGCGGACATCTGTCGTGACATGATGGTAGGTAGCGACACGCTGGCCGGCTATATCGTATAGGGTGACGTCTATATCCTCCAGAGGAGCAGATGACGCGATACGAAACCTGTCGGAGTACCCGAAGAAAGCTAATGACTCTCCGGAAGTGACTACAGATACACCCGCGGGATAGATACCGCAGTATACGCTATCACTGGCCAGACCGTGATCTCTGAGGTCTCGTACTATGATACAATGATACCTGCCTCCGTATAGCACGCTATCTGCCAATATCAGTTGGTGCGCAGCATCAGGTAATGTAATGTTTGCAGCGAGACCATACATGGTTTCATACACCAGGCTGTCAGTAGTGCCTCGTCCCAGGTCAAACCATATCTGCATCAATGCAGATGACCATATCACTGAGTATTTGTAATAGTTATTAAGCCCAGGTGCTGTAGGTATGGCAGGGTAAACTGTCGGATCGTTTACCCAACGGCCATTCCAATACTCGTTGTGTCCGTCCCAACTAAACATGCGGTACCAACCAAAAGTATCTATGCTGCAGGAATAGGATGTAGCATTGTAATCTGCAAGGCCCTCGTCTATGCTTTGACGCTCGGAGGTGCCTCCCTGGTTAGAATGATTAGCATTAAAAGAAAGAAAATGTGTGTATTCATGAAGGATCACATCAGCATCCTGTGCATCAGGCACTCCTCCGGTACCATAGGATATATTTTGTGGCTGAATAAAATAGGATTGATCTGCTGCAAAGGCATGAGGGTCGATCACAGCCAAAGTATCAGCCATATCAAAGCCTAAATCATGTACGTACTGTCTCATTGTATTGACGTGATAAAAAGCCATAACATCCAAAAAGCCGCTCTGGCTTCTGGTATAATTAAAGGTAGGATTGGTACTAGTAACAGGTGGTATGCCACTAGTGATCTGTTGCAACTGGACATACCTATTTTGCAAAGAGAAAATACCTCCTTGGTAGTTTGCTACAAAAGGAACAGAAACTCGTTGTAGATTGAGCTGCGGCGTATCGGCGTCATTATAATTCTGATAGGCAGAGTCGTGCCCCATATAGGAGCCATAGTACACTGTATGAGCCGTAGTGAGTGGATCGGGGCGAAATACCATGCCCGTGACCGTAGTATCGGGTGCAGCTGCGCGCTTGTACATAGCTCCGTCCCGCTCATATATGATCCGATCTCGGCTGATCAGCACATACCGCAGATGACCAGCATCGCGCAGTTCCACATCATAACAAAGTTTAGCAGTATTATCACTTACATCATAGGCTACTACCAGGCGTGCGTTTCTGCCGGCATCCGTCATTTCATATTGCGCAAGGTAGCTGCGAAAAGCAGGGACAGCTTGATAATCAAAAGCTGTCATATCTACCGTCCATCCGGTCAGGTCATAGGAGTCATCATAGAGAGAATAGATCGTATTACTCCTGTCCACATTGACCAGGATATCAGATGAAAAGACAGGAATGCCCTGAAAGGTTTGAGTGAAGGTATAATGGGACCCACCGGGACTGCTCTTGGCAAGTTTCAATTGTACCCCAGCCTTATTGTCTCTGAGGTTGTCCAGCCTGGATTTGATAAATTCTGCAACAGCGTTGGCATTATTATCCTCCAGTTTGAAATGACTGAAGTCAGTTCTGCTGGTAGTAGATTTAAAATCCTTCATTTCATACGAAGGTACTCCCGCAGTCAGATTTGCATGTAATATCAGGAATGCTCCTGCGATCAAAAAACAACGCCTCACAAGAAATTAATTTACCTAAAGATAGCAAGAATCAGCCGAGGTGTAGCAGGCTATGCAATTTTAACAGGTAGATAAAAATGATGCAGAGGAAGGCGAAGACTAGGCCGAGCCGGTTCCATTTATTAAGATGCTCACGAAAGAAGATCACTGATAGCAGCGTAGAGCCCGCTACTGTCGCAATATTTGTAACGGGGAAAACAACCGAACTGCCGCCCTCTACCTGATCGAGAGATTTCATGAGAAAGAGCAGCGAGCCGTAGTTTGGTATGCCCAATGCGACACCACCCGCCAGCTGCCGCCAGCGGAGCTTGACTGTACCTGTCAAGACATAATAAGTCAGATAGCTGATGCCGGTGAGCGCTGCGCAAAGAAAGACGATCAGTACAAAGTAGTCTGCGCCGCCGTTAGGAAAATATACTTTATCACTGAGCTGCGCCCCGCTATCACAGAGGCCACTGGTGAAAAATACAAGTAAGGGCATAAGCAATGCTATGCCGGTCACTTTAGCGTGTGGTGCTTCTTCGCTTGATTCCTTATACGAACTCAGTACAACGGCAATCAGTGCACAAATGATGCCTGCTATCTTATACCAGGTCACCTCCTCATGATAAACCACAAAGGCCAGTGCTACAGGTATCACGAGGCCGAGCTTCATGGCTACTGCTGCAGTAGATACACCAAACTTCACAGCCGTTTTGCCCGTCAGGGAGAATACATGTATGAAGGAAATACCAAGCACTACACCCAACCATAGCCAGTCAGCATGCGCTGAATCAGCCAGCACGCGATGCGGTGCTACCGGACTATTGAGGAAACCGCAGACCACGCAGGTGATATAATTGAAAACAATGGCCGGATATGCCTCGATCTTGAAATGATCGAAAACCTTAAACATAAACACCAGCAGGCTGGAGCAGATGATACAGAGTAAGAGATAGATCATAGGCTCTCATTTCTTTTGATGATGAGTGTATCGGCTTCCAGTTTTTCTTCTGTCATTATTGTTCCGTCTATTAGGGGCGCAGGGATACCTGCAGGTAGAGCTACAGGCGTCATGATGATCCTCGCTTCATCCCACAGTCCTGCTCTTACAAATTCATTGAGCGTATACGTGCCTCCCTCTATGATCACGCTCAGCAGTGAGCGCTTGTGCAGGTCTGAGAGTATCTGAGACACTACATTTTCATCTGAGCGCAGGCGAATATATACGTTTCCGCCATCGAGTCCCTCCTTGATATCATTGTAGATGATGGTCATAGCCTGCTCGTCAAACATGCGGCTGGTCTCCGGCACGCGTAGCCGCCGGTCTATGAGGATGCGCACAGGATTGTGCCCCTCCCAGAGTCGCGTAGTGAGCTGCGGATCATCTATAATAGCCGTGCGTGAACCTACTAGTATCGCGTCCTCTTCTGTGCGCCACTTGTGCGAGAGCTTTTGTGAGTACTCATCAGAGAGCCATACCTGCTCATCCTTTGTGCTCGCCATATTGCCTTCGGCGGACTGTGCCCATTTCAAGATGATATAGGGCCGATGCCTGGTGTGAAATGTAATGAACCGCCGGTTGAGAAAGTCGCACTCATTGCGCAATACATTCTCTATTACATCGATGCCTGCCGCTCTCATACGCGCTATACCGCGACCGGATACCAGGGGGTGAGGATCGTGACTACCCGTTACGACTTTCTTTATCTGCTTGTCTATGATAAGGTCGGCACAGGGCGGTGTCTTGCCGTGATGTGAGCAGGGCTCGAGAGTGACATAGATCGTGGAGTCACTGATCAGGTGATGATCCTCGGGCTTTACGCTTTTCAGGCAGTTGACCTCGGCATGTGCCTGGCCATATTGCTGGTGAAAGCCTTCACCTATGATGCGTCCCTCGTGTACGAGCACAGCCCCTACCATCGGATTGGGAGATACTCTGCCCATACCCATCACTGCCAGCTCTAGGCAGCGGGACATATATTTTTCGTGGGTGGTCACGGCGTGCAAGGTAAGGAAATGGGGAACGTTTCAGAATGGCCTAAAAAACAAAATGGCCACCTCTTTCGAGATGACCACTTTTGAACCTATGAAAACGTAATACAAAAGTAGAAAACTTATTTCACTTTTGCAACCACTTGTTTGAAAGCGGACGGATTATTTAGAGCCAGATCGGCCAGAACCTTGCGGTTCAGCTCGATTCCGGTTTTTGTTAATTTTTCGATGAGGCGAGAATAAGTGATACCTTCCTCACGGGCAGCAGCGTTGATACGGGCTATCCACAGGCTGCGGTATTCCCTCTTCTTCTGCTTGCGGCCGATATAAGCGTAAACACCAGCTTTTTCTACGGCGTTCTTGGCTACGGTATAGACTTTGCTCCTGCTGAGGAAGTAGCCCTTCGCCTTCTCTAATACTTTTTTCCTTCTCTTACGGCTTGCTACCGAGTTTGTGGAACGTGGCATGTTATGCTGATTTTATCTTGTTCTTTATGATATGATTACGCGAGGAGCAGTTTGATACGTGCCTCATCCGCTACGTGTACAGTAGTGGCCTTAGACAGGTCCTTTTTGCGGCTCTTAGCCTTGCGGCCCAGCAGGTGGCGGTGGAAAGCCTTACCGCGCTTGATCTTACCTGATCCGGTTACCTTGAACCTTTTCTTGGCTCCGGAGTTTGACTTCATCTTAGGCATTGTTACTTTTTTTGGGACTGCAAATATATAAGATTGCTCCGTATTTCAAAAGATACCGTACTATTTTTTGCCTCAATATCATATAGAGTAGTGCAAAACAGCTTGAACCGGCAAAATGGGTCCATATCAGACACCTGATCTTAAATATACTGATTTTCAATGAAATAACAATTTTCCTCGTCGCCTTAGAGGCTCTTCCGGCAAAGATACTAACACCCGCACCTCATTTCCCTCCGGGCAGGCGGGGCCACTTTCTATATTTGCAGCCCTTTGCTTTTTGACCATGACCAATAGTTTCCTTCTGATCAATCCCGAGGCGCTGGCCTACCAGACGCACTACGACATATTCCGGGTGGTACACCAGACCCGGATCAAGGACAAGCCGGGCTTCAATTTTGACTCCCGGATCATCCCAAATCTGCGTGCTATATATAGTGGTACCAATCCGGCCGTGGCCGAGTTACTTCGAAATCTCGATGCCAGCCGCATCAAAAACGAGATAGACAAGCTGGCCAAGGTACACGCGAAGCAGAAGGGCGGTATTTCCTTTGAGACCTATATAGAGCGGGCGGCGCCGCGGATGTTTTATGAGCTTTTTGCTCACCTGACTACTGCCTCCTCTGAGCTGAAACTCTACCACCGGATCAAAAACCGCGAGACAGGCAACTATAAAGTGGCCCCATGCGCCCTCTCTATTAATAAGACGAAGCTCTCCTTTCATATACATAAGGCCGGCGGCAAGCTGCACCTGGTGCCGATGGTGGAGATCAATGGAGAGCAGTCAGAGCTATCGAGCTTTGATGTATTTGCCTTCCTGCTGGAAAAAAATGACGTTTACCATACCCTCTCTCCAAAGGACTCTCAGACCATAGACTGGCTGGTCAAGGCCAATCCGAATCAGTATGCGGCTGACCCGGTAGCTTTTGCAGATAAGATCATCTCTGTACTGGAGCGCGACTACGAGGTGGTGAAGGACCAGGTATTTAAAGTAAACCTTATAGACATAGAGCCGCAACATGCCGTCTACCTCAGCGAGATCAGTGATACCTACCTCATGCTCACGCCGCGCTGGGACTATGAGGGTTTTGTGGTGGAAAGTACGGATGAGGCCGAGCTGGAAGAGATGCGCAGTGGCGAACTCTACCGCATCATCAGGCACCGGGAGACAGAGACTGCCTTTGTAGAAAAGCTGCGTGCCCTACACCCTAACTTTGAGAAACAGCGCAACGGGCAGTTTTACCTGAGCTTTGACGATGCAAAGAAAAAGCATTGGTTTCTGAAGGTTTACCAGTCGCTATTGTCAGAGAATGTACAGGTAGTGGGCATGGATATGCTGCGTCACTTCCGCTACTCGCCGCACAGCATCTATACAGAGATGGCCATAGGCCGCACCATAGACAGCGACCTGCACCTCAATATTAAGGTCAGCTTTGGCGAGGAGAAGATCGAACTCTCGCACATACAGCGCACGCTCTATAATGGACAGAAGTTCATACTTCTCAAGGACAACAGCATAGGCGTGATCACAGACGAGTGGTATGACCAGTATGGCAATATCTTTAAGCACGGCCGCATACAGCAGGGCGAGCTGATCGTGCCGCAGTGGATACTACTCAGCATAGATGAGCGCTACCACGCCAAAGAACTCAAACCGGTGATAGCGCACGAGTGGTGGGCCGACTGGCAGCGCTGGCAGACCGCCGCTGATATTATGATCCCTGCCCCGGCAGATCTGAAAGCCTCTCTGCGTCCCTATCAGCAGAAAGGATTTGAGTGGATGGTGCTGCTATCGCGCATAGGCGCGGGCGCCTGCCTGGCAGATGATATGGGTCTGGGCAAAACGCTCCAGACGATCACCTTTCTGCTGCATACACACGCAGAAAATAAGAATGCCCGCTTTCTGATCCTCGCACCGCTCTCGCTGGTATTTAATTGGAAAGAGGAACTGGCGAAGTTTGCGCCATCGCTCGGTGTGTATGTCTATCATCAGGCCAATAGGAGCATCAAAGAATTCATGCAGTCTGATGCGCGCGTTATGATCTGCAGCTACGGCACGGCGCGATCTGCAGTAGACGACCTGAGCCTGGTACAGTGGCATACGATGGTGATAGACGAGAGCCACAATATCAAAAACCCTACTGCTCAGATCACAAAGGCTGTCTATAAGCTCAGCGCACTGAACCGCATCGCTCTGAGTGGTACACCTGTGATGAATAATACCTTTGACATCTACTCCCAGCTAAACTTTCTGCTGCCCGGGCTACTCGGTGGGCCGGAGTTTTTCAAGCGGGAATATGCACTACCCATAGACCGCGACCAAAGTGTGGAGAAGACCAATGCGCTACAAAAAATGACAGCGCCCTTCATACTGCGTCGCACTAAAAAGCAGGTGGCCTCCGATCTGCCCGACAAGACAGAAACGGTGCTTTGGTGCCAGATGGAAGACGAACAGCGCGAGGCATATGAGACGATCAAGAACCAGATCAAATCCAGCGTCTTCCTCAATATCGAGCGAGAGGGTTTTGCCAAAGCGAAATTCAGCATCCTGCAGGGTATCATGAAGCTGCGCCAGATATGCGCCGCCCCTACCCTGTTGAAAGATGAAGAGATTACCGCGCAGGCATCTATCAAACTGGATATGCTCATGCAGGAGCTGAAAGAAAATGTAGGTGGCAGCAAGTCGCTCGTTTTCTCTCAATACCTCGGTATGCTACAGCTCGTGGCAAAACAGTGCGAGAAGGAAGGTATCCCGTATCTATATTTTGACGGCAGTACTACGCTGGATAAACGGGCAGAAATGGTCGCATCTTTCCAGGATGAAGCATCTGAAAACAAAGTCTTCCTGATCAGCCTCAAAGCCGGCAATGCCGGTCTCAACCTGACGGCGGCAGAGTATGTATTCCTGCTCGATCCATGGTGGAACAATGCTGTGGAGCAGCAGGCCATAGACCGCACGCATCGCATAGGCCAGACCAAAAACATCTTTGCCTACAAGCTGATCTGCCGCGGTACGATAGAGGAGCGCATCATAGAGCTACAGCAGCGCAAGCGCCAGCTATCAGAGGATCTCGTGACCGAGGAAGATGGCTTTGTGAAGCAACTGTCACAGGACGATATCACCTTCCTGTTTGACTAAAAATGCCGTTCACTTAATGGAGGACTGGCTTGTAAACCGGAACTTTCATATGTGATAACATCTTGTTAAGTTTGAGTAACTCCTATTTCATGGCAAGGCTTGATGTACCACAGGTATACTGTGCTGCCGTGTGATAGGCTGGAACCCGAAACAAATAAATCAACCCGGCCATGAAGAAACTCTCCGTAGTATCCTTTGCCATCATTTTTAGCCTTTCCCTCTTTGCCGCCAAAGAACAACCCGGAGGTACCCTATCTCTCAAAGGAATCGAAGCTGCAAAGGTGTTCCAATATGCATCAGAACTCTGGATGCCAAACGGAAACCTCGTACCATCCTTCATAGCGCTGAGAGATGATGCCCAACTGGATGAGCTAAATTTCTTCCCGACGATGAAGAAGTGCTTTGCGCTGCCCGAATCATATAGTGCAAAGCTGCTCCGGACAGAGAAAGATCAAGGCGGGGAGGAGCATAGCCGCTATCAGCTCACAATGAATGGAGTTGCCGTAAATGATGCGGTCTTTATACTGCATACGCACAATGGAAAAGTGGTAAAGTACAATGGCTACCTGCCAAAGAACCTTGCTGTTTTTACTACGCCAGCCGTCTCTGAAACGGGAGCGATACAAACAGCGCTTAACTCTGTCAATGCGAATAAATACAGATGGCAGGATACACAAGATGGCAGCATCGATTTTTCTTTTTACCCAAAAGGTGAGCTATGTATCGTACAGGGCCATAATGAGATCGGCACAAACGCTGCTCACCTCGCATGGAAACTTGAGGTATTTGCAGTCAAGCCGCTGTCACGTGAGCTTATATATGTAGATGCACAGACCGGCGCAATCATTAGGCGCGACAATCGTATACAAAATGCCAACGCCAACTCGACTGCGGTCACTGTATACCGCGGTAATAGAGCTATCGTAGCTGATAGCTACAGCGGTTCCTATCGACTGCGCGAGACTACCCGTGGCAATGGAATCAGTACCTACAACATGCACAAAGGCACCAGCTATACAGCGGCTACAGATTTCACTAACACTACTACTACATGGAATAATGTCAACACTAATAAGGACCAATACGCCGGTGATGCTCACTGGGGCGCAGAGATGACGATGGACTTTTATCAAAATCGCTGTGGCCGTAATGGCATAGATGGCAATGGATTTGCCCTGAAGCTCTATGTGCACTACGACAATAACTATGTGAATGCATTTTGGGATGGCTCCGAGATGAACTTTGGCGATGGCAATACAACCTACTCTCCGCTCACCTCTCTGGACATCACTGGTCATGAGATTAGTCACGGCCTCACCGAGTTTACCGCAAATCTCAACTACCAGGATGAGTCCGGTGCAATGAATGAGGCTTTCAGCGATATCATGGGTACCGCTGTAGAGTGGTATGCCGACTCTACTCGCGGCAACTGGAACATAGGTGAAGATATCGGCGCGGCATTCCGCTCGATGAGCGCGCCCAAAACTCACCAGCAACCGAATACCTACGGTGGGCAATACTGGTATACCGGCACACAGGATAATGGCGGCGTGCATACTAATAGCGGTGTAGAGAACTACTGGTACTACCTGCTGTCTATGGGCGGTGCGGGTACTAATGACAATAGCAACACGTATACCGTCACTGGTATCGGACGCACCAAAGCAACGGCTATCGCATTTCGCATGCAGACTGTATACCTCGTTTCTACCTCCGTATACAGTGATGCCCGATTTTATGCTATACAGGCGGCTACTGATCTCTATGGGGCCTGCTCGCAGGAGGTGATCAGCACAGCCAATGCCTGGTATGCTGTGGGCGTGGGCGCGCAATACAGTGCAGCAGTGGTCTCAAACTTCACATACACCAATACAGTCGCTTGCAGTGCTCCTTACACAGTAAACTTTACCAATCAAAGTGCCAATACGAGCAACTATACCTGGTACTTTGGCGATGGGCAAACGAGCAATGCTGTAAACCCGTCACATACATATAATGCCACAGGTGTTTATACGGTACGGCTCATTTCATCTGGCGGCTGCGGTACAGACAGTGTGACCCGGCCGAACCTGGTCAATATCAGCAGCGCAAATCCATGTGTAGTGGTACTTCCAGCTAGTGGTCCGGCCGACCTGCAGACTTCATGCACCGGTACGATCTATGACAACGGCGGCGCCTATGGCCCATATACCAATAATGTGAACAGCACTGTGACTATCGCACCTGCGGGTGCGGCTACTGTGCGGCTCACTTTTACGAGATTCCGTCTGGAGGCAAACTATGACTATCTGTACGTATATGACGGGGCATCTACGGCAGGAACTTTGATCGGCACATACACGGGCTATACTCTGCCGGCAGCGATCACCTCTACGCAGCCGGCTATTACGGTACGCTTCATCTCCGATCCTGGCGTGGTGGACACGGGTTTTGCTATCAACTGGAGCTGCAATGCTGCGACATCAGCACCTGCGGCCAACTTTATATCAGACGTGACCTCTACCTGCTCGGGACAGGTACAGTTTACGGATAAAACTATCGGAGGTGTGACCTCATGGCTTTGGAATTTTGGTGACGGCACTTTTTCTACACAGCGTAATCCGCTGCACACTTATCTGACCAATGGCACCTTCACAGTCTCTCTGACTGCCACTAATAGCATCGGCTCAAACACAAAAACAGTGACCAACATGATCACAGTCAGCAAGCCAGCAGCCCCAGCTGTGACAGGAGGTAGCCGGTGCAGCGCAGGATCAGTGACGCTCTCTGCCACCACTACCAATAATGTAAACTGGTATGACAGCGCGACCAGTACACCTGTAGTATCTACAGCCAATCCATTCAACACTCCATCTCTCAGCGCTACCCGCACCTACCATGCAGAGGAAGTGGTGCCGCAGGCTAGTGTATATGTCGGCCCGGTAGATTCTACCATAGGGGCAGGTGCGTATTTTAACGGCAATAGTCAGCGTGCCCTCCGCTTCAAGGTCAATAAACCATCGAAGCTGATCTCCGTTTTTGTGTACGCTCTGACCACGGGCTATCGTACTATACAGTACCGCGATACATTTGGTGTGGTCATAGCCAGCCGCAGTATCTATATCCAGGCAGGCCGCGGCCGTATCAACCTGAATATAGACCTGGTGCCGAGCACTACTACCGTTTACGAGCTAGGCGTAGCTGACTCCATGAATCTATTTCGCAATAGCGCAGGCGGAGCGTTTCCTTACAACGACTCGCAGGGCATGGTCACCATTATAGGCAATAACATCAGCAATCCTGTGCAGCCGGGTTACTATTATTACTTCTACAACTGGGAGGTGCAGGCACCGGCTTGTGTGTCTTTGCGAGCACCTGTCACAGCCAGCATCGGCGCGGGACTCACTGATACACGCACCTCAACGGCTGTCGCATGCTACGGTCAGTCTACAGGTGCAGCGTCAGTTACACCCACATCAGGCACCTCGCCATACAGCTATCATTGGGGCAGCGGTCAGACTACTTCGTCTATCTCAAATATCCCTGCCGGCACTTACACCGTTTCTATATCAGATAACAATGGCTGCGCGAAAACTGATACCATCATAGTGACCCAGCCGTCAGCTGCGCTCTCGGTCAGCTCTACTACCACGAGCGTACTCTGCTATGGTGGCACTACAGGTGCTATCGCTATCACCGCGACTGGTGGCACAACATCCTATGCCTACAATTGGGGCAGCGGTATCACTACGCAAAACCGCACCAATCTACCGGCTGGCACCTATACTGTGACAGTGACAGATGCTCACAGTTGTACGGCGAGCCGCACGGCAAACGTGACGCAACCTACCTCAGCGCTCACAGCCACGGCAACTGCTACAGCGGTGCAATGCTACGGCGCGAGCACTGGAGCCATCGCATTGACGCCATCGGGCGGTACCAGTGCTTATAGTTATAACTGGGGTAACGGCATCACTACGCAAAACAGAATTAACGTCGCCGCAGGCACCTATACAGTGACTATCACTGACGCGCATAGCTGCACTACTACTGTGAGTGCTACCGTCTCGCAGCCTGCTGCTGCACTCGCTACTTCTGCTACGACTACCAGTGTCTCCTGCAATGGTGGCAGCAACGGCGCTATCGCACTGACACCATCCGGCGGCACCTCGGGCTATAGCTATAACTGGGGTGGCGGCATCACTACTCAAAACAGAAGCAATCTCACGGCTGGCACCTATACAGTGACTGTGACCGATGCGCATAGCTGCACCACTACCCGTAGCGCTACCGTCACACAGCCGGCAGCTATCTCAGTGCAAACATCCAGTACTCAGGCATCATGCGGACAAAGCAATGGTACTGCTACGGCCAATGCCTCTGGCGGTACAGGCACCCTCTCCTACCACTGGGCCAGCGGCGCCAACACTGCAACAGTATCCAATCTTTCTTCCGGAAACTATACAGTGACAGTCACCGACGCCAACCTGTGTACCACCACTCAGGGCGTGAATGTAAGTAGTCCGGCTGCTTTCTCCCTATCACATACTGTAGGTAGTGTCAGCTGCAATGGCGGCAATAATGGCACCGCCACCATCTCACCTAGCATCACTCCTGGCGGCTATACTTATGCCTGGCCAGGTGGCCTGACGGGCGCATCTCAGACCACACTCACTGCCGGCCTGTATGTGGTGAATGTGACTGACGGCAACGGCTGCTCTCGCGTAGATTCGATCACGATCACAGAGCCAGCTGCCATCACAGATGTACTCAGCGGCACCGCCCCTCTATGCTATGGCAGTGCTAATGGATCGATCTCCCTGCAGGCCCAAGGAGGCACGGGCGCGCTAAACTATCAGTGGAGCCCTAATATATCCAGCCTCACAGGCCTCGCTGCAGGCACTTATGATCTGACTATCACTGATGCCAATAACTGCGCCAAGACAGATGCAGTGACCCTTACTGCACCGGCAGCCATCACAGCGCAAAATCAAGTAACAAACATACTCTGCCGCGGTGCCGGTAGTACAGGCGCTGCTACCGTGACCGCAACAGGTGGTACAGGCACACTCTCCTACCAGTGGAGCAATAACACGGCTGGCAGCAGCATCAGTAATGTGCCTGCGGGTATCTACATCGCTACGATCTCTGATGCCAATGGCTGTACACTGACTGACTCCATACATATCACTGAGCCGTCAGCTGCGGTACAAGCCACTACATCTGTGACACAAGCCCACACCGGCCTGGCAGATGGCACTGCTACCGTAGCGGCATTTGGCGGTACGGGAGCGCTGACCTATCAGTGGAGTACTAATCCTACTCAGACCACGACTACAGCCACCGGACTCGCTGGCGGTACCTATACCGTGACGGTGACAGACGCCAACGGCTGTATGACCACTGCCCTGGCTGTGGTAGGTATCAATACAGCTATCTCTGATGTGACCGAGATCAGATCGCTGAGTATCTATCCTAATCCGGCCAGTACAAGTATACATATCACTGCTACGCTTGCCACTGCATCTGATGGCAGCATAGAGGTCAGGGATATGATAGGCAGGGTGGTCAGTACGCATTCATTCGCCGGAGAGAAAGAAATACACCTCACGCTCGATGCCTCTCCATGGGCATCAGCAGTATACAGCGTGCAGATCAAGACTGCCACGGGAGCAGTGACAAAGCAAATCACTATACAGCATTGATATCTTATAGATCGCAACTTAAAAGCGCAGGAGTGTTCACTTCTGCGCCTTTCCTTTTACAGGAACTGAATTTAGATTCATTCTAAATTTTATAGTGAAACCCTCACTATCACTATGTTTCAGGAAACGATAAAAATTATTTTGCATAAAATATTTGGTTTTTAGAATTAAACGTATGTATCTTTGTGGCAACAAAACGAAAAATCATTTTCAAATGACACGCAAACACACATATCAGGCACTAGTGCTCTTCGGCGGCGAAAACCGCATGGATAGTGTGTTTCGGGCTTATTGCAGATATTGGTCTTAGTACAAAAACTAAAGCAACTAATAACAAACAGTAAGCCCGGCCCAAAAAGCCGGGTTTATTTTTTTTAAAACAATAACAGGAAACTAAAAATAAAAACCGACCATGCTCATGCCCCAAACCTAATGGTGGCAAGGCATGGGAGGTTTAAGGAGAAAGCACAATGGCACTCAGAAACAACATATCACTCAGGCACCAGCAGTGGTCACCGGCGCAGTGCGCAGGCAGCTATAGCTATGCCCTGGTGATAAATACGGGTGGCAAGCGCAATGAAGATCTATTTGATCACAGACAGACGAGGCGAAAGCATCAGTGGGTATAGCGATATACCTTCAGAAGAGAAAAGCCCCGTCTGCAAATAGCACACGGGGCTTTTTTATTTGACTGAAAAACGAAAACGATGGAGACAAATTTTGCAGCATTCATATGCTTCCTGCCGCTGGTCATCACAGTGATAAAAGCGATAGCCAGGTATGAAGCAACCAGGGAAATACTTATAGACGCTCAGGGCCCTGCTATCATACCAGAGGCAAGACCTTTGACAGAAGAAGAAAGGGAAATGATCCCCGACTACATGCCAGAACCAAGGGAGCCTTTTCCACTGCTCCTGATGAGGCTAGGTATAGAGATGGTGATCGTGACAAAAACAGAAAAGGAAGAATAAAAACAGAAAAACTAAAAACCAATACTATGATAACAATTCAACACAAGGCACGGCAGTTTGATCTGCACGTCAGGTTCTCTACCCGGTGGCTGGATGCCATAGGGAGATTTATCGCAGGAGCGCTGGACTTCAGCGATGTGAAGTCTGTGAGGCGCAGTAAGGAGCAGATGCTCCGCGACTTTGGCTTCGGCCGCTTACCCATACACTAAAACAACGATGCACACACGCACTGCTGTTTTGCCCTGGGTACCAGCAGTGTGGCTACTGATACGAGTGATACATGCACTCGCTCAGCATGCAGCGTCTGACTCTGATGAGACAGACACGATGGCTACTGCCATGCCACAGGCTGATCCCGGTGGTGAAAATAAAAGAATGACGCCTGCCTATCTCCCACCTCCGCGCGAGGCAGGATGTAGAGGCAAAAACTAAAAGGAGATAAACAATGAAATTCAACCTAAAGGTCTTTAACCGAAACAAGACCAAAAACTATGAACGTGCAGAGGCATACGCTATGGAAGCACGCACTGCACTATACGCCGCTGTGGTCACTACCTCACTCGGAGATAAATTCTATGAGAAAGGAGACGACCGCGTGGCCAGGATCCGCGAGCTGATGACTGCAGTTGATGCAGACTTTGCGGGCCGGCTGGCAGTATATGCCCGTGAGAAAATGTACCTGCGCTCCGTGCCACTGGTACTGGCCGTAGAGATGGCAAAGCTGAAGGGCAGCGCCGCTACCGGCAAGACAGTAGCCCGCGTGGTACAGCGTGCAGACGAGATCACTGAACTGCTGGCCTACTACCAACTGGCAAACGAACGCAAGGGCGTAAAGAAGCTGAACAAGCTCAGCAAGCAAGTACAGAAAGGTCTCGCAGAGGCTTTCAACAAGTTTGACGAGTACCAGTTCAGCAAGTACAACCGTGATGCTGAGGTGAAGCTGAAAGACGCACTCTTCCTCGTGCACCCAAAGGCAAAAGACGAAGCGCAGCAAGCGATCTTCAACAAGATCGCAAAGGATGAGCTCGCTACTGCCTACACCTGGGAGACTGAGCTGAGTGCGCTGGGTCAGGAGGCCTACGAAAACGCCGATGCGAAAGCTGGTGCGAAAAAAGAAAAGTGGGAGGAGCTGATCCTGAGTGGCAAGATGGGCTACATGGCCATGCTGCGAAACCTGCGCAACATCCTGGAGGCAAACGTCTCCGATGAGGCGCTGGCAAAAGTCTGCAGCCACCTGGCAGATGCCCGTGCCGTGGCCAACGCGAAGCAACTGCCATTCCGCTACCTGGCGGCATGGCGTGAGCTGAAGCAGCTCAAAGATGGCCGCACTGCACGAGTGATGACCACGCTGGAAAGCGCCGTACTGCACACTGCGGCTAATATCAAGGGCTTTGATGACTCCACAAAAGTCGTGATCGCCTGCGATGTGTCCGGGTCTATGCAAAAGGCCATCTCTGCAAAGAGCAAAGTCATGAACTATGACATCGGCCTGATGCTGGCTATGCTGCTGCAAAACAGGAGCAAGAATGTGGTCACCGGAATGTTTGGCGATAGCTGGAAGGTGATCAACATGCCACAGGTATCCGTACTGGCAAACGTAGATGAATACTACAAGCGCGAAGGCGAAGTAGGTTACGCTACGAATGGCTACAAAGTGATCGAAGACCTGATCTCCCGCAGAGTGAAGGTGGATAAGGTCATGATGTTTACCGACTGCCAGATGTGGGATAGCGGTCGCGGTGCACACATGCAGCGTAGCGTATCTACCGTATGGGACGAGTACAAGCGTATAGCCCCAGAGGCAAGGCTCTACATGTTTGACCTGGCAGGCTATGGCACTACACCGCTCGATATCCGCCGCAAAGATGTATATCTGATCGCAGGCTTGAGCGACAAGGTCTTTGACGTACTCGCTGCTATTGAAAACGGTAGCAACGCAGTAACCGAGATCGAGAAAATAGACCTATGAAAACGCGCCCTCCCGCTTTAGCGGCGGGAGGGCTTTTCCGAAAGGAAAGAAAAAAGTTCTTTGACATGATGTATAGAAACTAAAGACAACCTATGGTAAGGATGCCGTAGAGATGAGATACTTCGCTCGACAGATGGGGAGGAATTGCGTGATGCTTGAGATATAGCATGAGGCACTCCGGGTTCGACTCCCGGCCAGCGCGTGCCCCGGTGCTCATCCCGCTTTTGCTCCTTACTTTGGTCAAAGGATGTCGTAGACAGGAGGTACTTCGTGGCTATCGCGGTTCGAATTCGCATTTACAACTATTGTAAATAGAGCTCCTGTTCACTGTCACTCCTTTTCAAAACACACGGTGAGGTGTCGTAGATCAGGGTTACTTCGGGTTAGAACGTTGCATTAGTGATGCAAAGGTCGTCGGTTCAAGTCCGGCACTTTCCGAGAGGAGAGGTTAGTTCAGTTTTCGTCTCTGATCGCCATTCACCCTTACTGTCTTTTCATTCAAAAATATACAGGTGCCGTAGAAGAGTGTTACTTCGGTTCAATTGGTTCGACTCCAATATCCTCCACCATTATCAAAGCAAAAAACATGGGGGATATAATCTCTTTTCGTCCATTGCCCTGTATCATGTCACGTTCGTCTAAATGGCCAGGGCACCGGCTTTTCACGTCGGGAATGAGAGTTCGATCCTCTCACGTGATGCTATTTTATTATTCACTCAAAAAACAAATGCTATGAGACACAGCTACAACAGCAGCGCTGAGACGGGCAGGTTTTACGTCCACTCAGCCCGCACAGGCCGCGTATACTGCGTAGAGCCTATCGAACCGCGTCAGAGAGACGCACAGACACAGTGGGGAGATGTAGACCCGGCCACACGCACCGTGACAGGTAGCTATGGCCACAAATACACTGGCGCCATCCGCCCCGAGGACTCCATCATCACCGCAGAGAATGGCTATCATGATATCCATCACCTGGAGCCCGGTGTCAGTCCGCTCTCCTACATAGAGCAGCTGGACGATGCCCTCTTTGCAAAGATGAACACCAAGACCTGATGCAAAACCGGACCAGCAGATCTGATGCTGCTGGTCCTTTCTAAGATATGCAGGTGCCGTAGGTAAGGGTTTCTTCGGGATAAATGGGTCGTGGGTTCAAATCCCACTCCCGGCAGTGGTCGGGATAGCTCAGCTGGAAGAGCAATTTACATAATAGTACCTTATCACTTTTCGCCCTGCGTTTTTTTAATGGGCCGCTAGCATAATCTGGCTAATGCACCTCTTTTGCAAAGAGGAAGATCTGGGTTCAAATCCCGGCGTGTCCACTCGGGCTGTCACAGCCACATACGAAAGTATTTCAGATGGTAGAATCCATGCTTTGGGAGCATGAGGTCGCAGGTTCGAGCCCTGCCTTTCGTACATATCGGTGCCGTAGATCAGTGTTACTCCGACTCATACTCGGCAGGTCGCGGGTTCGAGTCCCGCCCCTGGTACTATACCAGGGTAGCTCAGATGGTTAGAGCAGCTTACGCTGATCGCACTTTGTCCGGTACTTTTTTACATGCTTTAGTTTCTATACAAAAGATAAACATCGGTGCCGTCGCTGAGTGTTACTTCATCTGAAAAATGAAACCAACATCACACACTCTGCATCTAT
Source organism: Bacteroidota bacterium (assembly GCA_018267365.1). Taxonomy (GTDB): domain Bacteria; phylum Bacteroidota; class Bacteroidia; order Chitinophagales; family LD1; genus UBA1941. The sequence goes on along the minus strand of JAFDYQ010000022.1, from coordinate 16,348 downwards.
AGCCCGATGTCATTTTGAAAACAAAAAAGAAAACGACAATGAAGACAAACAAAACCAAAGTTCCTCAGTGGCGACAGCGCAGCATAGGCATAGACCATACTGCCGGATCGCCTAACTGGTAGGGCACCAGATTTTGACTCTGGTATGTGCAGGTTCGAATCCTGCTCCGGCAACTAATAAGGGTGGCTGGTGTACGGTGACTGGTGACTGGAAACAGCCTGCCAACAGCCACCTGACAACCGTCACCTAAAAAATGGACTCGTAGCCCAACGGGAGAGGCAGCAGGTTTAGAACCTGAATAGTGAGTGCCTGCATGCCGCAGGCAGGTTCGAATCTCCGGGTCTACATATTGATCTGTAGCTCAGCATGGAGGCAGCACCGCTCTTTTAAAGCGGGGGTCGTGGGTTCGAGCCCCACCGGGTCAACTGATATTGATGCATAGTTCAACGGGAAGAACGCCGCTCTACGAAAGCGGGGGTTGCAGGTTCGAAGCCTGCTGCATCAGCGAATGTGTTGTTTGTGTTAGTTGGCTGTTGGCAGGTGGCGGGTATCATAGCTGTTTCCAGCCAACTGCCAACCAACAACAGACAGCTGTGACAAAGGGAACATAACTCAGTGGCAGAGTAGCGGCCTGTTAAGCCGCGCGCCGGATGTTCGATCCATCCTGTTCCCGCAGAGAAAACGTGAGCGCCTCTTAAGCATCTGTGGTGATGCACCAGACTTGTAATCTGGGGAATCAGGTTCAAACACTGAAGGAGGCTCATGGACAGGTAGCTCCAATGGTAGAGCGGGGGTTTGAAGGACCTCGCGTTGCAGGTTCGAGTCCTGCTCTGTCCGCATATACGCCTGGTGTAACAGGCTAGCATACAGGTCTCCAAAACCTGTGGTCCGGGTTCGAAGCCTGGGGCGTGTGTATGCACTGGTGATGTAATGGAAACATCCCCGCCTTCTAAGCGGGTCATACAGGTTCGAATCCTGTCCGGTGTACGAAGAAAGTAAAAGCAACGCCTCTGCTCCATAGTTCTTTCCTCTCCTTTGGAGAGGGAAGATGCCAAAGGCAGATGGGAGAGGTGAAATGGTGAAGCTGGTGTATAGGCAACACGGCGGTTTGTGAGACCGCAGCAGAGGGTTCGATTCCCTTCTTCACCCGATAGTAAATAAATGGGAGTGCGCCGGAGCTGGAGTGCCAGGGCGGTCTGTAAAACCGCTGCCTTCGGGCATAGCAAGTTCGAATCTTGCCACTCTCACAGAACAAGTATTTAAATAACTAAAAGCAAAAACAATGAAACGGTATCTGGTAACAACAATCAAAATGAGACACAATAGCCGAAGGCCTGTGCCTTTGGTATTTATCAGATCAACAGTTTACAATGAAACCGGATAAACATGACTTAGAACAAAAAGAAATAAGGAGACTTAGAAAAAGGGATAGAGAGCTATGGGATGCCATACGAGATCAGCCATATGTAGAGCTAAAAGAACCATTCCAACGAGGGTGGGAAGTTTACTACAAACTGAGAGACGACATATCACGAAGACGAGATGCAGAAAAAATACAAGACCTGCTTCAGCTCGCTTTTCAAGAGTGCCGTGTAGTGAGATCTGTACAGCATATCAAGAACGTCCGCAAGGGTGAGAAAGGTTACTATGCGACTGACTGGGATGGGAGAAGACGATATGTAAGCTATGGCCCTGATCCTATACATATAGATCAGAAGCAATATGATCAGTTGGAAGATCATCTCAAGGTGTGGTATCATCCGGAAAATCGCCGTGAATATGCGCACTATAGTCAGAGATACAGGATAATACTTCCTGAATATTGGCTGGTGATGAAGGTAAGGCCACATATAGTGACACATATGCAGGTGATAGATGGAGAGCTATATTCGGAAAGCAACTGTATCACCAGAAGGCTGGAAAGGATAGCATACTCGCGATACCGTTATTGTCAATATCAAGCTGGACAGGAAAGGATGCTGCTAAGGCTAGCTATTCAAAAATTTATACATGGAGAAGCAGAAGATATCGCGATCCTGAAGGCGTTTAAGCAATAATGACAAAACGACTAAGGGATACAAAAATTTGAAAACAAGAACAACTAAAAAGACAATGGCAAAATTATCCATAAGAGGAAAAGACCTGAGAGACATAGGCTACCCTGAGGGACCTGTCATATCAGTGGCGATGCGTGTGATGGAGAAAAACTACAAGCACTCTACACTGGATGAAGCGCTGGACATCTTGAAGAAGATACTGGCAAACCCTGCCGAGTTTATGGAGGATGCTCCGCTCAATCAGATAGCAGACCTGCTGATAGAGAAACCTAAAGCAGGGGGCGAAGAGATCCCGCTGCTGGAGAGAGGTATAGACTTCAGTGCCTTCGGGCAGGAGCATATCGAGCAGGGCGCCTTTGACCAGATGAAGATCGCGGCGAGGCTGCCGATAGCACGTGCTGCGGCGCTGATGCCCGATGCGCACTCTGGCTATGGCCTCCCGATAGGCGGTGTCCTGGCTACTGAGAATGCGGTGATCCCGTACGGTGTGGGTGTAGATATCGGCTGTCGTATGTGCCTGTCGGTGTTTGACATACCGGCTGGTGATCTGCTGCAGCGTGAAAGATTCTACCAGCGTGAGCTGATAGAGGGAACACTCTTTGGGGCGGGACGTGAGTTTAAGGAGACACCGGATCATGAGATACTGGACCGTAAGGAGTTTGGCGAAATAGCGCTGCTAAAGAACCTGCATATAAAAGCAGCAAAGCAGCTCGGCTCATCCGGCTCAGGAAACCACTTCGTAGAGTGGGGCGTGGTAGAGATATCAGACCCTGACAATGCACTGAAGGTGCCACCGGGCCAGTATGTAGCGCTCCTCTCCCACTCCGGCTCCCGTGGCCTGGGTGCGACCATAGCGGGCCACTACACTAAGGTAGCCAAGGAAAAAACAAGGCTGCCGCGTGAAGCTGGCCACCTGGCGTGGCTGAACCTCGACACACAGGAAGGTATGGAGTACTGGATCGCGATGAACCTGGCCGGCGACTATGCGAGCGCCTGCCACCACGAGATACACCGCAAGCTGGCCAAGGTGCTGAACGTAGCACCGATAGCCATGGTGGAGAACCACCACAACTTTGCGTGGAAGGAGATGGTGGATGGCCGCGAGATGATCGTACACCGCAAGGGTGCGACACCTGCAGCCAAAGGTGTGATGGGTATCATACCGGGCTCGATGACCGCACCGGGCTTCATAGTGAGTGGCAAGGGTGAGGCGGCAGCGCTAAACTCTGCCTCGCATGGTGCAGGGCGTAAGATGAGCCGTACCAAGGCGATGAACAGCGTGACCCACGCAGCGCTCAAAGAAGTGCTGAAGGCAAACGGTGTGAAGCTGCTCGGCGGCGGACTGGACGAGGCACCACATGCCTACAAGGATATCCATGCAGTCATGGGTGCGCAAACGAACCTCGTGAATGTAGAAGGTATCTTCTACCCAAAGATCGTGAAGATGGATGGGTGAAGCCCCTCCCGGCCTCCCCAATGGGGAGCTGTAACAGCCGGGAAAAAATTTAATAACGATGACTCACTAAGCCCTCCCCTTTGGGGAGGGTTGGGTGGGGCCGAAATACGAAAACCAATGGAACAAGTAGTAAATGGGAAATGGCGAAAGCTGGATGGCACCAGGATAAAAGGCCCGATCAAAGAAGCGATGGAGCAGGCGCTGATACACGAGCAGGCACTCGGCAATAAGATCAAGATCTGCATCGGCACCGACTCTCAGGTCTATGGATCTGAGGTAGAGTTTGCCACCGTGATCCTGATCCTGCGCAAGGGCAAGGGCGGCTATATGTATATTTGCTCTGACCGCACCGCGCAGCGCATGACTATCAAGGAGCGTATGCTGCATGAGGTAGCGAAATCTATCGAGATCGCGTATCACCTGTGCGACCTCTTTGACCAGTATGGTACTGAGCTGGAGGTACACGCGGATATCAATACTAATCCACGCTTTGGATCCAATACTGCGCTGAGCGAGGCGATGGGCTACATCCTCTCTATGGGGTTCACCTTTCGCGCCAAGCCGGATGCAGTCGCAGCGAGCTGCTGCGCCAATAAGGTAGTGCACTAGAGGAAGAGTACGCCACATATTTAGTAATAAGGAGAAGAACTTTTTTGCTCCTCTCCTTTTAAAGCAAAGACCATGAAAGTGCATCAGTATAGCAAAGACATATTTACTATAGAGGACTTCTACACACCTGAGGAGTGCAGGGAACTGATACAGATGAGTACCGACACCGGCTACGCACCTGCCACGATCAATACCACCATGGGTGTACGCCTGGAGCCGCGCTATCGCAATAACACGCGCGTCTTTCACACCAGCTTTGAGCTGGCTGAGCGGCTGTGGGAGCGGTTGAAAGACCACTTCCCTATCAGCTATGGAGACGTGACACCATTCGGACTGAATGAGCTCTTCCGCTTCTATCGCTATGAGACGGGAGAGTATTTCAAACCGCATCGCGATAACTTCTATGCGCGGAATGACAAGGAGGCCAGCTATTTTACCTTCTTGCTCTATCTGAATGACGACTATACTGGTGGCGAAACGGTCTTTGATGATCTGGTCATCACACCGCAGACGGGTATGGTGCTTGTCTTCATGCATGAGCTGATGCATGAGGGGCGCAGCGTAGAGTCGGGAGTCAAGTACGTACTCCGTTCTGATGTGATGTGCCTGGAGAAATGATATAGTGTATCATAGGGGGTGCGGGTATTTTGCCTGCACCTTTTCAGAATGGATAGCCGAATGCCAGATTGAATGTCAGGCTCTTGAATGTGGTATGATTGATCACCCATCTCTCCGACTCCGGCATGGCAGGTGAGCGAAGCGGCAGGCCCACATCAAACCGCAACACGAAGAAGTTGACATCTACTCTCAGACCAGCTCCTGTGGACATAGCTATCTGCTTTAGGAATAAATTAGAACGGAATTCACCATTAGGCGCGGCAGGATTAGCCTTGTTAAGCCAGGTGTTACCGGCATCGTAGAAAATTGCACCCTTCAAGAATTTGAAGATGGGGAAACGATATTCTGCATTAAATTCCAACTTGATCTCTCCACCCTGCTGCAAAGCGAATACACTGTTTGTACTATCTGACCGGAATGCACCCGGGCCCACGGAGTTGACCGGGAAACCGCGCAGACTGTATGCACCACCGGAGAAAAACTGCTTGGCATAAGGCAGTGTACTGCTATTGCCATAAGGCAGGCCCCAGCCGGCTATGAACCGGAAAGCCAGCATATTGTTAGTCGAAATCCTCACATAATCTCTCACATCTATATCAAAGCGTGCAAACTGCGCAAACTCTACTCCAAAAACCTTTGCGGGCTGGTTTGCATCCACAGGTTTCTTTGTTGCCAGCTGGCTACCCAGCGCCAGTGCATTGCCGGATAGTTCTACATTACCGTTAAAGTAGAACCGATTTCGTTTGGCGGTCTTCTGCTGCTCTGTGTAGAAAAAAGAATAACCAATACCAAACAGAAACTGTTCATCAAAACGCGACTTCAAAAGTTGATTGCTATCTATGAGCGCATTGAATGCATCTGAACGGTGATATATATTAAAGTACTGGACGTTTAGCAATGTCAGGGAGTGCTCTATGGTCATAGACTGCTTCCATCTGTATCCGATATCCAGTTTGAAGGAGTTCATATTGAAATAACCTACGCGACTGAGGAAAGCATAGTCTAATCCAAATTTGGTATGTGGTACAAAATCTGTCTTAGGCTGATTTTTGAAAGGAAAGATGCGAGGTATATCCAGCTCTACGCGCGGATTGACCTGATAGGTAAACTGCCCCTTGTACACACCACTATACTGCGCCTCAAATGATCCGGTCAGGTTGTAGATCAGCAGCTCGGCACCTTTAAATGCATTCCTGTTTCTAAGGCTAAAAGTAAGACCGGGACCGATAAAATTGTTTGACTTCGTAGCTACCTGCAGCTCGGTACTCACCGAGTACCTGGGTAGTGGAGAGAGCATAATATTGGCAGAGAGCGAACCGATAATGGAATCCATCTCCTTCATCTCCAGATTAATGTACTTGAATACTCCCAGATTATTAAGCCGTGCCAGCGTACGGCGCTGTATACGGCTATCATATATACGGTGAGGACGGAAATATACTGAGTGCAAAACGGCACGCGGATGGATATAATTGGTCCTGGAATAATAATTCACCGAATCAATGATCTGCTCCTGTATAGGTAATGAGTCGGCACGGTCGTATTCAGGGTAGATATTTATTTCATCTACGTGATAGAGATGCTTTGACTTGTCAGGAGTATTACTTTTGACTCTGACCACCAGCGTCACCTGTCTGTCCATAGTGTCCATCAGAAACTCCAGATAGCCCTGGTTGAAGAAGTAATAGCCGTGTCTTTTTACGAGGTCGTCTATCCTGTTTCGCTCCGCTACCAGATCGTCCAGCTTATATACATTTCCCGGTTTTAGCAGTGACCGCTTTTGTGAGCGTGCCACCCATCTGCCTATGCCATCCGTATCCGGCGGGAAAGTGATATTTTTAAGTATATACGGTTGTTTCAGTCTCAGCTTATACTCGATATGCGCGGTTTTGCCGTTCTTCTTTCTCACTACGGTATACTCACTATGAGAGTCCAGATAGCCTATATTCCAGAGCTTCGTATCTATGGCCTTTTGCAGCAGCACGGTATCCACGTCACTGAGATATACGGGTGCCTCACCCATTTTATTTTTGATCCAATCCCGAGCTTTGCGTTTATTATTGTGATGTTTCTTAGGCTTATCTGCTTCGTAATATAACCATAAGCCGGGCCGCATTCCGAGAAAGGTAGTATTGGGTTTGGGTCTTACGATGTCCTGTACTTCTGTTTTTATTGCACCTTTCTTTTTGATTTTCTCCTTAGTATCAATGGAGATACTGGCTCCGGTATACAGTACCCGATCCTTGGGCATCAGCCGTAGCCCCGTGCAGCCAGAGAGCAGGAGTACCATCATGAGAAAAATAATTGGGGCGCTTTTCTTCATTGTACCGGAGCTTCTGTTTTTGGTTTGGGGTGTCGTTGAAATATATCTTTCAGGTGATCGTAGTCCCGATTATATGATACACCGATACCGGTCTTATACAGCAGGCCGTCTATGATTCCCTCGTATTGATTAAGGCGAAAAGCCTTGAAGTGATACCTTCCGTCGGGTGTCAGCTTATAGTCCAGCATGATATCTCCGGTGATGCTATTGGCATTGTACTGTGAGGCACTGGAGTTACTGTTTGGTACATTGATAGAGGTGCCCAGAGATACATCCAGGCGATCCTTAAAAAAGCTCTTCTTTACACCAATACTTACCTGTGTATTCTGCTGCACACCAGCCTGCGTGTATTCATCATTGGACTGGAGGCCAAAGTTCAGATCCACGCCCTTGATGTATTTGCCGGAGAGTCTATTGAGCTGATCTGTCAATACTTCATTTACGCTATTGCGGGCAAAATCGGTAGCCACTGTGCCATAGTCATCACCAGGCACTGTATTAGTGGGGATAAATCTATTCAGGATCAGTAGTGCAAAGACCTGCTTATTCAGTTCATCGGGGTTGCCGTTCACCGAGGTCACCTTAGAGTATACTATGCCGGAGAAAGCCGCCTTATCCGCATCATCCATATCCAGTCTGAAACTGATCTCAGGCTTCAGTAGTTCACCTTTCATATTGAGGTAGACCTTAAAATGAAGTAGCTTTTTATAGGCAGACTTTTCTGATTCAGACACGCCTGCCAGCTCTGATGCCAGGAGGTCAGCCGCAGATGTCCGCACCTCATAGATAGCGCTCACATCTACTGTGGCATCCTGCGGTCGGCCATTCCATGTGATGGTGCTGCCATCGCGGATATTAAACTTCTTATGTATTACCTTTTCAAAGCTGAAATCATAGCTACCACCGGAGAGTGTATAGGTGCCAGTGAGATTCTGATTGCCGGCAGGGTCTAGAGCAAAACTCAAGCGGCCTTCCCCATTCACCACCAGTGAGTCGCCCGAAGTCTTATTGACTATCACTTTAAACTTAGCCTGCTTTGCTATATCTACATTCGCTATCAGGTTGATACCTTTGAACTGGAGCTGGGTACTCACCGTGTCTATTTCACGGTCCCGTTTTTTGCCCAGTATGCCGGTAGTATCAGAGTGATCGACCATTACCACTATGCCATCGCCACGATCAGTAGAGATCTTAGAGGTGGGGATGATCACGGCGATATTAGTATGATCCAGCAGCTTCACATCTGCATTCACTACAGGCAGTGATTCATTGCCTTTCACCGATATGCGGCTGCTGATCAGCAGGTGGCCGAAGAAGAGCGGATTATCACGGATAGTAGTATTCAGTACGGTGAAATGATCTGTGCGAATGGTCAGATCAAATTTCATTTTCTTAAAGTCGGTGGTGTGTACCGAACCATCTATAGTAGCCTTCTGACCCAGCGAGTCCAGTATATCAAAAGAGTGAAAGTAAATGCCATTAGGATCCACCTTGATGTGATCTTCTTTAATGGTGATATAGTTATTAATGTAGGCTACGTTGGTAGCTGCATCGCGGAAGGCAATATCAGCATTGATCAGCGGATGCTTGATACTGCCGGTGATAGAGGCATTGCCGGTCATGTAGCCTTTGCTGTGCCTGATCTGGCCGGCTGTAAATGGCTCGATAGATGACAGGTTAAGTTTATTGATACTGGTATGAAGGTCCAGCTGACTGCCACCAGCTGCTGTGCTGATATAGGCTCCCCTGATCTGTACATCATTATCAGCGCCGCTGAGCCTCACATCTGCCTGATAGCGGTCGGCGGTCAGGTTATCTGCCTTCACCGTCAGGTCGCCTATAGGATGCTGCTGATACGATATACTATCTATGCGCAGATCAGATACAAAGGCCGGTGAAGTATTGACATTACGTAGTTCAGCATTACCATTCATACGGCCGCGCAGCAGCGCTGTATCTGACTCTATGATCTGCGATATGGTACCGATGTCAAAGTCACGGAAGGTGACTTTGATCGGTGCTGCCCCATCATCACTCTGTGAGGAGATGGCCACCTCCTGTGCATTGCGCATGAGGTCAAAATCATGTACATAGAGGCCGCCCTTGCCAAAATGGATCTTATTATCATCTGCCAGCGCCCACTTGCGGTCATTCAGCACCAGGCCATTGCTATCTATACGCAGGGTGTAGCTTTTTGGCTCAGGCTGCCGCAGCTCGCCCGACATCTTCAGCTTATCTGCAGCTACAGAGTCTTTGACGTCGAGAAGGTAGGCCAGTCGGTTTTCGCGTAGCGATCCTGATAGCTCCGTGCTGATCAGCCGTATGGGGCCGGTAGCCAGCCTGGCTACTGAGATATCATACTTCAGAGAGTCATTCACAGCATGGATAGCAGCGCCTGCATTATCTATTTTGATACCTCCGTATGCCATAGCAGAGGCATTGAGGTCAAGATCGAGCTTGCGCCTCGCCTTATCAAATGTAGCAGAAAGAGAAGCACCGTTAAAAGCCTTGACCTGTGGCATCAGTACTTCGGTCAGGATAGGATGCGGATTGACACTAGCTGTGAGATCAAAATCAATGCGGGTGGTATCTGCGCCGCTAGTATCCACCCTATCCGGTGTAAATGCAAAATAAGTATTGACAAAGGAAATGAGCGCCGACGGGATCAATTGTACTTTGGGTGTGCCGTCATACGTCAGATCGGCAATATCACTGCTGAGCGCCAGCCGCAGCCGGCCTGTATCTGTCCTGGCAGACAGCGCTATCGAGTCTATGCGGTAAGTGTCTTCTCCCTTGAGCACTGTGATATTGCTGATCACTGCATCTCCGTTTATGACATCGCTGCTATCACGCATATCTATATTGAGCCTTGCACCGGCCCTCAGGTCAGCGGCCATGAGGTGTGTTTTCAGCAGGTCTATCCCACTGATATTTCCATCCGCTATCAGATGCTTGTCCTCACCTTGCCACAGTAGCGATGCCTCCAGGCCCATCTGCACATTTGTATCATGGATCAGAATGGTCGCATCATAGGCACCCTCGCTGGCGCAGGCGCTCAGGTCGATATTCTTGTAGGTGTATTTTTTAAAATAAACAGCAGCGATCCTGGCATCCAGATCGGCAATGATGGTAGCCGGTGTCAGGTTTTGTCCTTTGCCTGATGCAGTCATAGTGACAGGTCCGAGCAGGTCAGGCTTTCTGAGTATGTAGCCCAGGTCGAGCGCATTGGCAGTCAGCTTTACAGCGTACTGCGTATCTCCGGCTGCCATTCGCATGGTCGCATTGATGGTGGCGGTCCCATTGCTGGTATTGAGATCGAGGTCGGCGGCCGCATCTTTCAGCGAACCTTTCACATGACCGGTGATAGCGACAGTCTGCGGCAGTTGTATAGATGGCGGCAGTACTCCATTCAGGATGGCACTGATCTCACCTTCTGTACTATGCACATCATGGAGATCTACATCATAGTAGGCTGTCACAGCTTTGGGTAGCCCTACGATGTGCGCGTCTATATTTGCCGCCGTATGCCGGCCTACTGTGGCGCTCAGGTGCTGTGCTGTGAGGTCTTTGAGCTGGCCGGTTATCTTGCCGCTCACTGTAGCGTGCGTCAGGTGCATTTTATCAAAAGTGGCCCTGAGCTGCGGTGCAAACCAGAGGATATCCTGTACGTCCACGCTGGCGGGGTGCAGGTCGGCATGGATAGTCAGATCACCTATATCTGTAGAGAGTGACCGGAGTGACCCATAGTGCACCGCGATATCACTCGGCTCGATATGAGATATAGCCGTAGTCAGCGTCAGCCCATGTAGTATGCCACCTGTACTGGTATACTGGCCATCTGCAGTCAGATTTTTCAGCACGATACCGCATCGCTCCCTGGCAGAGAGATGATGTATATCGGCCAGGATAGTATCAGGACTATAATAACCATGCTCAATATGCGTATTCACATCTGTCAGTTTCAGATGGCGATAGTCCATGCCGGCTGTCACGCGCGGCGCATCGGTCTCATCAAAGGCGAAGTCAATATGCTCCAGATGAATGGTATCCGCGTTCACATACCAGCCGCGGCCCGCTGCGGTATCATGGGGTAGAGGAGCTGCATGCCTACTGGCAGTGGTATCTGTCCGGCGCATAGCTATAGAGCCATCACTTTGGACCAGATGCAGGGTTTTGACTTTGATAATGTGCTGATTCAGGTCTATCTGCTCCGGCTGTATGTAGAGTGCACCTACATCAAAGGAATATGATTGCCCTCCGGGCTGATTGCGATAGCTGAAGTGGATGTTCTTCAGGTCCAGTTTGTCCAGACCGAGCTGAGGCAGTAGAGCAGTGGTGGAGTCTTTGACTGCATCATTGTCTCGTGTCTGGACGATGTCTACACGCGTATCGGCCAGGTAGAGCTCATGCCCGGCAAAGCTAAGAGGCTTCAGGTCCATCCCCTTGAGGCGGAGCCTGAGTGTACCCACCTCACCCCGTATTATAGTACCACTGACACTATCCGCAAATCTGGCGCGGATATGGACGAGGTCCACATTATTTACCTGTACTTTCCACGGAGTGCTATGCGTGGTATCCGATGCAGGCTTTACCTCGGGCGCCTTCTTGCTATCTCCGGCAAAGGCCCTGATGAAAAAGCCAAAATTGTAAGCGCTATCTACACGGCTGCGACCTATGTTTGCGGTCACATCAGAGAGCCGTATGCTTCCTATTTCCAGCTTGTGGTGGAGTAGTCCGAGCATATTCACACCGACCTCCAGCTCGCCGAGGTAAAGCAGTGTATCATGCTTCGCATCTTCTGCATAGAGCTGCTCTATGACTACGCTTTTGGGAAAGCCGATATATAGACGCCGTAGCGAGATCCTGGTATGCGTCTTTGATGAAATATATGCTGTAGCTTTATGAGTGATAAAGTTTTGTACAGAGGGCAAGCGGATGAGCAGTATGAACACAAGCACAAGTATGAGCAGCGCGCCTACTACGCCCCCCAGTACTTTGAGTGTGATACGGACTACTTTTCCCCAATTCATTTAGATATAGCTTAGGGCAATAACCATGCCTGTACGTGGAAATATATACCCAACACATTAGTGTAGAAATAAATATAAGGAATTAACAGATAGAAAATAAAAAAAAGCGGTCAGACCGTGAGGCTAACCGCTTGATTTAGTGTGTGTTCCCGCCGAGGATCGAACTCGGGACCCAGTGATTAAGAGTCACTTGCTCTACCAGCTGAGCTACAGAAACATCTGAATGGGACGGCAAATATAATACGGACTGTCCGAAATTCAAAATTATTTTTTCTTGGCCTTGGGTGCGAGCGTCATCATCATACGCTTGCCCTCCAGGGTGGGCAGCTGTTCTACGGAGGCGATGTCTTCCAGCTTCTTGGCAAACTGTAGGAGCAGCAGCTCGCCACGCTCTTTGAATACAATCATACGCCCGCGAAACATAAGTGTAGTTTTTACCTTATTGCCTTCCTGCAAAAACTTTTCGGCATGCTTGGCCTTAAAGTCGATATCGTGGTCGTCAGTATTGGCAGTGAAGCGTATTTCTTTTACTTCCTGCTTCTTTGAGTTTGCCTTGATCTCTTTTTCTTTCTTCTTCTTCTCGTAGAGAAACTTATTGTAGTCTACTATACGGCAGACAGGAGGCACCGCATTAGGAGAGATCTCTACGAGGTCGAGACCCATCTCCCGGGCCCGGTCCAGCGCCTCGCGGGTACCATATACTCCGGGTTCTATATTTTCACCTACCACGCGAACCTCGGGTACACGTATCAGGTCGTTGATCCTGTGTTCGAGTTCTTTTCTCGGTGCTCTGCCCCTTGGAAACGGGGGGCGTTGATTTAGTGCCAAATGCTATTTCTTTTGGTTTTGAAAATGAATCCTGCAAAAATAATCAATATTCCTCTATATAAGCAACCCTGATTATCCTCATAGTGGTAAATAATGCTAACGCCTGCCGGGTCTACTCATGATCAAACTCCTGGCGGTAGGGTATTGTAGGATAGTCCTTTTTGCCTGAGAGGCGCTCTATCAACTCTTTGGCGTATTGTTTTTCCTTTTTGGTGCCATCTGGCAGCATATAGGTATAGTTCTTATCCATCGGCGTGCTAAAGTCTACTCCTCCCTGCCACCCGGCCTCATCGTCAAAGCGCCTCAACTCCAGTTCCTCACGGACCACCGGTTTATTGTCTATGCGCTGCTCAGCCAGCGCCTTTATCACCCCGCCGGTCAGCTTGATAGGCACTTTCATAAAGAACAGTTCGCTGAAGTAATACTTGCTAAACTCCGGGTCTATCTTGATCAGCGGAGACTCGTAGAGGATCACAGTATAGGTAGTACCAGTGAATTTATCCTTCATCGTAAATTTATGCTTGTAGCCAATGTAACCATGCCAGATGAGCGTATCTACCAGTTTGACGTAACTGTATTTATAGTTTGTAGTATCGGGGTTCACCTTTTCGGCTTTAAACATCTTCTGGTCTTTCAGCTGAGAGTAGCGCACCCGTTTAGATGCATCAGTGAGGTGGCTCAGCTCGGGACGCAAGGACATGGTAGAGTATATCTTGTGATCCTGAAAGGCCACTATCAGAGAATCATTTTTTTTGTCATAGACATAAGCGGCATTGGCCATGATGGTTTTGCTGGTATAGATGATGGCATGCGGATGTATGCTGTCGGTCTGTATGGCATAGTGTGTGGTGTCGCGCTCGCGTACAGGCTGGGATGCTTTGGCTTTGGCATTGCTGCGCAGCTGCTTTACCTCCTTTTCAGATTTGGTTTTGAGAATGGTAGTATCACTCACTACTGCACTGACGGTAGCTACAGTATCATCTTGCGCCGAGGCGGCAAATACGGCCAGAAAGGCCACGAGGGTAAGGATTCCTTTCATTTTAACAAAAATAGCTCTCCCTCTCTATACGTGGTAGCGGAAAAAGGGTTCAATATTAAAGGTGGATTGTGTATTGTAGCCTGTGGTGGTCTGATTAGCCGCCGGGCCACGGTTGCGGATTGAGCGTCAATTGTATATTTTCACGCCCCTGAGAGTATTTAGTAGTTAGTATTAAGTATTAAGACGAATGAGGCGTGTACTTATTCTCTCACTCCTTCTGCTTATTGCCTGATACTCTATCACTATCAACTAACAACACAATGATCAAGATCACACTACCCGACGGGACCGTCAGGGAGTACAATGAAGGAGTGACCGCGTATGATGTCGCGGCGAGTATTTCGCAGGGGCTGGCCAAGGCTGTGCTCGCAGCAGAGGTGAATGGCGAGGTATGGGACCTCACGCGTCCTATCACGCATGACTCGACGCTGAAGCTTTTGAAGTTTGAAGATGAAGGTGGCAAGAAGACCTTCTGGCACTCGTCTGCCCACCTGATGGCAGAGGCTATAGAGGAGGCGTATCCGGGCGTTAAGTTCTGGGTAGGGCCGGCAGTGGAGGATAAGTTCTACTACGATATAGACCTGGGCGACAGGAAGCTGACCGAAGAAGACCTGGGCCGGCTGGAAAAGCGTATGCTGGAGCTGGCCAAGCAGGGCAATAAGTACATACGCACGGCTATGCCTAAGGCAGAGGCCGTAGCTTACTTTACCGAGAAGGGTGATGAGTATAAGCTCGACCTGCTGCAGAACCTGAATGATGGTGAGATCACCTTCTACCAGCAGGGCAACTTCACAGACCTTTGCCGTGGGCCACACATCCCCAGCACGGACTATATCAAGGCTGCCAAGCTGCTGAGTGTAGCGGGTGCCTACTGGAAGGGCGATGAGAAGAACAAGCAGCTGACGCGCGTATACGGCATCACCTTCCCTAAGCAGGCGCAGCTCGACGCACACCTGGCTATGCTGGAGGAGGCGCGCAAGAATGACCACCGCACACTGGGCCGTGAGCTGGAGATATTCACCTTTGATGAAGAGGTGGGTCCGGGCCTGCCGCTGTGGCTGCCGAAGGGCGCTGCCATCATAGAGAAGCTGGAGAAACTGGCCAAGGAGTCTGAGCATGAGCAAGGCTATGTGCGTGTTAAGAGCCCACACCTGGCCAAGGAGGCGATGTACCTGCGCTCTGGCCACCTGCCGTACTATGCGGATAGCATGTTCCCGCCTATGGAGCTGGACGGACAGAAGTACTACCTGAAGGCTATGAACTGCCCGCACCACCACAAGATATTTGGTGCGCTGCCTAAGAGCTACCGCGACCTGCCTATGCGCCTCGCGGAGTACGGTACCTGCTACCGCTATGAGCAGAGTGGTGAGCTGTTTGGCCTGATGCGTGTGCGCTCTATGCAGATGAACGATGCGCACATCTACTGCACCAAGGCGCAGTTTGCCGATGAGTTTATGAAGGTGAATGAGCTGTATGTGAAGTACTTTAAGATCTTTGGCATAGACAAGTACCAGATGCGCTTCTCCAAGCATGAGCCATCTAAGCTGGGGCAGAAGTATATAGACAATGCGCCACTGTGGCAGGAGACCGAGGCGATGGTGCGTGAGGTACTGGTGAAGTCAGGTGTGCCGTTTGTAGAGGTGGCTGATGAGGCGGCTTTCTACGGACCTAAGATCGATATACAGCTATGGAGCGCTATAGGCAAGGAGTTTACCATCGCGACCAATCAGGTGGACTTTGCGCAGGCAGAGCGCTTTGACCTGACCTTTATGAATGAGCATAATGAGAAGGAGCGCCCGATCATCATACACCGTGCGCCGCTGGGTACGCATGAGCGCTTCATCGGCTTCCTGCTGGAGCACTACGGGGGCAAGTTCCCGCTGTGGCTGGCACCGGAGCAGATAGCTATCCTGCCTATCAGCGACAAGTATATGGACTATGCCCAGGAGGTAAAGCAGACGCTCCGCAAGGCTGGCTTTGAGGTGACGCTGGATGACAGGGCCGAGAAGATAGGCAAGAAGATCCGCGATACGGAGATCAAGCGGACACCGTACATGCTGGTGGTGGGCGAGAAGGAAGCGGCCGACCGTGCCGTAGCCGTACGCCGCCAAGGCAAGGGCGACCTGGGTACGATGGCGCTGACCGACTTCCTGGCGCAGGCCAAGGCGGAGGTGGATAACTACCAATAAATACAGTTTTCACGCAAAGGCGCGAAGACGCTAAGAATACAAAGGCTCGCTGCAAAGCGGGCCTTTTTTATATGTGTTATTAGAGCTAAGTGACGGTTTGAGCCGGCAAGTTTTTCGACTGAAGAGGGAATATTATTTATGATTTTATATCTATTTATTGTGTTGATTTTGTGCCAATAGTGTTCATAGTGCTTCAGAG
>JAFDYQ010000021.1 GCA_018267365.1 Bacteroidota bacterium | reverse complement strand
AAACCATTTTCCATAAACAAGTCGATTTATTGTCAACTTATTTCAGGACGGGACACATTAATCAAAAAAGGCAGCCCATCAGGACTGCCTTTGTATTTTAAGTCTCCCCTTTGGGGAGATTTAGAGGGGCTGCTTATTCAAACCTCAGGTCGAGTGCGAGGCCGCGGAGCTCATGCAGGAGTACATTGAATGACTCAGGTACGCCCGGCTCAGGGATGTTGTCACCCTTCACGATAGCTTCGTATGTCTTGGCACGGCCTGTGATATCATCAGACTTCACAGTGAGGAGCTCCTGCAGGATATTGGATGCACCGTATGCCTCGAGTGCCCAAACCTCCATCTCACCAAAACGCTGACCACCAAACTGAGCCTTACCGCCCAGAGGCTGCTGCGTGATGAGAGAGTATGGTCCGATGCTACGTGCGTGCATCTTGTCATCTACCATGTGGCTCAGCTTCAGCATGTAGATCACACCTACAGTAGTAGGCTGGTCAAACCTGTTGCCTGTCTCGCCGTCATAGAGGTAGGTAGAGCCCAGCTCTGGTACACCTGCCTTATTCACCCACTCAGATATCTCACCCAGAGTAGCACCGTCAAATATCGGCGTAGCAAACTTCACACCGAGCTTCAGACCGGCCCAGCCGAGTACAGTCTCATATATCTGGCCGAGGTTCATACGAGATGGTACACCCAGCGGGTTCAGTACGATATCTACAGGCGTACCGTCCTCCAGGAATGGCATATCCTCTGCCCGTACGATCTTGGCTACGATACCCTTATTACCGTGGCGGCCCGCCATCTTATCCCCCACCTTCAGCTTACGCTTCTTGGCTATGTATACCTTGGCGAGTTTCAGTACGCCTGATGGCAGCTCATCACCGATAGAGATGTTAAATTTCTCCCTCTTGTACTTACCTGTTTCCTCATTGAGGCGCAGGTTATAGTTGTGGAGCATAGCCTTCACGAGCACGTTAGATTCTTCATCCTTGGTCCAGCCGTTGCCATCTACATTCGCAAAGTCGAGATCCTGGATCACCTTGGCAGAGAACTTGGTTCCCTTGCTGATCCACTCTTCTTTGTAGTTTGAGAATACACCGGCAGAAACTTTGCCACTGAGTACGGTCATGAGCTTGTCTACGAGCAGGCCCTTGATCTCAGCCACGCGCTTTTCAAAGTCTTTATCGAGCTTCTCCAGAGCTGCTTTCTCCTTGGTCTTGGCAGTCTTATCTTTTTTGGCACGAGCGAAGAGCTTCTTGGTGATCACCGTACCTTCGATGGATGGTGGTACCTTGAGAGAAGCATCCTTCACATCGCCCGCCTTGTCGCCGAAGATCGCACGGAGGAGTTTTTCTTCCGGAGTAGGATCAGTCTCGCCCTTTGGAGTGATCTTACCGATCAGGATATCGCCTTCCTTCACCTTGGCACCGACGCGGATGATACCGTTTTCGTCCAGATCCTTGGTAGCTTCTTCTGATACGTTAGGTATATCAGGAGTCAGTTCTTCTTCGCCGAGCTTGGTATCACGCACCTCCAGTTCAAATTCTTCGATCTGGATAGAGGTGAATACATCGTCACGTACGATACGCTCATTGATCACGATCGCATCCTCAAAGTTGTAACCCTTCCATGGCATGAATGCCACTTTCAGGTTAGCACCGAGCGCGAGCTCGCCATCCTGTGTAGAGAAGCCTTCACAGAGTACCTGACCCTTCTGCACGCGCTGACCTTTGCGGACGAGCGGCTTCAGGTTGATACATGTGCTCTGGTTTGTCTTGAGGAACTTAGACAGTTTATATACTACCTTCTCGTCCTTAAAGTTGACGAGCTTCTCATCTTCAGTCTTGTCATAGCGTACGTGGATCTCGTTGGCATCTACATACTCTACAGTACCTGCGCCTTCTGCATTGATCAGGTTGCGGCTGTCAGCGGCTACCTTGCCCTCCAGGCCTGTGCCTACGATAGGGGCTTGCGGCTTGAGCAGTGGCACAGCCTGACGCTGCATGTTTGATCCCATGAGTGCACGGTTGGCATCATCATGCTCCAGAAATGGGATGAGGGATGCAGAGACACCTACGATCTGGTTTGGCGCTACGTCCATGTAGTCTACCTCGGCCGGAGCCAGGATAGGGAAGTCACCCTGATACCTCGACTTGAGCTTGTCAGTGAGGAAGTTTCCGGTCTTGAAGTCCATATCCACCTTTGCCTGAGCGATCTTCTTAGAGTCTTCTTCTTCAGCAGAGAGGAATACCGGTTTACCCTTCACTTCTACCTTGCCGTCCTTCACCTTGCGGTATGGCGTCTCGATGAAGCCCATATCGTTCACCTTGGCGTGTACGCAGAGGGTAGAGATGAGACCGATGTTTGGTCCTTCCGGTGTCTCGATAGTACAGAGGCGGCCATAGTGAGAGTAGTGTACGTCTCGCACCTCAAAGCCTGCACGCTCACGGGAGAGACCGCCGGGACCGAGAGCCGATACACGGCGCTTATTGGTGATCTCTGCCAGAGGGTTGGTCTGGTCGAGGAACTGTGACAGCTGTGATGTACCAAAGAAAGAGTTGATCACAGATGACAGGGTACGTGCATTGATGAGGTCTACAGGTGTGAAGACTTCATTGTCACGCACATTCATACGCTCGCGGATGGTACGTGCCATACGTGCGAGACCTACGCCAAACTGAGCATACAGCTGCTCGCCTACAGTACGTACGCGGCGATTGCTCAGGTGATCTATATCGTCTATTTCCGCGCGTTGGTTGCTCAGCGCCACGAGGTACTTCACGATCAGGATGATATCCGTCTTGGTGAGAACCTTGGTCTCATGTGTATCATCCAGGCCGAGCTTCTTATTGATCTTGTAGCGGCCTACCTCACCGAGGTCATACCTCTTGTCAGAGAAGAAGAGCTTCTCGATGATGCCACGGGCAGTCTCCTCGTCAGGTGGATCTGAGCCACGGAGCTGCTTGTAGATATGGTTGAGGGCCTCTATCTCAGAGTTAGAGGTATCCTTCTGGAGTGTATTGAATATGATAGAGTAGTCCTGCGTCTGCACTTCCTTGTGTACGAAGATAGACTTGGCACCGGAGCCGGCTATCAGGTCGAGGTTGTCCTCTGTGATAGTGGTATCGCGCTCGAGGAGTACCTCATTACGCTCGATAGACACTACCTCACCGGTATCTTCATCTACGAAGTCCTCCATCCAGGTGCGGAGCACCCTTGCGGCCAGCTTGCGGCCTACAGACTTTTGGAGGTCTTTTTTCACGCCGATATTGATCTCATCAGCCAGATCGAAGAGTTTCAGGATATCCTTGTCAGAGTCATAGCCTACTGCGCGGAGCAGCATCGTGACCGGGAATTTCTTCTTACGGTCTATATAGGCGTACATTACGTTATTGATATCGGTAGCAAACTCCATCCATGCACCCTTGAACGGGATCACGCGGGCAGAATATATCTTGGTACCATTCGGGTGGAATGACTGGCCGAAGAATACACCCGGAGAGCGGTGCAGCTGTGATACTACTACGCGCTCAGCACCATTGATGATAAAGGTTCCCTTTGGCGTCATGTATGGGATGTTTCCGAGGAATACATCCTGCACGATCGTCTTGAAGTCGATGTGCTCAGGGTCATTACAAGACAGTTTCAGCTTCGCCTTCAGAGGTACGCAGTATGTGAGGCCGCGCTCTACGCACTCGTCCATAGAGTAGCGTGGCGGGTCTATAAAGTAATCGAGAAATTCGAGTACGAAGATGTTGCGCGTATCAGAGATCGGAAAGTTCTCCATGAATACCCTGTGCAGGCCCTCTTTGGAGCGGTCATCATTGGTAGTTTCGATCTGGAAGAACTCTTTGAACGTAGAAAGCTGGATGTCAAGAAGGTCTGGCGACTCGTCTGCGAGGTTAACTTTACCGAAATTGACTCTTTCCTTTGCTTTTTTGATTTCGGCCATGTCTTTCTTTATGTTTTGTTAGAAATTTCTACTTAAAATCTGGTTTACCCAGTATTGGTGCGGGTTTCCGCTCGTTTTTCAGGATTGATCCCCATCTTGCTCCGGGGTTGAGATTATGCATCTCTTAAAAAACAGTTTAAGGCACGCTCACCCTTTTGAGTGAGTCGTGCCTTAAATCTTGTGTCAGGACAGAGTTGAATTACTTGAGTTCAATTTCTGCGCCTGCTTCTTCTAGTTTCTTCTTCAGATCTTCTGCAGTAGCCTTGTCAGCCTTTTCTTTGATAGGCTTAGGAGCACCGTCTACCAGATCCTTAGCTTCCTTCAGACCGAGGCCTGTCAGATCCTTTACGATCTTTACTACGTTCAGCTTCTGAGCACCAGCTGACTTCAGGATCACGTCAAATTCAGTCTTCTCAGCAGCAGCAGCAGCGCCACCAGCGGCAGGAGCAGCTACAGCTACAGCAGCAGCAGCTGGTTCGATACCGTAATCAGATTTCAGGATAGATGCGAGCTCGTTTACGTCCTTTACAGTCAGGTTTACGAGAGTCTCAGCAAGAGCTTTTAAATCGGCCATTGTAATGAGTTTTATTAATTGTGAATTGAATAATGTTTTCTGATCGTTTTGGAAGCCCTTTCGGAAAACGGATTGCAAATGTAGCATTAATCCGACAGTTTACAAACATTTTTTGGAGAATATGAACATTTTTTTAGCCTTGGCAGGGAGTTTGATTATGCACGCCGCTCGGACTGACAAAAAGGTTGCATTTTAACCTGATAATCAAATGGTTAATCCATGGAGCGTCTACCTGTACGGCCAGGTGCTGCCCGGATCCGGGCACCGCAGAGACATGAAAGTATAGGAGATGGCTATGCCCACAAATACATATTGATCCTTCTGTGCCGATTCGCCGCGCTGGTAGCCGGGCTTGCCGGTCTTCTCGCCGCCGTTGACCTCGCCGGAGCGGTCTGAAAAGACAGCAGCTATACCTCTCGACCCACCGGGCAGGGATGCTGAGGAGGGATAGTTGCCACTCACATCATCCAGATAGTCGGTGAAAGTCTCGCGGAAGGACATGAAGGCATTGATATTCCAATTCTTTTTGAGGTGTACTTTAAAACCAAACTCCAGCGGTATCTCAAAGGAGTAGAGCTTGTACTTCTTGACTCCGGAGTAGCTGGCATCATTCTGCCCCTCCGTGCCGAGCGGCTGGAGATAATACCATTTACCCTTGTACTGAGCTTCCGGATTAAAAAAGAACATTCCTACGCCAGTAGCTATATAGGGCGTCCAGCCGTTTTTTTTAGGGTTATTCTTATTGTATTTAAAGAAATTGAACTCAAACGTAGCGCACAGATCTGCCACATAGGAGCGGAAAGAGAGATTGCGCTGGCGGCTGCGGGCCAGGCTGGAGCCGGCATCATCTGCCGCTACCTGGCCAAAGCTGACCATACCTTTGGCGGCAAGGCGTTTGTTAATGTTATAACGGTAGAAAGCCCCACCCGCAGGGCCCACATATTTCCAGTTGAATGTCGGATTGAGATCTCCGTAGTAGTTGGCACCGCCGCCCCACACGCCTATCTCGTGAAACTGTGCCTGAGCGGGTAGTGCTGATACCAGTAGCACGAGCAGGATGATATATAGTCTGGACTCTCTCAACGGGGCGCAAAAGTAAGTAACTCAGCCGACATAGGCGGCATCAATCCACCTAACGCTTGTTAAAGCCTTTTGTTGCCCTCAAATTTGGTGCCTGTCACTGAATAAAGCTTTGCCTCCCCGCAGATTTATAATTATCTTTATAAGCTTAACAAATCGCACATAGCATGGAAGCAACCGCTACGGCCACTGTGACCAAGTCCATACCTATCAGCCCCAATACCAAGCTGGAAGAGATCATTCGCATCTTCAATCTACAGCAGCGCAACCGCCAGGCTGCCAAAAGCACTACGGCCTCCGAGCGTCGCGCTAAACTGCAGAAGCTGATAGACACCATCTTTGAGCTGCGCCCTCAGATAGAGGAGGCTATGTACCAGGACCTGCGCAAGGCCAAGGTAGAGAGTGATTTTGCCGAGCTCTACGGAGTGCTCACAGAGGCGCGTTTTGCTATGGGGCATTTGGCCGAATGGATGCAAGAGGTGGAGGTAGAAACACCGCTGGCCATGATCGGCTCCACGTCTAAGATCGTCTATGAGGCCAAAGGCACCACGCTGATCCTCTCTCCGTGGAACTATCCCTTTATGCTGCCGCTCGTAGCTGCGATATCTTCTATCGCTGCCGGCAATACGGTGATCATCAAGCCATCTGAATATACACCCCACACCTCTGCCGTACTCAAGACGCTCATCAATAAAGCCTACAACGAGGCCGATGTAGCCGTGATAGAAGGCGATCATACCGTGTCAGCAGAGCTGCTGAAACTCAAGTGGGACCATATCCACTTCACCGGTAGCCCTGCTGTGGGCAAGGTGATCATGAAGGCGGCTGCGGAGCACCTGACACCGGTCACGCTGGAGCTGGGCGGCAAGTCGCCGGCATTCATAGATGAAACTGCAAACATCAGCGCTGCGGCTAAAAAACTGACCTGGGGCAAATGGATCAATCTCGGTCAGACCTGCATAGCGCCCGACTACGTGCTGGTGCATGAGAGCAAGAAGGACGAATTTATCAGCAAGATAAAAGAGTCGATCACAAAGAG
The DNA here is from genome assembly GCA_018267365.1 of Bacteroidota bacterium. Taxonomy (GTDB): domain Bacteria; phylum Bacteroidota; class Bacteroidia; order Chitinophagales; family LD1; genus UBA1941. The sequence goes on along the minus strand of JAFDYQ010000021.1, from coordinate 67,555 downwards.
CTTCGGTGCTGACCCTCAGGCCAGCCCAGACCTGGCCCGTCTGATCAATAACAAGAACTACCTGCGTGTGAAAGGACTGCTGGACGATGCCGTCAAGGCCGGAGCCAAAGTAGAAGCAGGCGGACAGACCGCCGAGTCAGAAAACTATATCGCCCCCACCGTACTCACCAATGTATCGCTGGACTCGAAGGTGATGCAGGAGGAAATATTTGGCCCGATACTGCCAGTCATCACTTACAAAAATATCGACGAGGCGCTCGCGCTGGTCAATAGCAAAGAGAAGCCTCTCTCGCTTTATATATTCTCCTCCAGCAATAAGAACCAAAAGTACCTGCTGAATCATACTACAGCCGGCGGCACCTGTATCAATGACAACGTGATCCATATCACTAATCCGTACCTGCCATTTGGCGGTGTGAGCAACTCGGGTATCGGTAAATCTACCGGTCATTTTGGTTTCAAAGAATTCAGCAATGAGCGTGCGGTGCTGAAGGCGCTGCACAGTGGCTCCGTATCTACGCCGCTGTGGTTTCCCTATGGTAAGGTAGCTAAAACTGTCACTGAGTTTTTGATGAAGTATTTTTAAGTTTGCACAAAACCGTCCGGTATCACACGATGAAAAAAATCATTCTGTTTGGCGCAGCCGCTCTCTCTCTGACAGCACTACTCGTAGTCAACTCCTGCAAAAAAGACGTCAGTGATGGCATCGTAGAGCCTATCACTATCGTAAAGCCGGACTCCCTGATCAAATATCAATATGCAGGAGGGACGCAGCAGATACAGATCCAGTTTACTACCGACCGGCCTATCAATAATGTGACCTGCAAATACCAGATAGACAGCTCCGGCAATGCCAGTTTCAACTATACTTACCCCGACACGCTTTTCGCGGTCAGGCTAGATAGCCCGAGCAGTCTGCTGAATAACAAGTATACATGGACAGGCTCATATCGTGTGCCTGACTCACTCCTGCCACAGACTGTCATACGCTTCGATGTTAAGATGAAAGCCAGTGGCAACCCGAGCAGCCCCGATACGGTACGTGAGGAGAAGTTTTTTAAGCTGATCGTGCAGTGATGCTTTATATCATAGCAGCATTACCTGCGTATGATTACATTTGCGCCTATACCCTCCTACCATGAATCTGCACAACGAACGCCATAACTATTCCAAAGCCGAACTCACAGAAGATACTGCGGCTTCTGATCCCTTCACTCAGTTTACTGCCTGGTATGGCGATGCCAAAGCCTCTGCGATCAAAGAGGCCAATGCCATGACTATAGCCACCGCCACATCAGATGGCAAACCATCTGCCCGCATCGTGCTGCTCAAAGAATTTAGTAAGGAGGGTTTTGTATTCTTTACTAACTACGATAGCCGCAAGGGGCATGAGATCAGGCAGAACCCACAGGGGCAAATACTTTTCTTTTGGGATATACTGGAGCGCCAGGTACGTATAGAGGGCCGGCTACAGCATATAGCATCAGAGCGGTCCGACGAGTACTTTGAGTCCCGGCCAGTGGAGAGCCGGTATGGTGCTATAGCCTCACCTCAGAGTGCCGTGGTGCCGTCACGTACATACCTGGAGGAACTGCTGGCTGAGGCACACCTGCAACCTCCGGTGCGGCCATCGCACTGGGGCGGCTATGTGCTGGTGCCGGATTACTTTGAGTTCTGGCAGGGACGGCCATCACGTATGCATGACAGGATATTTTACCGCCTGGAGGATGGCCAGTGGACCACGGGCAGGCTGGCACCATGATACGACCACTCGCCAAATAAAAAAGCGCAGGAATCATGCCTCTGCGCTTTTAATATTCTGGAGAAAACCTTTTGATTACTCTTCAGCCTTCTTAGCCGGAGCCTTGCGTGGCGGAGCCTTCTTGGCTGTTACTTCTTTGTCAGCAGCCTTCTTGGCTGGCTTGCCAGCCTTTGCAGCCTTAGGGGCTACTGTCACAGTTTCTTTCTGCGGGCGTGAGTTGCCGTATGAGCCCTTGAACCTTTTTCCTTTTGCAGTACGTTTATCTCCTCTGCCCATTTTTGTCTTTCGTTTTGAGTGATTGAATTTTCGAATTGCCGCAAATATATCAAATACTGTTGAATCGTCACGAACAGCCATCATTATATGCTGTACGGCTTTGCAGTAAAGAGAAATCCCTTCCACATATGGAAGGGATCTCCGATAGATCTAGTAGACAGTATTACTTGTTTACTCTCTTAGCGAGCTCAGCGCCAGCCTTGAATTTAGCTACCTTTTTAGCCTTGATCTTGATCTCCTTACCGGTACGTGGGTTGCGGCCAGTACGAGCAGCACGTTTAGCTACTGAGAAAGTACCGAAGCCAACAAGCGTTACCTTGTTGCCTTTAGCCAGTGTAGTTTCTACTGCACCGATTACAGCGTCCAGCGCATCAGCTGCCTGACCTTTAGTGATCTTTGCGTCTTTCGCGATCTTGTCTACGAGTTCTCCCTTATTCATTGTGTTTTTGTTTATAGGGGTTATGAATTGATTAACGCTGACGAAAGTATAAGTCTGCCCTTCACTTTCAAAGCGCTACTACCGCTACTACTGTGCATAAGTGTGCCCTGTATCCCGCACTATCACACGGTTTTAGGCCAATTTATTGATTTTCAAGTACATAACCCAAAACCGTTGCTATCATTACCTTTCAGGGTCTGTTGATATTTCATATTTTCCGCCATATGATTCATTCGCTTTGATAAATGCTTTGCTATCATTAGCTTTCATGATCAATAAAACATCTCCATGCGTCAAATTATGCTTATCATCTTTGCATCCTTTCTGATCCATGCGGCCGGCTGCAATCACAATAAGATACCATGCCCTACCTATGCTGACTCTGCGCCCGAGAAAAAGAAAAAAAGTAAACCAGGATCACAGCAGCCAGAGATGCCACGGGCTACTAAGGCAAAAAGCGGCGTACTGCCCACAGATGGGGGAGGCAAAAGAACTAAGGTGCCCAGGTAAGCCTAAAGAGGATCAATTAATTTTACAGATATCTGGTCAGAACCTTAGCGATGTCATATCCATAATTTTCGCAGAAAGACTCTTGTGAAAAATGAGGTAATTCCAGTTTTCCGTACGCTTGGTCAGAGATGATACTACGTCATACTGATTATTTCCACGCAGGTGTATGATCATAAAATCCGATCCCAATATCTCATTCAATCCATCGGCCACCTTATCACTTAATACTTCTATTATTATAATAGGCTTGAAGCTGCGAAGATAATCTCCGAGGCCCGATACCACCTCCAATTCGTGCATTTCCACATCGATCTTCATCAGATCGATCTGTGGTATCTGCTGCTCTTTGATAAATGTGTCCAGCCGCCTGGTCTGCACCGTATATGTCTCTACCCCCTTGATGGAAGCTTTTATCTGACCATTTTCCAAGAACATATCAGTCGAAAGGGAAGCACTGGTCTGATTAGTATTAGGGATATCAAAAAAAGTTTGTGTACCATCAGCATTGGAGAAAGCGATCTCATAGCAGGCTACATCATAGTTATTGAGCCGGTTATTCTGCGAAAGATGGCTATAGGTCTCCCTGGATGGCTCAAATGCATAAACGGAAGCCGAAGGATTGATCGTCTTGGCTACCATGCTATACACGCCCGTGTTGGCACCTATATCAAAAATAACCTTCGCATGACTGCAAAGCTGCATCCATATCCAGCCGGTATCAGGCTCCCATGAGTTAAATAAGCCCTTCCAGAAGAGCGCGTTTTCGATAGTGCCCCCATGATGATAAAGCTTAAATTTTTTTCCGCCGCATTTTACCTCAAACTCGCCTTCAAATTTAAAATCGCGATAAAGACGATCAGGCATCAATCCTGTATCTCGCAGCATCACACTGACTGCTTTCTTAAATGGCAAGACATTGTAGGTACCAAGCAGGGTGCGGTATATAGCTGTAGTGAGTTTCATCTGATGTCGTAAAATGGATTGCCAAGATAGTTTTTTTATTCTGCTTCAGCTTATCTTGCTCCAGGTACTGTCCTTGGCCTCGGTCTCCAGATATATGCGCAATCTCTGATGATCGGGTGCTGCCAGATCCGGGTCCGTATCTATGAGCGAAAATGCCTCCTGTCGCGCCGCATCCAGTATATGTACATCTTCTGAAAGATCAGCTATACGCAGATTGACAGCACCACTTTGACGGGTACCATCCAGATCACCGGGACCGCGCAGCTTGAGATCTTCTTCTGCTATTACAAAGCCGTCATTCGTTGCACAAAGTACTTCTACGCGTTTCTTAGATACAGGATTGAGTTTGGCTCCAGTCATGAGAATGCAGAAGGACTGCGACGCACCACGACCTACGCGCCCCCGGAGCTGATGCAGCTGTGAGAGCCCAAAGCGCTCTGTATTCTCTATGACCATCACACTGGCATTAGGTACATTGACGCCTACCTCTATCACTGTCGTAGCGATCATGATCTGCGTCTCTCCCCTCACAAATCGCTGCATCTCGTAGTCCTTGTCCTGAGGCTTCATCCTACCATGTACGATACTGATCTGGTAGCCAGGTTTAGGAAAGGCGCGTGATAAACTTTCATAGCCATCCATGAGATTCTTGAGATCGGACTCTTCAGAGTCTTCGATCATAGGATACACAAAGTAGATCTGCCGCCCCTCTGCTATCTGCTCGCGCACAAATCCGAATACTCGGAGCCTGTCGCTATCTGTACGATGCACAGTACGGATAGCCTTGCGGCCTGGCGGTAGCTCATCTATCACGGAGACATCGAGATCACCATATACTGTCATAGCCAGCGTGCGTGGTATAGGCGTGGCTGTCATGACGAGTACGTGCGGTGGTTTCACATTCTTGGCCCAGAGTTTTGACCGCTGCTCTACACCGAATCTGTGCTGCTCATCTATGACCACCATGCCGAGATTCTTAAACTCCACCGTAGGCTCTATCAAGGCGTGCGTACCTACTACGATATGGATATTCCCCTCCTTGAGGTTATTGAGGATATAGTTGCGTGTTTTGCCTTTCACGCTACCTGTCAGTAGTACCACTTCGAGTCCTAACCCCTTGACCAGCGGTTCTATACTCGCGTAGTGCTGCTGTGCCAGTATCTCCGTGGGAGCCATCATGCATGCCTGAAAGCCATTGTCTATCGCCATAAGCATAGTGAGCAGTGCGACTATTGTTTTGCCACTACCTACATCGCCCTGCAGCAGGCGGTTCATCTGTTTGCCAGAGAGTGTGTCGCGGCGTATATCGCGCAGCACGCGCTTCTGAGCATCTGTCAGAGAGAATGGCAGCCTCTCTTTATAAAACTTGTCAAAGTAGTGATCGATCTTCTCTAGCAGAAAACCGCGCACCGTATTGCTGCGATTGGCTTTGAGCTTCATCACCTTTAGCTGTATCTGAAAGAGTTCATCAAACTTGATGCGAAACTGTGCATCTGCCAGTGCGTGCTCCGTCTTTGGGAAGTGGATGTAGCGCATGGCATCATAGCGCGGCATGAGCTTCTGGCGTGACAGCACTGAGTCGGGCAGGTACTCCGGTATATCCCTCTCTCCTGCCTGTTCCACCATTTTGTGGGTCATCTTGACGATAGCCCTGGAGTCTATGAACTTCTTTTTGGCCTTCTCAGTTGTTGGATATACTGGTTGCAATCCCGGAGCTGCGTCCTTCTTATACTCGCTGGCCAGCTCCATCTCCGGGTGCGGGATATTATAGTCTCCGTTGAAATAGTTTGGTTTGCCAAAGAGGATATACGTTGTATTCAGTTTCAGTATGCGCTCTATCCAGTTGGCTCCCTGAAACCAGACGAGTTGTATCTCTCCCGTGCCATCTACAAAGCCCGCCACCAATCTCCTGCCGCGTCCGGTTCCCACCATATCAAAGTAGGTGATGCGGCCCTTCAGCTGGATGTATTGCGTATTGAAATTGATCTCGCGTATCTCATGGATGACCGAGCGGTCTACATAGCGGAAGGGATAGTAATACAACAGGTCGCGAAAGGTCGCGATCTCAAACTCCTTGCGCATGACCTCGCCCTTAGACGGGCCTACGCCTTTGAGGTATTCTATGGGAGTATTGAGAAAGGAGGACATTATTCAAAAGTAAGAAATACTGCATTTCGCGGACCTAGTCAAATACTGACATTTGACTGATTAGACGGAATCTCTAAAACAATTTCAAATCTTGATCAGTATCAGACTTTTTTGTTTTTTTCGAACGCTTTGCTTTTGTTTTAACTTTTCCTTCTTCCTTGTCGCTCTCAAGAATTACTACCTCTGGCTTAGAAACGAAAGACAATGTCGCAAGCTCTGGATATTTCTTCTCTAAATATCTCTTTACTAGAGCGGCATGAGATAAAGGTCTTTTGGTGTTGTTAACGTCTCCATTGGTATCAAAATCGAGAAACACAAGGTCATTCTTTAGAGCTTCCTCCTTTAGAAGTTGTATTGTATGATTTGCTTTATTATCCAAGACCCAACCATAAGTTCTTAAATAAATTTCCTTTCTAGCAGTGATATAATCTAACAATTCGCCTCCGCGCACCCCCTTCCGATGTCCGAGTGGCTTTCCAAATTTTCTTACAGTCCGCTTAATCCCTTTCATATCACGAACATCAAATTTTGACGTATCTATATCAGCGGATTCAAAAACTTTTAATCCCTGCCAAACCCCCTCTACGGAAGCAGAATAATAATTGTCTGAGTATGGAACGGGTATTCCTCCATGAGGGTAGAATGGGCTAACCTTCACCCATGGCTCATCTCCCTTAGATGTTAAGTCTAAAATTCGAGCATCCGGATACATTTTTTGAAGAGTCTTTAAAGACTTTTTTTTGCTTTCAATATATATCATGAGAGTTTGTGGATGTTAGTTATATATTCTAATGGTATTTTTTCCAGCACTAACACTTCGGCTTGAAAAAACGGTTTTTCCTCTTCTGACAAATCAAAATATCGCTGTTTCAAAATGTCAAACTTTATCGATTTGAATTTTTCTATCGAGCCTTCAGACACCTCTCCATTCTTCACTGCATTAAGCTTTGCGTATTTAGAATCCCTAAGATAAATAACTCGAGTATCTATTGTCAGAAGTACGGGGTCATTTATTCGCCCTTCCCGTTTAGCATTAAACAGCATCGGATGATCTTTAACGAAAGAAACCCGAACATAATTTTGCAAGCCCTTTCTTAGGTCTAAGCTTCTTGATGTTTCACTGCTACTTATCTTAGGAATTTTTATACCATTCTGAAGACAATAATACCAAGACAATAATCCCCCGTTTTGTTTGATTGATTGTAAGTTACTTCTATCTGTAAAATGATATAGGGTTGTAATCTTGTTCTGGATTATGACATTACGAAACTCTTCCCAGTTGTCTTTTAAATATTCAACATCTTCAACAACCTGTATATCAAAAATCTGATTTTCAGATACAGGTTCTAGGATATTAATTGCACCAACACCAATATTCTCCTTTATTGATGGTTTGGGGTTAAGAGATTTCCGGTTTCGTTCAAGTTCTATTCGGTTCCTTTCTGCTTCCTCTTTTTCGCGTAAAATTCTTTTGATAAATAATTGATCATCCTTTTCCTTTTTAGTTTTTCCGGATGGCGTAGAAGGCCTAGAATTAAATTTATTTAGAAGTAGAATAAGTATAATAATCGCAGCTATAAATACAATTGCGTCCATGTTCAATATTTGTATTTAAATTTAATAAAACTTATATAACAAAAACAGCCCTCCATTTCTGAAGGGCTGTATATCTGTATCAGCTGATAGTGATTACGCTTGTGCAGCGGCAGCCTTAGCGCGGATGATATTCAGGGCGCCGCCGGCCTTGAACCATTCGATCTGCTGCTCGTTGTAGGTGTGGTTTACCTGGATCTCGTCCTTAGTGCCGTCCTTGTGGTTCAGCACTACAGTGAGCGGCTTGCCCGGAGCGAATGAGGTCAGACCGAGGATGTCGATGTTGTCATCTTCCTGGATCTTATTGTAGTCATTCTTATCCGCGAAAGTCAGGCCAAGCATACCTTGCTTCTTCAGGTTGGTCTCGTGAATACGTGCGAAAGACTTCACCAGGATAGCGCGTACACCCAGGTGACGTGGCTCCATCGCTGCGTGCTCGCGAGATGAACCTTCACCATAGTTCTCATCACCTACTACTATAGAGCCGAGGCCGGCAGCCTTGTAGGCGCGCTGTACCTTTGGCACTTCATCATAGGCACCGGTCAGTTCATTCTTCACCGAGTTAGTTTTCTCGTTAAAGAAGTTAGTCGCGCCTATGAGCATGTTGTTAGAGATATTGTCCAGGTGGCCACGGTATTTCAGCCATGGGCCGGCCATAGAGATGTGGTCAGTGGTACACTTGCCCTTGGCCTTGATCAGGAGCTTGAGGCCCTTCAGGTCAGTACCCTCCCACGGAGCAAAAGAGTACAGCAACTGCAGACGGTCAGATTCAGGATTGACCACCACATTGATACCGCTGCCATCAGCAGCCGGAGCCTGGTAGCCCGGATCATCTACTGCGAAGCCCAGGGTAGGCAGCTCATAGCCAGATGGCGGATCGAGTTTCACAGTCTCACCTTTCTCATTCACCAGTGTATCGGTGAGCGGGTTGAAGGTCAGGTCGCCTGCGATAGCCAGTGCTGTGGTCAGCTCCGGTGACGCTACGAATGCATACGTATTAGGGTTGCCATCCTGACGGGCAGCAAAGTTACGGTTGAAGGAATGGACGATGGTGTTCTTCTCTTTCTTGTCCGCACCTGCGCGGGCCCACATACCGATGCACGGGCCGCATGCATTGGCAAACACCTCAGCGCCGATCTTATTGAAGGTATCGATGAAACCATCGCGCTCGATGGTGTAGCGAATTTGCTCGGAGCCCGGTGTAATAGTGAACTCTGCCTTAGCCTTGAGGTTCTTATCAGCTACCTGCTGCGCGAGAGATACGGCGCGGGAAATATCTTCGTAGGAAGAGTTGGTGCAGCTGCCTATGAGGCCTACTTGCACTTTGGTAGGCCAGCCGTTTGCAGCAGCAGCCTCTTTCATCTTAGAGATAGGTGTAGCGAGATCTGGCGTGAATGGCCCATTCACATATGGCTCCAGTTCATCCAGATTGATCTCGATTACTTCGTCAAAGTATTTCGCCGGATCAGCATATACCTCAGGATCTGCTGTGAGATGTTCTTTCACACTATTAGCCAGGTCAGCTACATCGGCACGGCCTGTGGCGCGCAGGTAGCGCTCCATGCTCTCGTCATAGCCGAAGGTAGAGGTCGTAGCACCGATCTCCGCACCCATGTTGCAGATAGTACCCTTGCCGGTACAGCTCAGAGAGACAGCACCATCGCCAAAGTATTCCACGATAGCACCTGTACCACCTTTCACGGTCAGGATACCGGCCACTTTCAGGATCACGTCCTTGGCAGCAGCCCAGCCATTCAGTTTGCCGGTCAGCTTCACGCCGATCAGCTTAGGCCACTTTAGCTCCCATGGCAGGCCGGCCATCACATCTACCGCGTCAGCACCACCTACACCGATAGCCACCATACCGAGGCCTCCGGCATTCACTGTGTGAGAGTCAGTACCGATCATCATACCCCCCGGAAACGCATAGTTCTCCAGTACGATCTGGTGGATGATGCCGGCACCCGGCTTCCAGAAGCCGATGCCATATTTATTGGATACCGATGCGAGGAAGTCGTACACTTCTTTATTGCCCGAGTTTGCTACCTCGAGGTCAGCCTTAGAGCCTACCTTGGCAGTGATCAGGTGGTCACAGTGTACGGTAGACGGCACGGCAGCCTGCTTCTTGCCGGCAGTCATAAACTGGAGGAGCGCCATCTGCGCCGTAGCATCCTGCATGGCCACGCGGTCTGGTGCAAAGTCTACATATGATTTGGTACGCTCAAATACCTCCGGCTTTTGCTCGCCGTGGAGGTGAGAGTAGAGGATCTTTTCTGTGAGGGTGAGTGGCTTGCCGGTGAGTGCGCGGGCTGCCTGAACCTTGGCAGGGAGTGCTTCATACACTTTCCTGATCATTTCTATGTCAAATGCCATGACTTGTGATTTGTGAGTTTACGATTGAAAAACTGATTTTGATAATGCGAATATATATCCTTTTACGATGAGGACGCGGCGAAGTAATAGATATTTGAAAATTGTTAGCGTTTTTTCTCTAATAGCGAAAATTCGCTAATTAAACGCAAGCACTCTGCCTAGGCTAGTATAGTGGCTACCAGTCTCCGGGCACCCGCATGGTCTCTAAATTCACATAGATAGATGCCTTGCCATGTACCCAGATTGAGTTTATGGTTTGAGATAGGTATCGTCACTGCCGACCCGGCCAGTACAGACTTGACATGGGCCGGCATATCGTCATCGCCTTCGTCATTATGCGTATAGTATTGCTCGCCCTCTACCACTATCCGATTAAATGAAGTCTCGAAATCAATGCGCACGGATGGATCAGCATTTTCATTGATAGCCAGTGCAGCAGAGGTGTGCTTGATAAAGAGCTGCAATAAGCCGGTCTCGGGGAGTGGCGGGAGATTGCGCAGCACGGTATCAGTGATTAGGTGAAATCCGCGTTTGTGCGCCGGAATGGAGAGTTCGAGCTGATGTACCATGAGTCTGATTTAGACATCCCAAGATAGCAGATTGTTCTATATTGACTATCGGGCTCTTCGGATCCTATTCAGCAGACCAAACCCCAGAAAGTAACACGGATAATCAGAATGAGCCTTGGGAGGTATGGCCATCAGAGCTTGAAATTCTGATTCGCTAAGCGCCAGCTTCTTGAGTACCTTGTCCTTATCCACCGCCAAAGCCTCGGGAGATATGATTTCCTCTGCTAATGCAGCCTCTGCCTCTGCACGCGTGATCTGACCCGATTGGATCAGAGTAGAGAGATGCGCCTTGCGTTTGTCCACTCCAAATTTGACAGGCAGTATATGAGTCTGGTATAGGCGTGTGAAAAGTGATTCAAAGTGCTTGCCACCGGGGTGCTGCCAGTCCAGTTCTCGTTGCAATATTTCGATAGCCCTTTTTTTATGATACGGTACAAAGTTTAAGAGGGGAACGATGCTGATGCCTAAAATTTGCTCGTAATATTTTTTCCTCATAAAACCCAGCTGCGGAAAGGTGCGCATAGGCAATGCTCCAAATCTCCTGTGAATGGACCTGATATGGTAGAGGTCGTTCTTATTGTGTATCCAGCAGCCGGGCATAGTGCCTTCTGTCTTTAAGTTCTCACCTGTGAATATCCACCTCACATGGTGCTTCACTGCAGCATGAAACAATGTGGCTATATTGACGTGGTCAGATACGATCTCAATATCCATCACCGAAGCTTTCAAAATGGAAAGCTGGACATCCCTGAACTCTGGCCAGTCTATAACATAATTGTAAATGTCATAGCCCAGGCGCTCGGCCAGCTGACGGATATTATGCACTCCTGCGCCATCATCCCAGCCATTGTCACAGTGTACCATCAGCACCCGCAGACCTGCCCGATGCAGCAGATAGGCTGTATAGCTGCTGTCAGAACCGCCGCTGACACCCAGTATACAGTCATACTTGCCTTGGCGTGTGGAGCGCACACGGTCGAGTAGGTCATTCAGCGCAATGTCACCCGGCTCATCGTGGAGCTGTCTGGATAGCACATAATCATAATGATGACAATAACTGCATACTCCATCATCGTCAAAGCTGATCTCCGTATTGGCTATGGTATCCATGACACACTTCGTGCACACCCTGTAGCCAGAGTTTTCAATAGGCATAAATTGGATTTTGGCATGATAAACGGAGCGCTTTTTTTGATATTGTATCCGCTCAAGCATTTTTTTCTGCCCGTGCTTTAATGAGCGCCATAAGCAAAAAAACATCACCTTTGCTGCGATGAATCTCACAGAGAATATCAGGCTGGCCCTACGAGCCATCATGGGCAATAAGCTGCGCACCGCACTCACGCTGATGATCATCATCTTTGGTATCATGGCGCTGATAGGCATACTCACGGCTACTCAGGGTATCAATCAATCGGTGATGAGCTTTAGCTCGGAGATGGGGTCCAATACCTTTAGTATCAAAAACGAAGGCCAGACCAGGCATCGCCGGAGGCGCAAAGCTGTAGTAGCCAATCCGCCCATCACGCTGCTGCAGAGCCAGGAGTTCAAAAGGCACTATAAGTATCCGGCCACGGTCACGGTATCTACAGATGCCGATGGTGCGGCTGTGATCAAATATGAATCTCAAAAGACAAATCCGAATGTGCGGATCATGGGCGTGGATGATGACTACCTGAAGGTGGCCGGATGGAGTATCCAGTCGGGCCGCAATATGTCTAAATCAGAAATAGACAATGGACAAAATGTGATCCTCCTGGGTAAAGATGTCACGGCCAAAATATTCCCCCCCCGGGAAGAGCCAATAGGCAAGATGGTCAATATAGGCAGCAGCAAATACCGGGTGATAGGCCTGCTGGCTCCCAAAGGTGCCAGCCAGGTGAGTAATGATAATATGGCGATGATACCGCTTATGACCGCCAAAAGAAACTTTGGCGATGACAATACCTCCTACAATATCAGCGTGATGGTAGCCAACACAACCGAGCTGAATCAAGCTGCTGACGAGGCAGAGGGTGTCTTCCGCACAGTGCGCAAGGTGCGCGCAGGAGATGATCCTAATTTTGAAGTATCTAAAAGTGACAAAATGGCTGAGCAAAATCTGGATGTGCTGGGCAATATCAGCATCGCCACAGTGGTGATAGGTATACTGACACTGATAGGTGCGGGCATAGGGCTCATGAATATCATGCTGGTGAGTGTAAACGAGCGTACGCGCGAGATAGGCGTGAGCAAGGCCCTCGGAGCTACCAAGCGTGTGATCCGTATCCAGTTTCTCACGGAGTCTACCACTATCTGTATGATAGGTGGCGTGATAGGCATTATCATGGGCGTACTCATGGGCAATCTGGTCGTCCTGGCCCTTCATACTTCTTTCGTCATGCCTTGGATGTGGATCGGCCTGGGCCTTACCTTCACTTTTGTGATAGGCATGGCTGCCGGTATATATCCGGCTATCCTTGCCTCTAATCTGGATCCCGTAGAGGCGCTGCGCTACGAGTAGCAGTTTCTCACTGTATCATTATTATGATTCTAGTATCTTGGCCTTTGTATACAGGTCTGATTGAATTTCATCCGCAAATATCACGCACTACCAGCGCTGTTGATAGCTCTGCTATCCTTCTGCACGGCTATATTATACAATGAAGCCAACGTACGCGCGCTGAAAGCAGTGGAGCAGCGGGATCACCTAGTCAAACTAGACCCCTCATGGAGATGGGTAGCTACTATAGATGACGCCGCATACATCCGACCTGCAGAAAACTACTACCACTACCATACATGGCGAGACAATAACCCCGGCAGGCAGGCATACTTCCTGCGCACGCCCGGCTACGGCCTTTTCAGATATGGACTGATGTGGCTGCTGGGCTTTGATGCGGGTCAGTTGTATTTCCGCTATGTGCAGGTATTGCTGTTTGCCTTGTCGGTCTTTCTGCTTTATAGAGTTGCGCTACTCATGGGTTTGCCCCCTAGATGGGCATTGGGTGTCGAGGCCATCTACGGTTTGACTCCTTTTGCCATCGGCTTTTTGTACTACAGTCTGACGGAAGGTATCACGCCTGCGCTGATGATCGGCTATACTTTTCTACTACTATCGGCCTATCGCAGGCGGGGCGCTTTCTTCTACCTGGTGGCGGCACTCCTGATGGGCTATATCGGCCTGGTACGACCGGTGCTGCTGATCTTTGCAGCCGCCCTTCCGGTCATGATCTGGTGGTCTACCGCTACTTTCACCTGGGCTCGCAGGCCTACTTTTGTATTGATCAATATCGCGATCATAGCGCTGCCGCTCACTATGTGGGCATACCGCACCTATCAGATAGCCGGTCAGTGGGTCAGTATCTATCCTATATATTATTCTGAAAACAACTCGCAGCTCCGGCCGTCGCATCAGGCTATCTGGCGTTTTGCCAGCTCTTTTGGTATGACGGGGCAGACGTTTCATGAGGGTATGGTACCACTCTGGCAGGCCACGATACATGGCGATACAAGTGAGATCCATATTGATAGTATTCTGCTGACTATCCCGGATTTTGTCAAGAATGACATAGGTGAACAAAGGCTGAAAAGTGCCTATCGCCTGTATCGCAGCTCGATCGCAGCGCAGCGCCGCTTATACCCCATTGGCACCGCTATGCCTGATACTATCCTCGCTACCGAGCAGGCAGTTGTCAGAGATTTTGATGCCTTTACAAGCCAGATCAGATATCACTTTCCCTTCCAGTATCATATCCTGGTACCACTTAGCGTGTTTCGTCTTGCGTCCCTTCATTCTAACCTTTCGCTATGGATCTTTCAGCATACCTGGCGGGGTACCTGGTGGATGGAGGCGCTGCGGCTCATCTTTCTTCTTTTACATGTAGCTTGCTGTTTTTCGTTTTTATATTTCTTATGGACCAGAGACCGTGTGGCGCAGCTACTCTTCGGTTGGCTTATAGCCGCTTATTTTTTCTACCTATGTTATTTCTTTCGCGGGTTGGAGGAGCGCTATACATTGCCGCTGCTCCCATTGATGCTGTTAGCCTTTATGGTAAGCCTCCAAAACCTCTTGAGCAAAATTTCAATAAGTTTTAACAAAAAAGTACCTGCTGTACAGTGAAAAGCACCCAGCCTATCGCGCGCAGTTATTACTTTTAGCAGCTTAACAAAAAAACCCTCTCAATAAATGAAAAGACTACTTACGCTTCTGTCTTTGTCCCTATGTACTTTACTTTCTCATGCACAGATCACCTTCACCTCCACAGACATCGCCTCCGCGGGCTGGGTGAATGTGATGCAGAAGGACACACAAACCGGCACGGTCAACTTTGGCAACCGGGGAGCCAATCAGGTCTACGATTTTCATACACTGCAAAATAATGTGCCTGACACACTCTTTTATGAAAATCCAACAAATGCTCAAACTTCGGCGATACCCGGTGCCACACTGGCGCTGACCGGAGATCACAACACATACATTTTTGCAAAAAATCAGTCAACTCTGTTTTCGTATGTAGGTGGCCAGGCTGTCTATAATGGTGCTACACTGCTGACACCATTCAGCCCGATAGACACCGGTTATAAATTTACTACGGCTTATGGTCAGAATTTCCGTGGTACATATGGCTTCACTACCAGTCAGCCAGGCAGCACATTTGGGCAGCCCAGTATCTATATGGTACGCATCACCAATACGACCACCTACACTGACACGATAGATGGCTGGGGCAAGGTGATAACTCCACTGGGCACTTATGACTGTCTCCGTCAGCACAGGGTGGAGCATAGCAGCACCTTGCTGGAGTATAGCTTGTGCAGCGTTTGTGGTTATAGCAATGTACCTACATCCTCCACGCTACCGGCAAACCCTATAGTAAGCAATACAAACACTTATTACTATATCACCAAAGAGGCGCATGGCTCTGTGATCAGTTTTACCACTGATGCCAATGGCAATCCTAAAACGGCCAGCTGGAGCAAGACACCACCAACGCCGGTGGCCAACTTCGGCTATACGCTCGGTGCCTCAGGCAGTGTGGCATTTCACGACAGTACTACGGGCACACCGGTCACCTACTCATGGAACTATGGTGATAATACTACGACAGGTACTACTGCCAGTCCTACCCACAGCTATGCTGCCAACGGTACATATTACGTCTGCCTGACCGTGACCAACGTGAGCGGCACCAGCACGCACTGCGATAGTGTGCACATCACTAATATCGTAGCTGCTACTACACCGCCTACAGCAGGCAATGATACCGCCAGCCTGGTACAGCCGGGTACTGTGACCATCCATGCCCTGGCTAATGATGTGAATCACAATGCAGGCGATACGCTCTGTATCAATAGCCTCATAGGCGCTACCACTGGCTGGGCTACGATCTCAGGCTGCAACAATATCGTCTACCATCCGCTGGATAGCAACTATGCCGGCCTCGATACCTTCTACTATAAAGTATGTGACATCCATGTGCCGACGCTTTGTGATACTGCTATGGTAGTAGTAAATGTGACGGTGCCTGTGGTAATCGTGCCACCGGTCATTCATTACACTTTGACACCGGGGAATTGTAGTTTTACTCTTACTGACAACTCTACTAATATAGATTCCATACATTATCACCTGGTTGTCACGGGTCCACTGAATTCACTGGACGTGACAGTGACCAATCCATCTAACTATCATTCTTCAGCAGGAGCACTTGGTGGTACGTTATCTATATGTATCACCGCATATGGCCAGGATAGCATCGTATCCAGGTGTGACACTACCGCCGTAGTCTGTGTCGGCATCAATGAGATACCAACTTCCCAATTCGCGATCTATCCAAACCCTGCCTCTGACCGTATCCTCCTCGATCTTTCTCATGTGGATCAAAATACCATGAGCGAGATAGCCGGCATTGAAGTTTACAGTATCCTTGGCGAAAGGCTAAGGTCAATGGCCGCAAAAGCAAGTAACGAAATATCTGTGGCCGATCTAAGCACCGGTATCTACCTGATAGGCCTGCGTGATACAAGAGGCAATAAGCGCGTACTTGGCAAGTTTGAAGTGATGCACTGATACAGTCCGATAAAATATACAAGCAGCCCTTTGCGCCATATGCAAAGGGCTTTTTTTATATCCTTTATTCGTATCTTTAGTCAAAGAAAATCTGCCACTTGAGAAAACTATACGTACTGTTTTTACTGGCCTTTTGCGCAGTCACTGCCTTTGCGCAGCGTCCACCCCGACCGCTCAACGACACTTATACCATCACCCGTCTGGACTCGGTGGGCCTCACTCCACTCAGCAATGACAGCAACTTTATAGCCGGAGATACTGTATGCCTCACACAGGTATATGGCGGCCATGGCTGGGCTACGGTGGCAGACTGCAAGCATGTGAGCTACCAGCAGACAGATCGTGGTTTTTACGGCAGGGATACTTTTTTTTATGTTTCCTGCTACAGCCATCTGCAGCCTACCCTGTGTGATACCGGGCGCGTATTTATGACTATCCGGCCACGCGCCAATAATGATACCATAGCACTCATGCAGTACGACTCGCTCTGGCTAAAACCTATGGCCAATGACTCCAATAAAGTAGTGGGTGACTCGCTCTGCCTCAGCAGCCTGCTGCGTACTACAGCCTCCCGCACCGGCTGGTCCGTGTTACGAGGCTGCGACTCTGTGAAGTATAAAACACTCAATACCGGCTATTGGGGCCTTGACACTTTCCGCTATAAGGCTTGCAGCCGCAAGATCCCCACGCTATGTGATACGGGCATAGTGATAGTGAATCTTTACTTTCCTCCCCGCACCTTTGATGATTCTGCCGTGCTCATACAGCCGGATACGGTATCTCTGCGCCTGCAGGCCAATGACAGCATCTATATAGCTAACGACAGTATCTGCGTCACTTCTATATATGGTCCGGCTGCATCGTGGGCGACGCTCTATGGTTGTGACTCCATCACAGTTCACCCGCCAGACTTCCATATATCAGGTACAGATACCTTGTACTATGTGAGTTGCTACACCACGCAGCCCACGGTCTGCGACACCAGTGCGGTAGCACTGACAGTCAGCCTGCCTCTGCCGGGGGTAGATTTCACCTATGAGGAGTCCGGCCACTGCCTCACTACTGCTCAGGATGCGTCCGTGCTCTCGGACTCTGTACACTGGGAGGTCACCTATATCAGTGGCAATGGTACAGATACTACATGGGGCAATACGAATCTGATCACCATCCAGGCTACTCCTGATTCTGCTTTTCAGGCAGAGGTCTGCCTCACCGCCTACAATCCGTCAGGAGATACCACCATTTGCTATACCTTCTGGATAGAGTGCATAGGCTCAGGCATACATGATATGGATATCGCAGCGGTGCATGTCTATCCCAATCCTGCCGGAGATATGGTCAGTATAGACCTGACCCAGGCCGGAGCCACTATATCTTCCCTCGCATCTGTAGAAGTGTCTGACCTGACCGGCAGAGTGCTCAAGCGCGAAGCCGCGAATGAAATAGTACGTATGTCCGTATCAGATCTGGGCGCGGGACTGTACCTGCTGGGCTGTACAGATCAGGCCGGCATCAGCCGTGGCATAGCCAAACTGCAAGTGATACACTGATCCTTTAGCGGTTGACGCCAAACTTGAATCCGACCGTAGCCACGATCATATTGCCGTGAAAGTTATTGAAGGCACCCGGCTCCTGTGTGCCGGAGGCATCTGTGTAGGAGTATGGAGAGTAGTAGTCCTTGTACTGCGTGCGTACATACGCCAGATCTGCAAAAAACCTGCTACCCCTATAGCCTATACCTGCCGTATAGTTATACCGGCCGGCATCATATCCCGGCACAGCCACGCCACTCTTGAATGGAGATTGGCTCCAGGCAAAGCCACCACGCAGACGCAGCGATTTCCATGCAAACTCTGCCCCCGCCCTGACGGTGGATGCCAGTCTGTACTTGGCTGAGATGTTCAGATTTTCCAGGTCGGAATATTGCCTGTCCGCACCGTCAAAGCGATAGCGGGAGTGGCTGTAGTCATTCATCTCATAGTCTACAGAGATGAAGCCCCACTGCTTCAGATAAAAGCTCGCGCCAAAAGTGGCATTCAGCGGGTTGCTATAAGAAAAACGATACACAGAACCAGTATCAGCATAGAGAGTAGGCATGGCCCCGATGTTGCTTTGCATCGAGCCCTCTGTATTTTCATTCAGGCGAAATGAGGTGGGTGTCTGTACCGAAGCTCCGAGACGCACCCAGGCAGCAGGCTTCACTATGATACCAAACTTGCCATTGACACCTACGCCACTGAGGGTATAGTCATAGCTACTGGTGTAGGAGGAATCTCCGCTGCCATTTCGCTCAAAGAAACTGGCATAACGGGAATAGTTCATATATGGCACTCCCAGGCCGAATCCGAGATATACTGTATTGTCAATATTAAAACCTAATGTGAGATTGATATCATTCAGGCTTCCCTTTGTGGTCACAGTGCCTACCTGAGTCACCGGCAGGGGGATACGTGATGACAGTGCAGTCTCCGTACTGTCTGTCCAATCGCTGACATAGGTCTGATAAGCTTCCACTGATGGTATGTCAAAGTTATCAAGGTTTATGTTATACGGATTGGAATTAAGATTAGTGGTCAGAGCCTGAGCGTATGAGTTTTGTGTATTTACTGCATATATCTTGTCGGTCCTGCTAAAGTCAGCTACTTTCTGAAAACCTATGCCCACCACTACGCGACTGAGCTTATTCTGATTATTAAAACTCATCCCCTGCGTGCGTGACAGGTCTCTGGTAGCAAAAACCAATCCTGCCTGACTCAGCAATCCTTTGGAAAAGCTCTGGTCGATATTATTGGCCAGATAATTAGACGAAGTGGTACCCCAAATGCCACCGCCACTGATAGCAAATTCATGTGAGCGATATAGCGCAAGGCCAGCGGGATTTTGCAGCACGGCCGACTGATCAGCACCCACACTGCTAAAGGCCCCACCAGCACCCAGAGAGCGTGCCGTACCGGTCAGGTCCGGGCGCATCATTTTAAATGCATCGGTCTCATATGTCTGTGCCTGGCTGGCTGCAGCGAGGGTCATGATAAGTGCCGAAATGAATACTTTTTTCATGATACACTATTTGATATGTCACTAAATGGCGGAATCCCTATCACCTGGATGATCGCTGATTCCGCCACACGATTTTGATTGATCTTTACAGAAAGTGATTAGCGCCTGCCACCGTGGCCGCCGCCACCGCCACCGAATCCACCGCCACGGCCGCCGCCAAACCCACCGCCACCGCCGCTGAAGCCGCCACGGCTACCACCGCTGAAGCCTCCACCACCAAAGCTGCGATTGCCTCCACCAAATCCACCTCCATTGCTGAATCCGCCACGGCTACCACCATCAAAAGATCTGGGCTGAACGTTCATACGGGGTTGTGATTGTTGATAGCCCCTTGATTCAAAATTGCCACGGGACTCGCTGTGATACTGCTGTGGATTATTATTAAACTGCCGGCTTTGATTCTGATATCCGCGATCCATCTGGCGGCTCTGGTCTATACTGCGGTTATTGGCATTATTCATTGACTGGCGGTCAAACTGCCTGCTATCACCGCGCTGAATGTTATTATTCCTATCTACACCACGATTGATCTGTGGATCACTCGCACGATTATACGGTCTGTCATCGCGACTGAGGCTTTCCCTGCCACTACCACTGCGATTGATATTGTTATTATTCATAGAGCGGCTACCATTTGGCGAGGCTGTAGCTTCTTTGTGATAATTGGTCACAGCCCGGTCCACATTGTGGTAGGTAGTATTGTTTCCTACAGTGGAGGTTCTGTGGCGAGGGCCATAGTAGGTCGAGTGGCCAGCCCAGTTGCCATAGCCATAGTCATAAAACCCGTGGTGGTATCCATACCCCCCATAGCCATAGCCCAAACCATAACCATAGTATCCGGTATACCAAGGGCTATACCAGCCTCCGTAGTAGCCGCCCCAGCCATAGCCGAGCCCAAAGCCACTATAGCCCAAGCCCATGCCGTATCCATATCCGTAGCCCATGCTCAAGCCAAATCCATAACCATACCCCATGCCAAAGCCACCACCATAGTAGGGACTATACCAACTACTGTAGTAAGGACTATAGCCATAGCCATACGAAGAATAATAAGGTGAGCCCCAATAATAATAGGGCGTATACCAGTCATCATAGTAGCTCATATTATACCCGGGAGTATAATATCTCCTCAGGCGACTGGTGTAGTTATAGCTGTCATCATCCCAGTATTCATCTCCTGAATAGGCGTCGCTATAGGTGTTACTATTATAGGTTCCTCCGTTGTTGCTGCCGGTAGAGCTGCTGTTGCCACTATAGTTTTGACTGGATGTAGAGCTTTTGCTATATCCGTCATTGTCGTCTGTAGATTGTTGCTGCTGGCTGCTACTATTATCCTGGCCATTATACTGCTGCTGATAGTCCTCCTGATTGGCGCTTCCACGGCTGCTTTTGGCATCGTAGTAAACATCGTCTGTCTGAGCGAAAACACCACCGATACCCACCAGACTGCAGAGCAGGGTTATAAAAAATATTTTGATGCGAGACATGATTTTTATTGTTGTATTTGTATAGACAAAGTTACGCCACATTAGTTTAAAATCCTTGATTTTGCTATATTGCCGGTATATTTAACAGAGCAAATGCTATACCATTTGATCGCTTTTTTAGTTGTCTTAACAACCGCCATCCTCATGGTGCCGCGACCTCGTGTGTCATTTCAGCTCACGGCATCCGGTAGCCTTTCTGGTCGAAAATCCTGATGTACAGCCGGAAATGACGTTTTCTCTCTATTTTGCGCCACATTTCTCAAAATTAACCCAACACCGCCGTGCGTATAACGCAGCATAGCGATAGAAAGTATAACCGCGTTAAATAAATATAAATGACAAAATGGCTAAAGAAATAACAAGCAGGCAGGAGGACTACTCTAAGTGGTACAATGATCTCGTACTAAAGAGCGGCATGGCAGATTATTCTCCGGTGCGCGGCTGTATGGTCATCCGTCCTTACGGCTTTGGTATATGGGAGCGGATGCAGGGTGCTCTGGATCGGATGTTCAAAGATACGGGTCACGTCAATGCTTATTTCCCCCTCCTGATCCCCAAGAGCTTTCTCAGCAAAGAAGCAGCACACGTAGAGGGCTTCGCCAAAGAATGTGCCGTAGTGACTCACTATAGGCTGAAAAATGATCCTGATGGCAAAGGCGTGATCGTAGACCCGGAGGCTAAGCTGGAAGAGGAGCTGATCATCCGTCCTACCTCAGAGACCATCATCTGGAATCAGTATAAGAACTGGATACATTCCTACCGTGACCTCCCGCTGCTTATCAATCAGTGGGCAAACGTGATGCGCTGGGAGATGCGTACGCGCCTCTTCCTGCGTACGGCAGAGTTTCTCTGGCAGGAGGGCCATACCGCGCACGCTACCGCACAGGAGGCGATAGAAGAGACGGAGCGCATGCTGGAGGTTTATGCCCATTTCGCTGAGACCTATATGGCGCTCCCGGTGATCCGCGGCCGCAAGAGCCCTAATGAGCGCTTTGCCGGGGCTGTAGAGACTTACTGCATAGAGGCTATGATGCAGGACGGCCAGGCACTGCAGGCAGGCACCTCACACTTCCTCGGGCAGAATTTTGCCAAAGCATTTGACGTGCAGTTCCTGAATAAGGAAGGTAAACAAGAGCATGTATGGGCTACCTCATGGGGTGTCTCTACGCGTCTGATCGGTGCGCTCATCATGGCACATAGTGATGACGATGGCCTCGTACTGCCACCTAAGCTGGCTCCGCTGCAGGTAGTGATCGTGCCGATCCACAAGGGCGCTGAAGACCTCAATAAGATCTATGACAAGATAAAGCCGCTGCTGGACGAACTCAAGAAGCGGGGTATCTCTGCCAAATTTGACGACGACGATCAGAAGCGTCCGGGCTTCAAGTTTGCTGAGTATGAGATGCGCGGTGTACCTGTACGCCTCGCCATGGGTATGCGCGACTATGAGGGCAACACAGTAGAAGTAGCCCGGCGCGATACCAAGGAGAAAGGCACAGTATCGTTTGACGGCATCGCAGATCATATAGATAATCTGCTGAACGACATCCAGCAGAATATGTACAACAAAGCGCTATCGTTCCGCGAGAGCCATATCCGCAAGGCTGATACTTGGGAGGAATTCGAGAAGCTGATCGAGGAGCCGGGCTTTATCTCTGCGCACTGGGACGGCACCTCAGAGACCGAGGAGAAGATCAAAGAACTGACCAAAGCCACTATCCGTTGCATCCCTCTGAATAATCCTCAGGAAGACGGCAAGTGCATTTTCTCCGGTGCGCCATCGAAGGAGAGAGTGATCTTTGCGAGAGCCTATTGATCTGACTAGCCCACATACTTGAGCCGCGCTGGTCGCGGCTCTTTTATTTATAGGGCATGTCACCATGGATTTTCTTTCACTAAGTTTGCGTCCGTGCAGGAAAACAGAGAGAGAAATATTTTAAGGATACAGCAGCTGGCTGTGGTGCTCGGAGTGTTTATCATGATGGTGAAGTTTGCAGCTTATTACTTCACCCACTCCAATACTATCCTCACTGATGCACTGGAGGCTATTGTCAATATTGTAGCCGGTGCATTTGCTCTATACAGCCTCTTCCTATCCGCTAAGCCTAAAGATCTGGACCACCCCTATGGTCACGGCAAAATTGAATTTCTCTCAGCAGGATTTGAAGGTGTACTTATTCTTATTGCCTCTCTACTTATAGTATGGAAGGCCATTTTAGGATTCATACACCCTGAGCCGGTGGCACACATGGAGATCGGTGCAGTGCTCATAGTAGTGACCGGACTGGCCAATTTCGCTTTAGGGCATTATCTGGAGCGCAGGGCTAAAACATACCGCTCGCTCATACTGGAGGCCGATGGCAAACATCTGCAGACCGATGGCTACATCTCCCTCGGTATTCTGGCGGGTGTCACCGTGATCTGGCTCACAGATATGCCCATATTGGATAATGTTTTTGCTATACTGGCTGGTCTGTATGTGTCCGTGACAGGCTTCAGGCTGGTGCGCAAATCCCTGCAGGGTATCATGGATGAAACGGACGCCGAGATCATCAATCCGATCGTAGCGGATCTCAATGCACACCGCCGTGACGCCTGGATAGACGTCCACAACCTGCGTGTGATACAGTACGGCAGCACCCTCCACATAGACTGTCACGTCACCATGCCTTGGTATTATACGCTGGAGCAGACACACACCGAGATAGACGATGTGGCCGAGCTGATCAATACACATAGCGACTATCCGGTAGAGGTTTTCATCCACCCGGACCCCTGTCTGCCTATCAGCTGCCCGCTGTGCATGGTCAAAGATTGCAAGGTCCGCCAGCACCCTTTTGAGAAAAAAGTAGAGTGGAATTTTGACAATGCTATAGTAAACCGCAAACATCAGCTCCGCGAGATACACGGCATCTTTGATGAAAAGAAAATCTGACTTTCTTCTATATAAGGTATGATTGCCCTTCTATAGCCAGCTCCGTATTGGTAAACACCTCTTTGCACTCTGCTAGCAGTGGCTCCAGATCCTCATACCTGGCGGAGTAGTGACCGATAATGAGCTTGCCGGCGTTAGCTTTCAGCGCTATGGTCGCAGCCTCTGTAGTGGTAGAGTGCATAGTTTCGGCCGCGCGTTCCTTATGCATATTCACAAAGGTAGCCTCATGATAGAGTACAGTGACACCACTGATCTGATCGAGGAATGATTCTGTATATATTGTATCCGTACAAAAAGCGTAGCTCTTGGCTGGTGCCGGATCAGTGGTCAGCTCAGTATTTGCCACCACTATGCCGTCGGGCCTGGTATAATCTGCACCCAGCTTGATCCGTCCGATTTCATGCACAGGTATCTCGTGCAGCGCTATTTTTTCAGGTAAAATCTTGCGCTGACCCTGCTTTTCGCGAAAAAGGTACCCCGTAGTAGGTATGCGATGCTTCAGTATGATGCTCTCTACCGTGAGCTGGCTGTTTTCAAAAACAACCTGTGGTCTGTCATCGGCCACTACATGAAATGCTATAGGATACCGCAGCTGGGTCTGAGCATAAGTAAAGTGTGCACGCACGATATCCTCTATGCCTTTAGGACCATGTATATGCAGTGTATGCTCGCGATAGTTGAGGTTAAATGAAGTGATCAACCCCATGAGGCCAAAGAAGTGATCTCCGTGCAGATGGGTGATAAAGATGTGGTCCAGACGGCCCCGTTTGATATTGTACCTGGCCATCTGCATCTGTGTGCCTTCGCCACAGTCCAGCAGAAAGCCATCACCGTTGTAATTCAAAAAATGGGAAGTGGGGTGCCGGTCGTAGGCGGGTATGGCGCCATTGCTGCCCAGTATCGTCAGCTCAAAATGCATGCGCCGTATTTTTTAGCCTCTCAGGTCTCTGTCCAGCTCTTCCATCATCACAAAGTCTATAGACTCTGCCAGTGTAGGGACGATATTCAGGATAGACTCCAGTTGAGATATCTTGATCAGTTTCTGGATATGCGTATTCAGATTGGTCAGCACAAAAGTGCCTCCGGACTCCTTGCTGAGGCGATTGCCTACCAGCAGTGCGCTCAGGCCGGATGAGTCGACAAACTGTACCGGAGAGAGGTCCAGTATGATATTCTTGAATCCCTCTGTATGCAGCATCACGAGCTCAGACTTCAGCAGTGGAGCGAAGTTGCTGAGCAGTTTCTCCTCATCTATTTTCAGTACACAGAACCGCTCTCTTTTGTCGATGGAAAATTTCATGGCTTGAGTTTATGGAGTGCTAATCTAGGCTTTGCGTCGAAAAATAAATAAAAATCTCTATGAATTGTAATATGGCGCATTTTTTTGACCTCTGTACACCCGGCCAATCAATGTAATGGGGATATATCCTCTCAGTAGCCGCAAAACAACTGCGGCACCGCCTGCCATGTCTGTATCAAAAAAGCTCCGTATCCACGGAGCCACGGTACATTTTGACATAGTGATGACGGAGCAAATAGTCCAAAATGCTTACATTTATCAAAGGCTATACAATAGTACTCCGCCTTATGCGCCCATAGACCTATGGACGCGATGCCACGGCGGGTTTAAATTATAAGGAAAAGAGCTTCGTTGCGTTTAATAAGCATGACAGGGCACATGACAGACGATAGCCAATAAAACACAAAAATCGCAATAGCCATTTTGGCAGGACCATATATTTGGTTTAGTATTTGAAATTAAGATAGAATGGAAGCAAAATTTTCACCGAAAGTCAAGGAGGTCATCTCCTACAGCAGAGAGGAGGCTCTCAGGCTCGGTCATGACTTTATAGGCATAGAGCACCTGCTGCTCGGCCTGATCCGCGAGGGTGAGGGACTCGCTATCAAGACCCTCAAGTCACTGCAGGTAGACCCTGTGATGCTCCGCAAACTGGTAGAAGACTCGATCAAAGATAAAGTATCTAAGACCGTGTATAACCCTAACTCCCTCCCGCTCACCAAGCAGGCTGAGAAGGTGCTGAAGATCACTGTGCTGGAGGCCAAGGTCATGAAGAGTGACGTGATAGGTACGGAGCATCTCATGCTCTCTATCCTGAAGAACAAGGACAATATCGTGACCCAGATACTGGCGCAGCATGATGTAGACTATGATGTCTTCAAGTCTGAGCTGGAGCTGGTGCAAAATGACATCAAGGACACGCCACGCTCAGAGCTGCCTGGCGACTCTGGCGATGAAGATCCGTATGAGGATGATAAAGGTCGCGGTAGTTTTGGCAGTCAGCCGGCTGCCAAAAAAGCGGGCAATACAAAGTCTAAAACACCTGTACTGGACAACTTTGGTCGCGATGTGACCGCTGCTGCCGAGGAGGGCACACTAGATCCGATCGTAGGTCGTGAGGCTGAGATCGAGCGTGTGAGCCAGATCCTCAGCCGCCGCAAGAAGAATAACCCGATCCTGATAGGTGAGCCGGGCGTAGGTAAAACTGCCGTCGTAGAAGGACTCGCCCTGCGTATCATACAGAAGAAAGTAAGCCGTGTGCTATTCAATAAACGCATCGTGATGCTGGATATGGCTGCCCTCGTGGCCGGTACCAAGTACCGTGGCCAGTTTGAGGAGCGTATGAAGGCTATCATGACCGAGCTGGAAAAAAACCGAGACGTGATCCTCTTCATAGATGAGATCCATACCATAGTAGGTGCTGGCGGCGCTACCGGCTCTCTGGATGCGTCTAACATCTTTAAGCCGGCTCTGGCCCGCGGGGAGCTGCAGTGCATCGGTGCCTCTACGCTGGATGAATACCGTCAGTATATAGAGAAGGACGGCGCTCTGGACCGTCGCTTCCAGAAGGTGATCATCGACCCGCCATCTTCTGAGGAGACTGTGCAGATACTCACCAATATCAAACCG
This sequence comes from Bacteroidota bacterium, assembly GCA_018267365.1. GTDB lineage: Bacteria > Bacteroidota > Bacteroidia > Chitinophagales > LD1 > UBA1941. The sequence goes on along the minus strand of JAFDYQ010000021.1, from coordinate 40,462 downwards.
AAGTACGAAGAGTACCATAGCGTGGAGTACTCAAATGACGCTATACAGGCCTGCGTAAAGCTTTCGGGACGTTATATCACAGATCGCTTCTTCCCTGACAAGGCGATAGATGTGCTGGATGAGGTCGGTGCCCGTGTACACCTCAAGAATATCCACGTACCAAAGAATATCACTGAGCTGGAAAAAGCTGTAGAGGATATCAAAACGGAAAAGAATCAGGTAGTCAAGTCTCAAAAGTATGAAGAGGCTGCTCGTCTCCGCGATCGTGAGAAAAATCTTCTGGAGGAACTGGAGAAGGCTAAAAACCTCTGGGAAGAAGACTCTAAGAATGCCCGCTATCCGGTAGGCGAAGAAGATATAGCAGAAGTAGTGGCTATGATGACCGGTATACCGGTGAGCAAGGTAGCTCAGACCGAAGGCTCCAAACTGCTCTCTATGGGTACAGAGCTGCAGGGAGCAGTGATAGGCCAGGATGAGGCAGTGACCAAGATCGTAAAGGCGATCCAGCGTAATCGTGTAGGCCTGAAGGATCCTAAGAAACCTATTGGTACATTCATCTTCCTCGGCCCTACGGGTGTAGGCAAGACAGAGCTGGCAAAAGCCATAGCCCGCTACATGTTTGACTCTGAGGAGGCGCTGATCCGTATAGATATGAGTGAGTATATGGAGAAATTCTCAGTATCTCGCCTGGTGGGTGCTCCTCCGGGATACGTAGGATACGAGGAAGGCGGCCAGCTGACCGAGAAGGTTCGCCGCAAGCCATACTCTGTAGTACTACTCGATGAGATCGAGAAGGCTCACCCTGATGTGTTCAATATCCTCCTCCAGGTGTTTGACGATGGTATCCTCACAGATAGCCTTGGCCGCAAGGTAGACTTCAAAAACACCCTCATCATCATGACCTCCAATATCGGAGCACGTGACCTGAAGGACTTTGGTACCGGTGTAGGTTTTGCTACGCAGAGCAGATCGGAGCAGAGCGATGAGATGTCTAAGAATGTCATATCAAAGGCGCTCCGTCGTACTTTCTCACCAGAGTTTCTTAACCGTATAGATGATGTAGTCATCTTCAACTCACTGGAGAAGAAGTCTATCTTCAAGATCATAGATATCGCGCTGAAGGATGTAGTAGGCCGCCTGCTCACGCTGGGCTATGAGATCAAACTGACCGATGAGGCCAAGGAGTTTCTCGTAGATAAGGGATATGATCCTGCATTCGGTGCACGCCCGCTACATAGAGCTATACAGAAATATGTAGAAGACCCGCTGGCTGAGGAGATACTCCGCGCCAATGCCAAGCCCGGAGACATATTTACAGTAGACTATGACAAGGAGGGCAAAACACTCAAGATCTCTCATAAGACACCAAAGAAAAAGGCTGAAACACAGACAGGGGAATAATATCTTCTGTGTACAATAAAAAAACCCCGTCTTGGCCGGGTTTTTTTTATGATCCTCACACTCACCTATTTTGCGATAGTCCCCATTTCGACCGCAGATACCTTATTCCTTTGATCACCAGGTACAATGGATTTATAAAAAATACCACCATCGGTTTGGCTATGATGCTGATGCCTATCCCCATGAGAGCAGCTATACCTATATGCATCATCAGTAGTCCTACTCCCCAAATAAGAAGGATTCTCTTATTGAAAACCGCTGCCAGGCAGAAAACCTCAAGCACCAGAGAGATAGTCAGAAAAAACTGTATGATACCCGGATGATGCAATAAAAAGAGTGCCAGCATATATCCGCTATGCATGTAGGTCATATCTCCGGAATCAAAATAGAGGTAAGAGTAGTTCTTCATGATCTGAGCCGGAAAGCCGCCCCCCGCATTTACCCATTCGAGCCCTGATGCCGTTAATTTTGCTATACCGGCCAATGTATAAACTGCGGCTACAGCCTGCGTGCCATACTGCATCCTGTAAATATCTATCCTAAATGCAGGCCGCAGACGGTAAAATAAATAGGCTAAAAACTGAAAGATCCATATCACGCTGAGTACTGTAGCACGGTAAAAAATGCCATTCGATTCATGTCGGGAGATGATGATGCATGATATGGCCGAAAGAAAAAAAGTAGTCGGTACCATCCATTTTTCTGCAATGTATAGCAGGCATAGTATCAGAAAAGCACCTATTGTAATATAACTACCCGGGGCGCTGAAAAAGGGCCCAAAATCATATACTCTGCATACACCCTCCGGAAAAGGGCACCCCTGCGCATTCAGCGCCATGATGCATGTGACAGGAGCTGAGACCAGGACATAGGACAGCTTGATGCAGACCCACTCCAGTGTATTACTATTCTTCGCCTCTGGATTCATACATCACTTTATCCTCATTTTTTATAGTATCGCCTTGTGCGAAAAAGAATATCTCGTGTACTCTAAAATCGCCGAGCGGGTGGCTTGCATATTGATGTTTCCTGATCTCCCTTGCTATTGCCTGGCCTGCCTCTGCATACAGGCTTTCATTCTTCATGAGGGTATCGGCGCTCACTTTCCTATACTCACGCCAGGCGTTGAAAAAGTGTGTGACCCCGTCAGTAGTCATACGGCTGTATCGGGTCAGTGGCAGTACAGCATTTTGGCCATCAGAGATATAGAAGGTGTAAGCATCTTGCGGAAAGCTGTCATACATAGACACACGGCTAAAAGGATGGCACTCGCCTATACATAGGCTCAGTATGACATAGCATATCCCTAACGAAAGTGATTGTGTTACCTTTTTTAGCATCCTTTCCGCATGTATTGCAATATATATAAATCATAAGGGTTTAAAGCAAATAGCGGTCTGATATAAAGCATCCGGTGTGTCTTTGGCATATTACTTGCAAATCTCCACTACTGACTTTCCAAAAAAATCTTTCAGTTTTGTTTTAAATAAGTGTGGCTTGGCCTTTCTTAAAAATACTTTGTTTCTACTCTTGGTGCTATCAGTATATGGTAGCATGCGTGCCCAGAACTTTTCGCCACAGTATCTGGAGCAGCTCAATAAGACCCTCCCTCATAAATTTAAGGCTATAAATGTGGGTGCCACGTTAGAGGCTGTTCGTGACCAGGAGGTAGTCAAACTGTATATCCTCATAGATGATATCGAGCAATACGATCAGGTACTGATAGAGCGCAGCGACGAGCTGGGCACAAACTTCTCACAGTGCAAACTGATCATTGTAGAGAGAGCCAAGTACAGCAATAACTATGTGGAGCTTATAGATAAGTATCCGGTGTCTACCAAAATGGCTACCATGTATCGTATCAAAACCATCACTCCCGATGGGATCATCCGTATGTATCCGCCGGTTTCCGTTATCAGGGATCAGGATGGTATAGTACAGAAACAATAGGTTTATACTACCTGTAGTCTTACTCTGCGGTACCTGGCAGGTGTCTCCTGCACTCTTGATTTAAACAGCCTGCTGAATGCGGCCTCTGATTGATAGCCTACACTTTGAGCTATATCTCTGATGCTGTCACCGGTAGATACCAGCAGGCGTTTAGCCCTATCTATACGACGGTTAGTGAGATATTCTGCCGGAGTCTCTCCTACAGTTTCCTTAAACCTGTTAAAGAACAGAGTGCGTGACATTCCTGCCGTTTTGGAGAGAAGTTCCAGTGTCCATTCCCGCTCAGGATTATCTTGCATCTGCTTCAGTGCTGTATTGATACGCTCATCAGAGAGAGCAGCCAGGAAACCTGTAGCCTGTGCATTCTGTACTATATAAGCACGAATCGTATGTATAAAGAGCGCCTCGGCCAGTCTGGCTACCAGTATTTTTGAGCCTTGCTTATCGCTATTCAGCTCACTAAAGATCAGATCGGCAGTCTGCTGCAGCCATATATGCTCCCGCCCCGAGAAACCGGAAATATGAATGTATGGCGGCAATCCTCCGATCAGTGGATGCACGGGCTTATGCTCAAACTCGAAGTGCCCGCCCAGTAGTACTGTTTCTTCTTCGCCTTCTGAAAACAGCGGCGACCCGTTTTGTCGGGATCGGATATAGTCTGACATATGCGCTACTCTGCCCGGCTGCCGGCAGGATATACGGTATGGTGCGCTCAGCGGCATCATGACCAGATCGCCCACCTGCATGTCTATAGGCTGCTGGCCGTCTATACTTATCACACACTCACCTTTTATGAGCCTCCAAAATTGTACATACGGGCCTGTAGGTGTATCTACCGCCCAGGGCGACATGAGGATCATTTTGCGGTAGACTATACCATGCAGCTTTATAGTCTCCAGAATATTGCTGAGTACATCCATGATTGTACGTTTGAGCAGTTTATATGCACTATCTGACAATGAAAGTAAACCATCTATCTCTACTTTTGCTGTTGCAAATGATCTAATAATCACAAAAATTCCAATATGGATGCACAAGCAATAGCAGACAAATATGTTTCCCTATTCAGACAGGGCAAGGCAGCAGAAATACAAAATACGATGTACCACCAGGATGTGGTGTGCCGGGAGCCGGAGCATGCTTTGGCTATGGGCATACCCACCTTGACTGAAGGACTGGAAGCTGTACAGGCCAAATCAAAAGCAAGACAAGCTACTATAGCCGAAGTGCATAGCTTCTACTGCTCAGAACCGATAGTCAATGCAAATTACTTCAGCGTAGCGATGGGCCGCGAGCTAACTTTCAAAAACGGACAGCGGCTCAAGGCAGATGAGATAGCAGTCTTTGGTGTGAAAGATGGTAAGATCATCTCTGAAACATTTTTCTACTAGTCACAGCCAAAACCTAAAGAGAGTGGAGAATGCAAAAGACCTTTGCGCTCTCCGCGCCCTTGGCGGTTTACAAAACAGAATGGCAGTTTTTATTTGCTCTCCGCAAATGTATTCATCATCACTTCGCTCACTCCCATATTGCTAAAGCCTCCGTCATGGTAGAGATTCTGCATAGTCACATATTTCGTGAGGTCGGAGAAAAGCGTGATAGTATAGTCTGCACAGGCATCAGCGCTGGCATTGCCCAGAGGCGACATTTTATCAGCAAAGCCGAAGAAAGAATCAAACCCCTTGATACCCGAGCCGGCAGTGGTCATGGTCGGCGATTGAGAAATAGAGTTGATGCGTACCTTTTTAGCATTGCCATAATAATAGCCAAAAGAGCGTACTATGGACTCCAGCGTGGCCTTGGCATCTGCCATATCACCATACCCCGGGAAGGCCCTCTGACCGGCTATATAGGTCAGTGCCACCACACTACCCCACTCATTGATCGCCTCCTGCTTCATGCATGATTGTAGTACTTTGTGGAGCGATAGCGCAGATATATCCAGTGTCTTTTGAAACCACTCATAGTTCAGGTCAGTATAGGTTTTGCCTTTGCGCACATTGGGAGACATGCCTATAGAATGTAGCACAAAATCAAGCTTGCCACCTAGGTGCTCCACGGCCTGTGCTACCAGTTTGTCCAGGTCTTCTACCACGGTAGCATCGGCTGGTATCACTATCGTACCACACTGTTCGGCCAGTTTATTTATCTCTCCCATGCGGAGTGCCACAGGTGCATTGGTCAGCACAAATTTCGCACCCTGCTCGTGTGCTTTGAGCGCTGTCTTCCATGCTATAGAGTTGGCATCGAGCGCACCAAATATGATTCCTCTTTTGCCTGCCAGTAGATTATTTGCCATGTCCTTGCTTCTTTGATACAGCGTCAAAAGTATAAAAGTACCGTTGATTATAAACCCTCTCCAAAATAACAAAGCCTGATAGTATATACCATCAGGCTTCGTCTGTATTTAAGCATTCCCCTTCGGGGAAGGTTTGGATGGGACTCGTTACTTCTTGGCTGTAGCCAGACCGGCTATCGCATCCTCCAGTATGTTTTCATCACCCTCTGTGTAGCCGCTGTGCTCATAGATGATCTTGCCATTCTGATCCAGTACCAGTGTGAATGGTACCGTCTGGATATTGAGCTGGCGCTTCAGGTCCTGATTTACATCCAGCAGCACGTCATATGTCCAGCGCTGGCCATCTACATATGGCTTTACCTTTGGCGCGCTGCGGCTGTCATCTATAGAGACTGCTACGATATTTACATTGTATTTCTTCTGCCAGTCTTCGTACACCTCACTGATATTGTTTAGTTCTTTCTTGCAGGGTATGCACCAGGTAGCCCAGAAATCCAGGACAGTCACCTTTCCCGTCTTGCCATAGTCCTGCACGTTTACCTTTTTGCCGCTTACATCGGTCAGCGTTACATTAGGCAGAGTACGCTCGCCCAGGATCTTTTCCATACCTGATTTCCCCTGCGCATAGCCAGATGCACAGATTCCAGACACCAGTACAGCCAGTGCGATGATATTCTTCATTTTATTGATTTTGTGGTGAGATAGCCAAGTTTTGTGCCAATCGTGTTTTTTTATCAATATTTACACGCTTAATGCTTTACTAATATAGACTATTATCAGTCGCATGCACAAAATTCTATTCACAATTTTTGTGGCTTTGCTCTCTGCACCGTTGCTACACGGTCAGGATCATGGCTTTATATCCGGTTCCTTTCAGTCAAACACAAATTTCTATATCAGAGATTCTGCCATCGGTGCGGCTAACCTCCCTCACTATGACAACTATAAGGTAGGCAGTGACATCTGGTTTAACCTGAACTATACCAATACAAAGTACGACCTGGAGGCCGGCGTACGCTTTGATGCCTACCTCAACTCTATCCTGCGCAATCCGACCACGCCCTACACAGGTGTAGGCATTGGTACTTTCTTTATCAAAAAGAAATTTAAAGACGTGACACTCACCGGAGGCTATCTGTATGATCAGATAGGCTGCGGCATGATATACCGTACCTATGAGGAGAGGACACTAGGTATCGACAATGCGCTCATAGGCGGCCGTGCGGAATATGACTACAAGGGTATGCTGCACGTCAAAGGATTCGCGGGGGTGCAGAAGAACCTTTTTACTATCTACAATCCTATCATTACTGGATTCAACGCAGAAGGCAACTTTACAAAGGGCAATGTGACCATCGCTCCCGGCATAGGCATGGTCAATCGCTCCATGGATCAGGGTTCTATAGGCAAGCTGGTAAGCGCAATAGAAAGTATGGATAGTGCAGACCGATTTGTGCCTAAGTACAATGTCTATGCATTCACGGCATACAATACGATCACTGCAGGCCCGGTCTCCTGGTATATAGAGGGCAGCTACAAAACCAAAGAGGGCAACTACTACCTCAATCAATATGGCCAGAGTCAGCTCCAGAATAAAGCTGGTAACGCTATCTACTCCAGCCTTAATATTTCCAAAAAGGGTATCGGCGCTACTTTTCTTTTTAAGCGGGTCGAGAATTTCACCATGCGTACCTCGCCCAATGAAAAGGTCTTTCAGGGGCTTATGAACTTTGAGCCGCCAGTGCCGCGTCAAAATTCCCTGCGCCTGCCATCCCGTTACTTCGCCTCCTCTCTGGAGCAGCATGAGCTGGCATTTGGTACTGAGATCACCTGGAAACCTATTAAAAAATGGACTTTCGTATTCAATGGCTCTTACGTCCGCGATTTCATTTTCAAACCGGCGCTGATACGTGAGCCGGTGGTCACAGACAAGGGGGGCGGTGTGCTGGATACGAGCTATAGGGATCATAAAACCTTCTTTGGTGAGGCCAATCTGGAGTGCCGCTTCAAACCCAAAACCAATATCGAGCTGGAGTTTGGATTTCAATACCTGTTTTACAACCGGGTGATGTATCAAAGTGATGGAGGTATCTATCCCGGCGAGTATAAGGTCAGCAGCTATACCCCCTTCGTAGAGGTGAGCCATCGCTTCAATCGTAAAATGTCTTACCGTATAGAGTTGCAATATCAATATGTGCCCAATGACTATGGGCAGTGGATGTATGGCCTCTTCGAATTTAATATTGCACCATCTTTCTCAGTGGCCGTATCGGATATGTGGAATTTCAAACCGAACCCTCACAACATAGTAGCAGTCTACCAGCAGCCACACCATTTTTACTCTGCATTTATAGCCTATACCCATGGGCCTCATCGCTTTAGCCTAAACTATGTGAAGCAGGTGGCCGGTATAGTCTGTACCGGTGGTGTCTGCCGCTATGAGCCAGCTTTCAGCGGTGTGAGATTTTCAGTAACTTCGACTTTCTAAAAGGGTATCATGAGATTTCTTCAAAAAATAGGTTTCCCTACTCTTGCTATCATCGCCCTGCTGGCCAACGGCTGCAAAGAGGTGGGACCTAGTATAGACCTGACTAATGGCAAGCATAATGTACTGATCGATACGACCTATGTAGAGAGTACACTGCAAGCGGCCGAGAATAAGAATGTCTTGATCGAGCTTTTCACCGGCGTGTCGTGTATCAACTGCCCTGCGGCACACGTGACCCTGGATAATGTGATAGCTGCCAACCCTGGCCGGGTCTTTGGCATTGCTATGCATAGTACGGCGGAGCCTGCTTCTCAGGACGAGCTACCTCCGGGTGCTCGTCAGAATCTGGGAAGTGCAGACGCCCAGACTATCGTGGCCCATTATGGCGAGCCTGGTGCTCGGCCGGTAGGTGCCGTAGATCGTGTCGTGCATAGCGCCACTTTTCTCAATTCGATCTTTGATATTGCAGGAAATTTTAACGGATACACCTCTACTCAGCTCGCTAAAACTACTCCCGTTAATATGACGCTGACTAGTACATATGACGCGTCTGCCAGATCTGGCGTAATACTGACAGAGCTGCATTATACCACGGCACAGCCCGATAGTGATAAGCTGACCATCTACCTCATAGAGGATAGTATAGTGACCAGCCAGCTGCAGGCAGACAACTCTGATGATACAAACTATGTGCATAATGATATCATGCGAGTGGCTGTGACTAATGCGCTGGGAGATCGGATCAATACCACCCTTACAGCGGGTACCGTGGTCAAAAAAGCATACACCTATACAGTCGATGCAGCATGGCGTCCCGAGCATATGCGGCTCATAGCATTTGTTCATCGCTTTGCTGGCAGCGATGAGATACTACAGGTAAAAGATGTAAAGTTACAATGACCGTCATAATGTTTCTGATCATTTGATACTTACAGCGCGTATTGTAGTTTTGCGCGGCTGACTAACAGATTTATCAAAGATGAAAATTTCCTATAATTGGCTCAAGTCCTATCTGGACCTTAATCTCGTACCCTCTGATGTAGCAGAGATACTCACCAATACCGGCCTGGAGGTAGAGAGTGTAGAGATGTGGGAGTCGGTATCCGGCGGCCTGCAGGGCGTGGTGATAGGCGAGATCGTAGCCTGTGAGAAGCACCCGGATGCAGACAAACTCAACGTAACCAAAGTAGACGTAGGCACAGGTGAACTGCTCCAGATAGTATGCGGCGCGCCCAATGCGCGTGTAGGGCTCAAGTCACCTGTAGCACTCGTGGGTACGACTTTATATCCCGCCTCCGGCGAAAAGTTGCAGATCAAGAAGGCCAAGATACGCGGTGTGGAGTCGTATGGCATGATTTGCGCAGATGATGAGCTCGGCCTTGGCGCGTCTCATGCGGGCATCATGGAGCTGGACCCTGCTACTAAGGCAGGTACTCCCGCTGCCGAATATTTCAAGGTAGAAACAGACCATGTATTTGAGATAGGCCTCACACCCAACCGTTCTGACGCATACTCTCATATAGGTGTGGCGCGCGATCTGGCCGCTGCACTCAGTACCGTATACAAAATAGATGCGACTGTACAGAAACCTAAAACCAATCTCGAAAACGCGAAGATCACCAGCCTCTCCTCGGCCAATCAGCTGGACCTGTGTGCGCCCATCCCGTGCGTGAAGCTGGACCGCGGTACCGGCGTGAAAGAAGTGCTGATAGAAGATACCGCTGCCTGCCCCCGCTACAGCGGTGTGAATATAGCTGGAATCAAAGTCGCCGACTCACCAGACTGGCTGAAAAACAAGCTCCTCACCATCGGCCTCCGCCCTATCAATAATGTAGTAGACATCACCAACTATGTACTACATGAATACGGCCAGCCATTGCATGCATTCGATGCTGACAAATTAAAAGGCGGCAAGATCATTGTCAAGAAACTCGCCGAGGGCACTACATTCAAGGCACTCGACGGCACAGATCGTAAGCTCTCTGCCGATGACCTGATGATCTGCGATGCTGCAGGACCGGTTTGTATAGCTGGTGTATTTGGCGGACTGGATAGCGGCGTGTCTGACAGGACTACCAATATCTTCCTTGAGTCTGCTCACTTTGATCAGATCAGCGTGCGCAAAACCGCTGCGCGTCACCACCTGCGTACAGATGCAGCCATGCACTTTGAGAAGATCACAGATATCAATGCCACAGTAGAAGTGCTGAAGCGCGCTGCCTCTCTCATCTGCGAGATATGTGGCGGCCACGTGGTGTCCGACATCATTGATGTATACTCATCTCCGGTGAAAGGCTACACAGTGACTACGACTATCACGCGCCTAAATAAACTGGCCGGCGCGGACATACCAGTCGCTACGATCAAAAACATCCTGACCAAACTAGGCATCACTATAGAGAATGAAGACGGTGATAACCTCTCACTGCTCGTGCCCACCTTCCGGGCAGATGTAAAACGCGAAGCCGATATACTCGAAGAAATACTTCGCATCTACGGATACAATAATATCCCGATGCCCAAAACGCTCCAGTCTTCACTCTCTTTCTCTCCAAAGGTAGATCAGGTGAAGCTGGATAACATTGCCGCTGCCCTACTCACAGGCATGGGTTTCTGCGAGATCAGTACCAACTCTATCACGCAGTCTACATTTGAACAGGATGCAGCGCTGAAACAGCAGCAGATACTCCTGCTCAACTCGCAGACCGCAGAGCTGGATAGCCTCCGCACCTCTATGCTCTATACAGGACTCGAGGTCATAGCGCACAATCAGAATCGCAAAAGCAGTGACCTCCGCCTCTACGAGATAGGCAAGACCTATCATCGTGATGGAAATGCTTTCTCTCAGCAGCAGCACCTCGTCCTTTTTCTCAGCGGCCAGGATGTTTCCGACAACTGGCTGACCAAAGGCCGTAAGTACGACTTTTACCACCTGCAGTCATATGTGACAAACGTACTATCGCGCTTCGGCATGCATGAGTATAGTGCCAATGTGATAGAGGCCTCTCCATTCACCTTTGCCAGCAGGCTTTCACATGAGGGACAGGTATTGGCTACCTACGGCCAGATAGACCGCTCGATCCTGAAAAACTTTGACATCAAGCAGGATGTCTTTTTCGCAGATATCAATTGGGACCTACTGATGCAGCATTCGCAGCACGTCCATATACAGTACAGGCATCTGCCTAAGTTCCCTGCCGTGCATCGCGACCTGGCCATGCTGGTCAGTGCCGATCTCCGCTTCGAGCAGATAGAGCACATAGCCCGTGCCGAGGGTCGCAAGCTCCTCCGCGAGGTATCCCTCTTCGATGTCTACAAAGGCGACAAGATCGAAGCCGGCAAAAAATCCTACGCCGTCAGCTTCACCTTCCTCGATCCCGAGAAGACACTCACAGATGCAGATATCGATAAGACGATGGGTAAACTGATGAAGAAGCTGGAGTCGGAGCTGGGGGCGGTGATCAGGAAGTAGTAATCGCTAAGAGTAGATTACTACAAAACATCCGGTGTCTTATAGTGATCATAAAAATCACAGTCTATTTCATCCCCAGCTGCTCCGGCTCGAAGGTCAGCGTAGTCATATAGATATATGTCCGTCCCAGCTGCCCGGTGAACCACACCTTTTTTCTGCCCTTGATGTTGCTGCTGTAGTTCATCAACACATACTTATTGTCATCTATCTTCACGATACCCGGGAAGGCATTATCACCCGTGCTCGGCAGGTCAGATACCAGTGAGAGGCTCAGGTCCTGCTTATTGAGCTTGAAGATCGACGTCACCTTTGATGTAAACCAGTAGCGGATCATATTGTGTATCTGCTGGCGCTTGGTCAGCACAGAGTCAGTGTAGCGGTTCATGTAGCCATCATTGTTTCTGCGGCTCACCAGGTAGATATCATCATTGTGGTCAAATAGCAGCGCACTATCATACTTGTTGCGCGACTTTACCTTCTTCCATGTACCTATATTGCAGTTATCAGCCTTACAGATCAGCGCACCGGATGACTCCAGGCGCACCGTAGCAAAGAGGTCACCCTTCTTATCAAAAATAAACTCACCCTCCTCTGCATGTTCTGCATCTATCTGCGGTGCCTGTGTGAATGGCTGAAAAGCTGTAGCCTGCGTGGCATAGAAGAGGCGCAGGTCAGAGTGGTGTTTTGTGTTATACAGGTTGCGGCCGTCATAGGCAGATAGGTACAGCGTACCATTTCGCTCACGCAGCCTCCATGGCACAAAGCCGTCCAGATGTACTGACTGCGGCTGTGTCCAGTAGCTGCCACCGGTAGTCCGGCACATCATCATCTCATGCGGTTCAAAACTGAACATAGATTTACCACCTGTGAAAAAATACAGGTTCAGCGTATCATGATACACCGCAAATCGCGGCTCTCGCTGGTCCCGGCCAAGGCTCACCTCTGTCTCATACTCCCATCTATCCAGATCATAAGAGCTGACGACGTATAGCTTTACCTTTTTGGAGGCGTAGTGTGTCGGCGCAGTACGGAATGCCAGATAATACTTGTTTTTATACTTGACCAGGTCCAGGTTATTGTTGCTGTGCATCAGGTGGCATTCCTTGGGCAGTTTGCCCGAGGTGGTCAGGTTTTTCCACTCGCTGAATTTTAACTCTTGAGCGCTGGCCATGATAGACGAAGACAATAGCAGTAGCAGGACAATGAGTCGCATGGTGAATTGTGTTTTTGGTTGAGCCTAGGAAAACGCAAAGGACAGGTCTTTGGTCTGGTGGAGCAACTATCATTAAGCGAATGCCCCGATTCTTTCGGCTACGGGGCAGATGAAAAAGTCAAAGGCGCAACTATTTAGACAAACGTATAGCCACCTCGCCGCATTGAGAGTATATTCTTTCCCACTTTAATATGATAATGGTCTGAAACAGATTGGCACGGCTTTTAGTCTATTACATCACCATTTACTAAACCCAAAACTAACACAATGAAATCCCGATTGATCCTCTTAGCACTCTGTAGTTCTCTCACCTTTGCAGCTTGTCAAAATAAACCTACCGCAGATATGCCTATGACGACCATTGATACTTTTAGTCATACCGGCGATAGTGCCGCCAGTGTACCCTCCGGTGATGTGGCAAAGGCGCAGATGGAAGATTCAGCATTCCTCGCAGATGCCAGCCAGACAGGAGTTTTTGAGATAGAGGCTGGCAAACTGGCGGAACAGAATTCACAAAATGCTGATGTCAAGGCCTTTGCTAAAATGATGATAGATCAGCATACAGCCATGGGCAAAGATGTAGATGCTATGGCCGGCTCAAAGGGTATCACACTACCGGTGGGTATGGGCGATGACAATAAAAAAGAGTGGGATAAACTCAACAATCTTAAAGGAGCCAAATTTGATAAAGAATATGTATCTGTCAATATAGATGGACATAGAAAAGCTATAGACCTCTTTGATAAAACCAGCAAAAACGAAGCAGACTCAAAGGAGGTACGTGACCTGGCCGCAGCCGGCCTGCCCAAGCTGCAGATGCATCAGGAGCACGCCAAAAACCTAAAGGATAAAGTGAAATAAACTAATTCGTAAAAATACCTTGATTAGAAAAGGGCTCTGGCGCATGCCGGGGCCCTTTCGGATTTATATCCGGCTCAGATGTAGGTCATTGCACCCGATTTTTCTACTTTTAGCGTTGTTATGATTGCATTAGTCTTATGTCTCTTGTCTAATATCTCAAGTCTGCAATAATGTCCTACTCCGACCGTCTGGATAAGATCATACAGCGTACCCGCCGCCTGGCCAATGATGCCATAGCGCGGGAGGCTGCCCTCAAACTGGCACGCGAGGAGCATCAAAAACTGAAATTACAGATTGACAGTCAGGCTGCTACGATAGAGGACTTAAACAATAAAATAAAAATCATTAAGTTAGCGCAATCGATTGAGAAAGGCGATGATATCGCTGCCCTCAAAAGAAAGATAAACGAATACATCAGGGAAATAGACAATAGTATCGCCCTTCTCAATGACTAGTGATGGAGAATACGGTGCAGGTAAATGTGACAGTGGCAGACAGGATCTATCCCCTGAGAGTATCCGAAAGTGAAAAAGAGGAAGTACTCGACGCGGTCAAACTGGTCAATGAAAAGGTCAGAGAGTACCAGCGACTATATGATGGGAAGGATAAGCAGGATTACCTGGCTATGGTGCTGCTGCTCTTTGCGGTAGAGCACATGAGGAATGCAAAAAAGATCATCATAGAAGATAGCAGCTTTGATACCAAGCTGGCAGAACTCGAACAAATACTCTCTCAGGCCTGATTATCAGGTACTCTTTCACCCAAGGTTCTTTCGTTTGTCTTATACCGCCCGGCGGTATCGGAGAGGTTTTATTTGATTCATTATAAACACTAAAAATGACAGCAATAACAATAATCGTAGGCGTGGTCCTCGCGGTCGTTGGTGCTGCTATTGGTTATTTCTCAGGCAAAGGATCTACCAAATCTGAGGTAGAAAAAATAGAAGCTCAGGCCAAGGCCGAAGCAGAAAAGAAGCTGGCAGATGCCAAAGCCTCCGCCGAAAAGATCATAGCAGATGCGCAGCGAAACGCTGAAAACACCAAAAAGGACAAAATGCTCGAGGCCAAAGAGCATTGGCACCAGCTCAAGACAAAGCATGAGTCTGAGGTACTGGAGCGCAATAAGAAAGTCGTAGAAAAGGAAAACGCGGTCAAACAGCAGCAGCAGGACGCCAATAACAAACTGGCTGAAGCCTCTCGCAAAGAAAAAGACCTCGACCAGCTGCGCGACAATCTCAATAAGCAACTGGAGGTAGTCAATACGAAAAAAGAACAACTCGAGAAAAGTCACGAAACCTTTGTCAAGAAACTGGAGCAGATCAGCACCCTCTCTAAGGAGGAGGCCAAGACTGAACTCCTCGAGTCTCTTCGCAAGGAGTCCGAGACCAGCGCTCTGGGCATGATGAAAGAGATCGTAGACAATGCGAAGGTCAATGCCAATAAAGAAGCTAAGAAGATCATCATCCAGTCTATACAGCGCACCGCTGCGGAAAATGCGATAGAGAACACCGTATCGGTATTCAATCTGGATAGTGATGAAATGAAAGGCCAGATCATTGGTCGTGAAGGTCGTAACATCCGCGCACTCGAGGCCGCTACAGGTTGCGAGTTTGTAGTAGATGATACACCTGAGGCTATGATCATCTCCGGCTATGATCCGATCCGCCGTGAGATAGCCCGCCTCTCCCTCCAGCGCCTCGTCACCGACGGCCGTATACACCCGGCGCGTATCGAGGAGGTAGTGGCTAAGACCAAGAAACAACTCGAAGATCACATCCGAGAGATAGGTGAGCGTACCGCTATAGATCTCGGCATACAGGGCCTGCACCCAGAGCTGGTGCGGTATGTAGGCCGTATGCGCTTCCGCTCATCATATGGTCAGAATCTCCTCCAGCACAGCCGTGAAGTAGCCAATCTCTGCGCCACTATGGCTGCTGAGCTGGGCCTCAACCCTAAGCTGGCCAAGCGCGCAGGCCTCCTGCACGATATAGGCAAGGTGCCTGATGAAGAATCTGAACTGTCTCACGCACTGCTCGGCGCCAAACTCTGCGAAAAGTATGGCGAACATGCTGCAGTAGTGAATGCCGTAGGCGCTCACCACGATGAGATGGAAATGAAGTATGTCATCTCCCCTATCGTACAGGCTTGTGATGCTATCTCTGGTGCACGTCCGGGCGCACGCCGTGAGATCATGGAGGGCTATCTGCAGCGTATCAAGGATCTGGAGAACCTCGCACAAGGTTTCGATGGCGTGGAGAAAGCATATGCTATCCAGGCAGGCCGTGAGCTGCGTGTGATCGTAGAGGCTGACAAGGTAGATGACAAGAACTCTGAAGAGATCTCATTTGCCATAGCGCAAAAAATAGAAAAAGAAATGGTCTATCCGGGCCAGGTGAAGGTCACAGTGATCCGCGAAAAGCGCTCTGTGAACGTAGCTAAATAACAATACTGGTTTATTAATTGATAAAAGCGTCAGGAAGAACACCTGGCGCTTTTTTATTTGCCTTGCTTTCAGCTCGATGGCTGGATCAAAATAGTTTTGGTATAAACCGTCCCACACGTTTCACATAGCCGGCGTAGGCAGGATACTTGCCCATAGATATTCCCTCGCTGAAATCTGCGCTACCCTGGAATAGCACCATCAGCAGCAGGCAGCCCGCCATCGTCCAGTTGATCCATGCTCCTGTGGCGGACACGCTGAAGAGATAAAACACCACCCAGATGGCTTGCTCACAGGCATAGTTGGGATGGCGGCTATACTTCCATAGTCCCGTCTTCACAAATCCATCTGCATATTCACCTGTCAGTTTACCTGTTTTTTTTAGATGGTGCTTTTCATTTTGGTAGTTCCATTGCTGCTGATCTGCGGTGGCTTCTATCCCTACCAGTACTACCAGTAGTCCCGCCAGCAGATAGTCGGACCATTGCAGCGGCTTGTCGTGACCGGCATAGGCCATCATAGCAGGCAGGGTGATAAGCCAGAGCAGCGTATTCTGGTAGGTGCCGATAAAAAAGACCGCAAAGAGCTTCCAGTTCACAGGCTTACCCTTGAAGAGTGGATTTTGCCGTAGCACCTCCCAGCGGTAGTCCTCCTCTCCCTCCCAGAACTTCCATCTGTAGCCTCCGCGCCGGCCAAAATTGAACGTCAATCTGGCACCCCATACCAGCGCACATCCTGCCATCAGTGTGATACGCGGATCCCAGTCAGATGCATAGGCAAAGTAGACTGCATATACCACAGGTATCACGCTCCATATCTTATCTACCTGGCTATAGTTTTTGGTGAGTTCAGCCACTACTATGCATGATGCCGCTACTCCTATAGCTATGAATCCGGAGGTCAGCAGCATATGCTTTTGCATATCAGAAAGAGAAACAGGGTCTAGTTTGACAGCTACGAGTGGCAGCACGATGATCGTGACCAGGAGGAGAAAAATTGTCTTTACCATATGGATTGAAAACAAACATAAGAAGGTTTTGTTCCGGATTGCTTACTATTACAGCATATAGCATACCATGGACGAACTCTGGGATAAAAAAGACCATACCGAAGTCACGCTGCGGCCTCATGGACCATTGGTGATACGCGGTGATTTTGAGGTAACGGACGAAGATGGAAAGGTGCTCGAAAAAAAAACGCAGATGTCATTCTGCCGCTGCCGCCTGAGCAAGAACTGGCCCTACTGCGATGGCTCGCACAAGGCAGCTATGCACTAACCATGTCTTCTTCTCTTCTCAAAAATACCGACCTTAGTACCACGTTATGCCAAGATTAGAGAAACGCTGGACGCTCCACGATGTAGATGAAAGTAAAGTAGCCGCACTACAGGCCGGACTGAATATACACCCGGCCCTTTGCCGCATACTCGTGCTGCGGGGAATAGAAACATACGATCAGGCCAAAGCATTTTTCCGCCCTGCACTCGATAGCCTGCACGATCCCTTTCTGATGAAAGGCATGGATCGCGCGGTCAATCGCCTCACAGATGCCATCTCATCCGGTGAGCGTATCATGATCTACGGAGACTATGATGTAGACGGCACCACATCTGTAGCGTTGGTCTACAGTTTTCTCCGAAATATCTATACCAATATAGACTACTATATACCGGACCGCTATACTGAGGGGTATGGCATCTCTACGCAGGGTATAGATTACGCTGCCGCCAATGGCTTCTCCCTCATCATCGCACTCGACTGCGGCATCAAGTCAAATGACAAAGTGGATTATGCGCAGGCAAAAGGCATAGACTTTATCATTTGCGACCACCATACTCCGGGGGAGAACGCCCCATCGGCAGTGGCCGTACTGGACCCAAAACAGCAGGACTGCCCCTACCCCTATAAGGAGCTCAGCGGCTGCGGCATCGGATTTAAACTAATGCAGGCTTTTGCGCTGCAGCAGGGTATCCCTACCGAAGAGGTGTACAAGTATCTCGATCTCGTCTGTGTCAGTATCGCGTCAGACATCGTACCGATCACAGGTGAGAACCGCATCCTGGCCTATCACGGACTGAAGCGCATCAATACCTCTCCCTGTGCAGGTATCAAGGCGCTGATCGGCGTGGCGACTCTTTACAAGCGACTGGATATATCAGATATCGTCTTCATCATCGGGCCGCGTATCAATGCTGCGGGCCGTATAGCTGACGCAAAGGCTGCAGTAAAACTTCTCATCTGCACAGAGGAAGATCTCGCCTCAGACAAACACGCAGACGTACTGGACCGCCTCAATCATGAGCGCAAGGAACTGGACAAATCTATCACCGAGCATGCGCTGGACATGATCGCTACAGATGAAAAAATGCTGGCGCGAAAATCAACCGTACTCTATCACGATGACTGGCACAAGGGGGTGATAGGCATCGTAGCCTCGCGTCTTATAGAGCAGTACTTCCGTCCCACTATTGTGCTCACCCTGTCTGACGGTCGGGTCACTGGCTCAGGCAGGTCTGTCAGAGGCTTTGATCTCTACGAGGCTATCTATGAGTGCAGGGAGCACCTGATACAGTTTGGTGGTCATCGCTATGCTGCAGGGCTCACTATGCACCCTGAGCGCGTACAGGATTTCTCAGAGGCATTTGAGAAAGTAGTCGCTGCGCGTATCACACCGGAGCAGCAGGTGCCGGAGATAGATCTGGATGCCGAGATATCACTGGACGATATAGATCAGAAGTTTTACAACATCCTCCGCCAGATGTCACCCTTTGGGCCCGGCAATATGAAACCTGTATTTCTCTCCCGCCAGCTGCGCGATAGCAAGTGGAGCAAACTGGTCAAAGAAGAACATATCAGATTTTCTATCCGCCGGCCTCGACGCGGCGACACCATAGACGGTATAGGTTTTGGCCTGGGCTACAAATTTCCGCTGATACAAAATCAACCCTTTGACCTCTGCTATCAGATAGAGGAAAACGAATGGAATGATAAGGTCTCGTTACAATTAGTCGTCAAAGACGTTCGGCCAGCTGTGTCATAGCCCTCTCCTGTGATGCAGGCTGAGAGATGTCATCAGTGCATCCTGTCACCGCGCAGGTCTATGCGCTCCATTACACCCGCCTCATAGTCCAGCCACTCTTGCCATCTCCTGGTGACGAAGTCCTCTCCCATCACTGAGGTGGCCAGATCGAGAAACAGCTTGTAGTGTCCCGCCTCGCTCACCATCAGCCGCTTGTAAAAATCGCGCAGCTCCGCATCATTCACCTCCTTGCTCAGTAGTTTAAACCGCTCGCAGCTCCGTGCCTCTATCATCGCGCTCAGTAGAAGTTTATCTGTCAGGGACTCCTTTCGGCTACCCCCCTTTCGTACAAATTTCATCAGCTCATTCACATAGATATCCTTACGCTGCGGGCCCAGCTTCATGCCGCGCTTTTTGAGCTGCTCCAGCACCATTTTGAAGTGGCCCCACTCTTCAGACACTACCGGCGTTACCGCATCCACCATCTCCTCATACTCCGGATAGTTTTGTATCAGGGAGATATTGGTAGAGGTAGCCTTCTGCTCGCAGTAGGCGTGGTCGGTGAGTATTTCTTCTATAGATTTCTCTGCCAGGTTTACCCAGCGGGGATCAGTAGGCAGTTTGAGGCCGAGCATAGATGTATTAGATTTTCACGGGCAAATTTGCAGAAATTATCCGCAGCTACCTACCACATCCAGATTGGCACTGCGTTAGCATGAGTATGAACATGGCCACAGGCAAGATACATATCGGCACCTCCGGATGGAGCTACAGTGACTGGCGCCTCCTTTACTATCCACCAAAGACGAAATCTGCCGACTACCTGTTACATTACTCGCAGGATTTTAATGCAGCTGAGATCAATAGCAGCTTTTACAGCCTGCCCAGAGCAGCCACGATACAGAACTGGTACGATAAAACTCCTGCTCACTTTCGCTTCTGTGCCAAGATGAGCCGCTACCTGACCCAGATGAAGCGCCTCAAAGATCCTGAGCAACCGCTGGAAAAATTCTTTACGGCATTTGAGCCGCTGGAGAAAAAACTGGCTTACGTCTTATTTCAGCTTCCTCCTTCACTGAAATTTGATGAATACGTCGCAACACATCTTTTTGAATTATTGCGCCGCGACTACCGGCGTTTTCATTTTGCACTGGAGGCGCGTCATATCTCCTGGCTCGATGATCTACCGTTGACGCTTCTGAGGGAATATAATATCCCCCTCGTCATCTCTCAGTCAGGAGTAGGCTTCCCGTATATGGAGTCGGACGTCACCAAGGACATTTACCTCCGCTTTCACGGGCCACAGGCGTTATTCTCTTCGCGTTACACGGACGAGATGCTACAGCAGTATGCCGGTAAAATAAAACAATGGTCAGATGAGGGGCACACTGTGTGGGCTTTTTTCAATAATACGATGGGGAGTAACGGAATAGACAATGCGCGCGCATTAAAGGGAATGGTCGGCCTGTAGACATAGCCACTCGGTGGGGCAAATATTGCCTCGTTATCACATTTTGTCTATCTTCATTTTGTTATAATGAATCTCGCTTCTAAAATAGACCACACTCTCCTGCTTGCGGATACATCCCGCGAGGAGGTGATCAAGCTCTGCGATGAGGCCAAGCAGTACGGTTTTGCAGCCGTCTGCGTACCGCCATACTGGGTGCGCGAGTGCAAAAATCAACTGCGCGACAGCCGGGTGCATATAGCCACAGTAGTGGGATTTCCCATGGGCTATGCAGCGACCCCGGCCAAGGTGGAGGAGGCTCGCCGTGCTATAGATGAGGGTGCCAGCGAGATAGACATGGTACTCAATATCATAGCCCTCAAGTCCGGCGACTACAACTATCTGAAAAACGAACTGACCAGTGCCGGCACTATCGTACAGCTACGCGGGGGTAAGCTGAAAGTAATACTGGAGACAGGTCTATTGACAAAGGAAGAGATCATCAAAGCCTGTGAGCTTTGCGCCCAGCTCAATGTAGACTATGTCAAAACCTCTACCGGCATGATAGACAAAGGCGCTACGGTAGAAGACATCAAGCTGCTGCGTGCCAACCTACCTAAACACATTAAGATAAAAGCATCGGGCGGGATACGTGACAAGGCTACAGCCATCGCTATGTTAGAGGCCGGAGCCGACAGGATCGGCACCTCGCAGGGAGTCAAACTGGTAACTGAGTAAATCATGAGAAGCATTTTTTTCACGTTGTCTATGCTAGTGTCTTTCGCAGCAGCTGCGCAGAATGATAATATATCGTACCATCAGGATCCAAAGATCAATGAGCTGATGGGTATCTACAAAATGTACAACCAGAAGAATGACTTTCTGGATGGATACCGCGTGCAGATAGCCTTTAGCAATGACCGCCAGGAGATATACAATAGCAAAGCAAAAGTGTATCAGGATTTTCCTGATGAGCGCGCCTATGTGGCATATGAGCAGCCCTACTATAAGCTCCGCCTGGGTGATTACACCTCTCGCCTGGAGGCGTATGAAAAGCTGAATGAGGTTATCAAAAAATATCCCGCAGCATTCGTAGTCAGGGACAAGATCAAAGAGAAATAATACCATACTGGTATACATGGACTCCCGCATCAGACAGCTCGCAGAGCAGTATCATCCGCATATCGTAGAGATACGCCGGCACCTGCATACCCACCCTGAGCTATCATGGCATGAGGTGGATACGGCAGCCTTCGTAGCCGCCCAGCTGGATAGACTCGGGATACCTTATCAAAAGGGCATTGCAAAAAACGGCATCGTAGCCCTGCTCAAAGGCCGCAACCCCGACAAACGCTGCATAGCCCTGCGTGCTGACATGGATGCCCTGCCCATACAGGAGGAAAACAAAACACCCTATACATCTCAGACACCCGGCGTCATGCACGCCTGTGGTCATGACATGCACACTGCAAATCTCCTCGGCGCTGCTATGATCCTCTCGGATCTCAGGAGTGAATGGGAGGGAACAATGAAACTCATCTTCCAGCCATCAGAAGAGAAAATACCCAGCGGCGCCAATGCGATGATAGCAGAGGGCGTGCTCGAAAATCCTAAAGTGGAAGCGATCTATGGCCTGCATGTGCATCCTGAGCTGGAGGTGGGCGAGGTTGGCTTCAGGCCTGGCAAGTTTATGGCCTCGACAGATGAGCTGTATCTCACCGTGCATGGACGCGGGGGCCATGCGGCACAGCCTGCCCGGTTCATCTCGCCGCTTATAGTTTCGGCAGAGATACTACTGGCGCTGCAAAAGTTTACAGACCTGTCTATACCGACTGTGCTTTCCTTTGGCAAAATAGTAGCAGATGGAGCTACTAACATCATACCTCCCAGGGCAGAACTCGCCGGCACGCTGCGTTGCTTTGATGAGAGCATCCGTGATCAGATACATACTGAGATGACTGCTATCTGTCATGAGATAGCGGCAAAGCATGGTGCCACCTGCGATGTCAATATACTGAAAGGCTACCCTGTGGTCTTTAATAATGAAAGTCTGACCTCCCGCGCCAAAGCCGTTGCAGTATCTCATTTCGGGTCTGAGCATGTACATGACTTGCCTATACGCATGGGCGCTGAGGATTTCGGATATTATACGCAGCTCATACCTGCCTGCTTTTACCGCATCGGCGTGGCTAATAAAGAGCGCGGCATCACATCTGCCATCCATACTCCTACCTTTGATATAGATGAGCGCGCACTCCTTGTATCCATGGAGCTGACCACTGCTATAGCACTCAGTGACCTTTCTGCTATATAATCCACTATCCGTATCGTGATATATACAATAAGATTGTTGTATATCTGGCTATATTAGTGATTCACAAACCATACACCCTTGACAGCCATAGTAGCTGTCGCTATCTTGCTACGCCATGATACAGTCCGAGAGACATATTTACCCATCCTATGACCAGTTTGTATCCCGTCACAATAAAGAATGGCTGCTACAGCAGCGCAGTCGTGTGATCTGGCTCACCGGCCTCTCCGGCAGTGGCAAGACCACCATAGCCAAAGGCGTAGAGCGTGTACTATATGAGATGGGCCATCTGACTATGATACTGGATGGCGACAATGTACGTGCTGGTATCAATAGCAATCTCGGCTTCAGCCCGGAGGACCGCGCAGAGAATATCCGCCGCATAGCAGAGACAGCCAAGCTATTTGTACAAAACGGCGTAGTGACCATCTGCTCTTTTGTGAGTCCTACGCACGCTATCCGCCAGGTGGCAGCAGATATCATCGGAGCAAAAGATTTCATAGAGGTGTATATCAATACGCCGCTGGAGCTCTGCGAAAAACGCGATGTGAAAGGGCTCTACGCCAAGGCCCGCAAAGGTGAGATACCAGACTTTACCGGCATCAGCGCACCATTTGAGCCGCCTCAGCGGCCTGCACTGGAGATACAGACACAGGGCAGACATGTGGAAGACTCCATCAAGCAGCTACTAGACTATATCGTACCGCTGGTCCAGCACGACGGCAGCAAATAGTACTTCCCTCTACTTTGTTATTTTTGCGCTGATTACACGCTGACACATGCCTGAGATACTTTCATTGACTCCCGTTCATTTCCCTGATTACGAGCTGATCGACTCCGGGCACTTTATGAAGCTGGAGCGTTTTGGCCGCTATATCACTATCCGCCCTGAGCCACAGGCTATCTGGGATCCCGAGCAGCGGATGAGCGAGTGGGAGGCTGTGGCTCATGTCAGATTCATACCACGCTCCAGCAGCTCGGGAGACTGGCGCAAACTGAAAAATATGCCCGATCAGTGGCAGATAGAATATCCTTTAGGCGACTCCGGCAAAGCCATCCGTTTCCGCCTCGGGCTCACTTCGTTCAAGCACGTCGGTATATTTCCGGAGCAAGGGGTCAACTGGGACTATATCCGGGAAAGCATTTCAATGCTCAAAACTGACAAACCAAAATTCCTCAATCTATTTGCCTACACCGGCGGGGCATCTCTCGCCGCCCGTGCCGCCGGTGCTGATACGATACATCTGGACTCTATCAAGCAGGTGGTCAACTGGGCCAATGAGAATATGCAGCTGAGCGAGCTGGATCATATCCGCTGGATAGTAGAGGATGCACTGAAGTACGTCAAGCGCGAAGTGAAGCGTGGCAATAAATATCATGGCATCATACTAGATCCCCCCGCCTTTGGTCACGGGCCTACCGGCGAGAAATGGAAGCTGGAAGATAACCTGAATGAGATGATGAAGGGCGTGCTGGAGCTACTCGATCCTACAGAGCATTTTCTCATTTTGAACGCCTACTCACTCGGATTTTCCTCTATGATCCTGGAAAACCTCGTGCGCGTCAAATCGAACCCCTCTACGCTACAGATAGGTGAACTCTATCTCAAAGATAAGTATCAAAAACGCCTGCCGCTCGGCGCTTTTGTCCGCTACCGCCATACCTAGAAAAGGGTATTCGCTGTCATCACATCAAAAAAATAACTTCTTGATCATCAACAATCAGTGACGCACACGTATCATTGTACTTCATATTTTAAGTGCCTTTTATTAGTTTTAAGACTAACTCATCCCAAGTGTTGTGGCCGGTCAAACCGGCCAGGCCGGCGTATTTATATCAGCCATGACGACTGATACCCCGGCCAAATTCTAAGACTATGCGGCTTTCTTTTGAAAAGGTATTGATAGGCTTTTTTGTGTTCATCACCCTTGCTGTGATCGGACTGGGTATTCTCAACTACCGCAGCAATATATCCTATTACCAGGCGTCGACTGCGGTCAATCATACTAATGACGTCCTGAAATTAAATACTAAAACGCTCGCTACTATTCAGGATCTTACTGTGCGGGGCTATATCGCCGGTGGAGACTCATCGCTGCTACCTGCCTACAGGCAGGCCAGGCAAAACTATCCTATATACCTCGCGCAGCTCCGTACGCTCACTGCAGATAATCCTGCACAGCTTGTACTGATAGATTCTCTCACCCGATATACGCAGCTGCGCGATGCGCTCGCATCCCGGTATCTCGGTGTGTATATGGCACATCATCTCACAGATAGTGTACTCGCTATGTATATAGCTGCCAGCCGCAGCAGCATGATAGCCAGCCGGCAGGTCTCAGCGCGGATAGCTGCAAATGAAGAAAAGCTATTGGCCGAGCGCAAAGCCCTGACGCAGCTGCATCATAGCCGGCTGGACATATCTGTCGCGCTCGTTTTTGCAGTGATCGTTGTATTATTGATGGGTTGTACGGTCGCGGTGGTACATTATATCCGCCAGCGCAAAAGCTTTGAAAAAAACATCGTGGAACTCAACATTGACCTTCGGAAAAAAGTAGAGGAACTCCATGCCATCAATAAGGAATTGGAATCCTTCTCCTACTCTGTCTCACATGATCTCAGGGCACCCCTGCGCATCATAGATGGCTTTGCCAAAATCATATCCGATGAATATGGTCCTGCTCTGGACGGTGAGGGCATGCGCTTTATGACCACTATACGGTCCAATGCCCAGCATATGGGCATGCTCATAGATGACCTGCTAAACTTCTCCCGTATCAGCCGGCGCGAGTTGGTCATACGGGAGATCAATATGAATGCGCTGGTGGAAAATGTGATAGATAACTTCAGGCTAACAGATAAACCGCTGGCAGAGATAAAAGTGCAGCCCCTGGCCAGTGCTAAATGTGATGAACACCTGATCCGCCAGGTCTGGATCAATCTTATATCCAATGCGGTGAAATACTCTCGTACCTGTGAGCATCCTGAGATTCATATCACATGGGAGCAGACCGGCACGGAGACGATCTACACTGTGCGTGACAACGGTGTGGGCTTTGACATGCAGTATGCCGCCAAGCTGTTTGGCGTATTCCAGCGGCTGCACAAGGCATCTGACTACGAAGGTACCGGCGTAGGGCTGGCCATCGTACACCGCATAGTGACCCGCCATGGCGGACGTGTGTGGGCACAATCTCAGCCGGGTGCAGGTGCAGTATTTTACTTTTCTTTACCCAAGCATATCAATTAAAACCAATAACCATGGAAAGCAAATCAGTAGAGATCCTGCTAGTAGAAGACAATCCATATGAAGCAGAACTAGCTATCAGAGGTCTCAAGAAACACAACTTTGCCAATAACCTGCACCACATAGATGACGGTGCGGAAGCTTTGGATTTCATATTTGGCCGCGGCAAATATGCCGATCACACAGAGACCCCAAAGCTTATACTACTGGATATCAAACTGCCTCGTATAGATGGTATAGAGATCCTGCGCCAGATCAAGTCAAACGAAAAGACCAGGTCTATACCTGTGGTAGTACTCACATCATCTAAGGAAAACCAGGACGTAAAAGCATGCTATGAGCTAGGTGTGAATAGCTATATAGTCAAACCTGTAGATTTTGACTCCTTTGCTAAAGCTGTAGCAGAATTGGGAATGTACTGGATGCTGCTGAATACAGCACCTCCGAGGTAGGGTGCCTACTTGTAATGGCCGGATTCTATCCAGCGCTCCAGCATTTTATCTATCAGCCCGTTGAACTGCTGGATCTCTTCTTTGTCCAGCTTCTTCAGCGGTTCCTGTATGTCTGAGACTACCGTATCCATACGTTTCAGCAGTTGCAGGCCCTTGTCCGTGATGATCACGTCTACGGCACGGCGGTCATTCTCACAGGTCACGCGCTCTACATAGCCGGCCTTGCGCAGGCGCTCTACGATGCGTGAGGCATCGCTATTGCGGTCTATCATACGCTCCTTTATCAGACCTACTGTAGCAGGCTTGGGATGCTGGCCGCGCAATATCCGCAGGGCATTGTATTGCTGCGGTGTGATGTCATATTCTTTGAAAAGCTTCTGCTGTATATAGTCTATGATACTGTATACATAATACACCCCGACGAACGCTTTGTGGTAGTCGTCATTGAATTTTTTCTGCTTGATGATCTCTTCCAAAGTACCCATGTTTGCTAAACTAACAAATTCTGACGAATCATGATTTTATATAATAGAAAGGGGATACACAGCTGCATCCCCTTTCATTATCACCAAACCCAAAATTATTTTTTGACGAGCTCAGCATTGACGGTGATGGTCACATCGTCACCCACTGCTACTCCACCTGCGTCCAATGTCTTATTCCATGATACACCGTAATCCTTGCGATTGATAGTGGTCGTGGCCTTAAAACCTGCCCGGTTATTGCCATATGGATCTTTCACTGTACCGTTGTATTTTACATCCCAGGTTACTTTCCTGGTCACACCCTTCATCGTGAGATCGCCTGTGAGTTCAAATTTTTTATCATTGATCTTCTTTATGGCAGTACTCCTGAATGTGATCTCAGGATATTTCGCAGCATCAAAGAAGTCGGCACTCTTCAGATGTCCATCGCGCTTCTCATCATCTGTATTGACGGATGCTACTTTGATCGTAAAGTTGACAGAGAGGTCGCTGAAGTCTGCCTTTTCAGATTTGACCTCTCCGGAGAAGTCCGTGAATTTGCCCGTGGCCTCAGATACCACCATATGCGATACGCTGAAGTTGATGGAGGAGTGAGTTTTGTCCAGTGTCCAGCCCTGAGCTGATGTCGCTACAGCCATAGACAGGCCGGCAAAGAGGATGAAGAGTTTTTTAATTTTTTTTTGTCTTTTGATTTGTAAGACAAAGGTAAGGTATAACATTTAATGTTACAACATTTATTTATAAAAAATGTTACGCCCTTTCCTTCGTCTCATTATGGATACTTTGAATAAATTGTAACAGTTTTCATCTCATATTTCAAGCTTATATCATGGAAGTAACCCGCCTCTTTGACTATCTGTCCGTCATGGCCACCGAGCGTCCTGACCAGCCATTTCTCGCATCCAAAGTGACCGAAAACGGCGTGAAGCAGTGGAAGTCATATACGTTCAAAGAAGTAGCTGAGATCTGTGACAAAGTGAGCCAGGCTCTGCTCGATCTCGGCATCCGCAAGGATGATAAAGTAGCGCTCTGCGCGGCTAATCGCCCCGAGTGGAACTTCATAGACATAGGCTGCCAGCAGATAGGCGCCATACTCATACCACTCTACCCTACGGCGTCTACTAATGACTTCCGCTTCATCTGCAATGATGCAGAGGTCAAGGTAGCATTTGCAGGAGACCAATCATTATACAAAAAGCTCGCTGAGGTCCAGGCGGACATCCCTTCTCTGAGGGAGATATACACTTTTGATCCGGTAGCCGGCGCTGCGAGCTGGAAGACACTCATAGATAAAGTAACTGACACTGCTCAGGTGCAAGAGGCTAAAAAGACTGTCAATGAAAAAGAGATGGCCACCATCATCTATACCTCGGGCACCACGGGCAATCCGAAAGGCGTCATGCTGAGCCACTACAATATGGTGAGCAACCTCAAAGACACAGACAAGATATTACCATTCCAGGGCGGTGGCAAATCATTGAGCTTCCTGCCGCTCAGTCATATCTATGAGCGTGTAGGTTTCTTTGCCTATCTCAAAAATGCGATCCATATCCACTACGCAGAGAATATGGACACGATAGCAGAAAATCTGAAGGAAGTACAGCCCTTCGTCTTCACCACCGTACCGCGCCTGCTGGAGAAAGTCTACGAACGTATCATGGAGCGGGGCAATTCGCTCACCGGCATCACCCGCAAACTCTTCGACTGGTCGCTCGATCTGGGCAACCGATACCAGCTAAACACTAACCTCGGCCTCTGGTACAATATCCAGCTGACCATAGCCCGCAAGCTGGTATTCAGCAAGTGGCAGGAGGCGCTGGGTGGCCATGTACGCTTTATCATCACAGGTGCAGCGCCGCTGCAGCCGCGCCTCGGCAGGCTTTTCAGCGCGGCGGGTGTGATAGTGCTGGAGGGATACGGCCTGAGCGAGGCCTCTCCCGGACTCAGTGTGACACGCGTAGAGGAGGAGGGCCGCATGATAGGCACTGTAGGCCTGCCGCTGCCGAGCGTACACATCAAGCTGGCAGAAGATGGCGAGATACTGGCCAAAGGCCCCAATATCATGATGGGCTACTACAAACGCCCCGACCTCACTGCTGAGGTGATAGATAGCGAGGGGTACCTGCACACAGGCGACGTAGGCGAGTGGGTAGATGGCAAATTTCTCCGTATCACAGACCGCAAAAAAGAACTCTTCAAAACATCAGGTGGCAAGTATGTAGCCCCGGCCCCGATAGAGAATAAGCTAAAAGAATCCCTCTACATAGAGCAGGTCATGCTCGTGGGAGATAATGAGAAATTTGTGACGGCACTCATCGTACCATCCTTCCTCCACCTCCAGGCCTGGGCCAAAGATAACGGTGTGGTATATGAGAGCAACCAGCAGATCATAGGCAATGAAAAGATTCGTGCACTGATAGATAAAGAGATAGCCAGTGCAAACAAGGACTTCGGCCACGTAGAGCAGGTCAAAAAGTTCGTGATACTGGACAAGGAGTGGACCATAGAAGATGGCGAGCTGACCCCTACGCTGAAAGTGAAGCGCAAGGTGATCCTGGGCCGCTATGCACGCCAGGTAGAGCAGATGTATAATTGACGCCGGAAACAAGAACGTCTCAACATACGTATCTGGCTGAGAGATTTACCTTTCGGATAAATCGTTTTATATTTACGGCAGAGGAAATGGTGTCTTCCTAATCGAACCGCCCTAAAAAGCTGATGGCGCCTGATAGTAAGTTTATTATAAAACCAGACTATTAGGCTATTATGTCCCTACTTCAGCGCGTCAGTGATCAGTTTTCACACATCGTTCGCAGTATTCGCAGATCTGCTATCTACGCAGGGTATCCCGTCATTTTCCATATTATCCGCTGGCTCGTCATCTGTAGCATTATCGGTATGCTGGTGGGTACAGCATCGGCAGCCTTCTTATCCTCGCTACAGTGGGTCACAGACTACAGGGACGCTCACCGATGGATCATAGCGCTCCTGCCTCTGGCCGGATTGATCATAGGCCTGATGTATCACTACTGGGGCAGCACTGTAGAGGCGGGCAATAATCTGATACTGGATACCATACACGAGCCGGGAGAGATCATACCGCTGCGTATGGCTCCCCTGGTCTTTGTCGGTACCGTAGTCACACATCTCTTTGGCGGGTCTGCTGGTCGTGAGGGTACTGCTATACAGATGGCCGGCTCTATTGCAGACCAGTTTACCCGGCTCTTTCGCTTCTCATCTGCAGACCGGCGCATCCTCCTCATAGCAGGTATCAGCGCGGGCTTCGGATCCGTATTTGGTACTCCTCTCGCCGGTGCCATCTTTGGGCTGGAGGTATATCTCATAGGCCGTTTGCGGTACGATGCCATACTGCCCGCATTTGCTGCCGCTATGATAGCAGACTACGTTACACGCATCTGGGGCGTAGGTCACACGCATTATCATATCAGCCTGGTGCCGCCATTGACGCCCCTGTATCTTCTTTATACGATCGCGGCCGGCATGGCATTCGGATGGTGCGCTATCGCTTTCAGCTCGTTGACGCACGGCATCGGCGCTTTCTTTAAAAAGCATATCAGCTACCCTCCGCTACGTCCGGTCATAGGTGGTGTACTGGTAGCTGCCGCTGTTTTTGCCGTAGGTACTACTAAGTATATCGGACTCGGCATCCCCACCATAGTCAGCTCATTTGACGCGCAGCTGCCTCCTTATGACTTCCTTTTGAAAATACTCTTTACTGCTGTCACGCTGGGCGCAACGTTCAAGGGTGGTGAGGTTACTCCTCTATTCTTTATAGGGGCCACGCTCGGCAATGCATTATCCTACATCATCCCGATGCCGGTAGGCCTGCTGGCGGGCATGGGTTTCGTAGCCGTTTTTGCCGGCGCTGCCAATACGCCTCTGGCTTGCAGCATGATGGCCATTGAGCTCTTTGGTGCTGAGTGCGGCATATATGTGGCGCTGGCCAGTGTCACAGCATATCTTATATCCGGCCACAAAGGCATCTATGGCTCGCAGCGTATAGGCCAGGCCAAGCACAGCACCCACGCTGATGATGAGGGGAAAAAGCTCACCCATCTCTGATTAAGTAAGGGGGAGCCGCGAAGCATCCCCCATTACAAAAAAACTACCACTTAAAATTTATCTGGCGACTTCCAGTTTTTGTGAGTGTGTGCCAGCATTATTCTGTACCCTGACCTCGTACAGACCTGCGGGTAGCTGGCCGGTGGCCAGCATAGTGACCTGTACTCCGCCTGCGGTAGATAGCTGCTCCTGATGCAGCAGGCGCCCTACCATGCCATATACACTGATCTCCGTATTGCCACCGGTGCCGGCATCAAAAATGATACTGGCCGCCTGCGTAGCGGGATTGGGATAGATCAGAAATTTATTGTCTCCCGCTGCTACATCATTCACTCCGGATGGTCCGATATTATATCCGGCCCGGTAGCCTACCAGTTTCGCATGACGGTTGATCACCGCGCTGGTCACATTGGTCGTACCTATCAGCATGATAGGAAAGTAGGCACTGTCCTGATACCAACTGTAATATTCAAAATCAGCCACCACAGGATATGAGTTGCCGCTAAAGGTCACCGTATCGTGCTCGACTCTGTGCGCATGTAGTCGCACTACATTGTAGAATGTACCCGCCGGCGTAGTGAGCGTACCATAGCCATCTACCACGCCTGTCACACTACCGGCCATGGTGGAGAAGCCTGTACCGGAGTGGTAGTGCGCATAGTAAGTATCGTTATAGTTATTGCTAAAAGAGAGCGGATATGGAAACTCATTAGCAGGATCAGAATAGATCACTGTATCCGGCTGCACATTGGCTATACGCTTGTAGAATCCGTTAGCAGCATCATTCTGGTAGTAGACAAAATAGTTAGTGCTTGGATTGACCTCATGCAGTGCGATATCTGCAGAGGGGAAGAGCGCACCATAGCGCGTAGATGATGGCGTAGTGAAAGTATCATACTGATACGCACCATTAGGGCTCAGGCTACCAAAGCTCCAGGTGGTAGCGGCACCACCAGCCCCGGCCTGCACGCCGGTGGTATCTGCCAGAGATAGCCGAAAGGTACTGCCTGCAGCCGGAAAGGCGCTGCCAGGTATGCTGGGCTGGGCCTGTACCGCAGCCACCCCCAGCAGAGAGAAGATCAGGGATGTAAAAATTCTGCTTTTCATAACATTAGATTTAAGTGATTAATTTTTTGTGATACAAAAGTCGCTGATCGGCAGGCCGGCAAAAAGGACAAATCAGGATATTGCTTACCGTCCCTTTTTCGCGATATATTCGATGGCGCAAAACGCAGTGAAATGGCAAAACTCTATCTCGTACGGCATGGCCAGGCATCTTTTGGTTCGGATGATTATGACAAACTCTCTGAGCTGGGCATCATGCAGTCCACCTATATACCGCAT
This sequence comes from Bacteroidota bacterium, assembly GCA_018267365.1. Taxonomy (GTDB): domain Bacteria; phylum Bacteroidota; class Bacteroidia; order Chitinophagales; family LD1; genus UBA1941. Next base: position 7,949 of record JAFDYQ010000021.1, on the reverse strand, counting down.
CACTTTGCTGAGGAGATCCGTAGCCACCTCTCTGTGTGGCACGGCACGATGCAGCGGCAGAGAGATACCGCTCTGTCAGCTTTCCCGGATTCAAAACCAATAGTGACTGCCGGGCTCAATGAGTTTGACCACATGAATGTGCTCTCCGTACACCAGCCCGCTATACATGATCGCGAGAAGATGACTGCTATCATCATGGAGCAGAGCGATCCGCGTGCATTTATGGAGCAGGAGTTTCGCACGGCCATGTCAAAGTGGATGCAGGAAGAAGGCACTACCTCTTATCATGAGTCTTTCCGGGACTTTCGCACACGGGTGCAGGATACTATGAGCGATATCATGGCCGCTGCCCGGCGCGATGCGCATAAGCATGTAGTAGCTGTGACCTCTGGCGGCGTCATTTCTCTGTATATGACCATGCTGCTGGATATGCCGGAGATACGCATGGCTGATCTCAATCAGCACGTGGTCAATACCTCCATCACCTCGTTACTCTTCAATGATAAACGTTCCACGCTGAGCTATTATAACAACTACAGCCACCTGCCTGCTGATATGGTGACTTTTATCTAAAAAAACGGGCCGCCCCCCACCCAGGAGACGGCCCTTAAGTAAACCCTCGTTATGAAAGTTTTACCGGGTGGTAGTAATGTTTAGTCGTTCGTTGATCGCATCTATCTGAGCTTTCATGGTCTGCATCAGCTGCTGCTGCTCAGTGCTCGATGATTGTAGTTTCTCATTAGCAGATTTCAGCGCTTCATTCTCTTTTTCCAGCTTCTGTGTTTTCTTATTGAGCTCTTGTACCGCGCCTATAGCTACAGCAGTGAGCTGGTCAAAGTCCACTGCGTGCAGGTCGTTGACCTTTTTGCCATAGACAAAGAGTGCCTGCACCTCACCGCCGCTCCAGCCTTCGGCCTCAAAGCTCTCAGGTGAGTTGACAGCTGTCACCTTGACCTCATAAGGTTTATTGGCAGCATCGAGGAGTTTGACCTCATCACCGGCTTGCAGGCCGTGCGCCTTAGCCATCGTGACGCTCACCTTGCCATCAGTCACTTTCACCATAATCGTGGCCGCAAAGACATTTGGTATAAAGTCAGCAGACATCTTCACCGCAGATGGGATCGCTTTCTCCACTTCCTGCGCTATGAAGCCGGTCTTGCTGCCATTACCCTTGGCAGGTTTGTCTATGTACTCATAGTGTACTACAGGCAGCGCCTCTGCTATAGAGAGTGCCGTAGCAGGTGCCACAGGCGCTATCTCGGTCTTGATACGACGGTCTGAGGTAGCATTAAACTCACTTGCCATGATGCGGCCGCTCGCCCGGATGCTGACCCCGCATGAGGTACAGGAGCTGGTACCGGTGCCTCCACCGGAGCTCAGGTAGCCGTATGAGCCCTCATTAAAGTTCTGGGTAGCCTGTACATCTACAGGTACAGCGGGAGCCGTGGTACCCACGCCCAGGAAGCTATTCCCGTTGACAGAAATGCCTGTGCTGCCGGCCAGGCCCAGCTGTACTATATTACTGGACGAACCGCTCGAATTGTACTGAAAGCGCAGCTCTCCGGCATTGTTCGTAGCAGCCGCTACACCCATCCTTATCTGCGTATAGTTGGCGGCAGTTGTGTTACTTGGTGCCAGAAACTCAGCTATATTACCATAGTTGGTAGTAGTAGCTGACTGCACATCCAGCGGCATAGCCGGACCTGTCAGGCCTATACCTACATTGACAGCATATGAGCCGGTACCACCCAGCACCAGGCTATTGCTATTAGAAACCTTTGAATAAGCTCCGATAGCAGTAGCATTGGTCAATACACCTGTGCCCACATCAGCATACGCACCCAGAGCTGTATTATTTGATCCGGTAGTATTGGTGGCCAGTGCCTTGGTACCTATGGCAGTATTGCTCTTGCCTGTTGTATTGAGATATAACGCATTGGTACCGTATACCGCATTGGAATCCGCAGTAGTACTATTGAAGGCAGCAAATGTGCCCGTCACGGTATTGCCATTGCCGGTGGAGTTGGCGACCAGCGCATCAAATCCTACGGCCGTATTGTAGATACCGGTGGTAGAGTACAGCATAGAGTAGTCGCCTACAGCAGTATTGCCACCCTGGGCCGGAGTGGCACCACCACCGCCAGTGAAATTGCTTAGCGCCTTGTACCCCACTGCTGTCATGCCCACACCGTTTATGTTAGCCTTGAGCGCCTTGTCTCCTATAGCCACATTGTGATAGCCTACAGTAGTATTATATAATGCACCGCCGCCTATAGCTATACTGGCGCTGGTATCGGCGGTACTATTAAACAAGGCGGAGTCACCTATAGCCACCATATCATCTGCTGTGAGATTATTATAGAGTGCCATATTGCCAATGGCTACTAAGCCTGATCCTGTGGCCTGATATCCAGCCTGATAACCTATACCCACGTTGCCCGAGCCGGTAACATTCGCAGCTAGCGCACTATTGCCCATAGCTACATTCCTTACCCCTGTGGTATTGGCCAGGAGTGCGTTATAACCTGTAGCAACGTTATTGGTTCCGGTATTGGCCTTCAGAGCAAAATATCCAATTGCGGTATTATTCCCAGCTGTTGTATTGCTCTGCAGGGCCATGCTTCCCAATGCTGTATTATTATTTCCTGTTGTATTGCTCTGTAGGGCATCCTGGCCTATCGCAGTATTACTTATACCTGTAGTATTAGACGTCAATGCCCAGAACCCTACTCCTGTATTTCCTAAACCTGTCGTATTGCCGCCCAGGCTGCTCCAACCCATGGCAGTATTATTGAGGCCCGACGTATTATTCTTCATGCTATTGTACCCCACTGCCACATTCGCATAGCCGGTAGTGTTAGACAGCATAGACTGACTGCCTACTGCAGTATTCTGGTAGCCTAAACCGATACTGGTAGGCTGATTAGCGTACAGGGCCTTATAGCCTATCGCCGTATTATCGGAATTCCATGCAGTACCACCGTTACTATATGACATAGTACTCAGTGCACCGTCGCCCAGTGCAGTATTATTACCTGCAGTTGTATTGCCCGCCATAGCCCTGTATCCTATAGCAGTATTGTTTGTTGCGTTACTATTAGCTGATAAGGTCTGGTAGCCAAAACCCGTATTGGCCAGAGCACTGTTGTGATCTATATATCCCGCCTCTGTATTATTTACCTTGATCTCCAGCGGCTGTGCATCTGTGGTTCCTATAAAGTTTGTACCCACCGTCGTGCCGCTATTCCCTGTCAGGCCCCATCCTGTCAGGCCACTCAAAGATACAGTATTGCCCCCACCGATAGAGAGATCTGTCCCGCTCAGGTAAAGCTGCTGCGTATCAGTATTATTACTGATCGTAGCAGGGGCTACCCACATACCATTGCCACTGGCATCGCTCTGCAGGATATAGCCTGCCGCTGCACCTGAGGTCATCTGAAAATCCGTAGTCTTTGTAGTACCCACCACTTCCAGCGCCTGCGTCGGAGCACTGGTACCTATACCCACATTCACATTAGAGGTCGCACCGTTTACACCACTGATGCTGCCCAGCACCATACTATTGCTGGCAGTCACGTATGCATTGGCTCCTATGGCTGTGGAGTTAGTATAGCCGGAGTTGCCTACGGCGCTATCTCCTATCAATGTCATTTTAGTACCGCCGTTCCTATACGCCGCGTTGGCACCCACAGCGGTGTTTTGCTTGCCGTTACTTTGATTTAAAGCATTGGCTCCTATGGCAGTATTTTCATAGCCGCTTGAGTTAATATATAGCGCAGACTCACCTACGGCTGTATTCAAAGAGCCCGAGGTATTACTTCTCATAGCTTCACCACCTATAGCCGTATTAGACCCACCTGTAGTATTGGCCAACATCGAGTTTGCGCCAAAAGCACTGTTATAGCTGCCGCTGGTGTTTACTTTCAATCCCCCCGTACCCATTGCTGTATTGAAGTTCCCGGCATTAGATGAAAGGCTTTGAAGACCATAAGCGGTATTATACCCATTTTCTATAAAACCCGCAGCTGTATTGTTTACCCTAAAATTCAATGTTTGGTTATCTGTCGTACCCAGAAAATTAGATGATGTAGTTCCGCTATTGCCTGTCAGGCTCCATCCGGACAGTCCACTGAGAGACACTGTATTGCCTCCGCCTATGGAGAGGTCCGTACCGCTCAGATACAGCTGCTGTGTGTCAGTATTATTGCTGATCGCAGCAGGTGCTACCCACGTACCATTGCCACTCGCATCGCTCTGTAGGATATAGCCGTTGGTAGCTCCTGAGGTCATCTGGAGATTGGTCGTCTTGGTGTTACCATTTACCTCCAGCTTATTGGTAGGTGCGCTCACACCCACACCTACATTGCCACTCTTCATTACAGTGAAAGCGTCAGAACGCAGATTGGCTGCGGTACCATTACCCACCACAAAGGCCCTGTCTACTGCATTGAAATTGTTTGCATCTGTAGCAGTATAGTCAGTGGCAAATGTACCTACCGTCATTTCTCCGAAGGAGCGGGCATAGTTGCCACGGCCCAGAGAGGCAGCAGATACACCAGAGGTAGTATCTCCCCATCCTATAGCCAGGCCTAAATTAGACTGTGTTTGTGATTGATATCCCCCTGCGATAGAGGTGGTACCAGCAGCAGTGCTGGAGTTGGTATTATTCAATACTACCGAATAGCTGCCCGCTGCAATATTGCCATTGCCGGCAGCAAACGCCTGTGAGCCTGATACAGTATTGCCATAGCCCGCCGCCATCGACCTGGTACCGCTCACTACGTGGTTGGTACCGGAGGCGAGCGACTGCGCTCCCGATACATTGTTGCTACTACCTGCTGCTAATGAGTTGGTCCCGGTTATAGTATTACTGGTACCGGTGGCCAGGGATTGAGTGCCAGATACATTGTTGCTGCTACCAGCCACCAGCGAGTTTGTGCCGCTCACAGTATTCCCGGAGCCTGTGGCGAACGCCTGAGCACCTGTAGCCCGATTATTCATACCTGCTACAAGTGTTTGGTCTCCTATGGCGGTATCAAGGTATCCTAATGCAAAGCTGTAGTTGCCCTGCGTATAACTAAAGCCACCAGCACCTATACTACAGTATCCGGCAGCCCTATTGTACCTGCCAAATGCGGCAGCACCATTGCTGGTCACATTGTTTGCATTGCCCATCGCAAAGGCGCTGATACTCGTAATGGTATCTCCTTCACCTGCCACGAGTGAGCTTCGGCCCGTCACCACATTATTGGCACCACCTGCCACTACAGAATTTTGGGCAGAGCCGGAGAGGTTATTGGCATGCCCACCTATGATAGCGCCTGCATTTTGAGTAGCATAGTTGTTATAGCCGCTTACAAGCGTATTCGCTCCTGTAGTCGTATCATTATTTCCAAAGGCGACAGACTGATTGGCACCGGCATAGTTTGTAGATCCTGCTGTGAAGGAATTATTACCTGCAGATCTATTGCCCTGGCCAAAAGATGCAGAAGCCTGCCCTGTAGCAGTATCTGAGTAGCCCATAGCAAAGCTGATATTGCCCGACGCCAGAGATGAGTACCCGGCTGCCAGGGAGTTATTGTTAGACGCAGTATTGTTTTGATTGAGTGCTACGGCGTTAAATCCGCTGGCAGTATTGTACGCCCCTCCGGCTACAGCCGCGTTTTGACCGGAAGCAGTATTATGATTACCACCCAGTACGGATGATGCATTTTGCGTAGCATAGTTGTTGTAGCCGGTCGTAAAAGTATTGGCACCGGAGGAGGTGTCATTATTACCCATGGCTACGGACTGATTGGCGCCGGCATAGTTTGTAGCACCGGCGGTAAATGTATTATTGCCTGCAGATGCGTTATTGTTTCCCGTAGCCACTGCATTTGTACCTGTAGCCGTATTGCCTGTAGAGCCCATGGTCGCGCTGCCATTCACTACAAACTTTACGGATGGAGTAGTAGTACCGATGCCTACATTGCCGCCGGACAGTATACGCGCCCTTTCGGTGTTATTGGTCTTGATCACCCAGTCCTGAGCATCAGTGGTACCTATGAAATTTGTGCCCGGCGTAGTCCCGGTATTACCGGTCAGGCCCCATCCGGTCAGGCCGCTCAGAGATACGCTATTGCCACCACCGATAGAGAGAGTAGTACCGCTCAGGTATAGCTCCTGCGAGTCCGTATTGTTGCTGATCGAGGCCGGCGCTACCCATTTGCCATTGCCATTCGCATCGCTCTGCAGCAGGTAGCCTGCCGTGGCACCATTGGTCATCTGCAGGTACTTGGCGGTCAGGCTGTCATTTATAGTCAGGTGATTATTGGTAAAGTCTCCATATATCAGTGGCGTAGTTGTGTTACTGTTGTCTATATAGAGTTTATTGTTACCCGTTTCATTTTGTCCGGCATAATAGCCCAGGAAGACATTGCCACTACCCACACTATTCTGACCTGCAGAGTAGCCCACGGCAGTATTGTAGCTACCGATAGTATCAAAGCTCAGTGTATGCGAACCAAGCGCTATGTTATTTACGCCTGTCGTATTACTATGCAGCGACCAGTGGCCGATAGCCGTGGAGTTATTGCCGGTAGTGATCGCCTTCATAGACTCCCATCCCACAGCCGTATTAAAACTGGCAGTAGTAGAGTTGGTCAGTGCCGCAGTACCCAGGGCTGTATTGGCAGAGCCGGTCGTATTGTTGTAGAGGGAGATATACCCCATTGCTATATTGTTGGCACCAGTTGTGGTATTGTTCATCGCATGCGCACCTACAGCTGTGAGCTGTGAGGAGGTGGTCATACTACCCAGGGCATAGTTGCCTACTGCTGTATTATCAGTGCCTGTGGTCATAGACTGGAGCGCCTGCACACCCAGGCCGGTATTGTATCCGCCCGAAGTCAGGCTTTTCAGGGATTGATAGCCTACACCTGTATTATTACCACCTATAGTACCTGCCGCTATGGCCTGCTGGCCTATGGCTACGTTAGCGCCACCCGTAGTATTATTTTGTAAAGCATTACTACCTACTGCCGTATTCTGGGTGCCTGATGTATTGCTCTTCATTGCCCAGAAACCGACTGCAGTACCACCCGCCGTAGAATTAGACAGGGCCTGATATCCCACAGCAGTTCCGTTTACCCCAGTCGTAGCGCTTTTCAGCGCCTGATAGCCCATAGCGGTGTTACCGCCGCCTGTAGTAGCATTTTGCAAGGCTTGATATCCAAACGCAGCATTAGATCCGGCGGTAGTGATCGAGCTGCCCGCCTGATAGCCCATAGAAGTGTTGTATGGAGAGGCATAATCGATATAGCCTGCCATAGTATTATCGACTTTAAACTCGAGCGGTTGCGCATCAGTCGTTCCTAGGAAATTGGTACCCACTGTAGTACCGCTATTGCCTGTCAGCTGCCATCCTTTGATGCCACTTAGAGATACAGAGTTGCCATTTGAGATGCTCAATGTATCCCCGCTGATAGACAGCGTCTGATCATCCGGGCCCGAAGGGCCGGTAGGGCCAGTAGCGCCATCGACACCGTTAGCACCTGTCGGCCCTGTAGCGCCATCGTTGCCATTGGCACCGGTAGGACCGCTTACTCCAGCAACGCCGTTAGCACCGGTAGGACCTGTAGCGCCATCGTTACCATTAGCTCCGGTCGGGCCAGTTGCTCCATCATTACCATTTGCACCAGTCGGACCCGTCGCACCGTCGTTGCCATTTGCGCCAGTAGGACCGGTTACGCCATCAGCGCCTGAAGGACCCGTTGGACCAGTCGCACCATCGGTACCGTTAGCACCAGTGGGACCAGTTGCTCCGTCATTACCGTTAGCGCCAGTAGGGCCAGTTGCTCCATCATTACCATTAGCACCTGTCGGCCCTGTAGTACCATCGTTACCATTGGCACCAGTTGGACCGGTCACACCATCAGCACCGGTAGGACCAGTTGCTCCATCTATACCAT
>JAFDYQ010000020.1 GCA_018267365.1 Bacteroidota bacterium | reverse complement strand
TCCATATGACTAAGATATACTTAATATTAAATAGTCAAAATATTTTAATTGTCAAGTTTTTTTCGACTTGATTTCTCACTGCGCACGTCCATTGCGTAGTAGTCCCCTATTTTTGCAATGTAATTGCAACCCAATGATTGAGATAAAGAACTTTAAAAGTGTTATTCAAGTCCTAGATTTCTTCAAAGAAGAAGAAACCTGCAAACAATACCTTGAACAACAGAGGTGGGGACATAATATCACTTGCCCTCACTGTGGTCATGACCTGAAAATATATCGCACAAACAGAGGCTACAAATGCGGGGATAAGACCTGCCATAAGAAATTCACCGTAACAACAGGTACTTTGATGGAAAGTACCAAAATCAAACTCCGTTACTGGTTTGCCGCTATTTACCTCATTACAGCTCATAAAAAAGGTATTTCCTCTCACCAACTAGCTAGAGATTTGGGCGTAACCCAAACTACTGCATGGTTCCTCAATCATCGTATCCGTGAAATGATGATACAAACCGAAGTACAGATGCTGGAAAATATCGTAGAAGTAGATGAAACCTATGTAGGCGGTAAAAGGATAAACATGCACGCTTGGAAACGCAAAGAACTTACAGATAAATATGGTACAGGATATAAGGAGAAAACCCCAGTATTAGGTCTACTGCAAAGAGATGGTGAAGTAATTGCACATAAAATACCTAGCTCGGATGGCAAAACTATTAAGCCGATTGTAAAGGAAAAGGTAAAGCAAGGTTCTACTCTGCTAACAGATGGACATGGAGCCTATGCAGACCTACACAAGCATTATGACCATGTTATTATCAATCACGATAAAGGTGTATATGCCGTGGGTGAATACCATACCAATTCGCTAGAGGGCTTCTGGGGAATATTTAAGCGTGGCATCATTGGTATCTATCATCATGTATCACCAAAGCATTTGGATAGGTATTGCAATGAATTCACCTATCGGTATAATTCAAGGAAAGTAACGGATTGTACAAGATTTGAGCTTACACTGACAAAGGTAAAAGGCAGGTTGAGGTATCAGGATTTGATTGCTGCTGCTTAAATGCTTATCTTTCTCTTATGGAGGACTTTCCGCTATCAAAAACTGATTTGGAAAAATGTATCTCTGCATTCAGAGATGATAATAAAACATTATTAAGCCTTATCGTTGTTAGACAAGTCTTTCTCGCTATGAATATAAATTTGTTTAAGGGGGAAACAGCTTATGAATTCTCGGAAAGATTAGCAGACAAATTTTTAGATAAATTAAATTGGGGAACAGAAGGTCAATCCGATGATGATTTAAAAATGGCTGTACATGGATACTACAATATTATTTGGGGGTATATCGAATTATCCCTCCTGCCTTAATGAGAAAATCAACAACATTACATCCAGCTTGTAAGTTGTGTTTTTCTAGTAATTCTTTAAGATAAACTTCAATGTCAGAATTTTCCTTTTTCTCCTTTTCCATTGTATTTATAATTAAATAGCTCCAAATTTTTCTTCCTATCTTCAACATATGAAAAAGGATAAAAACAATCCTGATTTAAACGTCACGCCTGATGATGTTTTAAAGTTTGCTTTAACCAATAAGAAAGCAGATAAGAAATTCTCTACTCCTATCATTGTAGCCAATTTGGAGGGTGAAATGACCCGTTTATGTGCCAACAAGGACTATGATAAAGCAGCAGCAATCTTTTGCGATGATTATATGCCTCTTGTTTATAAATCTATGAAGCTAGGGCAGATACCAGCGATTAAAGAGAAAGTATCAGAGGGTTTTGAAAAACTTGGCCCAAAGTTCCACAAAATAATGTCTTACGTAATTGACTACGTAAAAGAACAAGCGACCAGAAAATAGCTCCCTCCATCAATTCACTTATTATTCAATAATTAACCTGTTTTGAGAAAACTTTACTTTTCTCAGATAGGCTTTATCTTTAGGTAAGCTTGTCCCATTTGCTAGGTCATGTCCCTTCGGAGATAGTTGGGAGAGGTCAATATCTCACCACCTTCTCCGCCTTCCACTTCAGAAAGTCTACCAGTGTCGTGTTGACTATGTTGTATTTCTCCTTGATGCAGTAGTGGGTACCGGCGGGAATGATGCTCATGTAGCCGTTAGGCAGGTTGGTATAGATATAGTTCAGGTGGTCCATTTTGATGAAGTCATGATCTCCGGCCATGATCAGCGTAGGGCACTGTATGCGGGTCAGGTCGTCCAGCGTGTAGTTCGGTTGTGTCAGCAGCAGTTTCTGCATCCTTCTGGCTAGTAGAGGCAGTAGCTTCACGTTTGGGTTCTCTTTAAATTTGACCTGTAGGTAAAAAGCCATCTTGTCGTAGTCCCATGAGCGGACCTTTTCTAGTACGGCGTTATACACGGCATTGGTATCAGGAGAGATATTCGGGCCTATGGCTATCAGCTTGTGCACGCGGGCCGGTTCTTTCATAGCCATCTGCATGCCTATGATGCCACCATCTCCGAAGCCTACTATATCCACGCTATCCAGGTGCAGTTTATCGGCAAAGGCCAGCATGTCATTGGCAAAGAGCTCATAGCTCAGCTCCCTGTCAGTAAAGGTCGACTCCCCATGCCCGCGGCTATCTACCGCTATCACTTTAAACTCTTTGGCCAGCGCCGGGATCTGGCGCTCCCACTCCCGCCAGTATTCCATAGCACCATGCAGCAATAGCACAGGAGCACCCTTGCCCCAGACACGGTAGCGCAGCGTCACGTCGTCTATTTTCATGTATTGATTGCGAGCGGTGTCCAGCATGACTGCCTGAGCACGGGCATCGGAGATGAAGACAAAAAGTATTGAAAGAAAGAGGATAGACTTTTTTAACATGCACCTGATTTGCCTGTAATATACGCCATCGGCCTCGGATGCACCCTGCAAATCAGTCACTCACGACAGAGCACCAACGAACGCGCTCATATGCCATTCCGCCATATTTCGTGGCTTTTTCTCTTTTCTGCGTTAATCCCGTATGTTTAATCCCTCAAATTATAATATACATGAAATTAAAGCTGGGTCTCTTTGTCGCCCTCCTGGTAGTATTGTCTTCCTGCCACCGCGACAAAGGTGTTTCGCAATCTGCCGCCGCTGCAGACAACTACTTTCCCGTCAAGGAATATACACTGAAGAACGGCCTCAAGGTGTTCCTGTCTGTCAATAAGAATGCCCCGCGCATACAGACAGCTATCACGGTCAAAGCAGGCTCTAAGTATGATCCGCCGCAGACTACCGGTCTGGCGCACTACCTGGAGCATATGCTCTTCAAGGGCACAAAGGATTTTGGTACGGTGGACTACAGCAAGGAGAAACCTTACCTCGACGCGATCTCAGACCTCTTTGAGCAGCGTATGAATGAGAAGGACGAGGCAAAGAAAAAAACAATATACAAGCGTATAGACTCGCTCTCCTATGAGGCGTCTAAGTACGCCATACCTAATGAGTATGACAAGATGGTAGCTGCGCTGGGCGCGAAGGGTACCAATGCCTTTACTGATCGTGACCTGACCTGCTATATCAATGATATACCTTCCAACGGAGTAGAGAAGTGGCTGGCCATAGAGAGCGACAGGTTTCAGGACCTGGAGCTGCGTATCTTCCACACAGAGCTGGAGGCGGTGTATGAAGAGTTTAATCGCAATACTGCCGAAGATGGCGAGTGGTCGTCACAGGCGGTAGACTCTCTGCTCATGCCCAACCACCCCTATGGTAGCCAGACCACTATCGGCCTGAGCGAGCACCTCAAGAATCCGAGCATGGTCAATATCCACAAGTACTTTGACAAATACTATGTGCCGAGCAACTGTGCCATCGTGATGAGCGGTGACCTCGATCCCGACAAGACCATCGCTCTCATTGAAAAATACTTTGGCGGCTGGAAGGACAAGCCTGTTGCGCCTTTTGTGAAGGCACCACCGGTGCCTATCACACATGCTATGTACACAGAGAAGCGCGGCCAGCAGCCGGAGCATGTTTTTGTGGGCTACCGTTTCGGCGGAGCTGATAGCAAGGACTATCTCTATGTGAAGCTGATAGACGCGATCCTGGCCAATGGCAAAGGCTCAGGCCTGATGGACCTCAACCTGAAGCTGAAACAGAAAGTGCTGGAGGCAGTGAGTACCTACTCTGATAATAAAGACTACACTGTACACAAACTCTACGGCGAGCCTAAGGAAGGCCAGAAGCTGGAGGAGGTAAAGGACCTCCTGCTGACGCAGATAGACTCAGTGAAGCAAGGTAAGTTTGCTGACTGGCTGCTACCGGCTATCATAGACAATATGAAGCTGGATATGATGAAGCAGGCAGAGACCAATCAGGGCCGTGTGTTTGATGTCGTGTTCGCATTCGTAAAGGACATCCCACTGGAGAAGCGCCGCAAGGAGATCAATGAACTCTCTAAGATCACCAAGGCTGACCTGGTAAAGTTTGCTAATGAGCACTATGGTGACAACTATGCCGTATGCTACAAGAGGATGGGCCAGCCTAGCCTCTTCAAGGTGGAGAAGCCGCACATCACTCCGGTAGTACTGAATAAGGACTCTATATCTGCCTTCCGCAAGAAAATAGATGAGATGCCTTTCTCTAAACTGGAACCTAAGTTTGCAGACTTCGGCAAGGATATAAAGCATAGCCATATGGCCAAGCCAATAGCCGTAGACTATATCCACAATGACCTGAACAAGACCTTTGAGCTGCACTATATCTATGACATGGGGACGGACAATGACAAGAAGCTCGGCCTTGCTTTTGACTTCCTGCCATACCTGGGCACAGACAAGTATGATGCGGCCCAGCTCAAGCAGGAGTTTTATAAGCTCGGCCTCCGCTTTAGTGTCAACTCATCACGCGATCAGGTCTATGTGACGCTCGCCGGTCTGGAGGAGAACCTCGATGAAGGTATCAAGCTATTCGAATACATGCTGGCCAATGTAAAGCCGGACCAGCAGGTGTATGATGCCTTTGCGCAGGATGTGATCAAGAAACGGGCAGATGCCAAGCTGGATAAAGACAACATCCTCTTCCGCGCGCTGACCAACTATGGCAAGTATGGCGCTAAGAATCCTTTCAATGACGTGCTGACAAATCAGGAACTGAAAGATGTCAAAGCCGAAGAGCTGGTAGCTATCATAAAATCGCTGCACGGCTATAAGCACAAGATATTCTACTACGGGGCCAAAGACCTCAATGATGTCACTGCCACGCTCGATAAGCTGCACGATGTACCTGCCACGCTGAATGACTATCCACCTGCCCGCACCTATGCAGAGCTACCTACCGAGACGCAGGTATACTATACTACCTATCCTATGAAGCAGGCCGAGATGATCATGTTCTCATGGGATGGTACCTATGATAAGTCCCTCGTGCCTGATCTGGCTATGTTCAACGAGTACTATGGCGGCAATATGTCTTCCGTTCTCTTTCAGGAGATCCGCGAGAAGCAGGCGCTGGCCTACTCTGTTTATGGCACCTATGGCTCACCTAGCAAGAAGGATGAGAAGTTCTATGTCATGGCATATGTAGGCACGCAGGCAGATAAGATGAATACTGCCGCTACGGAGGTGTCCAAGCTGCTCAATGACCTGCCCGAGAGTCAGAAAAACTTTGACCTCTCCCGCGAGGCCGTGATCAAGGGTATAGAGACGGACTGGATCACCCGTGCCGATGTATACTGGGCCTGGCAGCGTGCGCAGAAGCGCGGCCTGGACTATGATATCCGCAAGGATATCTACGAGCATGCACAGAAGATGCAACTGAGCGAGGTACACAAGTTCTTTGATGAGCATGTGAAGGGCAAGAAGTATGTCTACCTCGTGCTCGGCGGCAAGGGCGACCTCGATATGGCTGCCATGAAGCGCCTCGGCCCTGTGAAGGAGCTGACGCTGGAGGAGCTGTACGGCTACTAAGAGTTTATAGTTTTCGGTTTATAAAGAAGCGCCCGTTTTTTCGGGCGCTTTTTTTATCTCCTGCGTTCTATAGGGACAGGTCGCGACCTGTCCCTATTAATATGACAAAATGATACCACCTATCGTATATATACTGCTATAATTGAGCGCAATCAGGTCAATTCTTTTTCTACCTTTACAAAGATCACCCTATGTATTGCTGAGATGATGGTCAAACACCTTTCGGGCATGATATCTGCGGTACATTAACACATGATCAAGGTGGCAGAAGAAAAGAAAAATACACTCGACCCTACACACTGGATAGAGCGCTACTCGGACTATCTCTACAGCTATGCCTATGCGCGGCTGCGCAAGGAAGAGGTGGCGCAGGATCTGGTGCAGGACACGTTTTTCTCAGCGCTCCGCGCCAAGGAAACTTTCCTCCAAAATGCGTCTGAGAAGACATGGCTCGTAGCCATACTCAAGAGAAAGATCATAGACTACTATCGGAAAAAATCTACCCAGAATGAGCTAAACATACTGGACAAGCCCGTGGAGGGAGAGGATGGCGCGATAGGATATTTTTTTGAAAATCAAGCGTCTCAACCCGGCCACTGGACCTCATCGGCCAGTCCCAATCAGTGGGGCCGCACCTTTGAGACCTCTGTGGAGAGTGATGAGTTTAATAATATACTCCGTACCTGCCTGACCAAACTACCGGAGAAAACTGCCGCAGCCTTTGTAATGAAGAATATGGAAGGACTCGAAACGGACGAGATCTGTAAGGAACTAAACATCACTCAGTCTAACTATTGGGTCATGATGCATCGCGCTAAACTCATGCTGAGGGACTGTATGGAGAAAAATTGGTTTAACAAATAAACGGAGCGGATGGGTCTGAAGAATACACTTTTTATGAATTGCGAGGAGGCGACAGCAGTAGTGGAGAAAAAGCGTGACGGCAAGCTGAGCCTGGGTGAAAGGATAGGCGTATGGCTACATCTGCTCTACTGCAGGCTCTGCAAGGCTTTTTTTGACCAGTCAGCTATACTGGACAAGAGCTATAACAACCTGGCCAAAAGAATAGATGAGGGTGAGCTGGGCTATAGGTTGGATCCATCGCATAAAGAAAAGATGAAAGCCGCCTTGCAGGAGGAGATGCAGAAGTAAACTTAGAAAGAAGAAATATTTGCTATGCCATTGTCAGTGACAATGGCATTTGTGTTTTATACACCCTCATGCTGATGGCATACCTGTGCATCACAAGCCTGCCCGGGGCGTTCAGTTTCCAGTGTAGCATGCTGTATACTCAGGTGCTCCAGACGATGCCTGATCTCATGTTTGAGGTGGCCCTCTTCTTCGGGAGTCACAGTATCTGCCAGTACGATATGGGCTGTAAGCGCATTGATAGTAGTACTGATAGCCCATATATGTACATGATGTACGTCAGTCACACCTTTCATACGCCTTATGATCTGCCGTACCTCCTCCAGCCGTATGGCGTCTGGTACACCATCCAGCGAAAGGCGCAGGCTGTCTTTCAATAAGCCCCAGGTGCTGAAGAGAATCACTACCGCTACGCCTATACTCAGGATCGTATCTACTATGTACCACTGCGTGAAGTAGATAATCACACCGCCTATCACCAGCGCCAGCGAGACCAGTGCATCTGCTGCCATGTGCAGATAGGCGCTCTTTACATTGAGATCTTTTTCTTTGTCCCGCATGAAAAGGAGTGCCGTGCCTCCATTGATCAATATACCGATACCGGCTATCACAGAGATGGTCACACCCGGCAGCGGCTCGGGATGGATCAGGCGCTGTACAGCCTCATAGCAGATAGCTCCTATAGCTACCAGCAGCACGACGCTATTGAAAAGAGCTACCAGGATGGAAGTTTTGCGATAGCCATAGGTGTACTGGTCGGAGGCTTGCACTTTGGCCAGTCGGAAGGCGAGAAGTGCCAACGCCAGCGTAGCCACATCGGCCAGGTTGTGGCCGGCATCACTGAGCAGCGAGAGCGAGTGGATATACAGTCCGGCTATGGCCTCTGCTATCACAAAGGCAATATTCAACGCTATACCTATCACAAAGGCGCGACTCACATGCTTTAGCTCTACCACATGGTGGTGGTCGTGGTGATCGTGACTATGTGTCTGGTCGTGTGGCATCAGAATATATCATTGAGGTCGCGCACGCCTATATGGCGCTTCATGGTAAATCCTTCTGCAAATTTCACACCAAGCGGCACGCCAAAATGAACCGCCCTGCTACGCACAAACTCCAGAAACTCCTGAGATGAGATAAATGTACTCTCCTCCTTTGAGTCAGGATTGTAAAACTGCGACCGATAAGCCATGATGCTTTCCAGCTTCTTGTCAAAATAAGGCGTAATATCTACCGCAAAAGCCGGAGTAATATCCAGCGACTGGATGTAGTGGTACACGGCCTTTGGGCGCCAGGCGGCTTGTGCCTTGCCATCCGACTCCGTCACGACTTTGGGCAGGCCGGAGAGGAAGCAGGCGTCCTCTACCAGCTGTGCAGCCCGTGCGTGGTCAGGGTGGCGATCGTGTATAGCGTTGGCCAGGATGATATCGGGTTGGTACTTGCGGATGTATTTGATCACCTGTAGCTGATGCTCCCTGTCATTCTGAAAGAAGCCATCCGCAAAGCCCGCATTTTCGCGGACTGATACACCCAGCACGCGCGCTGCGTCAGCGGCCTCCTGCAGGCGGATCTCCCCGGTACCACGTGTGCCCAGCTCACCCTGCGTGAGGTCCAGCAGGCCCACCTTTGAGCCTCGGACTATCTGGGCCAGCAGCGTGCCGGCACAGCTCAGCTCTACATCATCGGGGTGCGCGCCTATGGCCAGAATATCCAGTTTCATCCGACTTCCTTTTCGTGCGAAGATAAGATTTACTAGGCAGAGGGCGCAGGATTAAGGCACTGAGTACGTTACAAGCCTTTTGCGGTGTAGCGTTTTTGCGGTAAAAAAAAACTCAAACGCCAAACTGCCTGAGATGATGATCGAAGTGTTTGTATAACAGGTCTGACCATTGTTTCTTAGTGAGCTGGCCAAACATCGGGTGTGGATGCAGCTTAGAGGCCTCGCGCTCCTGCAGTATGTCCATCATCTTGTAGAGAAACTCCAGCTCGGTATAGAAGTCTTTGGCTTTGGTGCCTTCCTGTCTCTGGTCCAGCTCAGGTGCTGTCTTTTCGCCTTTGGGCCAGGCAGGCATACCATACACAGCCACGGGAAACATGATATGACGTGTAAAGAAGTTGGACTTGTCTACAGCAGGTTTCATACCGAGGGCTATCTTATGCGCGTCATTCATGTGCGCCAGCATCTGGTTCACTTTCATCGATCCCCATCTGGCAGGAGTATCAGGAGTCAGCTTCTCCAGCCTGTCCTGTATTTCTTTCTTGCCCTGTGGTGTGAGCGTATTATTCATCTTGCGAAGATAAAGAATCAAAGTGTGCTTACGCTTCCCGCGGCACTTCTATGCGGAAGGTCGTACCCTTGCCCACCTCAGAGTGCTTGACATAGATCTTACCCTTGTGATAGGACTCTACTATACGTTTGGTCAGAGACAGCCCCAGGCCCCAGCCACGCCTCTTGGTGCTAAAGCCCGGCTCAAAGATGGTTTTCTGATTGGCGCGTGGTATGCCGCAGCCGCTGTCTGTCACGTCTATGTATACCCACTTGCTGTCTCCTGTGGCGGTCGTACTGATGCTGCCGGCTCCCTCCATGGCATCGAGGGCATTCTTGTATAGATTCTCCAGCACCCAGTCAAAGAGCTGTGTGTTTATGGCAAAGGTAAGATCCTCTCGATCTACCTCCAGCGTGAATGTCACCTCCTTTGACGACCGCCTGCGCATATAGTCTACATTGCGCTGCAGCGTATCTTTCACATTCTCTGGTTTTAGCTGCGGTACAGAGCCGATCTTTGAGAATCTATCTGCTACCAGTGTGAGCCGCTCCACATCATGCTCCATTTCTGACAGAGCATTATTCTCGTTCAGCCCGGGCTCGGTTTCCCTCAGATACTCTATCCACGCGCCCAGAGAGGAGATAGGCGTGCCCAGTTGGTGCGCAGTCTCTTTGGCCATACCCACCCACACCATGTTCTGCTCTGCATGTCGGCTGCTGCTAAAGGCGAAATACGAGAACACTAGAAACAAGCTGAAGATGCCGAGCTGTATGTAGGGGAAGACGCGCAGCTGCTTCAGTACAGCAGAGTCATCATAGTAGATAAACTTTTTGCCACCATCACCCAGGTCTACCTCTATTGGCTCATGGCGGAGGCTCATGTCTGCTATCAGTTGTTGCACGCGCTCCGGTTTACGTATCTCCGCAGAATCTATATTGCCAAAAGCAATGACACGGCCCGCAGGGTCTGCCATGATCACCGGCGCAGATGCCGTATTGATCACCACCTCTGTGATAAAGGATGACAGGATATCGTTCAGTGTTTTCTTGAGGTCGCGAAAGAGATTGGAGTCTTTGTAGTAGATATAGTTCTTCTTTGGCCCAAATGCTACGATGATGGGCGGATAGGTGTGAAATACATCAAATTGGGCATCACTGATATTCAGCTTTGATTTGTCGCCTATTATGTCAAAGTTGCGATACATCAGCAGCTTGCCGTCCTCATCTGTGAGGGCCACAGGTATATCTGTATTGCCGGTGATGATCTGGGTAAGAAATGCCAGCTCCTCGCCATCCTCTATGGTCGGGTCTGAGAGGCGCTTTGTGGCCTGAGACCATACATCCGCCTTCTTGCGCTCATCAGTGGCCAGCCGCTCAAAGAGATCCTTGGTATACCGCACCAGTCGTGCGCGGCTCGTGATGGCCGAGGCCCATAGCTTGGCTTTGCGTTTCTCCTCGCGGGCTATCTTATTGGTCAGATAGTTGGTGTAGATAGTGGTGAATAGCCCTATACCTACTGCTAGGAGCAGGAGGATCAGTTTGAGGCTGGACCGTCTCTGGTAAATATCCATACGCGAAACAAAACGTCGCCCAGGCCAAAGTATTGCCGCAGGCTACGGAGTGGGAAGTTAAAGATTTTAAATCACCTCAGCATGCCCTGGCTGGCTAAAATAGTAGCACCCTCACTCAGGAGGGCGCTGCGGTTGATATGAAGTAGTTGATAGTTTACTTTAAGACCTGCATCTTCACCAGGTAGCGGCTGCTGCCTGACTGTACCTGCACAAAGTACAGCGCGGGGCTCAGGTCCGCATCACTGACCTCGGTATGCGCTACGGAGATGTCACGACGGTATACTTCCTTGCCATAGATATCGTAGATCGTCAGCGTTGCGTTGCTATAGTCAGCTACCTCTATCGCAAAGCTGCCGTGACTTGGCACAGGATAGAGACGAATGCTCTGCATGTCATTTACATCCTGTATACCCACACCGGTCACGCTATATGCAGCAGATGTTGTGAAGCAGCCATCTACGTCTGATACGATCACTACATAGTTGCCGTTGGCCGAAGCTAATACGGATTGCATTGTATCGGCCGGCATAGGCGTATTATTAAATACCCACTGATAGTGTGCTGCCGGGGTAGAGGTGAGCGTAAAACCTGACTGGGTGATGGTAGGCACAGCAGGAGAGCTGACCGATACATTCACACCGCCCGCCAGCCCTGCGCTGCAGCCGAGGCTGCTGGTGGCAGTCACACTGTAGCTGGCAGACTGGCCGGCATAGATGGTAGCACCGCTGCCTCCGGTGCTCCAGGTGTAGCTGCTGCCGCCGCTCGCGGTGAGCAGTACGGAGTCACCTGCACATACGTGCACATTGCCCGATGGCGTGATACCAGGTACTGGCATAGCGCCTACGGTCATCGTGATACCATTGCTGGTCACATGCTGCACCGTAGCGCAGCCCAGAGATGATGTGAGCACACAGGTCACTACGCTACCGTCAGCCAGTGTAGCGCTGCTAAAGGCACTACTATTGGTACCGCTCGGGGTGCTGCCTACCAGCCACTGGTACGATGGAGTAGCCCCCCCCCTGTGCCCGTAGCGGTAAATGACGCCGTGGTACCTGCGCAGATAGTATCATGAGAGGTACTGATAGAGACGGTCGGAGTCACTGCTCCGCTCGCTGTGATAGTGAAAGCCGTAGAGGTCACAGATGCAGGAGATATACAGCTGGCATTGGAGGTCAGGGTGCAAACCACAGACGAGGTGGCCGATACAGATGGTATGACGAGCGTAGCACTATTGGTCCCTGCCGCTGCACTATTCACTGTCCAGCTGTACGATGGATTGGCGCCGCCATTGGTGATCGTAGCGCGGATCGTGTCAGGTGAGCCGGTGCATACAGTACTGGTACCGCTCAGCGTGATAGTAGGTGCCACTGTTGCATTGACCGTCACTACTATGGTGCTTGAGGTAGCGGTAGATGGAGACACACATGAGCCGGATGGAGTCATCACGCAGGTGATATTGTGCGTACCTGCAGTCAGAGATGAGGTGGTCAGCGTAGCGCCGGTACCGATGATGGTAGTGCCGTCTTTCCACTGGTAGGCCGGAGTAGTGCCGCCATTATGCGGGGTAGCAGCGAAAGTGACAGAAGCACCTGCGCATAGTGAGGTAGCCGTGGCGGAGACACTCACGGAGTCCACGGCCGGAGCGTTCACAGTCACTGTGACAGCGTTTGAGGTAGAGGTAGCCGGAGATACACAGGTACCTGATGGAGTCATGACGCAGGTAATGGTATGTGTGCCGGTGGTCAGTGCAGAAGTGGTGAGTGTAGCTCCTGTGCCGATATTGGTAGTACCATCTTTCCACTGATAGGCAGGCGTAGTGCCTCCGTTATATGGCGTAGCTGTGAATGTCACAGATGTACCTGCGCACAAGCTGGTAGCAGAGGCGCCTATCTGCACGGAGTCTGTCACAGGTGTATTCACTACGAGGCTGATGGCCGAGGATGTAGCCGGATTGCCGGTCACCCCGCTGAGATTGGAGGTCATCACGCAGGAGATAGAGTGAGTGCCTGCAGTGAGAGACGAGGTGGTCAGTGTGCTGCCTGTACCGATAGCGGTAGAGCCGTCCAGCCACTGATAGGTAGGAGCTGTACCTCCATTGGTCGGCGTAGCAGTGAATGTCACTGAGCTGCCCTGGCAGGTAGGATTGCTGCCTGCTGTCTCTGAGATAGAGACGCCGGCTACCACAGGTGCTACATATTCAGTGATAGTGATAGCATTGGCCAGCTGGTATTTGTCTCCGCTATCATCGTTGCCATTATTATTTACCGCATTGATCAGTCCATAAAACTTGACTGCACCTGTGCCCGCCACGGGTGCAGTCCATGGTATAGAGATGCTGTACACTGTACCTACACCACCGGCACCGCTGACAGGGGACAGGCGCTGGCTATGCTGTATGTATTTCAGTGTACCACCATTCTGCTGGGTACCGGTAGGAAGTGTACCCCAGGTACCTGCCTGCGTAGCAGAGGTGGTGCCTGCCCCGGCAGATTTCACCGCACATAGCTGAAAGCCATATTTAGACAGATTGGTAGTGGTAGTGTTATTGACTGCCGTTATTTTGACCGTATAGGCCACACCCGGATGATAAACTGATACAGAACTACCCGCAGAGTCCAGTTCTATCACGGTGCCGATAGAGGTAGTAGATCCATGGCAGCCGCCGGCGCATCCTGTAGTCGTACTATTGGCACCTGTGCGGTTAGAGCTGTAGCCGCCTGCATTGCTACAGAGCAAGGCTACTGAGAGGACTCCGAAAGTAGCAAGTAAAAATTTGTTTCTCATTAAAAAGGGTTATATGTGATTGCAATGAACTGAAAATCAGTTTTCAGTATTAAAGATGTTGAAACGAACAATAAGAAACAAGTCGGTTTTTCGGATTTAACATCAGGACTGAACGGTGTTAGCTTTTAAGCTTCTTCTTTCTCCCCCTCATGACCGTGCTGCCTGATAGAGTGGTGGTAGTAGATCGCAGCATTGATCTCATAGCCTATCAGCAGTACAAATGCATTTATATTCAGCCAGATCAGGATGATCATCACGGTACCTATGGAGCCGTAGAGTTTGCCATAGCGCGAGAAGTGGCTGAGGTAGTAAGAGAAGCCCACTGAGGCTACGATAGACAGCACGGTAGCGACCGTAGAGCCGGTAGAGATGAAGCGGTACTTCTTCTTAGTAGCCGGGCCATAGTAGTAGATGAGGGATATAGAGAAAAAGAACAACAGCACAATGGTCACGAACCTGATGAAGGTAAAGAGGAACTTGGTGAACTTGTCATGTATATGCAGCAGGTCAAAGACCCACGTCAGCAGGTTTTGCCCTACTACTACAAAGATGAAGGAGAAGAGCATCAGCCCTACCAGCAGCAGAGATATCTGTATGGCTATAAAGCGCACCTTGAGCGGATTTCTGCGTACGTAGTGGTCATAGCCTTTATCAAAGGAATGCATCATAGTGACCACACCATTGCTGGTGAGAAATAGGGTCAGGATGAAAGTACCGGTCAGGAGGCTGGGCTGTCTGCTGCTTACCTCTTTGAGGATAGGTCCTACGAAGTTCCATAGAAACTTAAACACGTCCGGACTGGGGGCTATACTTTTCAGCAGGTTTTGTATGTAGCTATCGAGGCCCACTTTGCCATAAAACTGGAAGATAAAAGGCACCAGTGTGAGGATAAAGAGGATGGCGGGAAAGAGGGACAGGAAGAAACTAAAGGCTATGGCCCGTGCCCGTAGATTGAGAGAGTTCTTCCTGATCTCAAAGATAAAGAACTTGTACACGTCGGCCACAGCCACACCATCTAGCCCCGGCAGGCTCACCGTTCTAAACCAAACGTCCCACTCCTCCAGGTGAGGATTCCGTTCCACCAGCTTCTTCCAGAGCTTTATCATTCCGGTCAAATATAAGCCTTACAGCGAAATATCACTTTACCGCAAAGTGCGGCGCGAGCTGATCCACCAGATATTGCGGCGCATGTACCATTTTGCGCGTCTGCGCATCTACGAATACGAGCTGCGTCTCCGCTTCATTGATCAGTTTGCCTGCCTCATTGTACACCTCATAGCTGAAGTGCATGAAGCGGTCAGGCATCTTGGTCAGTGTGGTACGGATAGTGATCAGCTCGTCATAGGTGGCCGGGCCGATATACTTGATGTTCATACGCGTGATGGGCAGCATGATGCCGGCCAGCTCCAGCTCGCGGTAGGGTAGCCCCAGTGAGCGGATAGCCTCTGAGCGGGCCTCCTCGTAGTAGCGGGCATAGTTGCCATAGTAGACGTAGCCCATCTGGTCTGTATCAGCGTAGCGTACCCTGATCTGGTGCGAGTGTATATACATAGCTGTTAAAGATAAAATTATTCACTATTAGCTATATTCGCTCTGATGCAATTTACCGCCAAAGACATAGCCGCGCTGCTCGGTGGCCGCCTGGAGGGCAACCCTGACCACGCGGTGACGACCATAGCCAAGATAGAAGAAGCACATGCCGGTGCGCTCTCCTTTATAGCCAATCCCAAGTACGAGCAATATGCCCAGACCGCTCCCGCAGGTATCCTGCTCATAGGTGAATCGCTGGTGGTGCATAACGACAAGGTAGGCGCGATCATACGTGTGAAGGAGCCCTATGCTGCCTTCACCACGCTGCTGGAGCTGTACCAGCAGGTCATGGCCTCCGGCCAAAAGTCGGGTATACAGCAGCCATCGCACATAGGTGCCGGTAGCAAATACGGCGAAGGACTTTTCCTCGGCGCCTTCGCATACATAGGAGGCAATGTGACCATCGGCGCCAATGTGCGCATCTATCCGTCAGCCTTCATAGGTGATGGTGTGACGATAGGAGATAATACCACTATCCACGCTGGCGCGAAAGTCTACGAAGGCTGCCGCATAGGTAAGGACTGCACGATACATGCCGGTGTAGTGATAGGCGGCGATGGCTTTGGCTTTGCGCCGCTGGCGGACGGTACTTTCAAGAAAGTACCGCAGCTAGGCATCGTAGAGATAGGCGACCGCGTGGAGATCGGTGCCAATACCGTGATAGACCGCGCTACTATGGGCGCTACCGTAGTGCATGACGGCGTGAAGCTAGACAACCTCATCCACATAGCGCACAACGTGGAGGTGGGAGATAACACGGTGATAGCTGCGCAAACAGGCATCTCAGGTAGTACGCGCATAGGCCGGCAGGTGATGATAGGCGGTCAGGTAGGCATCGTAGGGCACATCCGCATAGCTGATGGTGTCAAGATCAATGCCCAGAGCGGCGTATCAAAGTCTATTGAGACCGCGGGCCGCGCCTTGACGGGATCACCTGCAGGTGACTTTCGCGAGCACTACAAGGGCCTGGCTCATATCAAGCTCATCCCTGACCTGATGAAGCGGATAGCAGATCTGGAGAAGAAGCTGGGGTAAAGCACCAAGTTATTTCTAGCTTTTCCCCTCCCACTCTTCGTAAAACTGCTCCAGGTAGTTGATCATAAAGTCGTGGCGCTTTTGAGCCATCGCTTTGCCCGTAGACGTATTCATGCGGTCTTTGAGTAGCAGGAGTTTCTCGTAGAAGTGATTGATGGTAGGCGCTGAGGAGTGCTTGTATTCCTCTTTGGTCATGTGCAGGTTCGGCGCTATCTCCGGGTCATATAGGGCGCGGCCCTTGTAGCCGCCATAGCTGAAGGCGCGCGCTATGCCTATCGCACCTAATGCATCCAGGCGGTCTGCATCTTGCGTCACATCCAGCTCTATGGAGTGAAAGGTTCGCTCAGTCTTTCCACCTTTGTAGGAGATATTACGGATGATCCGGATCACGTGTGCGATCACGTCTTCCTCCACACTGATAGAGCGCAGCCACGCCTCCGCCCGCTGCGGGCCTATCTCCTCATCGCCTCCATGAAACTTCGAGTCGGCTATATCGTGCAGCAATGCAGCCAGCTCTACTACATAGGTGTCACAGGATTCATGCGAGGCTATTTCTTTGGCGGTACGCCATACACGGTAGATATGGTGCCAGTCATGGCCACCCTCGGCTGTGGCGAGTGTGGCTTTGACATAGTCTGCGGTCTCATTTATCTTTTGCTGGTGCTTCACGCGCGGGTAGGGTTGATTCGTCCTTGGTAGATTTCAGTGTATCCATAGATTGTTTGTATGCTTTGCGGCCTACCTCTATCAGCTCTGCCGCGCGGTAAAACTCAAATACAGAGGCAGCGGTACGAGGTATCTCTATCAGTATATCTACCGGGTGCATCTGCAGCATGATCTCTACCAGGCGGTCCAGAGAGGCATCGTATGACTCACTCAGCAGGTCAAACATAGACAAAGATGGCAGATTGGTGATCTGCTGCACTTCTTTTTCTGTCACATGCTGCGCTGCCTTTTCCACCTTGGCAGGCGCTTCATCTTCTGTGCTGTCATTATCCTTTTGCCCGGTGAAAAAGCTCTTGAGCCTGGCTATGATCTGTGCGGCACTGCTCTCCGTCTCTTCGTGGGCCACCGTCTGAGTAGCGACGTCAGCCACGAGGTCATTGGGCACTGCTCCATTGAGGTTGACTGCCACCACTATAGCATCATCCCTGCGCTCAAAGATATCTACGGGCAGCGGATTGAGCACGCCGCCATCTACATAGAGGCTTTTCTCATGAGCTATAGGAGTGAATACCCCGGGTATACCAGACGAGGCCCTGATGGCTTTGTACAGATCGCCGCTGGTAAAATGAATTTCTTTGCGGGCCAGGATATCTGTAGCTACTGCTATAAACTCTACAGGCAGGTCTTCTATATTTTTGGCTCCGGACATCTGCTGCAGCAGGCCAAATATCTTCTCGCCTTTTACGAAGCCTGCCATAGAGAAAGTGATGTCAAAGAGGCGGTACACATCGCTTTTGGTCTGCTTTAGCAGCCAGTCAGTGTATTCTTTCATGATGCCCGCACAGTAGAGACCTCCGATGATGGCTCCCATAGAGCAACCGTACACGCCTACTATCTCATAGCCCTGCTCCTCCAGCATCTGGATCACGCCGATGTGAGCTATACCTCGGGCACCACCACTGCCCAGCACGAGTTGTACTTTTTTCTTGCCGTTCATACAGATAAAAATATCTCAAAAAAGTATGCCTGATAAAGGATATCCGTCAACACCCGAAATGTATAGGGGACCGGTTTGGCCAAATATTTGATATTAACAAATTCTTAAAACACGTCACATGAAACGCATTCTGCTATATGGAGCTACCGGACGGACAGGCCGCCAGGTACTGGACCAGGCGCTGCACCGTGGCTATGAGGTGGTGGCGCTGGTGAGGGACAGCAGCCGTGTCACGGCCAAAAGCAGCCATCTCAAAGTGATACAAGGCGATACTACGGACCTGGATACTATCCGCACGGCCATACAGGGCTGCGATGCGGTGATCAGCACGCTGGGTGCGCTGCATCAGTCCGAGATACTCAGACTGGGCAAAATAGACCCGCCGCATACGCTGGAGCAAACTATGAGGGCCACGATCCAGGCGATGAAAGAGGCCGGTGTGCGGCGAGTAATAGTACAGACCGCACTGGGTGCGGGCGATAGCTATCCGGATGTACACTGGGTCATGCGGCTGCTCATAAAGTGGACCCACTTCAAGATCGTCTATGACGACCATAATATGCAAGAGCAGCTGCTATCAGAGTCAGAACTTGACTGGACGTTTGTCCGGCCCGTAGGGCTGAACGATAGAGATGAACTGCATAAACTACATGTGACCCTGCACAAAGCCCCACCTACACTACATATCAGCAGAAAGCATGTCGCCCGGTTTATGCTGGACTGCCTGGATAAGGCCTCGTACATACGCGAGGCGCCGGCCATATCAGAGGAATGACACGCTACTTTTTATCCTTTATAAATTCGTCAGTGAAGTGCGCTTTATGCTTAGGCTGCGCAAACTTGTCAGCATTATAGTTTTGCGAGTTGCCCCGTGGTATAGAGAGGGAGGTCCAACTGTCGGCGGCCATCTTGCCTATGAAGACGATCTGCCCGATGTGATAGGGATAGTGCGCGAGTTGCCTATTGATGGCCTCGGTCACAGTATGGCCCTGATTGCGGATATAGATGATCTGTGACAGGTCCTCGTCACCCAGGGAGCGAAGGGTATCTAAAAAGACTGTCCAGCCGCGGTCCCATAGGGCCATCATCTGCTCTCTGGTGCTGATATCGCCGTCAAATTCGCCATCTCTATTGCGCCATTCTTTTTCGCCATCTGTAGTGAGAAAGTCGGTCCAGCGGCTCAGCATATTGCCTGAGAGGTGCTTCACAATAGTGGCTATGCTATTACTCTCTTCGTTGTATTGCCAGAAGAGTTTCTCGTCCGGCAGCTGCGCAAAGGTTTTCTCCCCGAGGAGCTTGTAGTATTCAAATTGCTTGGTGACGCTCTTCAGATAATCTGATCTCATGATGTTTTTTGGTTTAATGCAGCCCTTACATCCCCCAAGGGGACTTTAACAGCCGGATGATTTTTTAAAAGATTCAGCTTTAAAGTTGAAGATTGCTTCGGGAAATTTCATGTTTATTTTTTATGGAATTTCCCTCGCAAATTTCCGCTTTTTTGATGCTAACGCAATGATTTAATACGCTCTTCAAAGGTAACGGTTGTAGAAAGTGGCGCTACAATTTTTGAGAAGAATTGTGTCAGTTCATCGGAGTGTTTGTGTCCGGTGCGGGTTTGGAGGTTGTAGTGGGCCAGGCGGGTCCACATGAGGGCTTTGATATGGGTCTTGTTTTCATTCCACATGATGGCCTCTACCATCAGGCCTTTCTCTGTGAAACCCATCAGCCGTGTCTGGATGGTCACGATCTCCATCAGCTCAGCAGGTGCGAGATAGGCTATCTGCGTCTGCGCCACTACCCATGAAAGGCCCTGCTCTTTGGCCAGCTTGTAGACATCAAAGTCGTAATAGCTCATGAGCTGGTCCTCCCGCGCATTGATGATATAGTCTATGTAGCGGGAGTTATTGAGATGATTGAAGGGATCGCAGTCAGGAAAGCGTATCAGTGATTGGCTTTCCAGTTCCTTGGGCAAGGTGGCTATTGTCATTGTGTTTTATTTTTGGGTGAATAATCTATTTTTAAAAAAAAATACCAATCGGTATATTTAATTGCAAAAAAAATCAGGGCCTCAGACTTAGGATAAAATTTTCGAGATACTTCATAGCGATACGCAGCTCGGTAGGACGACCATGTACCTTGGCCTGCATGACTGCACCCTCCAGCAGGCACATGAGTATGACTGCCACCTCGGCGGGGCTGGTCCCTTTTCTGATCTCACCGCGCTCTATCCCCCTCTTCACCTGATTCTCCAGGGTGCCACGCCAGAAGGCCAGGGCCTTAGATGCTCTTTCGCGTAGGGCCGGATGTGTGTCATCGGCTTCTGTAGACGTATTGAGCAGCGGACAGCCGGCTTTCAGAAATGGGATCTTCAGGAAATCTTTGTAGACATGCGGATACACTAACAAGCGGTCTATGGCGCTATCATGCAGGGAGATGCGCTCGCGCAGGTAGTCTGTGACCCGGCCAAAGTTATAATCAAAGACCGCGAGGGCTACTTCATCTTTATTCTCAAAATTGCCATAGATGCTGCCCTTAGTCAGTCCGGTAGCGTCAGTGAGGTCCTGCATAGACGTACCCGCATAGCCCTTCTCATTGAAGACCGGTGCGGTGCGCTCTATGATATACTGCCGTGTACGCTCTGCTTTGGATAGTGTCTCAGCCATCTGCGGGTTACAAAGTTATATAAATATACCAATCGGTATAATTTATTTTTGAATGAACTCATTTCAGCTTTTCACCATTTCGGCCTATCACGATATTGAGGCATTGCCTCAGGATATCGCCCATACTATGGCAGTCGCTGAAGTCGGTCTTGTAGTGTTTGGAGAGCTCCGCGCAGAGTTGCGATACTTTCTCCGCAGGAGCTATCACATCCTGCTCCATAGTGGTGAGCAGCTCCTGTAGCTGTACGCGCGAAGCGATGATACGCTGAGAGATGAGTGTTCGCTCCTCGCTCTGGTATTGCTTGATCACCTCATCGTTGATGTGCTTTTTCACCAGGTCTACGAGTGCTTTATTTTCTTTGAAGAACTGCGGGAGGTAAAGGTTCTTTCGACCCTCGTAGCTCTGCTGGTCAAAGTCTATGGCACGGATACGAAACTGCACATCCTCAAAGTCCGGCGTGATGTCAAACACATAATTGTATGACCGCATATCGCCGAGCAGCCGTACGAAGGCGCGCTCGTTAAACTTCACAAACTCCTTGGCTATGCGCTTCTGGTTAAACTCCGGATTGCTGAGAAAGTTTGAGATAAAGGCATCTCCCGGTATACCAGCTATGTGCTCTTCTATCAGCGTGTGCGTATCTACAAAATAATTGATGCGGCTAGGGGAGAGGATGTGCTCCAGCTCCAGTCCATATACACGGCTGGCGTCGGCCTGCTTGATATAGAAGTAGTCGTAAACGTCATTGTAGTTATTGACGATCTTGACGCGGAAGGGGTTGGAATTGCCAAAGGTGCAGAAGTCTACGCGCTCTATATGCAGGTGCTGATGTACGCTCTTATCGCCACCTGTTTTGAGGATAGAGTAGATCTCCTTCAGCCCCTGGTGCAGCTCGGCAGTCTCACTTTGTGAGTAGATGGCCGATACCCAAAGCGTATCCTTGCCGTTCTTGTCGTAGACCACCATAGAGTTCTCGAAGCGTTTGAGATCCGCATATTGCAATGGCAGTGGCCGCTCCCTGTCATACCTGCGCAGATAGGCCCGCAGCTCCGGGGAGACGCGGTACATGATCTTCTTCTTAGAGATATGGGGTGTGGGTACGCGTTTGGTCATAGGGGAAAGATAGTGAATTTAGATTGGGGATATTCTCCTGTGATGTAACAACAAGTTCTCCGCCTTTCTTTTGGCTTGATCCAAAAGAAACAAAAGATCAAGGCTTTGCGCACTTAGCCTAAAACAACCGCGGCCCGCCCGCTGCCGGCCAAAGTCACCGCGTACTGACGGAGTCTATAGGGCGTGATCATGACCTGCTTATCCTGCTGCGAGATGGTTCAAACAGTGGCCGCCAACCCTGTCTGCCGCCAGGCAGGCTTGCCATGCGATGCGGTTGTTTCTTAACGGCTAAGTACGCAAGGCCAGGGGAATGCTCATACAGAAGTATTATGGAAGCGAGCCCCAAAGTTATGGGGCTCGCTTCCATAATTTTTTTGGTGTGAAGACGCAAGATGTTGCGTCTCTATCTGTTTACTGCCGTCATCATATTCTCCGGATAGCGCGGGCCGGCGGCTACGCCTTTGGGGGCGATGGCGTCGATCTCTTTGAGGTCTTCTGCAGTGAGTTTTACATCTGTGGCTGCTGCGTTTTCCTCCAGATATTTCACACGCTTGGTGCCGGGGATGGGGAAGATGTCATCACCCTGTGCAAGCACCCACGCAAGTGCGAGCTGTGAGGCTGTACAATTTTTCTTTGCGGCTAACTCTTCAATTTTTTTGACAAGGTTGAGGTTCTTCTGAAAGTTCTCGCCCTGAAAGCGCGGTGAGTTTCTGCGATAATCATCCGGGGCGAAATCATCCGGCGATTTGAACTGACCGGTAAGAAAACCTCTGCCCAGTGGGCTGTAGGGTACAAAGGCAATACCTAGCTCTCTGCATACGCCTAGTACTTCGTCCTCCGGCTCGCGGCTCCAGAGGGAGTATTCTGATTGGAGCGCGGTGAGTGGGTGCGTGGTGTGTGCTTTGCGAAGCGTAGCTGCAGATAACTCGGAGACGCCGATGCCACGCACTTTGCCTTCTTTCACCAGGTCTGCCATAGCGCCTATGGTGTCTTCTATCGGCGTATCATCAGCTTTGCGGTGGTAGTAGTAGAGGTCTATCACGTCTACGCCTAGCCTTTTGAGACTGGCCTCGCAGGAGGCTTTGACGTAGTCTGGTCTGCCATTGAAGCCGCGTGCGAGGGCATTATTGGGATCGCGCACGATGCCAAACTTCGTTGCGAGCGTGACCTGATCGCGCTTGCCTTTGATGGCTCGGCCTACCAGTTCTTCATTGGTGTGCGGGCCATAAGCATCTGCGGTATCGAGCAGGGTGATACCCAGCTCCAGCGCGCGGTGGATCGTGCGGATGGACTCATCATCATCGCGGCCGCTATAGAAATCGCTCATGCCCATACAGCCGAGGCCGAGGATGGATGCGGTGATGCCCTGGCGGCCCATTGGTCTTTTTGGTATCATGAGGTATATGATTTAGTAGTGAAAGAAAGCAATACAAAGGTAGACGGAAAAGTCTTACGCCTTATTGTAGAATGAGACGATAAGGCCATTTTTCTGCTATTATATGACTAGTTAAATGAAATCAGCTGCTCAGCAATATTGTATTAAAAGCCTACACCTTATACACCACATCGAGGTACTTCTTCAGGATGTCAGTGACTACACCGCGGAAAGGCAGCGTAGCAGCAAGACCATACACCGGCGCGAGGCCTTCCTTATTACCCGGATTGGCTTTGACAAACGCTACTGACTCGCGCAGATCGGAGATGAAGCGCTCTTTGACACCCGGCTGTGTGTGGCGCAGGGTGAGGGCTATGTGAAAGCAGGATGGCTTGTGGAGGCCATTGAGGCTCCAGCGTTTTTTGCCCATCTGATCGAGTACTTCGTAGATATTGAGTGATTCGTCACGACTCTTGATAGCGAAGATCCAGAGTGGGTTACCCATGATCTCAAGCTCGGGGATAGACTTTAGCTCCTCGCGGATCCAGTCGGCAGTTTCGAGTATAGCCTTGGTGCTACGCAGGTAGCCCTCCTCACCCATGCTCAGCATGGCGGCCCAGCAGGCGGCACTCAGCGCACCGGGGCGGCTGCCCGCGATGGTAGGGGACATGTAGAGTCCGCCCGGCCACTCCGTAGCGGTGTAGTACATGTAGTGGCGCAGCTCAGGTGAGCGGAAGAGGACGACGGAGGTGCCTTTGGCAGCGTAGCCATATTTATGCGTATCGACAGACATGGAGGTGACACCGGGCAGGCGGAAATCTATGACAGGCACCTTGTAGCCGAGCTTCTCTGCAAATGGCGTAATGAATCCGCCGAGGCAGGAGTCGGTATGGAAGCCTATGCCATGCTGGCGTGCGATCTCAGACAGTGCAGGTATATCATCTATGATGCCGTGGGGGAAAGTGGGCGCGGAGCCGACCATCACGATCGTATTGCGGTTGATAGCGCGGCGGGCGGCCTCGACATCTATGGAGTAGTCTGCGCGCATCGGTATGCGGATCTGCTTGATGCCAAAGTAGTGAGAGGCTTTATCAAAGGCGGTGTGTGCCGTATCGCAGAGGATCATCTCCGGTGCAGTGATGCCCTGCTCATAGGCTCGGTCACGGTAGCTCTTCATAGCGAGCAGGATACTCTCCGTACCTCCTGATGATACAGCACCGCAGACCTGCGCGCCGTCCGGTGTATTTTGACTATTCATCATAGCCGCTACCATGCTCACGATCTCGGCTTCAAACTTGGTCGCACTGGGGAAGATATCGGTGTGCAGCGGGTTGCTCTGTGACTGGAGGGCGTAGACTTTATTGAGAAAGTCGATGTGCTCTTTATTGCCATTGTAGATGCCGCCACTCACATAGCCGCCCTCCCAGGTGCCTATCTCGTCATCGTGCATCTTCTGTATGTCGGCGAGGATCTTATCGCGGTCTATGCCTTGCCTGGGGATGGTGGCGTAGGTGTCATACTTGCCGCGATAGGGTTTCAGCGTATGCTCGAGTGTGGCTTCTACCTTGTCGCTTTCTTTCTGTATCATCTTCTGCACAGAGGGGACGCTCTTCATCCTTTTCTCAAAAAAGCGTGCGATAGGCTTTGGCAGCCAGCTGAGATTGTTTGATATGGTTTCTATGGAGGCCACTGGTGCTGGTATTTAGTAGTTAGGGGAAGGTATTTAGTAGTTAGTATTAAGTATTTAGATTAATACATTTTGAGGTCTCTTCATCTTAGTAATTCTAGGTTCTTCAGTATTGTATTTGCAGCTAGTCTTTATACTAAATACTAACTACTAAATACGAAAGTTCTCATCGGTTCTTCTTCGCTTCCTTGGCGTATTTAAACTGGTAGTACATCTGCATGGCCCAGGCCTCGAAGCGGTTGATACTTTTGGCACCGCCGAGGTATTTGGCTTCGGTCCAGGCTTTGGCAGTTTTCTCCAGTAGCTGTGCTGCAATATACGCATCCTCTACTGTACCTCCTATGCAGATACAGCGCCCATCGGGCAGCACGGCGGCATAGCGGTTGTTCAGCGCCCGGATCACGGCGGCGATGCCGTTGTCTCTGGCTATGCGAATGGAGACGCCGAGCAACTGCGCCTGGTCATCCAGTATAGGCGGTACCTCCTCACGCAGCGCGGAGCCATACTCCTGGCGTGTGACCATGATGCATTGCACGCTTTTCTTAGCAGCAAAGATAGCCTGGTACAGTTTGGCGTCCTGAGCGGGCAGACTATCGCGCAGTACTATGTCCTGTATGCTCACATCGCCCCAGCTACGGTAGCCGGCCTTGATGCTCTCCACATTTGCCAGAAAGGCTTCCTTTTCATCTCTCAGGCTCATGTGGTCGCTGCTTTCTTTTTGAAAGAATCTATATAGAGCGCGCAGGCTTCTTCGAGTGTTTTGCAAATCAGGAAGACCTCCTCCAGACTGCGGCCTATGCAGACACAACCGTGATTGGCCATGAGGGCAGCGTTAGCTGATTCGATAGCCTTCTCGGTGCCAAAGGTTATTGCTTTAGAGTTCGGCAGTGCATACGGCGCGGATTTTATTACCGTGCCGCCGAGGATGCGCTGGTGCTCCTGGTCCAATACTTTGACGTCTTTCTGCGCAGCGGCTACTATGGATGCGTACATCTGGTGCGTGTGTATCACGGCCTCTATGTGCGGCCGCTTCTTATAAACCTCGCAATGCAGTTTTAGTTCGGACGAGGGTTTGATATGCCCCTCATATTTCAGGTCGTAGAAATTGACCGCTACCATATCTGCGGGTGTCAGCTCTGTGTAGGGACGGCCGCTGGGTGTGATCATCATGTGCGTATCGCTAATGCGCACGCTCACATTGCCCCAGGTACGGGCTACGAGGCCCTCACGCAGGAGGCGCTTGCCTGACTCGCATACCAGGATCCTTGCTTCGTCTGCGCTGATCATTTCTTCATCTTGCTAAAGACCCTGTCAAAGCGGTTCAGCGCATCGTCTATCACCTCATCTGTATCAGCCATGCTGGTGTACATGCGGCTACCGGCGAGGGTGATGATACCCTCTGCGGTGTAGGCCGCACCCATGTGTTCCATCATCTCCTTGCGCTCCTTGATCTCTTTGAGCACCTTCAGTATCTTCAGGTAGTTGATCTTGACGAAAAGGGTGCCGGCAGACTCGAGGTGGCAGATGGAGCCCTGATTGTAGGCTACAAACGGCAGGTCGTAGCGCTTCATCATCTCTTGCAGACCCTTTGTGAGGCGATCGCCTGCACGGCCCGCTTTCTCGCAGGCGTTTTGTTTTTGTATCTCTACCAAAGTGTAATAGCCCGCTACGCAGCTCAGCGGATTGGCAGCCATCGTGCCGCCCACTTTAGATTGCTTCTTCTTGCCGCCGCCAAGGCCTGCAGCGAGGTACTCCATGTATTCCTTCTTGCCGCCCAGGCCACCGGCAGATGGATAGCCACCAGCCACCACCTTGCCAAAGACTGTCAGGTCCGGCTTGATGTCAAAGTAGCCCTGTGCACCGCTCATGCCTACACGGAAGGCGGTCACGACCTCATCGAATATCAAGAGCGCGCCGTACTTGTCGCAGAGTTCGCGGACGGCTTTGTTGTAGTTCTTTTGCGATGGATAGGTGCCGCTCTCGGGGCCTAGTGGCTCGAGTATCACGGCTGCGGTGCCGCCGCGCAGCACATTGAGCTGCATGGTGCGCTCCAGCTGGCCGAGGTCATTAGGGTACACCTCCTGTGTGTGCGAGGTATATGCGCGCGGGATGCCGTGCGACTCAAAGCGGCCCGTGCCCGGTATGCGGATGCCGTAGACCATCTGGTCCATCCAGCCGTGGTAGGCGCCGCCCACTTTGATGATCTTCTTCTTGCCTGTAATAATACGCGCCGTACGCACCGCGGCGATCACCGACTCCGACCCGCTATTCAGCATGCGGAACATATCTACCGACGGCATATTGTCGCAGATCATCTTTGCGATCTTCAGCTCATACTCGTGGAAGAGGCCGGTAGATGGGCCGCAGGTATTCAGCAGCTCGATACACTTCTCACGCACGATGGCGGGATTGCTACCGAGTACCGTAGGGCCACCCGCCTGTATGAAGTCGATGTAGCGATTGCCATCGAGATCGTAGAGGTATGGGCCATCTGCCTTATTGAATACTATCGGGAAAGGATAGTTGAATGCGAGGTTGTGCTGCACGCCACCGGGGATGTAGTTCATGGCCTCGGCAGTCATGACCTTAGACTTGGCGCAGGTCTTTTCGAGCCGGACTACGTAGGCCTCCAGCACTGGCTTTGGCAGGTGCCTCGGCGGCTGCGCCATGAGCTTTTTGATCTGGGCGTAGACCTCGTCGGTATTATGATACTCTGATATTGCGAAAGGGGAAGCCATCAGGGCAAAAGTTTGTTTGATTGAATATTTGATCGGGAGCGGAAGTTACATCATGTATTCCATTTGGACTCATCTTCAAATTAGCACATCAGCATATTATTTATTCCACTCCTTATACAGCGCCTTATTGGTCTCGTAGATCTTCACATAGTGAGTGAAGAGGTCATCATACAGTTTCCTGTTTTCGGGATTAGGCTGATAGACTTTATTGACCTCTGTGATAGCGGGTATTTCTTCCACCTTCAGCTTGCCGAGGCTCATGAGGGCGAGGAGAGCGGCACCGCGGCTATTGGCGTTGAGGGGCTGTTTCATCTGCTTCACCGGGCGGTCCATCACGTCTGCGAGGATTTGGCTCCAGACCTCAGAGTTGGCACCGCCGCCTATGAAGTGTATGAAGTCAAACTTCTTGCCGCACAGCTTCTCTGCAAAAGACAATAGCCAGCGGTTATTGCAGGCGATGCCCTCAAATACAGAGCGGATCATGTGGGTGCGGTTGCTATTCAGCGAGAGGTTGTGAAAGCCGCCGCGTGCGTAATGGTCGTCTACCGGAGAGCGCTCACCATTCAGCCATGGGGTGAAGATGACGCCGTTGCTACCAGCCGGAGCTTTGCTCGCGACGACATCCAGACGCTTGTAGAAATCTTTGGGAGCCTTCTCTACGCTGAGATCATCCTCGTGGTAGAAGACATTGTTCTTGATGAAGTTCAGGCAGGCACCGGTGGTCTCCTGTTCATTTACGAGCATGTACTTGCCCGGTATACCGGATGGGATGCAGCCCATATTGTGGAATAGGTCGGTCTTCTTCCACGGGGTGTGGCAGATGAGCCAAGACGAGGTGCCGATATAGAGGTGCGGTTCGAAATCCTTCACCGCGCCGGAGCCGACTGCTGCGGAGTGCGTGTCTGGCGTGCCGGAGATGACCTTCAGGTCATCACGCAGACCAAACTCTTCCGCCAGTTCTTTCTTGATCGTGCCGAGAAGGGAGTTGGTAGGTACGAGATCCGGCAGCTTGGCTACATCTACGCCTGAGATACGCAGCAGCTCCTCAGAGTATCTGACATTGTTGATGTCGCGATTGTCTGTGAGCCAGTGCACGGTGATGGAGTCATACGACGCGGCAAACTTGCCTGTAAAGTACAGGTTGAGATAGTCCTTTGGCTCGAGAAATTTGTAGGTCTTCTTATAGATCTCAGGTAGCTTCTTCTGAATGTAGAGGATATGCGAGATCGAGTCTTTGCCCGAAGGGCTTGGGCCGCCGCCTGTGATGCGCACCCACTTAAGCGCCTTGCCGATACCGTAGCCATCTATGCGGATCGGGCCGTGCATGAGCTTTTGTGCCTGTTTGGCACCGCGGCTATCCATCCAGATCATGGCGTTCATCAGCGGATCGCCGCGCTCATCTACGGCTACCGTGCCGGACCACTGCGTGGTGATATTGAGGGCGATGATATTTTGGGGATCGAACTTGCCGCGCTGGCGGATGACATTGTAACAGTGCCTGATAGCGCTGATCCAGTCAGAGGGGCGCTGCTCACGGCCATCGTCGCCCACGAGGAGGAGCGGGGTCTCTTCAAACTCATAATCTATCAACTGCGCTTTTGCGTCAAAGACGGAAACTTTGGGGCCGGACGTGCCGAGGTCTATAGTGAGGATCAGCTCCTGGGGTACACTCATGTCAAGGTTTTGATAACTCCGCAAACTAATAAAATCTATCGGTGAATGCGGTGAGGCTTTCAATAAAAGTGGCGATAATCCGAACTACTACAAGACTATCTATGTGATCCTTAGTTTTTTGACTGTAAACAGTGCTCCGCTCTCGGCTAAACTACCAGACCAGCACCGATCTCTTTGGGCAGTTCCGTCTTGGCTATGGCGCCGTAGCCGCCCTCTATGTTTACCACCTGAGCTACGCCGCGAGAGCGGAAGATAGACGCGGCGATCATAGAGCGGTAGCCACCGGCGCAGTGGATATAGTACTTCTTGTCTTTATCGATAGTTCCCATCCAGTCATCTATGTAGTCGAGGGGCCTATTAGGCACATGCGGCAGGTGCGCTGTTTCGTATTCGCCGGGGCGGCGGATGTCCAGCACATTTATACTATCACTCCAGTGCTGCGAGGCAAAGTCAGCCGCGGAAATGCTCTCTATCTGATCCACATCCTTGCCAGAGTCGCGCCATGCAGTCACGCCTCCACTCAGGTAGCCCAGCGTACCATCATAGCCTACGCGCGCCAGTCGCATCACTGTCTCCTCCTCCCGGCCTGCATCTGTGACCAGCAGGATGGGCTGGTCCAGCGTGGGGATCAGTGCACCGACCCACGGGGCAAACTGCCCGTCTATACCGATATTGATAGAGCCGGGCACAAAGCCCCGGGCAAAGTCCTGTGGCGCACGTGTATCCAGTATGAGCACATCTCCGGTGTAGGCCAGCGCCTCAAAGTCAGCAGGGGAGAGGGCGCGGAGGCCGGTCTTATTGACCTCGTCCAGAGACTGTGCACCGTTCTTATTGAGCATAGCGTTCAGAGGGAAATACCTGGGAGCGGGTGCTAATCCGTCTGTGATGGCCTGGACAAACTCTTCCTTTGTCTGTGCCTTCAGGGCATAGTTAGTCTCTTTCTGATGGCCGAGGGTATCGTAGGTCTCTTTAGCGAGGTTCTTGCCGCAGGCAGAGCCCGCGCCATGAGCAGGGTAGACTATCACATCATCCGGCAGGGGCAGGATACGGGTGCGCAGCGAGTCATAGAGCATACCTGCGAGATCGGTCACTGTGACATCGGCCTTGATGGCCAGATCGGGGCGGCCTACATCACCTATGAAGAGTGTATCTCCAGTAAAGATGCAATACGGTTTGCCGGCCTCATCGAGTAGCAGGTAGGTACTACTCTCCAGCGTGTGGCCGGGCGTATGCAGCACACGGATGGTCACATCGCCGATCTTAAATTCTTCTCCATCAGCAGCGATGTAGCAGTCAAAGCCGCAAGAGGCCATGGGGCCATAGACGATCTTAGCGCCGGTCTTGTGGGCCAGCTCCACATGACCGGATACAAAGTCTGCGTGGAAGTGTGTCTCAAAGACATACTTGATCCTGGCGCGGTCTTTATCCGCGCGGCGGATATAGGGACCTGTCTCGCGGAGGGGATCTATGATAGCGGCCTCGCCGCGGCTCTCTATGTAGTAGGCGGCCTCGGAAAGGCAGCCGGTGTAAAGTTGCTCTACGATCATACTGCTAAAATACGGAAAATAGGGACAGCCGGCCTCATCCAACCTTCCCCAAAGGGGAAGGCTAAACAGCCACCTCTCCCAACCCTCTCCGAAGGAGAGGGCTAATGCAAACAGCCGACCTTAACCCAACAAAGGCCCCATCCAAACCTTCCCCAAAGGGGAAGGCTTACCAGCCACCTCTCCAATAAGAGCGTATGCCGGAATTGTTTTTGAACCGAGGGAGAGTCAGTGCAGGGCGAGCCGGGTACACTCGGTGCGGACGGCACGGAGCTCGTCAGCGGTGTAGTCCTGTATGGTGTAGGTGGCTATGGAGTCCTGCTGCATCTCATCTATCAGGGCTACCATCTGCTCATAGCGGCTGCCTGGCAGGAGCTTGATGATGCAGAGGACCTCCTTGCTGCCTCCGGAGGGGTAGAGGCAGTGCGTAGCGAGATAGGCTTTTTTGTCTTTGAGTTTGCGCGCGATGCTATTAGACCCACGCAGCGCTATGGGCGTGACGCTGTGGCACTCCAGGCCCTCCCAGGTGTAGTAGGCGCTGCCGGAGTCGGCGAGGAGGTAGATGAGCTGGCACTCTGAGACGCTGGTAGGTGCACCGGTCGTGTCAGGCTGCCGGACCCGGATAGCGCGCTGCTCCAGGAGCGTGGTGGTGAGCATGAAGAAGGTGATGAGCAGGAAGGCGAGGTCTACCATCGGAGTGAGGTCTACCCGCACGTTTACTTTTTTAGCGCGGTTCCTGCCAC
This sequence comes from Bacteroidota bacterium, assembly GCA_018267365.1. GTDB lineage: Bacteria > Bacteroidota > Bacteroidia > Chitinophagales > LD1 > UBA1941. Next base: position 43,943 of record JAFDYQ010000020.1, on the reverse strand, counting down.
GTTTATGGTTGTCGGTTTCTGTGATCTCGGCCATAGTGTTGTTTTATGGCGAGATGCCTGTGCCGTGAGGATTCCACAGAGAAGAACTCAAATAGAATCACTTATGACAGAGCAGTGACAAAAGCTACCGTCGCAGGCTGTGTCCGGCCTGGCGCTGACTGCTGTCTGCCTCGCTATGCATTGCCGTAGTTTCCGGCATATGATCCTGTAGTACTCCGCGCATGGCAGTGGTGACGGGTGGTTTCTTATCGTCCTTTTTCTGTATGGTCGCATCCGGAGTATCGGTCTGTGGTGGCTCCAGATCTGCCACGAGATGCGAGGGCAGTTCGTCTTTGCCGCGGGCATCATAGCCATAGTTTTGCCGCAGGATAAAGTAGCAGGCAGAGGGATTGAGCCGCTTGAAGAGAGCCGCTTCTTCGAGCTTATTCATAAACAGCTGCTCTATGAAATAGATATGGTCCATGATATCGGCATCGAGGGCCCACATGTTTTTCCAGTAGGTCCAGAGCTGCTTGTAGCAGCGGAGGCGCAGCAGTGCCTGTGAGAGGGTGAAGATGGATTCATCGAGCGCAAGCTCCTCGATCTTATGGAGCATGGATATGGTAGCGGAGCGCGTCCACTTGGTCGCATTGGTATTGCCGGCAGGTGCGGACATAGGTATTGTTTTTAAAGTGAAGAATGAAAACCTGCAGCATGCAGGACGAGGTGCAATATACCGGCCCACTGCGCAATGGATTTGCGTAGTGCCGGAATACACTTATTTTTTCTGAGAAAGACCATTGACCGACACAAACTGCGGCCTGCCAAAAAGTAACACAGGGCGTCAGAAAATCTCATTAAGTTTAGCGTGTACGATGACTGCCCCTCGCCCGCGATCCACACCTCATACGCTCGCCCGTATGTGCAGCGTAGCCATCCTATGGCTGCTATGCAGTGCGCGGCTGTACGCGCAAATGGACTCTGTGAACCTCAAAGAGTTCGTGTATACCGGTACGCTAAAGGAGCTGCGCAAGGATGACTTTGCCATACCGGTAGAGATCTACCCGCAGTCCTACTTTCTCAAAAGTAATGTGACCAACCTCTCGCAGGCTATGGCTATGATCAGCGGTATACAGGCCAATCTGGATGGCGCTATAGATGGCGCTAATGATATAGAGATAAATGGCCAGGAGGGTATCTACACACTGATCACGATAGACGGCCTGCCGATATCAGGCGGCAATAACAATGTCTACGGCCTGGAGGGTATCTCTATGGCGATCATAGACCGCATAGAGGTGATCAAGGGGCCGGCGTCTACCGTGTACGGATCTGACGCGGTGGCGGGCGTGGTCAATGTGATCACCAAAAGCTCTGAGCGCACGCCTAAGTTCTTTGGCAATCTGAGATACAGCAGCTACAATGAGCTGAATGCGGAGGTAGGGTTTAATATCAAAGCGCAGAAGGCAAACGGCATCATCACCGCCAACCTGTACCAGATGGGCAGCCACTGGGACAAAGACCGCGATGGCTATACCGATATCCCCCTTACTACGAGAGGGTCACTATTTACCAAGTGGACCTTTCGGAATAAGTATAAGAAGCTATCCTCTATCTACGGCCGCTATATCTATGAGGACCGCATGGGCGGGCAGCTGGCCTACTCGCGCAGGTGGTTTGGCTCGGACTCTGTCTATGGGGAGCGGGTACGGACCAGCAGGTTTGAGGTCTTTGGCAATTTCCTCCTGCCTGTGAAAAAAGAGAACGTGTCTCTGCAGATATCATACACAGACCATGCACAAAATGCCTGGTATGGCTACAATCCGTTTAATAACCACGAGCGCAACGGGCGACTGCAGTTTCTCTATGACAATAAAGTAGGAGGCATCAGCGAGATGATGGTGGGGGCCATGTACAAACTCTACTGGTATAAAGACAATATCTCTGATGTGGACTCTGCCAGCGGAGCCACGCATCCACTGATCAATCACTTTGCGGCGGTTTTCATACAAGACATGATACACCTCAATCCGCAGAACGAGATACTGGCAGGCATACGGTATGAGTACAACTCGCTGTATAAAGGTAACGCCATCTGCCCGCGCTTTGACTACAAGTGGTCGTCGGTGCCGAAGCTGGACTTCGTGCGCTTTGGCCTGGGGAGCGGCTTTCGCACGCCCAATGTTTTCTCAGATGACAGGTATGCCTTTACCAACAACAAGGAGATCATCATCAGCGGTGACATCAAGACCGAGCTAAGCTATGGCGCGCACCTGAGCTATGAGCGCAAGATCAATGCAAAGGGAAATTTCAATGTAGAGGCTAACGGATTCTTCAACACTATCATCAATAAAATAGAAGTAGACATCCACTCCAGGCCTGATGCGGTGATCTATAGCAATGACGGATCGCTCAACTTCAGCACAGGTGTCAATGTGAATGTAGATATGAATTTCAGGTTTCCGCTATCGGCTCATATCGGCATGACAGGTATGCTAAACAGGGACCTCTCGCAAGATGCCGGCGGCCAATATGTCTACAGCAATGTGATCAATGCACCCGCCTATACGGCAAACTATGTACTGACCTATGCATTCAAAAAGCCGGGGGTATCTATAGACTGGACCGGCCTGATCAACTCGCCCATGTACCTCAATACCGTGTATGGAGATGACCGTGCGGAGCGCTCACCGTGGTACTGCCTGATGAACCTGCAAGTGACCAAGACCTTTAAGTTTGGGCTGGACATCTATGCCGGGGGCAGCAACCTGCTCAATTTCCGCCCGGCTAACCTGATCCTGCGCGGCAATGATCCCTTCAATAAATATGTGACAGACCTGGACAATAATCCGCACAATTACCGTTTTGATGCTTCTTATATCTATGCACCCAATCAGGGTATCAAAGGATACATAGGCCTGCGGTGGCATATAGAGTAGGGGAGATGAAAACCATATTGATCAGCATCTTGATAATTGTCGCCGCCTGTACAGGTGCTAACTATTCCTTTGCGAAGAAGGGCTTCTACTCCGAGAGGAATAAATACTGCCATTGTATCGCAGAAGGCAACTATACTGGCGAGGTATGGATAGATTCTATATTCCGGATAGACCCTGCTACACTGGACGAGCATGTTACTATGGGATATGGCAATGAGAAGACAGGAGAGTGGAAGTACTATGATACTAGCCGCACATTCCTGATTGGCACGATAGTGTATAGCCATGGCGACGTGCTGTCAAAGACTGGGTTTGAACATGATACAATAAACGAGCGAGTTTATGATAGTATCTACGATGCGAATCTGGATAATCCTGGCAAATAGAGATGTACCATTCTTTCCCTACTTTTACCACGATGAAAAAAGTCTTTGCGCTCTGCGCTTTGCTCACCATGTGCATAGCTGTATCTGCCCAGCAGGTACCCAATGGCAGCTTTCAATACTGGGCTGCAGCGCAGGCACCAAACGGCTGGGGTACCTGGGCCAGCGCGATAGGTACGCACAATACCGCTCTCTCTGATACGGCCATACGACTGGCGCAGCGAGATACCATGGCGGGCTACTACAGCAGCGACTCCTCGTCACTGCTCCTCACTGTAGATACGATCACGCTGCCGGGATATGGACGGGTCACGCTGTCGGGTTTTGCGGCACTGGGAGGCGCGTCCTATGTACAGCCGCCGACGGGTACGGGCCTGCAGCTAGGCTACATACCCTACACGCTGAGACCTGATACCCTCTACCTGGACTACAAGGCTACACGCCCTGCGGGAGCGGGCGATATGCCTGTGATATCTGTGGGACTGACACGCTGGGATACGCTGACCCACTCGCGGTTTGAGCTGCTGTCAGAGGCCTTCACCCTGCCGCCCGATAGCGCCTGGCAGTATAATATAGCGATACCACTCATAGACTACTACGACCTGAGCTATGCAGATACGGTCCGCCCCGACTCGCTGCAGATCATCTTTTTTGCCTCTGGTGCTACCTATCCTACTATCGGCACCAGGCTGTGGCTGGATAGTGTGCGCTTCGATGCCAGCGTGCTACCTGTGACCACCGGCCTGCCGGATCTGCGCGCGATAGATCACGTAGCTATCTGGCCCAACCCTGCTACTGCACAGGTATATATAGGCCTGGAGGAAAAGGAAGTGGGAGCGCAGGCAGAGATGTATGATGCTACCGGCCGCAAAGTATACCAAGGGCCGCTGCCTGACCGTATCAACACGGTATGCACTGAGGCGCTGCCGGCAGGCGACTATATGCTGCGCATACGCAGTATGGACGGCCTCACCACCTATCGCAGCAGGGTAGTGGTGGAGCGATAGCAGGGGGCAAAAATAGCCTGAAACATAATCCTGCATGCTCCGTAAAAGATAGTAGCCCACGGGCAGTAACTATCAGTGCATGAGTAAAATATCTATCTATCAGTCTTATCGTCAGCGCGTCATTCAGATCCTGGAATCACTGGTAGAAGTAGCCGCCATATCCGGCGCACCACTCCCTCAGAATATAATATATCCGGCCACGCCACACAGTACCGATCATACATCATTTCCTCTTGCTCTCAGGGACCATTAGTCGTGAACATGTATCTCTTTGCCTGAGTTCAAGTATCGGGGCGGGGTATCCCGCCCTTTTTTATTGCCGGTGGGGGAGAGGCGAGGGACAAGAACCCAGAGACAAGAATCAAGAAGCAAGAATCAAGAAGCATGAGGCAAGAATCTAGAGGCGAGAAAGATAAAGTCAGATACGGTGATCAGCGTATCGGAGATGCTGTACATATTATCTGCGGCTCGTATACAATTTCCTTAAATAAAGCGACGTTATACTATCACAGTTTTGTCAGGATAAACTGGCAAACTCGTGACGCATATAATACCACTTTGACCCTGCCGCCGATGTATCTTTGATCCTGTGAAAACGCATCAGGATACTTGCCCTCTGAAACGTACAACCCCCAGGACGACACATCCGCGGGGTTGTTTACCTGCCTCGCCTCACCTAAACATATACACGCGATGACGTAAGCCTACTATCACCAAAACCCAGCCGTATGAAGCCTAAACAAATCCAGATCACGGTGACCAGCCCCTGCCACGAGAAGTGGAGTGACATGACCTCTACAGATCATGGCGCTTTCTGCCGGAGCTGTAGCAGGGAGGTCATAGATTTTAGCCGGATGACGGACCGGGAGGTGATAGAGTACCTGTCTACACATCAGGCAGGCTGTGGCCGATTCCGCCGTGACCAGGTAGAGGCACCGCTTACTATGGCTGTCGTGGATAATGGCACCCTGCGCTGGAGAGCACTGCTGCTCGGGCTGCTACCGATGCTGGCCTGGAGAGCGCTGCCGGCGGCCGCACCGCCACCAGTGCTGACAGACCAGACGCCTGCACCTACATCCGGTAAAAAGAATGCTGATACTACGATAACACTCATACCAGACACCATATCTGTATGTGGCAGAGTGATGAATTATGAACGGCAGCCACTGGCAGACGTGGAGGTGGCGGTACACTATCCTGCAGGGGGGCAGACCGGCAGCGGTACAAGAACCGATAGTAATGGTTTCTTTGAGCTATCGCTCGCTGCTGCGGAGTACAAGTACGGTGTACCCTACCTGAGAATAGCTAATGACCGCCGGGAAGAGATAAAGCATTTAAACACTGCTGCCATGCAAAACCATAATATCTACATAGATGACGGGGAGCTGCATATGGTAGGGGGGATGAGTATGGTATCCCATATCATCACACGGCCCGGCAAAGAAAATATCATAACCAGAATCGCAAGAGCGATCCACGTGACGCAAGAGACGGCAGCCAGCCATTTCGCAGTCTATGGGACAGTATGGGATGGAGGCAGGCCACTGCGCGATGTATCCATCAGGGTCATCGACTCGGCAGGAATATTTTATGGAAACGGGGCAGTGACTGACACATCAGGCGGCTATAGCATACAGATATCGAAGGCCGAACAAGCCCAAAGACAATACTATCTGGAGTATGATCTGAATGGCCACTACCGCCGTCGGATGCCACTGACCAAAGCGACCACACAGCGCCTGGACCTGTCGCTTCCGTCACTCGCCCGCTACCCAAATATGGAAACGACTATCGAGGATATCAGCCTCACCCGGCTCGTATACCTGAAAATGAAGTGGCGTATGCGCCAGTTGGCCGCCAAGCTACACCTAGGCAAGAAGCGTTACTAAAATCTTTTAACCCTGATACTCTCCATATATGGCGCGTAGTGTATCTGCCACTTCACCCAGGGTAGCGTACTGCTCTACGGCGTGTATCACGTGTGGCATGATATTGCTGCCGTCTACCGTAGCATCGCGCAGGGCAGTGAGTGATTGCTTCACTGCGGTATTGTCGCGTTTTGCGCGGAGCGCGGCGAGTTTATCAGCTTGTACCTTGCGGATAGAGTCGTCTATGCGCGGCAGGTCAGCGAGCGGCGCTTCCTTCTCAGTAAATTTATTGACACCTACGATGATCTTCTCACCGCTCTCTATGTGGCGCTGGTAGTCGTAGGAGGCGCGTGCTATCTCCTCCTGCATATAGCCCTGCTCGATAGCAGATACGCTGCCACCGAGCTGGTCTATGTGGCGGATGTATTTCCAAGCTTTCTCCTCTATCTCATCTGTGAGCTGCTCTACGAAGTAGGAACCTGCCAGCGGGTCTACGCTGTCTACCGCACCGCTCTCGTAGCCTATGATCTGCTGAGTGCGAAGGGCTAGCTTGGCGGCCTGCTCGGTGGGGAGGGAGAGTGCCTCATCATAGCCATTGGTATGCAGTGACTGGGTGCCGCCGAGGACGGCAGCCATAGCCTGGAGGGTGACGCGGGTCACATTATTGAGCGGCTGCTGAGCAGTGAGCGTGGAGCCACCTGTCTGCGTGTGAAAGCGCAGCATCTGTGCGCGGGCATCGGTAGCGCCCAGCTCCTGGGTGATGCGCGCCCACATACGGCGTGCCGCGCGGAACTTGGCTATCTCCTCAAAGAAGTTGTTGTGTGCATTGAAGAAGAATGACAAGCGCTGGCCAAATTTATTGATGTCGAGCCCCTGGCTCATCGCGGCCTGGCAGTAGGCTTTGCCATTGGCGAGAGTGAAGGCGAGCTCCTGTGCCGCTGTACTGCCTGCCTCGCGGATGTGGTAGCCGGAGATGGAGATCGTGTTCCACTTGGGCACATCCGTATTACAATAGGCAAAGATATCTGTAATGATGCGCATGGATGGCTTAGGCGGATAGATGTAGGTGCCGCGCGCAGCGTATTCCTTCAGGATGTCATTCTGTATCGTGCCGGTCAGTTTCTTGAGGTCAGCGCCTTGCTGTTTGGCCAGAGCTACGTATAGTGAGAGCAGGATGTATCCCGTAGCGTTGATCGTCATAGAGGTGGAGACATCTTCCAGCCTGATACCGTGAAAGAGCGTCTGCATATCCTCCAGCGAGTCGATGGCTACGCCCACCTTGCCTACCTCGCCCTCTGCCAGTGCGTGGTCAGAGTCATAGCCTATCTGGGTAGGCAGGTCAAAGGCCACCGATAGGCCCATCACACCCTGCGATAGCAAGTAATGGTAGCGCTTATTGCTCTCCTCTGCCGTGCTGAAGCCTGCGTACTGGCGCATGGTCCAGAGCTTGCTGCGGTACATCTCTGCGTGCACGCCGCGCGTGAAGGGGAACTGGCCCGGCTCTTCTACAGGGCGGTCTTTGGGTGCGTATACACGCTGTATCTCTATGCCGGAGTCGGTGGTAAATTTGCTCATCGCTACGCGAAGTATTTAGTCGTTAGTATTAAGTATCAAGACAAAGGCAAACTTCATCTCTGGGCTAAGTTAATATTTCCTTACAGGTACGGAATAGTCAATAAACGAGTAGGGACAGGTCGCGACCTGTCCCTACTAAGTACTTTTGGCTCTATTATCACAATAGCTCCCGCGCTTCATTCTTCAGAAACTCTAATGCGGTCTGCGTGGGTAGCATCTGGCCGCTATTGGCTATGGACTCGAGTATGATGCGGGCTACTTGTGGCGCGGCGGTATCGGGAGATATCTGCTGTGCTATCATGCCGGTGGCCTTGATGAGTTCATCTTTGGCGGAGACGATGAGGTTCCAGGCGTCTGAGGAGATGTAGATCTGCTGAGACAGGTTGTGCTCAAACTCTGAGCGGATATTGCGGATGATGGCCAGCTGCAGTTCATGATTGACCATATCAGGGTCCATCACGCGGCTGATGACTGCGGCGGGTGCCACACGCTCCAGAAAGAGCGCCATGCGCTCGTAGGCCTGCAGCTTCAGCAGGCGGGTCTCTTTATTGGTAGCCATACGTAGCTCCAGCAGGCGGAGATCCTGATCGCGGCGGATAAAGGCTCTTACGATCATATACATACCCATGCCTATAAAGACTGTTGGGATGATGAGGATAGCAAGAGAGTACAGATATTGCGGGATAGTATAATTCATAGCGGGTATTGGTTTTTGAGCCGGTCCAAAAATCAAAAAAAATATTTAATTGCCTCTGCTGATATGATAACGATTGCCACATCGTTTTATTTTCAGGATATTTGCCTTACCAATCCCTATACTCACGATGACGAGACACTTTCATACCTGCCTGTTGCTTTTTATAATGCTGACCGTGGCCCAAAGTAACTATGCGCAGAAACCGGTGGCCAAAGAAAACCTGAAGCAGACAAAAGACGAATGGCTGCAGTCTCTGCCGGAAAAGGTGCGTGACTCTATAGTGTACAAAGAATGGAAGGAGGCGCAGTCGGCTATCGAGAAAAAGGAACTGGTGTCTGCGCAGGCCCGTATAGATGCCGCTCTGGCCGATCCCGCTACTACCTCACTCGACCTCTCCTACTATCCCGGCATGGAGATAGACCCACGTGTGGCGTCGCTCAAAAAGCTGCGCAAGATCACGATCACAAAAGCGAGGAAGCTAAATGTAGACAAGCTCTTCGACCTGCTGTCAAAACTCCCGGACCTGCGTGTGCTGGTACTGAATGACGGCGGGTATAGTGCGCTGCCATCATCAGTGGGCAACCTGACGGCGCTCGACTCCTTTACCTTTCGCAATAATAATATCAAGGCGCTGCCGGAGACATTCACAAAGCTGAAAAGCCTCAGCTACCTCTGCCTGGAGCACAATGCCTATCTGTATGATGATGACCTGTGTGAGCGCCTGAAGGGTATGAATGTAAGAACGCTGGACCTCTCCGCCTGCGGCCTGCTGGAGCTGAATGGCAAGATAGGTGAGGTGAAATCGCTGCAGCAGCTCGACCTCTCTGTGAATGACATCAAAGCGCTACCGGCATCCTTTGCGCAGCTGTCAAATCTGGAGGTGCTGAGCCTACGCCAGAATCTATCGCTCAATCTCGTAGATGTGTCCAAGACACTCGGAGGCCTGCCAAAGCTCTCTGCCCTCTATCTGGATCAGTGTGGTCTGGCATCGCTGCCGGTTGAGATCGGTTCGCTCACAGGACTGAAAGTACTGAGCCTGCGCGAAAATGTGCTGACCTCACTGCCCGCTACTTTCATCAGCCTGAAGAACCTGGAAGAACTGTATCTCGGTTCGCCCAATAATGCTTTCCGCCTGAATGTACTGCAGAATCTACCGCCTGGATTTGGTGGGTTCAGCAAACTGCGCATCCTCGATCTCTCGGGCAATCAGCTCGCATCGCTGGGTACAGATTTCAATCAGCTCACAGAACTGCAGTGGCTGGACCTGAGCAGAAACCAGCTGCCGGGCTTTCCTGCATCCCTGACCAGCCTGACCAAGCTCCGCTTTATCAACCTGAACCGAAATAGAATAGCCGAGATAGCATCCGGTGTGAGCAGGCTGACGCAACTCGACTCTTTGTTTCTCGATGGAGACTTCTTCAATAAAGCTGACAAGAAGATCAAATCACTGCCGGATGATCTCTGCCAGATGAAGAACCTGAAAAAGCTGACGCTGAAAGATAATGTGATAGAGAAGGTGCCTGCCTGTATAGATGGGCTGAGCGCTCTGGTATCGCTGGACCTGCGCGGCAACCTGATCACGCTGCTGCCTGCATCCTTCAGCAAGCTGCAAAGCCTGCAGGTACTGGACCTGAAGAGTAATGACCTGCAGGGACTGCCGGCAGACTTTAGCAATCTGCACCTGACCGATCTGAATGTAGCGATGAACCTGAATGCAGATATGAGCTCTATGATCGCACAGATATCGCGCATTAAGACACTGCGCATCCTGGACATCAGCTATAATAACCTGACGCGCGCGCAGGCGGAGCCGCTGATCAGCGCGCTGCCGGGCTGCAAGATCATCAATGTGGACTACTACAATAAAGAGCCACTGCCGGGTAGTACCTCGCAGCCATCGGAGCAGCGGCAGAACAGGCCTATACTGGACGATGGCCCTAAAAGGAATAAATGATGAAGGCTGCCTATACATTCTTATGCATGATACTGCTGAGTATGCCGACGTACGCACAGCGGACTGATACGGTGATACACCACAACTTCAAAGAATATATGCCGGCCCAGGAGCTGATAAAGTTTAACGAGCGACAGAACCTGATCAATCGTCGCGGCCTCTTCACCCTGACGGGATGGGCAGGCGCCAATGTGATCTACGGCGCGATAGCCGCACCGCTGACGCATGGAGAAGAGAGGTATTTTCACGCTACCAATGCGATATGGGGCGCGGTCAATCTCCTGATAGCGGCACCTGGTGTGGCGGCGACCTACAGCAAGAAGCGCAATAATGACATCACTTTTGGTAAGACTGTGCTGCAACAGCATGGACAAGAGAAGCTCTATCTTTTGAACGGGGCGCTGGACTTTGCCTATGTGGGAGCGGGTGCGGCCATGTGGGGTTTCTCAGATCGCGTAGCTAAACAGGGCACGCGCGAGGCGGTGAGTGGTATAGGCAAGGGCGTGCTGATGCAGGGGGCTTTCTTACTGCTATTTGACTGGAGTATGTATATCGTGCACTCGCAGCATGCGTACAGAAAGCTGAACCACTATACCTCCGGTCTGGTCTATACAGGGACGGGAGTAAGCTATAGTTTGGCGTTTTAGCCCCCAAACCCCCAAAGGAGGGCTTAGTGGCCGGGTATGTTTACCGCAGAGGCTGCCTGTATTCTAAGACATAACCTAATCTTTCTATGAAAATTATCATGACGCTTATTGGACTAGTGGTATTCTTTACCGCTGCTGCCCTGCCGGATTCTTTGCGCGTAGCGCGCATGGCTGCTTATCTTGATCATTCGCATAGGGCGAGGATGCTCCTTGCTGAGAAGAAAAATCAAGAGGCTATCGGGGAATACAGGCGGGCATTTGAATACTATCAAATGTATGTGCCGGATCTGCTATCGTGTGCCGATGCCTATGAAACACTAGGAGACATGGATAGCGCTTTCATCTGGCTGAATGTGGCTGCTGCCAATGGCTGGGATTGGAAAGAAGATAACGGCCCGGGAAAGCTGAAAGCAAGTAAAGTTTATAGTGAGCGTGTACTTGAAAAAAGCAGAGAAGACTTTTTAAAAACGATCAATAAGGCGTATCTGGATTCTCTGGACAATATGCTGCGACTGGATCAATCCGTGCGTGGCGCAGACCTGGACACTGTACAGATGAAAACCATAGACTCCATCAATATGGAACAACTGGTAGCGCTAGTCAAACAATATGGCCTTCCGCGCTATGAGAGAGTGGGATATACAGGAGCTACGGATGCTTTTGTCATTATGTTGCACGGCTTTTTCAATGGAGCATATGGAAGCAAAATGTGGGAGTTTTTCCAGCCTATACTTTTACAGGAGCTGAAGCAGGGATATATGATGCCGGAGTATTATGCCTTTCTCTATGACAGGGTGGTGTCTGACTATGGCCGGCTGGAGCAGTGCTATGGTACACAGTTTAGCTATGCCGAGACAGGATCTGTGACTGTCAATCCGGTATATGATGTGGCTCATGTAGATCAGCGCCGCAAGGATATTGGGCTTCCGCCGCTGGCGGATATGATCAAAAGCTCTCACATGAAAGCTCCTATGGGATATGTAGTGAAGTAATGTGATTATTAAAGTTGAAGATTGCTTCGAGAAATAGCATGTTTATTTTTTTAGTTGCATTTCTCCCTGCCTACCGGCAGACAGGTCGCAAATGTTCTGTTTTATGAGGCTTCGCCTTGCAGGGGACAAGTGAGTGATTATATCACGGATTTTCGTATTTTTGACGTCCGGTAAAACTATCCGATGGACATCATCCTCCGCGCGGCGCGCGTCATACACCCGGGTTCTCCGTATCACAATAAGGTAGTAGATATTCTCATAGCAAGTGACAAGATCAAAAAGATCGCGGCAAAAATAGCTGATGCCGGTCGTGCTAAGGAGATCAAAGCGCCTAACCTGCATGTCTCAATGGGTTGGGTAGATATGAATGTAAACCTATATGATCCGGGCTACGAGCAGAAAGAAACTGTACAAAGCGGCTGCCGTGCAGCGGCTGCAGGTGGCTTCACGCATATCTGTGTGATGCCGGGCAGCCAGCCTGTCACCCAGAGCAAAGCGCAGGTAGACTACCTGATCAATAAATCAAAAGACAATATCGTGTCTGTGCATCCTGTGGGAGCGCTGACGCATGACCTGCAGGGCAAGGACCTGGCAGACATGTATGACATGCACCGGGCCGGCGCGATAGCCTTCAGCGATGGGCTGAAAGCAAGTCCGAGCGGTGGCATGGTAGAGCGGGCGCTGCTGTATGTCAAAGCCTTTGGCGGGCTGGTGATGAACCACCCGGAGGACAAGAGCATCTCTAAGAACGGTATGATGAATGAAGGTGTGGTAAGCACGCGCCTCGGCCTGCCGGGGGCACCTGCACTGGCTGAGGAGATAGCAGTGAACCGCGACATCTACCTGCTGGACTATACCGAGTCGCGCCTGCACCTGCTGGATATATCAGTGGCCGGTTCAGTGGCGCTCATCAAAGCAGCAAAGAAGAAGAACCAATCTCTCACGGCCTCGGTGAATGCTTATAACCTGCTGCTGGATGAGAGCAATGTCGGCCAATATGATACCAACTGCAAAGTGAACCCTCACCTGCGCAGCAAGGCCGATATCAATGCACTGATCAAAGGTGTGACGGAGGGCACGATAGATACGATCACCTCGCAGCACAACCCGCAAGACGAGGAATGCAAGAAGCTGGAATTTGATAAGGCTGACTACGGCATGATAGGACTGGAAACAGCCTACGCGGTGGCCAATACAGCACTACAAGGCAAAGCCGACGCGACCAAGATGGTAGAGCTGATGAGCCTCAATGCCCGCCGTATTTTGGGGCTGCCTGTGAGTGGTTTCGCCGAAGGTGCAGAAGCCGACCTGACGATCTTTGATCCGGAGAAAAAATGGACCTTCACTGAAAAAGATATCCGCTCGCAATCAAGGAATACACCCTTTGTGGGTACGGCCCTGACCGGTAAGGTAGTGGGCGTGATCCATAAGGATAAGATGACACTGACAGATGGCAAGGTTTAATCCTAATATACCTCTGCGCGTGGGCGCGATGGCCTATGTGGCCGTAGTCGCACTCGGGCTGATGTCTTATATGTTCTATAAGGCGATGTTTCAGAGTATGTTTCTCTCCGGGGTGTTCAGCGTGTTCTACATCGTGATGGCGCTGCTGCTGGCTATCTGGAGCGGTATAGCCTACCGGAGCTTTCATGGCAATGTGATCTCCTTTCGCGATGCTTTTTTGTCCATCTACATTGTTTTTGCGTTTTGTGCGCTGGGCAATGCCTTCTCGACTGTGCTGGTCAACAAGCTGGTCGATAAGGATTTTCCGCGCAAGGTGTATGAGATACAGGTGGCGAAGACGAAGGGAGAGATGAAAGTGATGAACAAAACGCCGGAGCAGCAGCAAGAAGAACTGGCCAAAATACACCCGGAGGACTACGACCCTAGCTATGGCCAGATAGCTCGTAATCTGGGTTTTATGCTTGCGGGTACGGCTGTTTTTTCCTTACTTGTAGCAGTATTCATCAAGCGTAGCTCGGAGGACCTGATCCGTATGAATACGCCACAAACAGGAGCATAAAGGAAGACGATGCAGATATCGATAGTAGTACCATTATTCAATGAGGAGGAGAGCCTGCCTGAGCTGATGTCGTGGATAGACCGCGTGATGCGTGAGCATGCTTTCAGCTATGAGGTGATCATGGTGGATGATGGCAGCAAGGATGGATCGTGGAAAGTGATAGAGCAACTATCGTCTGTGTACCCTACACTGCGTGGTGTGAAATTTGGCCGCAACTATGGCAAGTCTGCGGCGCTCAATGTAGGTTTCGGCGAAGCCGAAGGTGATGTGGTGATCACAATGGATGCGGACCTGCAGGACTCGCCGGATGAGGTGCCGGAGCTGTACCGCCTGATAGTGGAGGATGGCTACGACCTGATATCCGGCTGGAAGCAAAAGCGCTACGACCCGATCACCAAGACCGTCCCTACCAAACTATATAACTGGGCTGCGCGTGTGGCCTCCGGCATAGATAACCTGCACGACTTTAACTGCGGGCTCAAATCGTACCGCAAGGATGTGGTGAAGAGTGTGGAGGTGTACGGTGAGATGCACCGCTATATCCCGATCCTGGCTAAACGCGCGGGATATGACAAGATAGGAGAGAAGATCGTGCAGCATCAGGCGCGCAAGTACGGTACGACGAAGTTTGGTATCGAGCGTTTCCTGTTTGGGCTGCTGGACCTGCTGTCGGTATCCTTTATGACGCGCTTCTCCAAGCGGCCGATGCACCTCTTCGGCGGGCTGGGTGTGCTGAGCTTTTTTATCGGCTTTATGATCACTGTGTACCTGACCATCGCCAAGTTTGCCTTTGCTGCCTACCACATGACTGAGCGGCCTATCTTCTATATGGGCCTGCTGGCTATCGTGATAGGTGTGCAGCTTTTCCTGGCGGGTTTCCTCGCAGAGCTGGTATCGCGGAGTGCTTCGGATAGGAATGCCTATCTGATAAGTAAGTATGTGAATAGGGGGAAGTAGTGTTTTTTTTCAAGTGAAAACTTTACTATGAGAGGATTTGCTATTTTTCTTTGTATATCCACCATGCTTTTTGCTTGCAAAAAGCAGCCTGAAAGCAACAGATTAAAGGGCCCTTTGACTGCTTGCTTTAATGTGCCGATAGATACGTTATATGTGGGGGATACATTGATCATCGGTAACTGTTCTGTAAATGCGGACTCCTTCTTATTTGATTTCGGTGATGGAGCTTCTAGCCGCTTGCCTGATCCTACACACGTTTTTTCCAGGAGTGGAAGTTATGCCGTGACCCTCCGGGCTTCTAACGCCGGTCAGTCAGACTCGATAACCAAACTAATAAAAGTAAATTCAGCTATTCCTGCAGGTCTACCATGGCGATATTTTACCTCAGGAAGTAATACTGATTCTATGCGTTTTGAGGGGCGAGGCCGGGGTGAATTTACCATTCGCGGCTATGCTTTTGTGCTAGGATATGTGGTGGTGAATGGGATATTTGCTGAGCATGATTCTTTTACTTTTCATTATAGCGATTCCCAATTGTATTTGAATGGCAACGGCTCATTTTTGCATAGTGATAGTATTGTCAACATGCAATATACTATGGTAGTACAACAGCAGAATGGAAATCCTCAAATCAGCCAAGGGGCATTCTATGGTTTTAGGCGTTGACATCATCTACCCGCAGTCGCGATAGTCGCTACGCTTAATGTTACATTTTCTCCTTCTAACAATGTTGCTGCTGCGGACTCTATGGTAGCGCCGGTGGTGATGACGTCGTCTACGAGGAGTACATTTTTGCCCGCTATTTTTTCGGGTTGTGCGAGGTGGAAGATGCCTGCTACGTTGCCCCAGCGCTCGTAGCGGGAGTGCTTGGTTTGGGAAACTGTTTCTATGACGCGGGTGAGGACACTGGGTTCGTAGGGGACTTCGAGTATCTCTGATAAACCCTGTGCGAAGAGATCGCACTGGTTGTACCCTCTCTGGCGCCGGCGATTGATGTGGAGCGGTACGGGAACTATGAGGTCTATCTTGGGATAGTGGTTGCCTTGCTCTTTGAGTTTGTAACCGTAGAGGCGGCCCAGTTTGATGCCTACTTTCTTCTTGCCTTTGTACTTCAGGAGGTGTATCATCTGCTGGGTCACGTTGCCATCACGCACGTAGAGGTAGGAGGCTGCATGTGCCAGTGGTACGCGGCCCCAGAGGTGCTGGGCTACGGGATTGTCTGCGGTAAGGTGATAGCCGGTCTCCGGCAGGCGGCCAATGCAGCTGTAGCAGATGTCCTTCTCATCGGTCATGAGGGGATTGGTACAGAGCAGACAGTTGTCCGGGAATGCCAGTAGGAGGAGGTCATTCAGATAGGTTTTTATGGCTGCTGTAGGTTGCAATTTTACTGCTTGGTACCGATGAAGGTATAAAGAGTATTGGAATCTATGATGCCATAGATACTGACTGGTGAAAAAATAATCGTGAGATCCCGGCCATTTTCAGAGATGCGGACTGTGCCGCATTTCTTTTGGCCAACGAATATCTGAGGGATTGGACCATAGGTCTGTATGTAGTCAGCAGTAGTTGCACTGGTTATTGATAGATTGGCTTGCTGTTTTTTTCCTACAAGCAAGTCGGTATTCCGGAGGTCCGCAACATTGGGCTGAAAGATGTATTCATAAAAGGTAAAAGTGTCTGTGACGGGATTGGCACTATTAGTATATGTAAGACCAATAAAAGTGCCGTCAAACTTTATGATCATAGCGGTATCGCAGTTATTGCCCTCATACCACTGCTGGCACCGGCATCTGCCATCTACACATTGCTGATTTGGCCCGCAGTTATCGCATTTCTTTTTACAAGAGGATAGTAGAGAGGCTAGTAGAAGCAGAAGCGTTAGGTGTTTCATAGTTGTCCTTTTACTGCCTGGTGCCAATAAAAGTAGAGAGGGTATTAGAGTCTACATCGCCATTCCCATTTATCCAGTAAAAGCTAAGTGTAATATCCTGGCCATCTGCTGATATGAAAGCCTTCCCCGTTTTCTTGCGGATATCGCCTAGCTGATTGGGAAGGACAATGTAAGTGAAATAATCTCCTGTGGTCGAGGTTAGCAGGCTGATAGAGCTATTCTGTTTGCTACCCAGCGAGCCGTTGCCATTGGAGCGATTAGTAGCATTGGGCATGCCTATCGCCTCAAATACAAAAGTATCCTGCGAAGGATTGACACTATTGATATACATCGTGCCGATGAAAGTGCCAAGAAATTTATTGATCATCGGTGTATCGCAGTTGGCACCTTCGTACCACTGTCTGCATTGACATACGCCGTCCACACACTGCTGGTTAGGGCCGCAGCCGTCGCATTTCTTTTTGCAAGAGGATAGGAGAGAGATGAATGCTAGCAGAAAGGTTATTCTTTTCATAGTTGGTTGTTTTGCTGTGAGTAAACGTGGGGAGGGGATTGTTATTGCGGTAGAGGCAGGTGAAGACGCATAATGATGCGTCTCTAAAGGTACGTCAAAGCAAACCCGCTGCCTTACCACACTCTGCCCTCTCCTAAAATAGGAGAGGGTAACAGCCGATGCATAATAAAAGCGCAGCACTCTGGTGGAGTGCTGCGCGTGGTATACTAGCAGTAAGGGTGTTATTTCTCAGCGGCTGGTTCTGTGGTGGTCGTGGCGTGTTTGCGGTCGGCTATTTGTTTCATCAGCTCCATGCCGAGGAGGCCGCTGATGGAGCCGTTAGCGCTGTCTCCGCTGCCGGCTATGAGTACGTCAGGGATCACCTTGATCTTATTGGTACCGATGGCTTCTGTCACCTTCAGCTGGGTGAAGTTATTGCCACCCATCGCCTCTACCGAGAGTTTGTAAGACTCTGCATTCGACTTACCGATGGCGAGGATCTTCTCAGCCTCTGCGCTGCCGGTCTTGGCTATCTTTTCTGCTTCGGCGTTTGCCATGAGGCGTACTTGCTCTGAGTTGGCCTCGGCCAGCATCTTGGTACGCTGTGCTTCTGCCTGAGCTATGATCTTCATCTTGTCGCTCTCTGCGTTTGACTGGAGCCTGACGGAGTTGGCCTCACCGGTGGCTTTCTCTACCGCTGCGTCTGCTATGCGCTTGGCTATCTGTACACCCTGATCGGCTTTCACTATTTCCTTCTGGATATCTGCGATAGCGGTTTCTTTCTCGAGTGCCTGACGTGTTTCTTGCGCCAGTCTTTGAGTCTCATAGGTTACCTTTTGCTCCTCTGCTATCTTGCGATCTGTGAGGGTCTTCATCAGGCTCTCAGGAGGTACGATATCGCCTATCAGCGTATCTACGCCAAACACGTTATACTGCTCCAATACAGCGCCGATATGCAGCTTGGCTGACTCCTGGCGCTCCTTGCGCGTGCCGAGGAAGGCGATCACATCACTGTCTTGCGCCGAGTTGCGGAAGTAGTTGCCAATGGTAGGCTCCAGTACTTGTGACACGAGGTTATTCATGTTACCGAAGCGGGCTATCACCTTAGGTGCCTGCGTATTGGGTATGTGGATGATCTGTGACACATCGAGGTTGAACGGGAAGCCGTCCTTTGACCGCACGGTGATAGTAGACAGGTTCTTGTCCAGCTGATGCGACTCAGTACGTGCGCTGGCCCAATTCAGCACCAGGTTGGTAGTAGGTACCAGCTCTGTGCGCATGATGAACGGGTTGATAGGATACTTGCCGGGGCCGAGGGGATCTGCCCAGACACCTTTGTAGCCCCTCGCCACGATATTGCCATGCTTAAACTCTACACCGCTCAGGTCCTGGCCCTCCTCACCTACATAGGAGATGATGACGCCTACATAGCCGATAGGTATCTCGGTCATCCTGACCTCTTCGATCTTGGCAAACCAAGGGTTCAGCGCATAGCTACCGGAGAGGATGACCTGCTCTTGCAGACCACGATTACCACCGGCGGTGAGGAATGCATCTGCATCCTGGAAGTTATTATGCGAAGGGATCACTTTACCCGCTATCTGACCGGGCTCGATCTGAGCGCCGTCCAGCGTGGTGACGATACCCACCATATTGTCATGTATGATGGTCAGGTCAGTGACCAGCACCTCAAAGAGGAACGTATTGATCCTGTAGCTACCCGCTTGCAGCACGGTAGCCTGGCGGCCTTTGTAGCCACCGTTATTGAGAAACTTTTCTGCATCCTGGTAGGAGTCGCACTCTACCTTGCGGGCCAGTATCTGACCTGTAGGCATCTCACGGCCATCGCGGGCCAGGAGGAGCGCTATCTTGCCGTTAGGTATCACGGTGAGTGGCTGCAGCTCTACATCATACTGCCAGATCCAGTAGCCTGTATAGATACCGGGTGCCAGTGTCTGTGCCTGAAAGCCCGCTTCGCCACGTGTAGCGATGATGCGGCCCTCCGGTAGTTTCTTATGCTCGCCAAAGAGGACAAACTTCACCGTGACGAGCCCGATACGGTCCTCAGGTATGATCACGACGCCAAAAAAGATCTTCAAAATAAATTGATAAAAAACGAGGCTGATGAGCAGGAGTGATCCTGCTACTATCAGCGCGATAGTCAAGTTGCTCATAGTAATGAATGAATTGAATGGGTTAGGAAAATGTTGTTTTCTATAGTGTCTAAGTGGTACGATCTGCCGCGAGGCGAGTGGTCAGTCGTGGGAGTTACGGAGGCATGATTGGGTTGCGTTTGATCTGTGATAAATATGAATGATCGATCAATCGCTATAGTAGACGCGGAGGTAATTTGAAAATTGTAAAGAAATGCAAAAATAAATCGCAGTATAGGCACGCTATCAAGGGTTTAGGTTAAACGGACGTTTGTTTCCAGCGCCGCGGGGCTATAGTAAGTTTACAAGGCGGAAATTATAAATAAAAGGTGTCTCCGCGTATTTTTCATGATTCTGGTCCTATATCCTACCAAGCCGTGGAGAGTATGCTTTTTAGATGCTCTTAATTCATTGTATTTCTTTTGATTGTAAGGTAATTGAGTGGTTATTGAGTACTGCTGAGAGCCAAATGGTGCGTACGTTTGTACTGTCGAAAAAGATACTCATCCATTTATTTTTCAATTCAAAACTAAACATCATGAAAAAGCTTCTTACTCCTCTGCTGCTAGTGACGCTCGTACTGCAAGGCTACAGTCAAAGTGCCCTGACGCTCACACAGAGCAATGTGCTCATTCCTACTGACACAGTTTACCTGAACGATGTGACCGGCCTGATCGGCTCTGCACCGACCTTCGGCACCAATGCCACCTGGAACTACACCACAGTCACGGGTGGTACTCCCGTCTCTTATAATTACATAGTGCTATCAAATGATCCGGATTTCCCCACGGCGCAATTCAAAAGGACCAACTATATCAAGGGCCTCACGCCGGCAGTAGGTTTTTACTTTGATCAGTACTTTGAGATCAATGCCTCAGGCGTGCAGGCTATAGGTATGCGCATACCGGCGCAGCAGTTTGGCCTGGGACCTTTCACGGGCAATAGCGCTGATAGTATTTTCATACTGGGAAATGTAATCACCTACTCCGCGCCGAGAAATATGGTGGCATTTCCCGCTACGGCAGGCAGCTCATGGGCGAGCACCGTACGGTGTGTGGCCAATATGGAACTCAGTGTAGCCTCGGCCAGCCTGAATCACGCACCACTGGAAGAAGCCTTTTACTTTACACGCATGGATACAGTGAATGGATGGGGCACGCTACAAGAGCCACCTGTGAGCGGCTATATGAGCGACCTGCCTGTACTGGCGGTCAAGAGTGCTGAGTACTGCGTAGATAGCTTCTATCTGAATGGCTCGCCGGCTCCGTCGGCTGTCACTACACCTTTTGGCATCACGCAGGGTCAGGTATCCGGTCCGGAGAACTATAGGGAATATCTGTATACAGTGGGCCAGTTTGGATACCAGATGCTATACAACTATACTGATAATACTTTTGGCTCCCTATATAGCACCGGCGGTGCCTATATGAACAAATCACTGCCTGTAGCTACCGGCATCAGTACGATAGATGCCCTGCAGCTGCAGTCCGGCGTGTATCCCAATCCTGTGACAGGTACCCAGTTTAGTATCCGCAGCGCTAATACTGCAGATGCAGCAGAGATCCGCCTCTATGATCTGAGCGGCAGGCTGGTGCAGGCAGTGCAGCCTGCTACGTATGACGGCAGGATAGGAGTGACGCTGACCTCATCACTGGCAGATGGTATGTATACCTATACTGTAAGCAATAAAGAAGGAAAGATCATAGATCACGGCAGGTTCACGTCTGCCAAGTGATCCAATAAGGAAGATTTCATTGCTACAAAACGTTTTCCCTGCCCGGTGACGGGCGGGGAAATTTTTTGTAATTACTTGCCTGTAAAGTTTGCTTTCCTTTTTTCAAGGAAGGCAGCCGTACCCTCTACAAAGTCTTCTGTAGTGACACACTTGCCAAAGAGCGCGATCTCTGTATCAAAGCCATCTATGCCGTCCTTGAAGTGGGCATAAACGGACTGGATCACCTGCGCAATAGCGAATGGAGCCTTAGAGGCGATCTTTGTGACCATACCTTTGCAGTGGTCTATGAGCTCTACGGTTTGCACCACGTCATTGACCAGGCCGAGCTTCTGTGCGCAGTGTGCGTCTATCATATCGGCTGTCATGAGCAGCTCCAGTGCCTTACCTTTGCCGATGAGCTGTACCAGGCGCTGAGTGCCACCGTAGCCGGGTATGATACCCAGGTTGACCTCCGGCTGACCGAACTTTGCGTTCTCGCTGGCTATGCGGATATGGCAGGCCATAGCCAGCTCGCATCCGCCACCGAGTGCAAAACCATTGACTGCTGCAATCACAGGTTTAGGGCACATTTCTATTTTATTGAAAACGTCATGCCCGCGCTTTGCAAATGCTTTACCCTGGTCCGTGTCGAGCCCTTTGAACTCTGCGATATCTGCACCTGCTGCGAAAGCCTTGTTGCCTTTGCCGGTGATCACCACGCCTTTGATCTCAGCATTGGCATATACCTCATCCATCACGTCATTGAGATCGCCTATCACGGCCTTATTGAGGGCATTGAGTTTGTCTTCGCGATTGAGGGTGATGAGGAGGACGCCATTATTGAGCTCGGTGAGGAGTGTGGTGTAGGACTTCATGATCTTTTTTGCGGTTTTGTAATGGCCGCAAATATGAGAAAAAGATGGTAAGGCCGGACAGGATAATTTGAGAAATCAACATCCCGCAAACACGATGGTCGTACCGGCTGATAGCACAAAAAAGCAAAACCACTCCCCGGCCGAGGAGTGGTTTCAAAACTATGTTGATCGGTTGATTTTAGTTATTGTAGAAGCCGGAGAAGTGCAATGAGCGCACGTCTGACTCTTTGGTAGCGGCGGTATTGGTCGCTGTAGCATTGAGTGTGAGCTGTGTACCGTTTAGCTCTACAGTACCTTTGATATGGTAGGTGCCGGTAGACTCTGTGAGGGCGGCAGTCTCATCTATAGCAGCCTTGGTAGATCCGTTCAGAGAGACATTCTTGAGGATCACGTAGGTGTAGATGTAGTTTGTCTCGAGCGCCTTGACCTGTATCTTCAGCGTGCTGGCATTGACCTTGCTGACGATCACATTATTGAGGCTGGCGGTGGTACTGGTACCATCATTGGGTACGGAGCTGGGATCATTATATACGCCTGCCCATTTAGTAGCGTAGTCAGTCTCATTAGAAGACTTGCTGCAGCTGGTCATAAATGCTGTGGTAGAAAAGAGTACTGTGGCGATGAATAGTATTTTTCTCATGGCTGGTTTCTTTTTTGAATCTTATGCTCATGTACGTGAGCCAGACCCCAAAAGTTTCACCAGGTGACAAACTTTTTTTTGTATGCGGGAGGTGAGGGGCAATAAAAAACCTCACAAACAAGTGTTTATGAGGTTTTTTGAAAATCATTATATTTTCTACTTAGTGCCGGTAAAGTTGTAATACTTCACGTCACCAGAATTAGCTGTGCTGGTGCCGAAGCCGGTAAGATTGAGTGAATTGCCGCTGAGTGATCCCCCGCCGGTAAAGTGATAAGTGTCTGTGTAGCCATAGATGGACCCGTTCTCATTTACACTCGCACTGGCGGAGCTATTGATATGTACATTGTATAAAGTAACATAGGTAAAGGAAGCACTGCCACTCACGACCTGTAGTTCCATTTTTAGTGTTGAATTGTCTACTTTGGATACAAGTACTTTATTTATGGTGCCACCGGCGTTGCCTGTATAGACGCCTACCCAGGCAGTAGTATTATCGGTAGTAGAAGTTTTGCTGCAGGACATCAGCATGACTGACATCAAAACGCCTAAGATGATAGATAGTCTCATGTGTATTGGTTTTAGGTGATAGATCTATTTATACAGCTACGCCGCTCATGACCTTGGCTACCATCTCACCGATAGATGCCGGAGAGTCTACTACATGCAGACCGCACTCACGCATGATGCGCATTTTGGCAGCAGCAGTATCGTCAGCGCCACCTATGATGGCACCGGCGTGGCCCATACGGCGGCCCGGAGGGGCTGTCTGACCGGCTATGAAGCCTATCACCGGCTTCTTATTGCCGTTATCCCGGATCCAGCGCGCGGCGTCTGCCTCGAGGCTGCCACCTATCTCGCCTATCATCACGATAGCGTCTGTATCAGGATCATTCATAAAGAGCTCTACAGCCTCGCGGGTAGTGGTGCCGATGATCGGGTCGCCACCGATACCGATGGCGGTAGATACACCCAGGCCGGCCTTGGCCACCTGATCGGCTGCTTCATACGTCAGAGTGCCAGACTTAGACACGATGCCTATGCGGCCCGGTATGAATACAAAGCCCGGCATGATGCCCACTTTGGCCCCGCCCGGGGTGATGACACCAGGGCAGTTTGGCCCGATGAGGCGCGATTTGCGGGTGCTGAGATAGTTTCTGGCAGTGACCATGTCCTGCACAGGGATGCCCTCTGTGATACAGACGATCAGCTCTACGCCGGCGTCGGCAGCCTCCATGATAGCATCTGCAGCAAATGCAGGCGGTACAAATATGATAGACACATCGCAGCCGGTAGCTTTGCGCGCATCGGCTACGCTATTGAATACAGGTTTATCGAGGTGCTTCTCACCACCTTTGCCGGGTGTGACACCGCCTACCACGTTGGTACCGTACTCTATCATCTGAGTAGCGTGAAAGGTACCTTCCTTGCCGGTGAAGCCCTGAACGATCACCTTGCTGTGTTTACTAACGAGAACTGACATGTTTATTTATTTAACAGTTGACAATTTACGACGGACAATATTAATAATTAAACCTTGGCATTGCGGCGGAGGTTTTTCAAAAAGTCGGAGGCAAATATAAAATCGAAAAGTTCACCCTCGGTGATCTGCATGATCTCCTCCCTATTGCCCTCCCAGTATTTATAGCCCTCGTGCAGGAAAACGACATGGTCGCCTATGCCCATCACGGAGTTCATGTCATGTGTATTGATCACGGTGGTCATCTGGTACTCCTCAGTGATATGCTGTATCAACTCATCTATCACGAGAGAGGTCTTGGGGTCGAGGCCGGAGTTTGGCTCATCGCAAAAGAGGTATTTGGGGTTTAGCACGATGGCGCGGGCTATACCTACGCGTTTCTTCATTCCACCACTCAGCTCGCCGGGATATTTTTTATTGGTATTGACCATATTCACCCGCTTGAGGCATATATTGACCTGTTCGGTTTTCTCGGCCAGCGTCATACCGGTAAACATATCGAGCGGGAAACGGATATTGTCTTCTACCGTCATAGAGTCAAAGAGTGCTCCCCCCTGAAACAGCATGCCTATCTCCCGACGAATGAACTTACGCTCTTTAAAGTTCATTTTGGTAAAGGAGCGGCCATCATAGACCACCTCGCCCTCGTCGGGTTCTACGAGGCCGACCATTGTCTTGAGTGTCACCGTCTTGCCGCTACCACTCTTGCCTATGATCAGGTTGCACTTGCCCTCTTTGAAAACGGCAGATATGCCCTTCAGCACCTGCTGCTCGCCAAACGACTTCTTGATATTTTTGATCTCTATCACGCTGCCAGTCTACTCTCCGAGTAGGAAAAATGCGATAAAAAAGTTCACGATCACCAGCATGATACTGGTGAGCACCACCGCCTGTGTGCTGGCCCTGCCTATCTCCAGTGCGCCGCCGGATACATTGTAGCCTTTGTAGCAGGGTATAGAGGCGATGATAAAGGCAAAGAAGACACACTTGATAAACATGACGGTCACGTCCCAGTTCTTCATATTGTCCTGCAGGCCGCGTACATACTCAGCTGTGGTAAAGAAGTGACCCAATACGCCACCGGCCCAGCCGCCCAGTATACCCAGCGCTACGGCCATCACGATGAGCATGGGCACCACCACTACAGCAGCGAGTATCTTGGGCCCTACGAGATAGGAGCGCGTATTGACACCCATGATCTCATAGGCATCTATCTGCTCTGATATACGCATGCTGCCCAGCTCCGTGGCGATGTTTGATCCCACCTTGCCGGCCAGCAGCAGTGAGGTGATGGTAGGAGCGAGCTCCAGAATGAGTCCTTTGCGCACGATAGAGCCCATCCACCACATGGGTACGAGGCCGATACTCTTGAGCTGGTAGCTAAACTGCACCGCGGTGACCGCACCTATGAAGGTAGAGATGATAGCCACGATAGAAAGCGATCCGATACCTATATCCACCATCTGGCGGAAGGTTTCCTTGCTATACATGGCAGTTTTTTCCGGGCGGGAAAAAGCGTGGCGGATCATGATGAGGTAGCCGCCTATGTCGTCCAGGAATTTCATTAGTGTGCGCTAAGATAGTTTTTTGTCACGGATAGGCAATAGATGTCGGTGCGTATCAGGGCCACATGGAGCGCCTTTAAAAAAAACTTGTGTTGGCAAAAGTTGATTAAGTTTGCTCACTTGTCTATAGTTATAAATCATTCGATGCTAAAACATTTTTACGCGTTCTTAATATTCGGCGGTTTATGCGTATCTTCTTTTGCCGCAGGCAGCAGCAAGATCAAAGTATACTTTAATACTACGGTAGATACGAGCTATGCCACACCGGGCAATAATGCAGTATACCTCTATCACGCACTGGATGATACGCTCATAGCCTATATCAACAGGGCCAACCATACGCTGGATATAGCTGTGTATCAGTTCTCACAAGGTAGCGGTATGAGCGATATAGCAGGAGCGCTGAATGCTGCCTATACCCGCGGCGTGACCATACGCTATATATATGACGGCAAGGATAACGCCAGTACGTCAATGGGCCTGCTCAATAGCGGCATCGCTACACTGGCCAGCCCGACGGGCTCCTCGTACAATATCATGCACAATAAGTTTATGGTGATAGATGCGGGCTACGCTGCAGACGCCACGGTATGGACCGGCTCGACCAACTGGACCGAATCTATGTTTGACCGGAGTACCAATAATGCAGTGGTCATACAGGATCAGGCTGTAGCGCAGGCCTATCTGGCACAGTTTGAAAAGATGTGGGGCGGGAGTGGAGCTACGCCCAATGCGGCCGCATCAAAGTTTGGCCCGTTTAAGACGGCCAGTGCGACCAATAGCTTCACCGTAGACGGCAGGGCGATAGAGGTATACTTCAGCCCGTCAGACAATACCAATACACATATTATTTCTACTATCCGTAGTGTGGATAAAGAAATGTTTTTTGGGGTGTATACCTATACCGAAGCACCCAATGCACACGAGACTAAAATCAAGTACAACTCCGCAGGTGTTACAGTGAAAGGCATCATGGACCACTACAGTGCGAGTAATTCATACAGCGCCTACGATACACTCGCTCCCGTGATGGGCAATGACCTGAAAATATACAATGGCAGCAATACCGTATACCACAATAAGATGATGATAGCTGATCCGGACTACCCCACCTTGGATCCGCTCGTGCTGACCGGCAGCCACAACTGGTCAGTGACAGCCGATACCAAGAATGACGAAAACATGATCATCATACATGATGCAGATATCGCCAATCAATACCTGCAGGCTTTTGCGGCCAGCTTTGCCGCACTGGGCGGGTCTGTGTCTCATGTGACAGCCGTCAGTGAGGCAGCTCAGGACGACAGGATCAGTATCTATCCTAACCCTGTAAAGGATGTGCTATGGATAGATGCCAAGGACGCCGGTCCTGCCACCGCAGAGATCACCACACTGGCCGGGCAGCGCCTGCGTAGTGTGGCGCTACATGGAGGCCGCAGTATGCTCTCTCTGTCAGACATAGCACCCGGTATGTATATAGTGAGCGTGTCTGATATATCGGGACTATATACATATAAAATAGTCAAAATCTGACAAAGGGGTTTTTGTGGATAAACCTGTGATTCTGTTTATTTGTGGGGCGAAAAAATGTTTTTTTCTCAGAGGCAATCCTTTTAAATTCGTTCATTCTTTCATTAAAACAATAAAAATCAACATCATGAAAAAATCAGTAATGTCATTATTCGCCCTCGGTACTATGGCGGCACTGATCCTGAGCAGCTGCGGTGCCAAGTATACTCCGCTCACTGAGGACCAGAAACAAGCAAAGGCGGACTCTATCTATGCAGCCAAGGTAGTAGATGAGGTAAAGGCAAAGTCAGATGACTGCGACAAGAACCTCGAGGCGGAAGTAGATGCTAAGGTAGAAGAGCTGAAGGCCAACGCAACAGCAGAGACGAAGTAATCCCAATTTTAAAACTGAATAAACCAACATAGAAAAATGAAAAAGACACTCATAAAACTCTGCTCTGTAGCCGCTATAGGCCTGGCTCTCACTGCCTGCAACAATGATGCAGCCAACAAACAGGCACAAGATGCTGACAATGCAGCCATAGACCAGATGGTACAAGATAAAGTGAAGACACTGGATGACTCACTGACCAAAGTATGCGAAGATAAGGTAGCGCTGGCTGCCGAAGAGAAGCTGAAAGCTGAGCCTGCAAAGCCAGGTGCAAAACCTGCAGCGCATCACACTACTCCTACGAAGCCTGCTACCCCCGCGAAGAAGGAGGAGCCTAAGCCTGTAGATCCTAAGGCAGATAAAATGAACGGAAATGTAAAAACCTCTACTGAGGCAAAGAATGATAAGATGAACGGCAGTACTAACGTAAACACTAGCACAGATAAGAAGAAGTCAAAAATGAATGGCGGTAAATAAAAGCTGTCTTACCAGATATAAAAATGCCCTCGCTATTCAGTGAGGGCATTTTTATATCTTATTGGTTATTAAATTGGGGCAGGTGGTTGGTGTATTTAAAGACGATTAGAGGCATGATACCCTCAAATAGTGGTGAACGATATACCTAAATAAAAATGCCCTCACTTTCGCGAGGGCACTTTTATCTTAGAAGTGGAAAATTAATTCTTTGTCCATGTACCAGTCACAGCGTCTGTCCTGTTAGATGTGTCAGTTACAGAGTATGATACTGATATTATGCCATTGTTGATGGTGCCAGTACCGCTGATTACTGTATATCCATCGTTGTCCGGAGATTGATTGGGAATAGTAAAGGTAGTTGAGCTGGTCATCTTGGCTGTCACGGCGTTAGTGAATGCATTCCAGAAGTTCAGGATGCGTATCTGATCTACACCAGTAGAGGATGACTGTATATGTACTGTAAATGCAGCTGGAGCTGATTGAGTGCCTGTTTCTGCAGTCAGCCAGCCATTTGGTTCATTGATAAACTTAGCTCTCATTTCAGTCTTGCAATCAGAACCTTCGTATCCGGCGTCACAAGTCTTAGAGCAAGAAGAAGTTGTCATGAGGGCGGCTACCAGGGCACCGGCCATCAAGAAGCTTGTAATTTTTTTCATCGTGTAGTTTTATTTTGGTTAATCAAATCGGTGCAATAATAAGGACTTTAAAATAAAAAACAAACGCAACCACTTGCCACTTAACACAGTCTTGTAAGGTGGGCCTGGGATGAAATGTATTATTAAGCTTGAATTAATGACTAGGCAACAGGCTTTTTTATAATGGCGAATTGTTGCCTAAAGAAAGCCAATAGTTCAAATAATTGCTAAATTTGTCAATGATTCTTAAAAAACTCTTTCGCTTATATGAAGAATTTTACAAAGATATTTTCGGGTGTTGTCCTTTTTATCGGAATGATGCTGTCATCATTTCAGGCCGATGCTTCACACTTTAAGGGGGGGGACATTTACTTCCGCTGTCTGGGCAATGGTCAGTACCAGCTGGTCTTTACCTGCTACTACTCCTGCGAGCAGGGTTCGTCGCTACCCTATGATCCCAGCCTCATCGATTTTACCCTGACGAGCACCTGCGGTCTGCCTACTACGATCCCAGCCTCATCTACGCTCTCCACGGCGCCCGATACACTGCCACTCTACTGCCCGGGTGTGAGGACTACCTGCAGCTACTATGCTAACGGCACCATACCAGCCGGCACACCGGATGGTACCATGTTTGTCAACTATATATCAGATCCCTTTACCATACCGGCGGGCTGCACGGTGACTGCCGAGATAGACCAAGGCAGCCGTAATGCAGCCGTGACCAATCTGGTGGGAGCCAGTGGCTATGACCTGGATATCGAAGCCTCTCTGACTACCCCCGCGAATGGCAACTGCCAGAATAATCCCGTCTTTGCAGCCTATCCGGTGAATGTATTTTGCGTCAATCAGAACGCGAACTTCTCTCAGGGAGCTATAGATCTGAGCGGTGACTCACTGGTGTATACGCTGATCAATCCACGTACTGCCGGTGGTACAGCTAT
Organism: Bacteroidota bacterium; assembly: GCA_018267365.1. Classification (GTDB taxonomy): domain Bacteria; phylum Bacteroidota; class Bacteroidia; order Chitinophagales; family LD1; genus UBA1941. The sequence goes on along the minus strand of JAFDYQ010000020.1, from coordinate 14,158 downwards.
TCCATTTCAGAGCGGCTGCACGGCTTCCAATCCTTTTGGCGCGCCTACGCGCTACGCGTCTACGTTTACCTTTGATACGCGTACGGGTAACATCAACTTCACTCCGACGCAGACAGGTAACTATGTGCTAGCTCTAAGAGTAGATGCCTATCGCGGCGGTGTGCTGGTGAGCTCTACCATGCGTGATATACAGGTAGTAGTGGTCAACTGCGCCACTGCTACTACGCCCCCACCATACCTGCTCAATAAATTTGATGCGGCGCATGTGACCGGAGGTGTGATCTATGATAGTACTAATGTGGGCGTCTGCCCGGGCTCCCAGCTGCGCTTTGAGCTGCGGGCCACCAGCGATGCTGTGAACTCTTTTGTCAGAGACTCTGCTGCTTTCAGCCAGGTACTGCCGGGATCTACCTATACTATAGCACATACAGGTGGTGTACATGACACGTCTACTCTGATAGTGACCTGGACACCACTGAATGCAGATAGCGGATTTCACTATCTATATCTGACTGTATCTGATACTAACTGCCCTAAGCCGGGCAAACAGGTGTATGCCTTTACCATATCTGTACTGAATGGCCTGTATGCCGGGCCAAACCTGGTCTACTGCAATGGTGGCCAGCCCGTGACCATACAAGCGCATGGCGCCACCCACTACCAATGGACGGACAGCGCTACAGGCGGAGCACCTATAGGTGTAGTGGGATATAATAGTGATAGCTCGGCGATCATAGTAGCGCCACCGGTACCTAACTCTACGGTAGGGTATGTGGTGCACGGAGACCTGATAGGAGGGTGCAAAAACTATGATACGGTAATAGTAAGGAATGTGCCGAAATTTAACCTGGCTGTGACTGCGGCAGACTCCTCTATATGCAAGTATACAAGCACCACGATCACTGCTACGGCTACACCTGCGAGCGTGGGACCATATACCTATCAGTGGACACCTGCAAATCTGGTACAAAGCCCCACTGCAGCTACCACTGCTATCACCCCTCTGAGAAACAGCGGCTGGTACCATGTACTGGTGACGGCGATAGGGGGGTGCGTGATAGGGGATAGTGTGCCTGTGAATATAGAAGGATCGGCACCGAGGATCACGATCACTCCATCTAATAATAATGTATGCCCGGGCGATACCGTGATGCTAAACGGTCAGGGTTTTGCAGAGAATGTAGTAGAGTGCGGCCTGGTGGATACCCTGTGGACAAACTCATACCTGGACCTGCGTACCGTGGGCAACGACAATAATTCCACTACTGACGGTACTCCTTATGATGGATTTTATCCCGCTGCCCGTGTGCAGTATCTGATACGCGCGTCAGAACTCAATGCCGCAGGCCTGACCTCCGGTACGATCACTGATATCTCCTTCTTTGTCTCTCAGCTGGCCAGTACAGTGCCATATGACAGCCTGCGCGTGAGTATGGGCTGCACATCGCTGGACTCTCTCACCAGCTTTGTGTCAGGACTGCAGGAGGTGACGTATCCTACTTCATTTTCACCTAATGCAGGCTGGACCTCGCATCCATTCAGCCTGCATTTCTTCAACTGGGATGGCTACTCCAATCTGGTGATCCAGATCTGCTATACCAGAGGGAGTTCGTCCTTTAACAACAGCGACTATGTAGCTACCAGCATGGCAGGATTTATGGGTGCTACTATATATGATGAAGATTTCGGGTCCGGCACTCAAGGTTGCGCACTGAACAGCTTCCCTACGATACTCAATACCCGCCCTAATATACGTATAGGCATGTCGGTGCCGGATGTGATGACCTACCAGTGGTCTCCATCTACTCTGGTGTGTGACAACTGCCCTCAGACAGCAGTGATCGTCAATGCAGACAGCACCTATCACCTGACCGTGCACAATAACAGCTGTGTGAATGACACCAGCATACGCCTGACCATCAATAGAAATATCGGTATCAATGCAGTGCCCGATACTACTCTCTGCGGCCTGGATACTGTACAGCTGGATGTGCTGCTGACCAACGCTCCACCGGCAGTCTGCCTGCAAAACTATGTAGTGCAGTCTATACCATATGCAGCTATCAGTGGCCTCGGCACACAGGTACCGGCCTCTTCTTTCATAGATGCATTTGGGTTTAATAATACGGATGACGGTACAGCAGGTCCATTTAATATACCTTTCAACTTCCCATTCTACTGCCAGAGCTACAACCGATTTTATATCAATAGCAATGGCTGGATGAGCTTTGTAAATCCATATCCTAACGGCTCGGGCAGCCTGCAGTATATCGCTCAGACATTCCCACCTACATCTACCTATCAGTATCCTATGCATGAGATAGCACTGATGGTGGGAGACTATGAGGTCAATAACGGTAATGTCAGCTACTTTATGAGCGGTACTGCGCCTAACCGGACCATGGTGATCAAGTATACAAACCTACCGAGCCTCAGTGGCACAGGACAGACCAGCGGTGAGATACACCTGCATGAGACGACAGGGGTGATAGACATCATGCTGCTCTCCAGCACCTACTCCGGCAATCATACTACCGGCCTGAAGGATAGTACCGGTATAGGTGTAGCAGCACCCGGCCGCAATAATTCATCTTACACCATATCCTCATCTGAGGGCTGGCGATTTACCCCAGTAAATGGCTCAACTGTAGCACTGGGGCAAACAGTATGGACTCCTAATGTAACGATCAGTGATACCTCTATACATAATCCCCTCTCGTGGCCATCCCATCCACAGAGATACTATGTAGATGAGTATCTGACCATCAACCAGTTTACCCATCCTACCACCTGCCATGTGAGGGATTCGGTGTTTATCGATATAACTTCTTTCAGCCATGCCGTCACTGCATCTCCGGTCACAATATGCCCGGGAGACACGTCGCGCCTGACATTCCAGTCAGGGCAGTCTATCAGCACCTATCACTGGACACCGGGAGGATTTCTATCTGACTCAGCCATCGGCAATCCGCTGGCTCAGGTATATGACACTACCAAATTTTATGTCACAGCTATAGATGTAAACGGATGCCGTGGGTTTGACTCAGTGACTGTCAATGTAGTGCCTACGCCTCGTATACATGTCAGCTCCAGCGCTACTATCTGCTACACAGACTCTGTGCAGCTCACAGTGGGCGGCACATTCAGCGGCTATCAATGGTTTGCACTGGATAACACCCAGCCATCAGGCAGAGATACGCTGGGCACCGCTCCTACACAGGAGGCACATCCACGCGGCTTCTATCTGGTACGTGTGATGGCGGCAGGATCTACATGCTACTACTACTCTGATACAGCCAGGATCGATTCATTCCCGCATCCTAAACTCCATGTGACCTCCAGCGGACCCGATTCATTCTGTATCGGCGGCAATGTGGTACTGGAGACAGAACAAGGATACAGCAGCTATCAGTGGACACCAGCCGGTGGTAGCTCCAGCGCAGTGCCGGTGACCGCATCAGGCAACTACTCGTACGTAGCCCAGGACGTAAACGGCTGCTACCTGTTTTCTGATACAGCATATGTATCTGTATCTACACCGCCGGCGATCATATTTGCCCCTTATAAAAATCCGATTTGCTCTAATGATGTAGACACGATCAGTGTGACCACCAACCCTCCTGGCTATCCTGTAGTGTGGATGCAGGGTGCGGCTCAGGTAGCGTCCGGTGATACTTTTGTAGCTACCGGTGCGGGTACCTATGATGTGATAGCCAGTGTGGGCTGCCCTACTGACTCTCAGTTTGTGCTGACCAGTGCACCATCTCCGGTAGTGCAGCTGGACTCTACGGGGCCTATCAATGCATGTGGCTGCTCACCTATACCGGTCACAGCGAGTGCTACGCCGGCATCTGCACAAGATACTTATACCTGGACAGCAGACGGATCTCAAGGAGCTACATATAATATAGATAGCTCCGGCACCTATACAGTGGTAGTGACGGATAACAACCAATGTACAGCCTCTGCCTCTATCACGGCTACGCTGAGCTGCCCGCAGATCACGCTGAGTGCCCAGAGGGATACAGTCTTCCCATCGGATACCAATAGGCTCTTTGTAACGCCGGATCCGGGTGTGGTGCTGAGTACATATAACTGGACCCCGACCTCCAATGCGCTCTCGCCGACTGAGGCCAATACTGCTGTGACGGTGCAGCATCCTGGCATTGATACCTTCTATATCACAGTGACTGATCGCAATGGCTGTACTAATACCAAGTTTATCACTTTTGTGGTGATAGAGCCCGGGGTATACCGTATGCCTACTGCTTTCACACCTAACGGCGATGGTAAAAACGAGCACTTCTTCCCGGTGATGATGAGTGGCAATACATCGACCAAGGTGACCGCCTTCCGGATTTATAACAGGTGGGGCCAGATGGTGTACGACAACCCTAATTTCCCGGGATGGGATGGAGTATATGGAGGAAACGCCCAGCCATCAGATACCTATATGTACTTTGTGACAGTAGAAATGCCCGATCCTAATGATGCGTCTAAAACGAAGCAAAGCTCTGCTGAAGGCAACTTCCAGCTTTTCAGATGATTACATGTGAAATGTTATATTTGAAACAGTAAAGCCAATCAAAGATATGAAGAGATTATTATTGGGCGCTGCGATCATGCTCTCACTGACTGTAGTGGGTCAGAAAACACCCGCACAATCCTTTGAGTGCATTATCGGGAGTGAGAAAACCTTGACCAGGGCTGCCATATCTCAAGGCATCACGCGGGGCAACTATGAGGGATACCGTCTCAAGAGTCAAAGAAACACTTTGGTATTTGATAATGGATTTGAGGTCGTCCTGCTATCAGCCGAGGAGGCTGTAGGCAAAGGGCTGCTGACCAGCGCGGCAGGATATCCGGATGCTTTTCCTGCAGAATTTAAAATGCCCGTCTTTCACATGACACCGGATGGCCGTACCACAGCTGCATACGCCGTAGCTAGTTCCAAATATTCTACACAAAATCACTAATAGTGAAAAAGATATTTTATCTATATATATTAATTCTGTCAGCTCTGGTGCCTGCCTCTATATGGGCCCAGCCAGCTAATGATGAGTGTACATCCGCTACTGTAGTGACGCTGGCTACACCTACAGCCTGTCCGACCGGATCTACCTCGGGGTTTAATCAAGGTGCTACTACTACTCTGACCAATCAGAGTAACATCAATGCGACACCATCCGCACCATACCCGTATCTGAGTACCTGCCCGATCAATATCAGCAATACCCCCCGCGATGTCTGGTATTCCTTTGTAGCTACCGGATTTCAGACTACAATATCTGTGACTAATGGTACCGGCACTCTGACCAACCCTGTGATCAGTATGTGGGGCGGTACATGCAACTCATACCTCGGTCTGGGCTGCTCGTCAGGCTCCGGAGGCACGGCGACGCTGACTGTGTACCAGACCATCATTGGCCGCACGTATTACATCCAGGTAGCTGGGCTGGACTCTACTCAGAGAGGTACTTTCACACTCAATGTAGCATGTGCTAATAACTGTGCCGGCTGTTTGCTCCAATCTTATATCACCCCCTCACCGATGCCGAGTAACGGTACCTACGCTCCGGGCCAGACAGTGCAGTTTTGCTACACTGTGACTAACTGGGACCAAGGCAATGCTAACTGGCTACATGGGGTGGCTATCACCTATGGCGCAGGCTGGGACCCGGCATCTCTCGTGATCACCGGTACACCTGCCAGCTGCACCACAGGTGGCGGTGCCTACTGGCAGTATTATCCCGGAGGGCAGACCAGTTCCAATACCGGAAATTATTTTGGCCCTGGTTTTTATTATGAAACGACGGCAGGGTCCACGTCGGGTATACTGGATAGCGACCCGGGTAATAACTATGGCGATCAGAATGCGGGGCTGGGTACCTGCTCACCTACTTTTTGTATACAACTTACGGCCTTCAGCACTGATACACCGGGCAGTGACCTGAGTGTACATTTTACAAGCTCAGGTGATGGCGAGTCGGGATCATGGTCCAGCCTGGCCTGCGGGATAGATCCTACTGTATCATTCAATAATGTGAGCTCCTGCACGCCGCCACGTATGAAATCACTCACCGCTGCCTGCAATCAAAGCAACGGTGCGGACACAGCCAAAATACCGGGGCGCTACTTTGGCCCATATGTCTTTCACTGGTCTAATGGTGTGATAGACTCTACTGCTGACTCTATATCAGTGATCTCTAACCTGGCTCCCGGCGTCTATACTGTGACCGTGACCAACGCCCAGGGCTGTGTAGCAGTAAATCGTGATACTGTGAAAAGTGAATCGCGCCCGCATGGCGGACCAGACCAGTATGTGAGCTGCCCGTCTAGTGTAGACTCTGTAGTGATGGCCGGTGTAGGCCAGGGTATATGGACAGCCATGACCGGCAATCCTGCCAGCGTATTGATACACGATCCTGACTCATCCAATACGACTATCTCAGGATTTTCCGTGTCCGGTACTTATAACTTTATCTGGAGTGTCGGAGCCTGCTCGGACACCGTCTCCATCATAGTCTCCAGCAGGCCGGACGCCGGACCTGATACCACTACCTGTGTGAATGCGACAGCCACGATGAATGCGGTGAGCACCGGTACATGGACGGCTGTCCCCACCAACCCGGCCGCCACCACCATTCAGAATCCAACGGATCCTCATACTACCATCACAGGGTTTAGCATAGGCGGGACCTATCAGTTTGTATGGAGTGTGGCCAGCTGCCACGACACCGCCCTGGTCATTGTACCTGTATTCTCCGTCTCTGCAGTAGGAGATACCTCCCTGTGCAAGTATCAGACTACCACTATTTCTGCCAGTGCGATGCCTGCGGCAATGGGACCATTTATCTATCAGTGGCTTAATAGCGGGCTGGTACAGTCGCCCAATGCTGCCACCACCGTGATCAATCCGCTACAGAACACTACCGACTTTGTAGTACGTGTGACAGCATCTAATGGTTGTTTCCTGTTTGATACCGTGCATGTGCTGATGAATGGTGTGGCACCACGTATCTCTATCATGCCATCTGCAGTGGATGTCTGCCCTGGAGATATCGTGACACTCAATCCTACCGTGATAGTAGCTAATCTGGTAAACTGCGGTACTGTAGTAGACACTACACCTGACAACTCAGTGCTCTCCATAGGTTCGGTAGGCAATAGCGTAAACTTCACTACTGATGTGACCTCACCCTACAATGCAGGGTACAGGAAAGCGAAGTTTCAATACCTGATCACGGCTGCGGAAATGAACGCCGCCGGCCTCTCGTCAGGCGCTATCACTGACCTTTCTTTCTATGTATCTCAGCTGAACAGTACGGCCGGCTATGACAGCCTCTCTATCAGTATGGGCTGTACAAACCAGACTACGCTGTCAGGATCATTCAGCAACTCACTGCTGGAAGTACTGCCCCCGTCTCAGTCTTTTCCTAACCTGGGCTGGTCTCCGCACCCGTTCCTGCACTACTTCAACTGGGATGGAGTATCCAACCTCATAGTACAGGTATGCTATTCCCTGACCACTACAGGTACGAGTGACTTTGTAGCCTACAATACCACCAGTGGCAATACAGTGGCCTACTCCCGCAGCAACGGCAGCGGCAACGGATGCAATATCACTGCTGTACCTACATTTAGTAATAACAGGCCCAATATGCGTTTTGGTATAGCAGCACCTAATGTGCTCCACTACCAGTGGTCGCCACCTACCGGCGACTGTGATACCTGCGCCACTGTATCTCTCACTGTAAATCAGGATAGTACCTATCACCTCACTGTAGATGATAATGGATGCGTGAATGACTCTTCTGTCAGAGTGACGATCAATCCATATCTGGCTACACATCTGAGCCCTCGTGATACTTCTCTCTGCAATGGTGCTGATACTGTGCAGCTACACCTCTCTCTGGCCAATCCGCCATCTAGCGTGTGCCTGCCGGACTATACTGTGACGTCTATACCGTATAATAGCATATCAGGGTTAGCTACCAGCATCCCTACATCATCATATGTCGGTTCTTTTGGCGGTACCAGCACCGATGATGGTACAGCGGGCCCTTTCAATATGAATTTTAGCTTCCCGTTCTATTGCAATAACTATACGCAGGTATGGGTAAATACGAATGCCTGGATATCGCTAGCCAATCCGTATCCTGCTACTACAGGTACACTACAGTATGTGGCTCAGACCTTCCCACCGACGGCAGCCTTCCGCAACCCTCTGCATGAGATAGCCCTGGCTGTAGGTGACTATGCTGTGAGCAGCGCGGGTCAGGTATCCTACTTCCTCACAGGCACTGCACCCAATCGTATTTTTGTAGTAAAATATAACGCTCTACCGCGCCTGAGCAATAGCTCTCAGACAGTGACAGGTGAAATACACCTGTATGAAACCTCAGGTATCATAGAGATCATGCTACAGTCATGCAGCTACTCAGGTACTAACCATACTACCGGTATCAAGGATGATACAAACGTAGGTGTAGCTGCGCCGGGCCGCAACAGCCAGCAGTACACTATCACCTCGCCGGAGGGGTGGAGATTTACCCCGCACAATGGTCCTACGGCATTTATCCAGAATGTGCTATGGACACCCAACGGCGGCACGCTGAATAATGATACTATAGTAAATCCTGTAGCTACTCCGACCGGTACTACTACTTATGTAGCTGATATCGACATCGCGATCAATCATTTTACCACACCGGAGGTGTGCCATGTGAGGGATTCTGCTATCGTGCGTGTAGGTAACTTCCCTCACTCTGTATCAGCCACACCTGCTCTAGCGTGTGTAGGCAGCAGCTCGCAGCTCAGTTTCAACACGGCTGACTCAGTGGTCAGCTATGTATGGACACCGGGTCCTCCGGCTCTGAGCAACTCTACTATCAGGAATCCTGTGGCCACAGTCTATGATACGCTGACCTTCTACGTGACCGCTACAGATACGAGCCACTGCTCTGTGCGTGATAGTGTGACAGTCTATACTTATCCCGTACTGCATCCATCCCTGGGCCGGGATACGACTATCTGCTATACGGACTCTGTCATTCTCAGCCTGCCGGGTTCGTATGCGTCTTATGAGTGGTTTATGCCGGGTGCCGCTGCGCCTGTAGCTACTACGCCTACGCTGGCAGCGCAGCCGAGATCAGCCTATGTACTACGCCTGCAGGATGCGACCACAGGGTGTTATTTCTATACAGATACACTGCAGGTAGACTCCTTCTCGCATCCGGAGCTGCCCGTCACGGCCAGTGGTCCTTTGGCATTCTGTACGGGTGGCAATGTAGTACTCCAGTCTGACCCGCTCTATCCTAATCCGGTCTGGTCTAATGGCAGTACCCAGCAGGTCATACCGGTGACCGATAGCGGATATTACTACTATACTGCTCTCGATGCACACAACTGCCTACGTCACTCTGATACAGCCAAAGTAACGGTCAACCCGCCACCGGCTATCCTATACCAGCAGCTGAAACCGGTGATATGCAGTAGTGAATCAGATACGATCATCATCTCTACCATACCTCCCGGTGTGCCTGCTACATGGTCTACCGGCGGCACTACCGTAGCTACGGGTGATACATTTATCACCGCTACTCCGGGTAGCTACCAGATCACTGCTTCGCAAGGTTGTCCTACAGATTCGTTTTTTACGCTGAGAGTATCTGCCGCACCTGTGCTGGATACTCTGCGTGATACATCCGTATGTAGCTGTATACCCGGCTACGTGATCACTGCCAATGCTACATCTGCCCTCACTCCGGTATCGTACCAGTGGTCTAACGGCTCTATGGCAGATACAGCCTCTGTAGATGTGCTGGGTGCCAGCTCGTACTCTGTGACTGTGACTGATGCAGGAGGCTGTACGGCTACGGCATCTGTCAATGTAAATATTAACTGCTTTGAAGTGCATGCTGTAGCGCCTGTGGATACCATAATCAGGGGCCTGTCATTTGGCCTGGCAGACTCGCCCGGCCACACCGGTCCCATCAGCTATACATGGACTCCGTCCGACTCGCTCAGCAATCCATATTCTGCATCTACCAAGGGTATTGCATTTGGCACACAATCTGTGGATACATTCTACCTGATGGCCTATGACAGCAGCACAGGCTGCTCTGCTACTTCATCTGTGATGATATACATAGTAGACCGCGGTGGTATAGCGATGGCAAACGCCTTCACTCCTAATGGTGATGGCCATAATGACCGCATGTATCCTGTCGTAGCTGATGGATCTACTGTGACTCAGTTTCGCATCTACAACAGGTGGGGCCAAACAGTATATGATAATGCTAAAGCGCCGGGATGGGATGGCACATACCATGGAGTGCTGCAGGGCTTCGAAACCTATACCTATTTTTTGACATATGAATCTACGGATCCGCAGGATGCGTCGAAGAAAGTAACAAAGTCTATTGAAGGAAGTTTTCAACTGTTAAGATAATTATTTGTAGCTTTTAGTAAAAATTTAGATATTCGATGCGCAGATCAAACCCAGTAAATCAGGAAAATATGAGATTAAAATTTTATGCGTTTGCAGCTTTTTTAATGATTGGTCTGACTGTGAGCGCGCAAGACATTCACTTCTCACAGTACTATGCCAGCCCTATGACCCTCAATCCTGCTCTGACAGGAAAATTTGATGGTTTATATCGTATCAGCGCCATCTATCGTGGCCAGTATTATGGTATGAATCAAAGTAATTCACTCTTTCGTACTCCTGGTATCTCTGTCGACTTTTCGCTGCTGAAGGATAAAATGAAGGGCAATGCTCTGGGCGTGGGCCTGGTAGTGGTCAATGATGCGCAGAATGCCAGCGGTACTGATGCTCAGACAGGACAATCTCTCTCCGGCAAGATCAATACTACCACCATAGGCCTCTCGGTAGGATATACGCTGAATCTGGATAAGAAAAAGACAACTCAGCTCTCTATCGGTCTCCAGCCGTCTCTGACCTACAAGAACAGTAACGGTAATTATGAATTCCCTGATGGCTTTGACCCCAATACGCTGCAATATCAGCAGGGTAGCGCTGGTGATGAGCGTGTGCAGAATCTCAAGAAGACTTATTTCAATTTTGACTACGGTATATTCTTCAATACCAAGCCGCTTGACTGGCTTACATTCTATGTAGGATACAGCATGGCCAATGTAGCGCGTCCTCAGGTCTCTATCCTGGGAAACAGCTCTGATGGCAAGCTGCCTTTCCGTCACGTAGTGCATGGCGGATTTGAGTTTGAGATCAAGCATCGCTGGGTGCTCATTCCGGGATTTCTATATCAGAATCAGGCAAAGGCCAACGAAGCCAATGCCGGTCTGACAGCAGGCTATGTGATAGTAAACAAAGAAAAGGACGGCAAGAGGAGCAAGGCGACTATCTTCCTGGGTCTTTGGAACCGCATGGGCAACGATGTGACATCCGCATTCCAATATCGCAACCTGACGCCTAAAATAGGTATGGAGTATAATAACTTCCGCCTTGGTTTTGCATATGATATCGGTATGGGTAATATGGCCAGTGATGCTCACAATGTACCGAATATATACAGGCCGCAGGCATATGAACTCTCTCTGAGCTACATCGGATTTGGAGCCAAGCCACCTAAGGAAAACGATTGGCTCTTTAACCCTCGCTATTAATACCAAACCTCTAATAATTATATCAACCCTTTTAAAAGCATCCAGACCTAAGTCATGAAAAAACTTTTAGCAGCAGTATTATTGTTCTCACTGGTCCTGGGAGTGCAGGCGCAGGAGTCTGACACCAAAGACAAGGATCGGAAAGACGTAAGAAAATACCCCAACCTGAAGCCCAGGAAGAAAAAGAAGCTAGCTGCGGAGCTGGTCAAGGATGGTAGCTACTATAGTGCCATAGAGTACTATGAGGATGTACTAAAAGACAAACCGGAAGATGTCAAGACGATCCATATCGTAGCTGAGCTCAATCAGGCACTCCGCGACTACAAAGCCGCAGAAAAATACTACAAGCTGGAGCTGGACAAGGATGCCAATAAATGGCCAAATGATAAATACTTTCTGGGTCAGATGCTGAAAATGAACGGCAAGTATGACGAGGCCAAGAAGGTGCTGCAGGAATACCTGAAGACAGAGCTGGGCAGCAAAGAGAAAAGCTACAAGTCTCTGGCTAAGGTCGCTATAGAGGGCTGCGACTCATCAGTAGCCTGGCTGGCAAATCCTAACAGGATCAGGGTAGATCATGAGGGAGGTGCTATCAACGGTGTACTGACTGAACTGTCTCCAAAGCCTCTGCGCGGCGGACGCCTGCTCTACGGCTCACTGAAATCTGATACAGCGATCAATGTAACAAAGAACTCAAGTGACTACTATACCAAGATATACTCTGCACGCAAGCAAGGAAAGGACTGGGTAGAGATCACTAAGCTGCCATATCCGCCTAATGATGCCAAGAATCACGTAGGTAATGCGATCCTCTCTGAGGACGAGAAGACCATGTACTTCACTAAGTGCGATCAGACGCTCCAGGTACGCGGCAAGTGTAAGATCTTCCGCACTGAGAAGAATGGCGCCGAGTGGGGCAATGCAGTAGAGATGAAAGAGATCAACTCTGAAACCGCTACTACTACTCAGCCTGCCTTTGGTGTAGACAAGGATGGTAAGCCTATCCTCTACTTCGTATCAGACCGCGCCGGCAAGGGTGGTATGGATATCTTCTATGCACCGATCCTGGATGGAGGCAAACTGGGCGCTGCCAAGAATGCAGGTGCCGAAGTAAACACACCGGGTGATGAATGGACTCCATTCTATGAAATGAAGAGTAAGACGCTCTACTATGGCACTGATGGCAAGCCTAGCCTGGGTGGTATAGATATCTACAAGGTAGCAGGTACACCGGATGCATGGGGTACACCAGCTAACCTCGGCGCACCGCTCAACTCTTCTTCTGATGATATGTACTTCGTACTGGATGAGTCAGGCAAGAAGGGATACATCGTGTCAAACAGGCCTGGTACCAAGACGCTGCGTGGTGAGACTGCCAGCGACGATATCTTCAGTATTGCCGTACGTGAGGATGTGGTGATAGCAGGTATCTTTGCACTCCGTACAGATGCCGAGAAAAAACCAATAGATGGTGTAGACGCATCTATGTACCATGTGAATGGACCCAACTTTGAGTTTATGAACAATGTGACTACTACCAGCAATCCATTCTACTTTACACTGAAGCGTGGAGAGAAGTACAAGATCAACGGCAATAAGGATGGCTATTGGCCTACTGTAGAAAATATCAACGTGCAGGAAGATGAAGAGCGTGATACGATCTATCAGACATTCTTTATGGACCAGATCATCAAGAAGAAGGTAAAGATCGAAAACATCTACTTCGCATTTGACCAGGCCAATGTGATAGATTTCTACAAAGAGAAGATGGACTCTGTAGCCAGTGTACTGATGCAGAATCCGGGCTATAGTGTAGAGGTGCAAGGTCACACGGATGACAAGGGCTCAGATGAATACAATGTAAAGCTCTCTCAAAAGCGTGCTGATGAGGCTAAGGACTACCTCGTATCTAAGGGTGTAGCCAAAGAAAGGATCATCACTAAGGCGATGGGTGAGACCCAGCCTATCGTACCAAACGAAAAGGACGGAGAGGACGATCCGGAGGCCCGCGCTCAAAACAGGCGTGTAGAGTTTAAGATCATCACGGACAAGCCTGAGAATGCTCCCGATATAGACTACACTGCCGGCCAGCCGGTAGATGCTACCAAGACAGGGCCGGGCTTTGTGAAGGGCAAACCAGGTACCCTGACCAAGCCTGAGAAATAGGGAAAACTAATTAGCTATTTGAAGCCGGAGAATACTCTCCGGCTTTTTTATTTATAGCGGAAGTTCCCGACGGATAAAAATTTTTCATACGTGTGGGGAAAGCAGGTGTTATTATTGGCAACCATCATGATTTTAACATTCCAGAATCGGCTAGTAGCCGAGACAAATCATAAGTCGGTCGTTAAGTCGCTTCTATCCTAGTAATATCGGGTGAGGCACTCTATCTTTGAATAGAAGGTTTGGCAGCGGCTAAACCTGCTACCTGCGACACCCGGAGAGCCTGGAAAATGTGTCACAAGTTTTTTCATCCACCATCTGCGCTGACGAGTCTTGATTCGTAGTT
>JAFDYQ010000001.1 GCA_018267365.1 Bacteroidota bacterium | reverse complement strand
GTCCTACGGGCCCTGCTGGTAGCAATGGTACGAACGGAGCCAATGGCGCAGATGGCGCTACGGGCCCCACCGGCCCTACCGGTGCTGACGGCCCTATGGGTATGATGGGTCCTATGGGTATGGCAGGTGTGCCGGGTGCTCCCGGTATGAATGGTCTTGACGGCGCTACGGGTCCTACCGGCCCTACCGGCGCGACAGGTGCCGATGGTCCTGCAGGAGGTGCTACCGGTCCTACCGGTGCAGATGGTGCTACGGGCCCTACCGGTGCCGCTGGTACTGCCGGCCCTATCGGTCCCACCGGTCCGGCTGGTACAAATGGCGCTACCGGCCCCGCCGGCAGCAATGGGCTAAACGGTACTAATGGTGCGGACGGCGCTACCGGCCCCACAGGTCCTGCAGGTACGGCAGGTGCAGTAGGTCCTACCGGCCCTACCGGTGTAGGTACAGCAGGGCCTACGGGCCCTACAGGTGTTGCGGGCTCTCAGGGTCCGGCAGGTCCTACCGGTCCTACCGGAGCTGCAGCGTCTCTGACTATGACCACAGTTTCTGTGACTAATACTGTGCTCTCCACCGCAAATCAGTTTGTAGTAGTCGTAGGCAATATCAATGTCAAACTCCCCGCCTCCCCGGCTACAGGCCAGATACTATATTTCTATGCTGACAATAACAATTCTACCATAGATCCTAATGGCCAGACCGTACACCAGCAGAGCAACGATTATCCTGGCCTATCTACCTTTATAAACTTTGGCACCACTGGCACGCACGCACTCACGCTGATCTTCAACGGATCGAAATGGTATCCATTGGCTGAAGGCTTCTAAAATAACTGGCATCATTTTAAAAAACCGGAGCATTTGCTCCGGTTTTTTATTTCCCATCATCACGGCTCCTATGGCCCAACCGCTGATTATTCCATATTTTTGCAGCCCTCCGCATGTATTACAATAGAAAAATAGCGCTCACCACCCTCGGCTGCAAGCTCAACTACAGCGAGACCTCTGCCATAGGCAGAGCACTGTCGGAGCATGGCTACCAGCGGGTAGACTTCTCCGAGCATGCAGACTACTACGTGATCAATACCTGCTCTGTCACTGAAAATGCCGACAAGCAGACCCGCTACGTGGTCAAGACCGCCCTCCGCACCAATCCTGATGCAAAGGTGATCGTCATCGGCTGCTACGCCCAGCTCAAGCCGGATGAGATTGCCTCTATCCCCGGCGTCAGCATGGTGCTCGGTGCCAATGAAAAATTCAAACTGCATGAGCATTTGGATAAACTGGAAGAAGCAGAGGCTCCCGTAGTACTCAATGGTGTTATAGACGATGTCGCCTTCTACAGCGATGCCTTCTCTCACGGTGACCGCACCCGCACTTTCCTCAAGATACAAGACGGCTGCGACTATATGTGCTCCTTCTGCACCATCCCGCTGGCCCGCGGCAAAAGCCGCAGCAACTCTATCGCAAAGACGGTAGAGCTAGCAAAGAAGGCGGCTGCTACAGGCGTCAAAGAGATCGTACTAACGGGCGTTAATCTCGGTGATTTCGGCAAGACTCCTGATGGCAACGAACGCACCTCCGAAAATTTCTACCAGCTCATACAAGAGCTGGACAAGATCGAATCCGTAGAGCGCTGGCGTATTTCCTCCATAGAGCCAAATCTGCTCACAGACGAGATCATAGCCTTTGTGGCAAAGTCGGACAAGTTCGCCCCGCATTTTCACATACCGCTGCAAAGCGGCAGCGACAGGATATTGAAATACATGCGCCGCAAATACCTCACACCGCTCTACCGCGAGCGCGTAGAGACGATCAAGCGCCTCATGCCGCACGCCTGCATCGGTGTAGATGTGATCGTCGGCTTCCCCGGTGAGACGGACGAGGAGTTTCGCACCACCTATGATTTTATCTCTTCACTCGATGTCTCTTACCTCCACGTCTTCACCTACTCCGAGCGCGCCAATACCCGCGCCCTCAATATCACACCTGTAGTACCAAAGGCCACTCGCAAAGAACGCAATGAAATGCTCCGCATCCTCTCTGAGAAAAAGAAGCGCGCCTTTTACGAGCAACACCTCGATACAGAGCGCCGCGTCCTCTGGGAGATGGAGAATGACGGCGGCACCATGTACGGCTTCACAGATAACTACATCAAGGTCGGTACCTCACACGATGAGTCCCTCTCCAAGACCATGCAGACTGTCCGTCTCACAGATGTTGCGAGCTCCGGCTTCGTGAAAGTGGAGATGAGTGGAGAGGTGGCTGCGCTTTAGACCAATTTAGATCCAAGCACAAAACGATATACTATAAAATCATTCCCTATGATCTTATAGGCTATGACCCATTTTTCTTTATAGGTGAAGCACCGGTACTCACGGCGTGCGAACGCCTCATGCTGGCATATAGCATGTTGCACGCCTGACTGAGCAGCCTGTTGCAGTGATTCTATGATCCCGGGCAAACCATCTGTCACCCGCACCATCGGTATTGATTGTATTTACCCATGCTGCCGTATCAGATATGGCGTTGGCAGCATTTTTTCGTATCACAAGATTCATGCGCGTTTCCGCTGAGATTTTAGCTCTTCGTACCTCCTTCTCATGTAGTCGAGCGCTTCATCGCCAGATAGAAATTCATCTTCCTCTTCTCTGTCCAGCCACTCCTCTATCTGTTCTTTGCTGGGTATCCTGCCTCCTGGCAGGGCCATTTCTTCATCCGTGAGAGGAGCATCAGTCAGCACATTGATGATCCGGTCTTCGGCAAAATGCAACAAAACACTTTTCACCGCCTCAATGACACGCACATCGTCTATCTGATCGATCTCTTTTTTGATCCTCTCTTTTTCTATGGATAAGTCCATTTTGAAACTTTACTTAAAGATAAACAGATTCAGATCGCTTTGCAATGTTTAATGTGCCGGACCATGCAGACCGTCCGCCTCACTGATGTGACAGGCTCTGGCTTTGTGAAGGTAGAGATGAGTGGTGAGGTGGCTGCGCTCTGATCAGAGTTAACGTAGGTAGACTAAGTTATAATCGCTATTTTCATATCATGCAGCCGATCAATGAATCCATAAAAGCTTCGATACTCCGCGTACTGGAGCAGCAGCCGATTTTACGAGCTGCTATCTTTGGGTCATTTGCTCGTGGTGAGCAAAATGAGAACAGTGATATAGACCTGCTGATCGAATACGCTGCCCCGCCGTCGCTCTTTGACATCCTGAGATTGGAGCGGCAGCTTCAGGATGCTACTTCACGCAAGATAGATCTCGTGGAATACGCGGCTATCAAGCCTAGTATAAAAGAAAAGATACTCAGTCAGGCAGTATCCATATTATGAGCGAGAGGGACGACAGTGTTTACGTGCAGGATATTTTGGCTTCTATTGATGCTATCTTTCAGTATGTCAGTGATGTGTCAGAACCTGAGTTTAGAAACAATCAGATGCTCCAGGATGCTGTCATCCGTAGATTCGAGATCATAGGAGAGGCCGCAAGCCATATCAGCCCGGAGTTTCGTGCTCTACAGCCTGATATAGAGTGGAGACTCATGAGTGATATGCGCAATAAACTGATTCACGAGTATTTTGGTGTCAGTTCCATTACTATTTATCATACAGTAGTTCACGACCTTCCCTTATTAAAGCGTAAACTGGAGACGCTCCTCTAATCAGAATCCTTTACCCCTCAGCCAGTCCAGCGAATACTGAGCGACCTCCTTCCACCCGCTATCCAGTATCAGTGAGTGCCCACGGTTTTCAAACTCTTTAAACTCCGTCACCACACTCTTGTTGTATTTTTCAAGTGACGCCAGGCCAAATATTGGCGGGCTATATGGTCCTTTTCACCAGCGGTGATCAGCAGCGGGCCGCGAGTGCTATTATCTGTATTCACCTTTGTTTCCGAACCTATAAAAGTCGCCATTGCAGCCTGAAAGAGTGGCCGCGCCGGAGCCGGTATCGGCCACTTCTCGTACAGTTCGCGCGCCTCCTGCTCAGATACCGCGTTGGCAAAGCCGAAGCGAAACTGATCAAAGGAAAGAGAGACAGCTTTACTGATATTAAATGGATTGCTCAGGATGCCAAATGAAGCCCGCAGTGCAGAGAAGGGCAACTGCCATACACCCTTGATAGGAGCCGGGTCTATAGCCACACCGGCTACAGCTACACCACGACCCAGCAGTATCTGCGTCAGCAGCCCGCCAAACGAGTGTCCTATCAGGATTGGCTTCTCCGGCAGCGCCTTGATCTGCTGCTCCAGGTAGTCGGCTATTTCTTTTACACCACGATTGCCGATAGGCTCAGGATTGGCACGGCTCGCAGCGATAGTGTCAGAGTCGCCCGGCCAGGAGAGCGCCACCGTCTTGTAGCCATTTTGCTCAAAGAGATCCTGCCATGCCTGCCAGGAGGTCCGGTGCATCCAGAGGCCATGAATAAATGCGATCGTCTTGGTGGGAGTGGTTGCCATGATGTTTTGGTTTTAGTGAGGGATGTACTCTCAAGGTACAAAAGTTTAACCTATAAGATGGGAGATTAAATTTCACGACTCAGAAATAGCAGGTCAACGTACACAACCGGTAAGCACTATAGGTTCTATTTTAGTGAAAGTATTTAAGGAAAGTATGACGAAACGCATTCTTATATCAAATCACCATTTCCAAATCTGCGATTCATTTTGCCAAATGAACAATCTGAAAGCTTCATAATGATCGCCAGTACCTATTACATGAGGATCGCGGTGTCCCTTTCCTAAAAGCAGTTTGTGTAAAATACCGGAATAAGAACCAATCCAAAGAGTAGTCTCATCATCAGATATAGCCATACCCGTTATGGTGGAACCGATAAAATATTCCCACAGATGTTTACCTTCTTTAGTTATAGCTCTGATCCAGCCATATGCATCACCTAGTATGTAATAATTTTCTGTAGAGACGCCCTGATAGATTCTCATGTTGTCGTCTATCATCCTATATTTATCACTTTCTTTAAAGGGCGCAATGATAAGGCCCGGTAAATCTGATACATCGACTCCTATAGTTGTCCCATTGTAGAAGTGACAGGAATTCGAAATGAACTGCTTGGAATCTTTTGAGAAAAGGCAGAAGTGAGGATAAGACGATTGCGGACCTATACTGGCTACAAGCTTACCTTCTTTATCGATTATTGTGTGCTGCAGATCCTGGTCCCCTATTGCTAGTAGGTCATTATTCGGAGATAAAGCCAAATTTTCCATGCTAAGCGATATTTCCTCATCAATAGTCCCTTCCGGAAATATCCTGGTGTCACCACTTTGAGATAAAATAAATACCCCCTGTGGAGATAGCAGACTTACCATCATTCCATCGTTGAAAGGAATGATTTGTGTAATATCTGCTGATAAACTGCTGGTACGAGTAAAGCTTTTGATAGTTTTTCCTTGCCAACCATCTGTAGTTATGATATGATCATTGCTAGCAGTAGCAAAAACATTATTCTTTGGAGATTTACCGATGCTGGTAATTGAGGTGTCAAGTGGAATCGCAATGTCATTCTCCAAAAGGTAGGCTGTCCGGCTTCCGTGTAAAGAGTCGACAAAGAAAATTATACGCTCATTATCTATGAAGCTGAATTGTTCTATTCTCTGTCCGTTCGCCTCTAAGAATTGCGTAAAAGGGGCGTAGGAGGGCGGAAAAAGAGATCTGAATGCCTCTACTTTACCCTCTATGTTGGCCGCGCGAAGCTTGTCTAGAACGGCAGCGGCTAAATCCGTCCGGCTATCTGTCGGCTCGCTTCCTTTCCAGTTTTCCCAACCATGAGTTTGTACAAAACGCAGCATCTCATTAATAGACTGCGCAAATTGGCTTCCTCTTTCAAACCATTCTTGCTGTGTATTCATAGATTTAAGATAATGACAACATGTCAATGGATCACTTGCATCCAGCACGTTCAAGCACCCACGCTTGAACCAATAAAGCTAACTACTTCACCGCCTTCCGCCAATCCACCTTCTCACCCACTATACGTCGCAGCTCAGAGATAGCTACACGCTCTTGCGTCATAGTATCGCGGTCGCGGATCGTCACCTTGTTATCGGTAAGTGTATCATGATCTACCGTGATGCAGAATGGTGTACCGATCGCATCCTGGCGGCGGTAGCGCTTGCCTATAGAGTCCTTCTCATCGTAGAAGCAGAGGTGGTCAAACTTCAGCTCATCCATGATCTCACGTGCTTTCTCCGGCAGACCGTCTTTCTTTACCAGCGGCAGTACCGCAGCCTTGATCGGCGCGAGGAATGCAGGGAATTTCAGCACCACACGCTCCGTACCGTCTTCCAGCTTTTCATTCTTATAGCTATTGCTCAATACCGCGAGTATCGTACGGTTCAGGCCGATAGAGGTCTCTACTACATACGGCACATAGCTTTCATTCAGCTCCGGGTCAAAGTACTGCAGCTTCTTGCCGCTAAGGTTCTGATGCTGCGTCAGGTCAAAGTCTGTACGCGAGTGGATACCCTCTATCTCCTTGTATCCAAACGGGAAATTGAACTCGATATCTACTGCCGCATTCGCATAGTGCGCCACCTTCACGTGGTCCTTAAACTTCAGGCCACTCTCTTCAAATCCGAGCGACTTGTGCCAGGCCATGCGCGTCTCTTTCCACTTATTGTACCACTCCATCTCTGTGCCGGGGCGCACGAAAAACTGCATCTCCATCTGCTCAAACTCCCGCGTGCGGAAGATGAACTGGCGCGCCACTACCTCATTACGAAAAGCCTTGCCCACCTGCGCGATACCAAACGGGATACGCTGGCGGGATGTATTCAGCACGTTGAGGAAGTTCACAAAGATACCCTGCGCCGTCTCCGGGCGGAGGTAGATCGTGTCAGACTCTTCTGCCACTGCCCCCACCTGCGTGGAGAACATCAGGTTAAACTGACGCACATCCGTCCAGTTGCGCGTGCCGCTGATCGGGCAGACGATCTCCAGATCGAGGATGATCTGCTTCAGCTCTTCCATATTGTTAGCCTCCAGCGCCGCCTTAAAGCGTGCCTCTGTAGCCGTGATCTTCTCCTTATTGCGCAGCACATTCGGGTTCGTCTGGAGGAACATCGCCTTGTCAAACGTCTCGCCAAACTTCTTCGCCGCCTTGTCCACCTCCTTGGTGATCTTGTCCTCCATTTTCACGATGGCTTCTTCTATCAGCACATCCGCACGGTAGCGCTTCTTAGAGTCCCTGTTATCTACCAGCGGATCGTTAAACGCATCCACGTGACCCGACGCTTTCCATGTCTTCGGGTGCATAAAGATCGCCGCATCCAGCCCCACGATATTCTCATGCAGCTGCACCATACTCCGCCACCAGTAGTCTTGTATATTCTTCTTCAGCTCCACGCCATACTGGCCATAGTCATACACCGCCCCCAGGCCATCATAGATCTCAGATGACGGGAATACAAAACCATACTCCTTGGCATGGCTGATGATCTCTTGCAGTATGTTTGCGCTATTATCCTTACTCATAATTGACGGCGAATATAACCAAAGCCACACGAGCGACAAACAGGCCGAAGGGTTGCTTTTGCAATTATCAAAAGGACACAGCAATGCTGTTAACTGGGCGCATACAAAACTGATTCTAGACGATAGGTTCTTCCCGCTCCTAATTTAGGAGAGGGAAGATGCCGAAGGCAGATGGGAGAGGTCAATTGGCGAAAGCAAAGCAGATTATCGGTTTTTAAATAATGGGTCGGCCATTTGTATTTTCTGAATCATTCACCGCATTCTGAAATTCTGCTTCAGACGAAACAAACACCCCCATTTTCATCATCAAATACCCTGAGCCATGGCACTTATCCTCCATTTGAAACTTTCACCCTCCGTTTTGCGTAGAGCCACTTATACGCCGCTACCAAATGAAGTATCTCCTCACCATATCCGCGCTCGCATTTGCTCTGATCACAGGCTACGCCGCGACTCCGGAAAACGATAACAAATTCGAGTTCGCCAAACCAGTCTACAAAATCAAAGCCACGATAAAGAAGGCGGATGGTGAATATATCCTCATACCCGCAGATAGCAAGGACTCAAAGTTCATCCCCGCCTATCTGCCTGACGAGTACAAGAAGAACGGACTTGAGGTCACCTTTGATGGCGACCTCGGCAAAGCCGACGGTCCCGGTACAGCGCTCAACATTCACAAGATCTGGGTAGCCTACGAACTAAAAGAGAAATACAAATTAGTCCACAAATCATACGACCTCAACTAGCCTCAAACCCCACGATAATGCCAGTCGGCTGACGGAATCACCCACGATGCCCCTCAGCCAAATGGCATAACTAAATACCGGCGACAGAGCAGCAGCTTTGCCGCCGGTTCCTTTTTTGGAGGGCTGAAGGACGAGGGTTAGATCCATACCTTCTTGTTTTGAAAGCCACTTCCTCATTATATCTGCGCCGCTTTATTTCGTCCCTCGCCTTCCGCCCCTTGTCCCATTCTCAGAAAATGGCATTACATTTGACTATCACACGTACATGAAAAACATCCAGCTCTTCATCATCCTGCTGATGCTCTCAGCAGCGATCGGCGCGTCCGCGCAAACGAAATTTGAAAAAGTAAAATCCCTCAAGGATATCAAGGCCACAGTCAAGGTGCTCAATGAAAAACAGACCGTGATCGTACCTGATACCGAGCCTACCCAGCGCTATGTAGCCACTGAGCTACCCGAGGAGCTGCGCAAAGATGGCCTCCATCTCTCCATAGATGGTGATGTGGGTGCCATACCGCCTAATGTGCGCATGATAGGTGTTCCCTTTCACATCACCTGTATCAAGGTGACTAGTGCTGAGAAGAAGAAATATAAACTCAGCAAGAAGAAGTGGTGTATGAGGTAAGGTTATTACTCTTTGTCAGAAGGTCGACAGAAGACTAGTTCAGAAGTCTTTTGAATGTTTTCTATACTGCCTGATGGTAGATAGCCGCGTTTTGCGAAGAGTCCGATCATTGCATCATTATCAGACTCTGTAGATGAAAACAAAGCTACATCCTTTTGATAGTAAGCTTCTGCCCAGCCCAGTAGTTTAGATGCGATACCTCCTCTCTGATACCTTTCTTTTACACACAGCAGCCAGATAAATGGCCTTTGATAGAAGCGCCTGTTGTGCATCATGTAGGCCGCCACTTCGCCATCACAGATGGCTACCACTATCTCCCCCGCCAGTATCTCCGGACCCCGGTTTCCGGAGAAGACATCAAAAGCATCTATAGCCGTCAGGTCCTCTGAGGTTGCTTCACGTATCAGTATATCCATTGCAGTATTGATTGGCAGGTTATTCCTCTTTAGGTTCATCCGGATTCATGCTGTTCCACCTCGCTACATCCTCCTCTGTATAGAATAGCCCCCAGCCATCCGGATAGATCTCATCTTCCTGTGGAAATGCCCGCACCCACCTCACAAAGGCTTTGCGAAACTCCTCTATCTCCGCTCTAAGTGCCTGAAGATATTCCCCATGCGGATAGTCAAACATCTCTAGGCCGGATGTCTGTATCAGCAGGTCGCGGGCAGCCAGTTTGATCAGGACTGCATTTTCCCGTAGGATCATATAGTCGCCACCGCCGGCGCCTGCCAGCTTGGCACCTATCACCATCGCATTCTCCATCATCCAGCCGCGGTGGTATGAGGCATGGTGTTCGTCATTTGCATCCCCTTCTTCTGGCAGCGTCTCTACGATAGCTGTCACGGTTTTGAGTATCTGGCGCGCGAGCTTCTTTAGCTCCGCAGCTGCCTCCCTCAGCGGTTGGGTCTTCCACTCATCGCCTTCCTCATCATCCCACTGTAGCTCACCTTCCTCCTCGTCATCGTGCAGATTCATATTTATTCTTTAATGTATAATGTTTTGAAATACATAAAAATGTTAACCTCCCCCTAGTCGAAAAACTTCCTCAAATATCGGGATATTTCCTTACCCCCCCATCAGTCGAAAAACTTGGTAAACATACCGACCTTGGTCCTTCGTTCGTCACTTATTGTGTACCTTAGGCCTACACTAGTATGCTATATGAAGTACAGCCTCATAGTTATAGTACTATTACTCTGGGTGGGTAGCAGCCGGTCTGTAGCCGGGCAGAGCCTGCAGGGGCGCCTGTATACCGACACGATCCACGGTTTCCGGTTCATCTATCCGGCACACTGGCATATAGATGGACCGCCATCAGAGATCATAGATCGTCATGGTATACCTATAGTCAGCGAGGTGCGCTTTACTGATACCGCAGCGGGCTCCTTCCTCATCCTTAGCTGGCACTATCCACCATCTGCAGAAAAGCTCTATGAAGAGACCTCGCGGCAGTATCAGTCACACACCGGTTGGTATGCCTCAGGCAGCGACACTATCATGGTAGATGGCCGCAGGGCGCTACTGGCCAAAACTGAGCTACTGACTGACGGCAAAGGCCGTGCCCTTGCCTCACCTATGCAGCGCATCGTTACAGACTTCATGGCACCAAAAGATAAGGGCGAGATTCAAATACAGTTGTCGGGTACTTTGCCTCAGGACGTATTAGAGCGTGACATGCGCACACTTCTTTCTTCCTTCAGGTTCACCGCCGGAGATGCTCCGACTAAAGCAGGTAAATGAAGAGGCTGCTAAATGCACTGTTATTATGGTTTGCCATCAGCGGAGGCCATGCTCAGAGTATATTGGGGGTAGATGTCTCTGCGCTACAAGGCTCTATCACCTGGTCTCAGGTAGCCGCAGCCGGCAAGTCCTTTGCCTTCGTCAAGGCGACCAAAGGTACCTGCTATACAGATTCCCGCTTTGCATCGTATATCACTGGCGCTCCGGCTGCAGGTCTCGTAGTGGGAGCCTATCACTTTGCCCTGCCGGAAGACAATGCCGCCGGTGCAGAGGCTTTGTATTTTCTCAGTACTGCCGGGGCCTATACTGCAGCCGGCTATCTGCCACCGGTGCTGGATCTGGAGGATCCGGCAGGCACTTGTCTCATACATTCCCAGGCCTTGACTTCGTATTTCTCCAGTGCAGCACTCACAGCCTGGACGCAGACCTGGGTAGATACAGTCTACAGGCATACTGGCCGTATACCTATCATCTATACGAGCCCATCTATCGCAGGCTACCTCAGCAGCTCTCTCAATAACTGTAAACTCTGGATAGCCGCCCCGGGTACATCGCCTGCTACTGCTCCTGCCAATATTGGCAACTGGACTACCTGGGCCTTCAAACAGTACGACTGGTATGGCGCTGTATCCGGCATCACAGGCAATGTGGACCTGGATGTGTTTAACGGTACGGCCACTGACTTTAATAATCTGACCGTGGTCAATCCTACACCGCTATGCAATAATGATGATGTCTGCAATCCTCTTTCTCTCACTGTAGGGCAGACCTGTACGCCAGACACCTGCTCTACGGTCAATGCTACTGCCTCAGCAGGCATTTCCTTCTATGGAGCCAGCACCTGCACCTCCTTGTATCAATCAGGCAGGGCTGATGATGATGTTTGGTTCTCTATCAGACCTATTACTACTGACTCTGTGACGATCACAGCTACGCCTATCACCAATACTGCATCCTTTGATATGGTGGTAGGCATCTACTCCGGCAGTTGCGGTACGCCGGTGCAGATAGGCTGTGCAGACAGGCACGGAGCCGGACAGGCGGAGACTGTCTCCTTCATACCTATGGCAGATAGCACCTATCTGGTGCGTATCTTTAGCTATGGTATCGGTAGCTCGTATGCCGGAGACTTCAGTATTTGTGCCTATAGTCCATGCGTTTCGCCGGCAGTTCCAGTCATCAGAGGGGACACGCTTCTCTGTAGCGCCAGTGCAGCGCATCTGTCTCTAGCCAATGTTTGCAACGATTGCACCTATCTCTGGTCCGGTGGCGATACGGCCAGTGCGCATACAGTCACTGCTGCGGGTACTTATGTGGTCACAGTCACCAATGGTTGCGGCGCTACGGCTGTATCATCGGGGTGGTCATTGTCTGCTAGTGATCTCTCCGTTCATGCTGCAGCCGCTGCGTCTGATGTATGCGCGGGCCAAAGCACTTCCCTGACTGCCACCGGCAATGCTTCTGCCTATCTATGGAGTGGGCCTGGGCTGTCAGGCGGCAGCGGAGCCACTGCCTCAGCATCGGTCAGTACGGCAGGACACTATACCTACTCTGTGACAGGATACAAGAATGGATGTAGCGCCACGGATACCATAGGAGTGAATGTCTCTACCCCACCGGCACTGTCCATATCGCCGGGCACGCAGCTATCACTGTGCTCCAGCGGAGCAGGCTCGACTATAGTGCTGCATGTATCAGGTGCCGGCTCGTATAGATGGAGCCCGGCTACAGGCCTTAGCTCTGATACCGCAGCCAGTCCTTTGGTCAGCGGTCTCAGTAGTACGACTATGTATATAGTGACTGGCACCACAGGCATCTGCAGTGCCACAGCTACTGTCACTGTCAATGTGACTCAGACTCCCATCATCTCTGTAAACCCTGCAGCTGTGACTATCTGTACCGGAGGTACGGGTACTACACTCACTGCTGCCGGACAGGCCACATCCTATCGGTGGTCTCCATCTCAGGGACTTAGTGACACAGCGAGAGCCACTGTGACTGCCAATCCAAACGGGAGTACTACCTACACGCTGACTGCATCTACTGACGGTTGCTCGGCCACTGCATCTGCTGCCGTCTCTGTAGGCACGCATCCTCAGGCATACATCTCAGCTACTGATACAGCGCTCGGCTGTGCCGATAGTATCAGCACACTCTCTGCCTATCCCAATGGCAGTGTATACAAATGGATCGGACCTGTCGGTGCGCTATCTGACAGCGCGCAAAGCGTCACTGTCTCTATACCCGGATCATACAGTGTGGCGATCTCTGGTGCTGGCGGCTGTCCGGATACAGCGGTGGCTACTATTTATATAGGTGCAGTGCCGCCCCTGCATGCAGATGCGGGTACTGATCATATCATACATGTAGGAGATACAGTAGTGCTGGGCGGCGCTCCGCCAGCAAACGGCGGTTCTGGTATATATATGTATGCCTGGCGCTCTGAGCCTGCGGGATTGAGCAGCCAGCAATCTAACCCGCAGGTATGGCCTGTAGATACCACCAGATACACGCTGACTGTGACCGACACGCACGGATGCATGGCCATGGATACTGCTCTGGTGTACGTCACAGCATACGCGGGCTGCGACTCTCCGCTGACTGTACCTCAGCTACACGTCAATGGCTGTGAGCTGTCTATCGCGCCGGTGGGTGGCGTGTCGTATCAGTGGTACTATGACTCGGCCCCGGTGCCGGGCTCTGATGGCTACCAGATCCAGGTAGCCGATAGCGGCACGTACTATATCACTATCATGTCGCTCAGTGACTCTGACTGCATGGCCAGCAGCGCGCCTGCCACTATCAGCTGTCCGGCAGGAATAGACCCGGTACAGCCGGAGGCTATCAGGATAATGCCTAATCCCACTGCTGGTAAAATAAAAATCATCGGAGCTACAGGTCAATATCTCTCATGTGCCATCCGCATATATGACATGACAGGTGCACTCGTGTGGAGCGGATCAGCTGCCAGGTTTATCTATCAGGGAAATGTATTACTAGATTTAGCACTGCCTGATGGTTTGTATCTGCTCCGGCTGATAGACGATGGGATCACAGTAGGTGTGGGCAAGATAGAGGTACGGCGGTAGGGGGGTAGCATCACGCGGGCTACTACAGTTTGAAGACTGCAAGATCCTTTAGTTTCAGTCTTTCTTTCAGCCAATTCTCCAGTTTCTGCTTGTCAGCAGTGGAGAGAGGCTTCTGCGCCTGATAAATCAATACGGGCCGGAGCGTAGTGCTATCCTTGTCATAGGCAAAGGGATGATTGGCCATAGATACCGCACGGATGCCGGGGAAAATGGCTGCTATTTCTTTTTGCAGCTGGCTATTATCATAGGTAGCTGCAGTGATCTTGTCCTGCAGTGATTTGATCTGCATATCTTTGGCATCCAGCGCCGCATCCTTGCCGCTTATCTCATTGAGGATACTGTTTTTGAGTGTCAGGATATTGTCTACCGAGTCTTGCTTGATCACCAGCTGGGTGCCATCCAGTCCTGCGGCTTCCATATCCTTTCGGGCTGCAGTTATTTCTTCAGTCGTCATGTGTTTCTGTAGAAATGCCAGCTCCAGTCGCTTGGGCCGGCTCTCGTAGCTTGTCTTTTTGTAGATGACGGTCACACCTTTATCTGTAAATTCGCTCTCTATGTATTTGTCTATAGCTTGCAGGAAATTCTGCTTGTCATACAGCCTCCAGGCAAAGTAGCCACTCGGTGCCAGCATCAGTACCACCAGGCCTGTGATAGAGTACTGCACGAGCTTTTGCCGTTTCTCAGCCACTGCTTTCGCAGGGTAGCGTAGTAGTTTTACGATCAGGTAGGTGGCGATGCAGATAAAGACACAGTTGATGGTATATAGAAATAGGGCTCCCAAGAAAAACCTGATCTGACCTGTGGCTAATCCATAGCCTGCGGTACAGAGTGGTGGCATGAGGGCCGTAGCGATGGCTACACCTGGTATGGGGTTACCCTTTTCTACCCGCGTGATAGCTATCACACCTACCAGACCGCCGAAAAATGCGATCAGGATGTCATAGATATTGGGGCTGGTGCGCGCCAGTATCTCAGACTGCGCTGTCTTGAACGGACTAAGGTAAAAATAGGCTGTAGAGACCAGTAGCGCTGCCACAGTAGCGATGAGCAGGTTGCGTAGCGCCCTCTTCAGCAGATCAAAATCGTACGTGCCCAAGGCAAAGCCTGCACCCAGTATAGGGCCCATGAGCGGAGAGATGAGCATAGCGCCTATGATGACGGCGGTAGAGTTTACATTTAAACCTACGGAGGCCACAATGATAGCGCAAGCCAATATCCACAAATTGGCACCGGTAAAGGATATGCCACTGTTTACATTTTGCAGCGTTTTATCCTTATCATCTTCTCCGTTGCGCAGGTCAAAGATTTGGCGAAATATATTCATATCACTAGTTATACGTATCGCGATCGAGGCTATAAGATACTATTATTGTGCCATATCAGGGCTATATATGCAAGACGGGGGAGCGCCGGTTTTTATTTGCCCCGGCCGTACAGTACCGTAAGTATGGTATAGATGATCACCTTCAGGTCCATCAGGATACTCATATTCTCCATATAGATGATGTCATATTTGAGTCTCTTCACCATCTCGTCTACTGTAGAGGCATAGCCGTACTTTACCATACCCAGAGAAGTGATACCCGGCTGCACCTTGAAGACATGCCGGTAGTATGGTGCCTGCTGCATGATCTGGTCTGCAAAAAAGCGCCGCTCAGCCCGCGGGCCTACGATACTCATTTCGCCCTTCAGTACATTTATAAATTGCGGTAGCTCATCTACACGGTACTTCCGGATCCAGCGTCCTACAGGAGTGATGCGGGGATCGTCATCTGTAGTGAGCCTGGGGCCATGCTGCTCGGCATCGGTGTACATAGAGCGAAACTTGATGATCTGAAAGGGATCTCCATACTGACCCAGGCGCTCCTGTGTGTAGAAGACAGGTCCCTTGGATGAAAACTTGATCCTTAGCGCCACATAGAGCAGCAATGGAGATGTAAAGATCAAAGCTCCGATGGACCCAAAGAGATCAAACCACCTCTTGGTAATGCGCTGCCACTCGCTCAATACCACCGGTGGTATCTCTATAAAGGCCTCACCGATGATAGAGTTCATCTTGGTGGTGCCGGAGAGGATATCGTACATATCAGGTATGATGCGGATATAGACTTTCTTGTCTGCCAGCATGATCAGGATATCGTTCAGCAGGTGATGCTCGTGAGACTCTATGGCTATGATCACCTCCTCTATATGCTGCTCATCTACTATGCGCTCCAGATCGCTGATAGTGCCTAGCTGCTTCAGCTCAGATGTCACTTTGTTGGGCGTCTCGCCGTTCAGACGGATATAGCCGCAAAAGATATAACCAAAAGCATTGTCACGACCGGAAAACTCCTGGTAGAGATCTGCAGCGCGCTGATCGGCTCCGATCAGCAGCGTATTATAAGCAAAACGCTTGGTACGCAGATTGGCCTTGGCCCTATTGAGCAGGATGATGCGGCCCAGCAGCGTGAGTGTCAGCTGCGCCGCACAGAGCACAGCAAAGGTAAGGTAGTAATCTGTAAAGCGGCGTACCTGATCATCCAGCAGCAGCCCAAAAAAGATAAGAATAGCGCCTGCCAGTATGACTACAGTAGTCTTGATAGCCTCCTGTAGCCGTGATTTGCGGTATAGGTCTGTATAGGTGCCACTGACATAGTGCAGCAGGAGCCATATCTCCGGCACAATGAAGAGACCTGCAAAAAACTGATTGTCCTGAAAGGGAAGCTCGACCTGAAACGGCTGAGCCTCGATCACCACCTTGCGAAACATATATAAACAATACCAGGCAGCCAGCGAGCTGAGATAGTCGCTCACCACATACCAGCCTGTTAGTCTTCGTTTCCGCATTACTGAAGGTAGAGTAGCTTTACATCGTCAAAGTAGAAATTGACCGGTGCGCCGGACGTATTGTATCCTACGAAGTAAACATAAAAGGTGCTCCCTGTATTGCTTCCTACAAAATTGCTGAAATCGAGATAGGTTTTCTTCCAATAGTTAGTAGGAAAAATAGTCAGGATAGTGTTATTGGTAGTATAGCCGGTAGAGCTGACAGACTGCAGCCCTACATCAAAAGATACAGCCTGGCTGGTACCGGATTGCTTGAAGTTAAATTCTACATAGGCTTCGCGGCCATTGGTCACAATGGTGCTACCTATCCGTTGTATGGTGCCTTTGATAGAGTCATTGGCTCCTAAAACCAGGGCCCCGCACTGCCATACACGTCCGCTGAGAGAGTCGGCATCTATATCCGGCACTACTGTCATGGCAGAGTCAAACTGGGTGCCGGCATTGAAATCATCAAGAAGGCCATGCTGCACATCTGAGTAGTAATGATACACAGGGTGGTGCCGGTATACCTGGCCTGCCTGAGGATTGGCTATAGTAAAGGTGTCAGGCCTCCAGAAGGGATAGTCTGCCCGCTGGCTCACGATACCGTTTTTGTAGACACCGCCACTCACTATCATACGGGCATCTCCTTCGCTTAGCACGGGTACAGTGGCCGGCATCTGGTATCCTCCCAGGTCCGTGTTATTCACGGCTACATATACATCGGGGATTTTCCAGTTGATGTTGCCTACCAGGCCATCATCTATGATCGTAGGTGAATCTATCTTGATATAGATGGGTATACCTCCATTGGGTATCTTGTGGCAGCCGCTGCCGATAGTCAGCAGCATTGCCAGGACCAGTGCCATCCCTGCCCCTATCGATATGCGAAGTTCATTTGTCATATTAGCCACCAAAGATAAGGGTGTAAACGTAAGAAGTTTAAAAGGATTGTGAAAGCCGGACTGGTGTGCTTTCCCGTAAATGGTACGAATGCAAAGGAAGCGGCTAGTGTACTACCAGCTGACTGTTGATCTTGTCTATGATGCGCTGGCCCAGCTCCATGGCCAGATAGCCATCGTGAGCAGTGACAGGAGGCTGCTTATTGGTCACGATGCTCTTGTGAAATAGCTCCAGCTCCATCTTAATGGCATTGACCTCCTTTTTCTCAGGCACGTCATAGGTGATGTACTTTTTGGTGTGGTCAGCCAGCTCTATCTCAAACTGGTTGGTCCCATCTGGTGTGGGTGCATCGTCTATCTTAAAGACCTCTGACTTCTGCTTGAGAAAGTCCATACTGATATAGGCTCCGGGCTGGAAGATGCGCATCTTCCTCATGTTTTTGACTGATATGCGGCTGGCCGTCAGGTTGGCCACGCAGCCATTGTCAAACTCTATTCGCGCATTGGCTATATCTGCGGTCTTGCTCACTATGGCGACACCGCTGGCGCTCACACGCTTTACATTTCCCTTTACGAGGCTCAGAATGATGTCTATATCGTGGATCATCAGGTCGTGGATCACAGATACGTCCGTACCTCTGGGGTTAAACTGTGCCAGCCGATGCACCTCTATAAAGAGGGGCTTGATCATCTTCTTATTGAGGCTCAGCAGAGCGGGATTAAACCGCTCTACATGACCCACCATGCACTTGATGCGGGCTTCATCTATCAGCTTCACCAGGGTAGAGGCCTCAGTGATGGCATATGCCAGGGGCTTCTCTATAAAGATGTGTTTGAATTTCTTGATGGCGAGTACAGCACAATCATAGTGCGTAGTGGTAGGCGTCACTATGTCTACGGCATCACAATGATCCATCAGCTCCTCTTCAGAGGCGTAGGCCTTGATCCCATATTCCTCAGAGACCTTGGCGGCTACCTCCGCATTGGGGTCATAGAAACCCACGAGCTCATAGCCCTCTATCTCTTTCAGCAGCCTGATATGTATCTTGCCGAGGTGGCCAGCGCCCAGTACCCCGATCCGTACCTTGTCTTTCATAAAAACCTGTCAGCTAAAGTAGTGGAGGATAGGACGGCTATGACCGATTGCCTCAAAATGATGTTAGCGAAACGGGTGTGGACTGTCTGCCAAAAGGGGCAAGCACCACTACATAAAAACAAAACAGCCGGCATAAACCGGCTGTTCACTGTATTGTCTGACGTCTAACGTCTAAAGTCTCTTGTCTAAGTATTACGCCCTATCCATGTACTCACGGGTACGGGTGTCGATCTTTATCTTCTCACCAGCGTCGATGAACATCGGCACCTTGATCGTAGCGCCGGTCTCTACTATGCAGTTCTTCTGCACGTTTGAGGCAGAGTTGCCCTTTACTGCAGGGTCAGCTGAGGTCACTTCGAGTATGACGAAGTTCGGCAGTTCGCAGGCCAGGATCTGGCTGTTCTCCTCGTGTACCACTACGTCGCACACATCGCCTTCCTTTAGCAGGTCGTTGTTGTCTATCATCTTGCCATCTATCAGCACCTGCTCAAATGTCTCCTGATCCATGAAATTGTAGCCCATAGAGTCAGAATACAGGAACTGATGAGGCCTCCTCACTACGCGCGCAGTGATGATCTCGTGACCAGACGGGAAAGTATGCTCCAGCACACGGCCAGTCTTAAAGCTCTTCATACGGCAGCGCACGAAGGCGTTGCCCTTGCCTGGCTTAACGTGTTGAAATTCTATAAATTGGAAGATATCGTGGTTCCACTCTATACAAAGTCCGTTTCTGATGTCTGCTGTAGTAGCCATGCTTTATTCTTTGGTGTTTTGAGGTCGCAAAAATAACCATTTAAACCTGATTGCCAAGTCAGCGCTTGCATGCCATGCAAGCGCTAAAACCCTCTACCATTAGCTACATTGAAATTTAATACACAACTTAGACGCACGACGATGGGTTTTCTGATAGCCATATTGATAGCGATGCTGATAGCCGCGGGCATCTACCGCTGGCGCGTGCTGCGGCTGGAGGAGCTGCCGGCATGGGCATCGCCCGCACTCTTTGCTTTAAAGCTCTTCTTCGGTTTTGCCCTATGGGCTGTTTATACCTTTTACTATAAAGATCGCTCTACCAGCGATATCTACAAGTTCTACGACGACGCGCACTATATCCATGCCGCCTTCGGCGAAAATAAAACAGCCTTCCTCGGCCTGATGACAGGTATAGAAGACTCGTCACTCTCAGCCTATACCTCCCAGATGAAGAATTGGGAGCGCAACTTCACCGACCGCATGCCTTTTAATGAGAATCGCTTCATGATCCGGCTCAATGCCGTGGTCATGCTCGTCTCAGGAGAGAACATGCATATTCATACGGTCTTCTTCTGTCTACTCTCCTTTATCGGTTGCACATTATTATTAAAGGTCTTCCAGCAGTTTCTCCCTGACGGTAAAAAGAAATGGGCGCTCCTCACCATGCTCTTTCCATCCTTTCTCTTCTGGACCTCCGGCGGGCTGAAGGAATCCGTGATGATCCTCGCACTTGGCCTACTGCTGTATGGCTTCTTATCTATCAGGGAGAAAAAGGTGGTAGCTGTACTGATCTTTCTCGCCGGAGCGCTGCTGCTCTTTGTGATCAAGTACTTCCTGCTACTTTGCCTGTTGCCAGCCATCGTGGCCTACTATATAGCATCTGGTCAAACAGACATAAAGTTCTCTGCGATCAAATATGGAGCAGTACTAGCACTATCGGTAGCAGCGGTCGCTATCATGTCACCGTTGGCACCTAAGCTCGACTTCGTCTTTCTAATTGCTATGAAGCAAAAGCACGCGATAGCAGAAGCCATGTATATGAAGGCCGGCAGCTACAGCTACGTGCCGCCACTGGAGCAGAGCATCTGGTCTATCCTGAGTCATCTGCCCACCGGACTGTGCAATGCAATGCTCAAACCCTACCTGTGGCAGAGTCGCAACCCCATGATGCTACTCAGCGCCCTGGAGAATGTAGTGCTGGTCGTGCTGTTAGTGGTAGCCATTATTTATCATTCAAAGAAAAGGAAACTGAACTTCAACCTGCTCTTCTTTGTGCTGGCTTGCACTTTGCCTTATCTCTGTATGATAGGCATCATGACACCTGTACTAGGCAATCTGGTGCGTTATAAAGTAGTAGTGATACCGTTATTAATATTTGTAGCGGTGTATGTGATAAATGTGCAGCGCTTTCCCTTTCTAAGCAAGAAAGGCTAAATCATAGTCCCGCTTCAAACTCCTTCATCGCAGCGATCAGCGCCTCCACACCACTCTCCGGCATAGCATTGTATATCGATGCGCGGAAGCCACCCACAGAGCGGTGGCCCTCTATACCTACAAGGCCTTTGGCTTTTGCCAGCTCGCTAAACTTCGGCTCCAGCGCGCGGTCATAAGCTGTGAAGCAGACATTCATCATAGAGCGGTCTTCTTTCGCTACATTACCCTTGAAGACCTTGGAATCGTCGATAGACTCATACAGGCGCTGTGCCTTCCGCTCGTTGTGCAAATAGATATTCCTGACACCTTGCTCTTTGATCCATTTCAGCACCAGCCAGGAGCAGTATACGGCAAAAACCGACGGCGTATTCTTCATTGAGGCGTTCTCTATGTGCATGCGGTAGTCTATCATCTTAGGCAGCGTCCACTTCACTGACCCCAAGATGCTCTTGCGCACTACTACGATGGTCGCGCCGGCCACGCCAGCATTTTTCTGCGCCCCCGCATAGATCAGGTCAAACATAGAGTAGTCTATCTCCCGCGAGAAAATATCACTGCTCATATCTGCCACAAGTATATCTGCCTGTGAGCGGATGCGCTGCAGCGAGGCGATATCCCACTGGGTGCCATAGATCGTGTTATTGGTAGTGATGTGGATGTACTTGTATGGCCTGCCACTCATGTCCCATTGCTTGGGTATATGGTCGTAGTTGCTATCCTTAGACGAAGCGATCACATGCACCTCGCCGAATAGCTTCGCCTCTGTCAGTGCACCGTGCGCCCAGGTACCGGTATCTATATAACCTGCCGTCTCCGTACCATTCAGCAGGTTGTACGGCACCATGTGAAACTGTGTGCTGGCGCCGCCCTGCAGGTAGAGCACCTCATAGTCATCACCCAGGCCCATCAGGTCTTTGATCATAGCCCGTGCACCATTCATTACCTCTACGAAAGGCTTGGCACGGTGAGAGATCTCCAGTATAGACAGCCCCATGCCAGCAAAGTCATCTATAGCAGCCTTAGATTGCTCTAGTACAGACGGCGGCAGAATAGAAGGGCCGGAGTAAAAATTGATCTTCTTCATGTAGCAAAACTATTAAACTTTCATGCTCTGCGGAGCCGGTACAGGGCTGCTTTTTGTCCGGCTCACAAAATATACGCCGGTCAGTATCAGCAGCATACCGATGGCGTGGTAGATATTCAGCGTCTCGCCATCACGGATGCCCCAGCCTATGGCCACGATAGGAGCGAGGTAAGTGACTGAGGCCGCAAACAGCGGATCGCGCCGCTGTATCAGGCGATAGAAGATGAGCCAGCCTGCTATCGTGCCAAAGACGGCGAGGTACACCACACAAGCGAGCCCCTGCCAGGCACCCGGAGATTGCACACGCACTACAAAGTCCGTAGAGAAAAGAATAGCAGCAGCCGGTATACCTATAAAGCCTATACTCAGCACCGTCACATAGAGCGGATTGGCACCGGTGAAATGCTGACGGACATAATTAGAGTTGATACCGTATAAAAGTGTCGCGACTATCGGCATGATGGTATAGATCAGGTCGCCGTTCAGGCTAAAGCCACTTTTGCCAAAGACTAATACGATCGCTCCTGCCAACCCTACCAGCACACCTACGAGTTTCAATACCGGTGTCTGAATGCGCCAGATCAATACACCAGTGAGTACCGTAAAGAGCGGAGAGAGCGAATTGAGTATCCCGCTCAGCGCACTACTGATATGCGTCTGCGAGTACGCAAACAGAAATGCCGGGATGCCGATCCCTATCACGCCGAGGAAGAGGAGATGATGATACTTGCTGCGCGGTATAGCACGCAGCGCCGGTACATAAAAGGGAATACAGGCTATGAAAGATAAACTCACCCGCAGCGCTGCCACCTCTATCGGCGGGAAGACATGCAGTGCCTTCTTGATCATGATATAAGACGTACCCCAGATCATAGCCAGCAGCCCCAGCAGTAACCAGTTTTGTAAGTCGTCTTTCTTATCCATGGCGCGGCAAATGTATCTAAGTTTTAGGTAAAGCAGTCGCGCGGATAAACGGGAAGCACCCCGTCTTATTGCATCAGAAAACAAGCTTCAACCGCACACCATAGTGATCGGAGAGATCTTTATGTTTTTTTGACCATTGGTATTGGTACTTGATAATGCGGCGCTCTGTGAAAGCCGGTGGCACAGGATGACAATACAAAAGGTAGTCGACAAGATTCTGATCAGGACCGTAGTGCTCCATGTCATTGTGGAGGTGGTCAGATGAGCACTGCTGATCGCCGCAGATAGGCCCGTCAAGGCCTCCGAGTATATGGATCAGCGTATCATACAGCGGCTTATCCGCACGGCAGGCATTGAAATCACCACAGGCCAGTTGTGGTACATCCGCGCGTTTGTATTTATCCATCAGTGCGCGGAGCTGCTGCAGCTGGTGCACCTTGATAGAGTCCTCTCCAGGTGCCTGTATATGTGTGCCTATGATCTGTATCTGGCGGCCATCGGGCAGCGTCACCTCACTGATCAGGCCACCCTTGCGGGCCATGCAGTCGTAGCTGACGCACTCTTTGTATTGCACCTCATCCAGCTCACGCATCGGGTAGCGGCTCGCCATGAAGACACCGCTGCAGTATTTAAAACTGGCTTTCTTATTTGCTGGACCTGTTATGTATGGAAAGTCCTTCTTCAGCCCACGTATCAGCCTGCGCCGCGCCGTAGCATCAAAGGCCTCCTCAAACACGATCACATCCACCGTATCTGCTATCAGCGCCTGTGGTATGTAGCGCGCACGCCTGATAGGATGATGGTGCTGGCTCAGCAGGATAGAGGGCAGGAATTTGACATTATACGTCAGTACATGCAGTTCATTTTTCCCGGCAGGGATAGTATCTGTACTCCCTGCTACGCAGGAAAAAGAAACCAATAGCCAAATGAAGCAAAGCAATCCGCGCATACAAAATGATCAGGCGCAAAGGTGCCTTTAATACAGATATGGCAGATAGCCGTTAAACAAACAGGAGGTTAAAATCAATCAGGATTGATTTCATTCAGGCGGTTCCAGAGTTTGCCCTTGAGCGCCTCGATATTATAGCCTGTGGCTGAGGAAATGAATGTGTAGTCTATCGGCTGCTTGCGCGGCATCTTCTTTTTGAGATCTTTCTCTATCAGCGTGCGTGTCTCTTCGTCTACGATGTCTGCCTTGGTGATAGCCAGCATCCGGTCCTTGAGCAGCAGGTCTGGGTTAAACTTCTTCAGCTCATTCAGCAGTATCTTGTACTGACCGATGATGTCATCCGCATCTATCGGCACCATGAAAAGCAGGCAGGCGTTGCGCTCTATATGCTTCAGGAAACGTATACCCAGGCCACGACCCTCAGAGGCACCCTCTATGATACCCGGTATATCTGCCATCACAAAAGAGTGCGCATCCTTATAGTACACCATACCGAGGCTCGGCACTAGTGTGGTAAACGGATAATCTGCTATTTCCGGCTTGGCCGCAGACATGACAGAGAGCAGTGTTGATTTGCCAGCATTAGGGAAACCTACCATACCTACGTCAGCGAGGAGCTTCAGCTCTATGAGCACCCATTTCTCTACGCCATCCATGCCGGGCTGTGCATAGGTAGGAGACTGATTGGTAGCGGTCTTGAAAAAGGCATTACCCTTGCCCCCCATGCCGCCCTCCAGCATGATGGCCTCCTGGCCATCCTCATTGATCTCGCAGATGATCTCACCTGTCTCAAAGTCCTTGCAGACGGTACCCAGCGGCACCTCCAGAATGATATCCTCACCGCTACGGCCATAGGAGTGCGAGCTGCCACCGCGCTTGCCATCTTCGGCAAAGATGTGCTTGCGGTACTTCAGGTGTAGGAGGGTCCACAGTTGCTTATTGCCACGCAGGATGATATGGCCGCCACGGCCACCATCGCCGCCGTCAGGCCCACCCTTGCGCACAAACTTCTCTCTGTGAAAGTGCGAGTACCCCGGGCCACCATGACCTGACCGCCCGAGTATCTTTACGTAGTCTATAAAATTTTCCATCCCACTGGTCCCGACCGAGGCCGGGACGATCTATCTGATTACTTTTTCTTCTTCTTGGCCGCTACCTTTTTCACCACCTTCTTCGGTGCTACCTTCTTCGCCACTTTTTTAGGAGCTACTTTTTTGGCGGCTTTCTTTACAGCCTTCACTACCTTTTTAGGGGCAGCCTTCTTAGCTACTTTCTTTGGGGCCACTTTCTTAGCTACCTTCTTGATCGCCTTTACAGCCTTTTTAGGAGCAGCTTTCTTGGCCACCTTTTTAGGAGCGACTTTTTTTGCTGTTTTCTTTACAGCCTTTACTACCTTCTTAGGTGCTACCTTTTTAGCTGCTTTCTTTACGGCTTTTACTACTTTCTTTGGCGCTACTTTTTTAGCTGCCTTCTTAGCCGCCTTCACCACTTTTTTAGGCGCTACTTTCTTTGCAGCTTTCTTTACTGCTTTCACAGCCTTTTTAGGGGCGGCTTTCTTAGCGGCCTTCTTTACTACTGCTGCCGCCTTCTTCGGGGCTGCTTTTTTAGCAGCTTTCTTTGGGGTAGCAGCTTTGGCAGGGGTTTTCTTTGCCGCTGGCTTGGCTGCTTCCTTCTTAGGTGCTGCTTTTTTTGCCGGCGCTTCTACCTTCTGTGCTACTGCTTTTACAGCTTTCTTGATGATGTCACTTACCTTGTGTGCAGCCTCTGCTACAGGGCTCTCTGCCGGCTTTTCTTCTGTCTTAGGCTCATCCTTGTGCGGGTGAAATATCCTGTCAAAAAGAGATGGAGAGCCACCACTACTGCTACCATTTGCGATACTATCCAGCTCATATGCCAGCAGGTCTGCTATATGGTCTATGGTACCCTCGCCCGGTATCTCTACCAGTTTGCCCTGTTTCTCATAGTAGGCGGCGAGAGGTGCGGTCTTATTGCGGTATTCTACCACGCGGTTCTTTACGATGCTCTCATCCTGGTCATCCGTACGGCCAGATGTCTTGCCGCGCTCCAGGATACGCTTGGTCAGTTCCTCTTCGCTTACTTTCAGCGAGAGGACTTTATTGATCGGGGCACCCTTGGCAGAGAGGAGCTGATCCAGCGCCTCTGCCTGCGCCACCGTGCGCGGGAAGCCATCAAATATGAAACCCGCAGCCTCAGGATTAGCCTTGAGCTTATTGTCTATCATGCCTATCACTACTGCGTCTGGTACCAGCTCGCCACGGTCCATCAGGGTCTTGGCCTTCAGGCCGAGCTCAGTCTGGCCGGCTATCTCTGCGCGCAGCATATCGCCTGTAGAGAGGTGTACCAGTCCGTATTTAGAAACGATGGTCGCTGCCTGTGTACCTTTACCACTGCCCGGAGGGCCAAAAAGCACTATATTTTTCATATACGTATTGTGTTTAATTTGGATGTCCGGCAAAGATAAGTATTGCATTGATAATGCCGTCTTTCGCAGTCTAATATTTACCGGCAAATAGCTGGTTTAGATAGACCAGACTGATACGAAGGCCCTGCTGGCTTTAAATTTTCTTACGGATTGATCACATGATACGACTGCAGCTCCCATACGTGCGTACCGAAGGCCGTATCACGGTCTATATGCTTGACCACACCTATGCTGTCCGTATAATATATCTCAGATCTTAGATCATTGCCGAGTACATCCTGACCATCTGAGCGGCTGCGGTATGTGACCGCAAACGGATTTCCGGAAACCACAAAACCATATATGGTATCTGCATTCACTCCGCTCATCGTGTAGGTGTACATGGCTTTACCGTATTGGGCACGAATAGTAGGGCTGCTATATATACAATAGCAGCACTCACTATTGTTAGAAATAGTGTAGGTCTGCGCATACCCTGTGCCGCCGTATGAGGAACGCACAGTCATGGTAAATTCGTCTCCATAGGTGGGGCATTGGCTGCCGGTGTAGGTGTACATAGAGCCTACCTCTGCATGGTCATGACGGGATGCTGTCAGCACAAATTGACTGTCTATTTCTCCCGATATGCTATCCCTATATATCCAGTAACTACCCTGATTGAAATAATATTTATTGAGCTTGCTGCCCGACTGACAGACGTAATAGTGTGGGGCATTGCACCTATTGCACGCGGAGATGCCTGCGAGCATGAGAAAGCAACTACAGATGACTAATATGGTTTTCACGGGATAGGTTTTACGGCACCTAAGATAATCAAAGCCTTGCACTTGTATCGCCGCGATGGATAAATCCATAAATAAGGGCTATTTTTGCCCTTCCTACAAGCAAGTATTTTGATAGATAATAAAACAGTAAAGATAACCAACGCAGTCCTCATCGGACTGGTCACCAAGACCCAGAATGAAGCGCAGACCTTTGAGTATCTCGACGAGCTGGACTTTCTCGCGTCTACAGCGGGCATCGTGACCCAAAAGAAATTCTGGCAGAAGCTCCCTACACCTGATAATACCAGCTACCTGGGCAAAGGTAAACTGGAGGAGGTGGCCGCCTACGTGGAGAGCCACCAGACAGACCTCGCCGTGGTGGATGATGAGATCTCACCCTCCCAGCAGCGCAATATGGAGAAGGTGCTCAAGTGCCGTGTGATGGACCGTAGTATGCTGATCCTGGAGATCTTTGACCAGCGGGCCAAGACGGTGCAGGCGCGCACTCAGGTAGAGCTGGCACAGCTACAGTATATGCTACCCCGCCTGAAGGGTATGTGGACGCACCTGGAGCGTCAGCGGGGCGGTACCGGTACGCGTGGCGGGGCGGGTGAGAAGGAGATAGAGACCGACCGGCGTATGGCTGAGAAAAAGATCTCCGCCCTCAAGCAGAAGCTCAAAGAAATAGACAAGCAAAACGAGACCCGCCGAAAGAACCGCGCAGAGATGATCCGCGTAGCGCTCGTGGGTTATACCAACGTAGGCAAATCGACGCTCATGAATTTGCTGGCAAAGGACAATGTCTTTGCGGAGAACAAGCTGTTTGCCACCGTAGATACTACAGTGCGTAAGGTGGTGTTTAATGGTATGCCATTTCTCCTGTCTGATACGGTTGGCTTCATACGCAAGCTGCCTACGCACCTGATCGAGAGCTTCAAATCTACATTGGACGAAACGCTGGAGGCAGACATCCTGCTACAAGTAGTAGACATCTCGCATCCGGCATTTGAAGACCAGATGAATGTGGTCAATCAAGTGCTCTCCGATCTGGGCGCGAAAGACAAACCGATGATCGTCGTGTTTAATAAGATGGACCTCTACGAGCAAAAGAATTTCGATGAGTTTCTGCCACAGGAGGTGCGCCGCAGCCTGCTACAGGAGCTACAGGACACCTGGATGCAAAAGACCAATCACAACGCGATCTTTATCTCTGCCACACAAGGGCGTAATACCGCACAGCTGCGCGAGTTGATCTTTGACAAAGTAAGGGAGCTATACCTGGCACGCTATCCATACAAGGCCGGCTACTGGCACGACTATATGAAGCAGCCGGAACAGGAATAATAGGACCTGCTGTGTACAAACGATAATTCCCATTGGTCTGTAGGGACAGGTCGCGACCTGTCCCTACACGTTAGGCGCTACTTGTAAAACATATCGTCCTTCCAGTTCCTCGGATTAGAGATAATGTAATTTTTGATCTTGCGATATTCTACTTCGTCACGGATAATGTGGTCGTGAAAGGAACGCTGCCATGAAAAATATCCATTATCAATCGCATGAATTGCTTTGGATGTTGTCATTTTATAGGCTCCTATGAGGTCTGAAAGTGGTTTGATTTTCAACAAAGGAGGTGACGAAGGATCAATCAGTATGATAGCATGAAAATGATTGGGCATGATGACATATTCATCTACTTTGAGATATTCAAAATGCTCTTCCAGCCACAGGAATTGTTTATCGGCTATTTCACCAGCAGCACTTGGATACATAATCCCTTCCCAGATCTCTCCTAAAAGGCATTCCTTTTTTGAAACACATGAGGTGATAAAATAAAGACCGCCTTGCCGATAGTCATATCCTTCTAGTCTGTTTTGCTTTCTACGTCTCATTGCTGATAGTCATTTTATGCTGACAACTTGCTCTTTTTCATGTAGGGACAGGTCGCGACCTGTCCCTACAAAGCTGAGCGCAAAACTAGCTCCCAACGTAAAGTTTATCGCTGACAGAAGGGAAAACTATTCCATTTAGAAGATACTGCTCTTTATATCCTGTAGGGACAGGTTGCGACCTGTCCCTACAAGCTGGGCGCTAAAGCGCCTCAAAATACTCCACGATCCGCCGTTTCAGCAGTTCCTCCTGCTCTTTCATAGAGAAGGGCGGCAGGCCTACGACAGCCTCATAGTGAGGCCATCCATCTTCGTCATCGCCTGTTAGTTTGTAGTAGCCATCACCTGCCAGCAGACGGCAGACGGCTATGTGCATGAGGTTGAGTTTCTCCTCCTTCTCCCATTTTTCTTTTACGATGCCCACCTCATTCATTCCTATCAGAAATAGCATGGCATTTACATCCGGCCGCTGGCCAAATTCATCCCGCACACGATTGCGCACCCGGTACCAACGCAGGGTGAAGTCGTCGTCCTTTTTGGGGCTGTCATTCAGCAGTGGCATCTGGCAAAGGTGGGCAAAATCACTGATAATGACAGTGGAGACCTACATCAAAGCTTAGCGCAGCCTGATTTTGAAATACTTTAAGGCACTTTTGGCTGTGTTAAATTTGATTAACTTCGCCCGACTTTTTTTCTCAAGTGTTATACTTGTCATCCTTTATTCAGTATATAAAAAGATCAATATGATTCGTAAAGGTATAGCTTTCCTTTTCGCCATTTCTGCTATCGCTGCTAATGCTCAGGCCAGGCCGGCAGCAAAGACTGCCACCGCGCCTGCCAGGAAGGCGGATAAAAGTGCAGTCATTTTTACTGTAGACAAGCAGCCTGTGACAGTAGGTGAGTTTGAATATGTCTACACCAAGAATAATATCAATAACCAGGCTGACTACAGCGAGAAGTCTCTCACAGACTACCTCACACTGTATGAGAACTTTCGCCTGAAAGTACGCGAAGCGGAGGCGCTGAAGCTGGATACTATATCCTCTCTCAAGAATGAACTGGAGGGCTACCGCAAACAACTGGCCAAGAGCTACCTGACCGATAAAGAGATCACAGACCGGCTGATACAGGAGGCATATGACCGCTCTAAGCAGGAGGTCAATGTGAGCCATATACTGGTAGGCTGCGAAGAAGGCGCTAACCCGGCTGACACATTAGCTGCGTACAATAAGGCACTGGAATACCGCGCCCGCCTGCTGAAGGGTGAAGATTTTGCCAAGCTGGCAAAAGAATCTGCCGAGAAGGACAAGGGCGACCCATCTGCAAAGGACAACGGCGGCAGCATAGGCTGGTTCACCGTTTTCCAGACTGTTTATCCATTTGAGACCGCAGCCTATACATTGAAGCCGGGTGAAGTATCCGGCCCGGTGCGTACGCAGTTTGGATATCACATAGTGAAGCTTAACAAAGTACGTCCTGCACAGGGTGAGATCCACGTAGCGCACATCCTTTTGAAATTTGGCGAGAAGGCTACAGATGCCGAAAAGGCAAAGCTCAAGACAAGGGCTGACTCTATCTATAATGCACTGGTGTCTGGCAAAGCTAAATGGGATGATGCGGTGACCGCTTTCTCCGAAGACCGTACATCTAAAAATAAGAAAGGCGAACTGCAGTGGTTTGGCGTGGGTCGCATGATGCCTGAGTTTGAAGAGGCAGCGTATGCGCTCAAAAAGGA
Source organism: Bacteroidota bacterium (assembly GCA_018267365.1). Lineage (GTDB taxonomy): Bacteria > Bacteroidota > Bacteroidia > Chitinophagales > LD1 > UBA1941. The sequence goes on along the minus strand of JAFDYQ010000001.1, from coordinate 312,921 downwards.
CGGCGAGATCAGCAAGCCTGTCAAGACCGCCTATGGCTGGCATATCATCAAGCGTCTGGAGCTGCGTGCCATTCCGCCTTTTGCGGAGGTCAAGGCTGATTTCAAAAAGAAGGTGGAGCGCGACTCCCGCTCTTCAGTAGCGAAGACAAAATTGATAGAGCGTATCAAGAGGGACAACAGGTTTACTGAGAGCCTGGTGACCAAGAGGCAATTCTTTGATGCTGTAGATAGCATGGCGATACGCAGTGGCAACCTGAAAGCAGATTCTATCAAATTTGGGGATGAAACGCTTTTCTATCTCGCCAATAAGCCTTACAAGACAAAGGAATTTGCGGAGTACCTCCAAAAAAATGCCAAGCACAGGAATGACAAGGATCGCGATGGCCTGCTCAAAGAGTATTATGACAACTGGGTAAACCAAAAGTGCCTGGACTACGAGGAGAGTATGCTGGACAAAAAGAAGCCGGAATTTGCAAATCTGATGAAGGAATATCGCGATGGCATCTTGCTGTTTGAGCTCACAGACCGTCAGGTGTGGGGCAAGGCTACAAAGGATACTGCCGGCCTGCAGGCATTTTATGAGGCCAATAAGACCAAATATATGTGGAAGGAGCGTGCAGATGTAGAGATCTACAACTGCTCTGACAAAAAAATAGCAGATGACGCCTACGCACTGGCCAAGGCTGGAAAATCCGGCGAGGAGATCCAAAAGGAACTCAATAAGGAGGGCAGTAGCAGCAAGGTATCTGTGATCAGTGGTAAGTATGAGAAGGGTCAATACGATGTAGTGGACAAAACATCATGGAAAAAAGGTATAGAGCCGATCAATAAACTCAATGATAGCAGCTACCAGTTTGTAGTGATAAAGGACATAGTACAGCCGGAACCCAAAACCCTGAAAGAAGCGAAAGGGTATGCAGTATCCGACTATCAGGAGTATCTGGAGAAGAACTGGCTGGCAGAGCTGCGCCGGAAGTATCCGATAGAGGTAGATGAGGCTGTATTCCGCTCCCTGATCAAGCCTAAGAAGTAATTAATTAGTGTTTAATACTATTTTTGAAAGGTGCGGTCTCGGGTCGCACCTTTTTTATTGATATGACAGGCAGATACAGATATAGATCATACGGAGGACTCTGGGTACTCATCATACTGATGGCAGGTAGCACCGTTTCCTGCAGGTATTTTAAGAAAAGCTCTCCCAACCAGGGTGAGATCGTGCTGGCCCGCGCGAACGATGACTATCTCTATCTCTCAGATGTCACGGGCATGACCAGGAATATGTCACCAAAGGATTCAGCAGACTTTGTAGTAAAGTATAGCGAATCATGGGTACGTCGCAAGCTCCTGCTCAAAAAGGCGGAGGAAAATGTGCCGGCAGACGAGCTGGGCATAGACAAAAAGGTAGAGGACTACAGGCAGTCCCTACTGCTATACGAATATGAAAAGGAGCTCATCAATCAGAAACTGGACAAAAGCGTGACTGATGCTGAGGTCCAGGCTTTTTATGATCAGAATAAAGAAAAGTTTACGCTGGAGAGCGATATCTATGACCTGCAGTATGTAGAGATACCTACTGATGCGCCTGATCTGGATAAGATGCGCCCTACCATCCTCAACCCTAGGACGGACGATGATATAAATAAGCGCGAAGGTTACTGCAAAGCATATGCCCAGAGTTATTCCTTTGCCGATAGCAACTGGCTGTCTGCCGCGGCGGTGATGAAGCGCTTTCCCATTACGCCGGATGAGCTGAAAAAAATAGGTGCCGCAGGGCGTTTTACCGAACTCAAAAAAGGGCCTGACTCCTATTTCATCTATATCAGAACCGTCAGGCATCAGGGCGAGCCATCGCCGCTGGAGTATATCCGTACGCAGATCAGAGAGATAGTGATGAATAAAAAGAAGGTAGTCCTCATACAGAAAATATATGATGGCATCTACGCCGATGCTCAAAAATCCGGCAAGAGTGAGGTACTCGTCAGGAAGGCTGCACAATAAATCCCTGCTCTATTTGTTATTACTTGTCAAATCATGGTGACCTGCACGCGGAGCGATAACAGGATGAAAGAGATAAATTGCTATTTTGCAATTCCTAAAATGAAGAAATCAATAAAACATATATGTACACTGATGCTCATGGTGGCGGTGAGCTATACGGTAAGGTCTCAGCATACTACAGCCGACCGTGTCATAGCCGTAGTCGGAGATAATATTGTGCTGCAGTCAGAGGTAGATATACAGCTCAATCAGCAGCTGCACAATGCTCAGGGCAATGCAATAGACACAGAAGATACGCGCTGCCGTATCCTCGACGGACTTTTGCTGGATAAGATGTTTCTGGCACAGGCCAATCTGGACAGCCTTACAGTTTCACAAGAGGAGGTAGAGGCCGAGCTGGACCGTCGTGTAAAGTACTTCATCAGCATATTTGATGGCTCAAGGGAAAAGATGGAAGCCTATTATGGCAAGAGTGTGGCGGAGATGAAAGAAGATTTCACCGAGGATATAAAAAACCAGCTGCTGAGTGATAAAATGAAAGGCAAGGTTTTCACCGGACTCAAGGTCAGTCCTCAGGAGGTATACGAGTTCTTTGCCAAGATCCCCAAGGACAGCATCCCATATTTCAACTCGGAGCTGGAGATAGGACAGGTCATCATGTTTCCTAAAATAACTGAAGAGGAAAAGGAAATAGCGCGCAAAAAGCTCGAAAAAATCAAAAAAGACATAGAGGGGGGTGCAGATTTCTCGCTTCAGGCCATACTCTATTCTGAGGACCCAGGCTCAGCATCCAATGGGGGCGACCTGGGTATCATAGAGCGTGGGGAGCTGGTACCTGAGTTTGAGGCAGTAGCCTATCGGCTGGACCCACATAAAATGAGTGATATAGTGGAAACGCCATTCGGCTATCACCTGATCCTGCTGGACGAAAAGCGGGGTAATAAGTTGAAACTCCGCCATATTCTGATAAAGCCCAAGACCACCCTGGACGATCTGGAGGCGGTGAAGGTAAAGATAGATAGTGTGCAGCATCAGCTGGCCGTAGACTCGATGAGCTTTCGTGAGGCTGTAAATCAGTATTCGGATGATGAAAATCTCAGGCTCAATGGAGGACTCATGACCAATCCGAAAACTCAAAGCACATTTTTTGAGAAGTCTGAGATAGATGGGACGCTGATTTTTACATTGGACAGGATGAAGGTAGGTCAGTATTCAGAGGTACTCCCTTTCACGAGTATGGACAAGACAGGTCAGGAAAGAAAAGGATACAGGATCATATATCTCAAGTCTGAGACTAAACCCCACAAGGCAGATCCCTCTACCGACTATACCAAAATACAGGCTGCGGCAAAACAGAAAAAGCAGCAGGATGAACTGGTAAACTGGATCAAATTGAATAAAGGGCATGTGTTTATCAAAATCGATAAATCCTACTATGGGTGCGATGTGATAAAGAAATGGATAGCCACTGACAGCGGGTCAGTAAAATAAATACCGGGATGGATACAGCCTCTCGGTGCTTTTCACTTACTTTGAGCTAAACCACGGATAGCAATGTACAACTCAGACGTAGAAGCACTCGACGCATTTGCGCAGAAATATAAAGACCTGAAAGCGGAGATAGCGCGGGTGATAGTGGGTCAGGATGAAGTCGTTTCTAATATTCTTATCTCTGTCTTTAGTGATGGCCACTCCCTGCTCATCGGCGTGCCCGGCCTGGCCAAAACCCTGACTGTACACACTATAGCCCAGATACTGGATCTTAGCTTCAGCCGTATACAATTTACCCCGGATCTGATGCCGTCCGACATTATAGGATCGGAGATACTGGATGAGAGCCGTAATTTTAAGTTTACCCGTGGCCCGGTATTCAGCAATATCGTGCTGGCCGATGAGATCAACCGTACACCACCCAAGACGCAATCTGCACTGCTGGAGGCGATGCAGGAGCGCACAGTGACCGTAGCGGGCCAGCGCCACAAACTGGAACTTCCTTTCTTTGTACTGGCCACTCAAAACCCAATCGAACAGGAAGGCACCTATCCACTGCCCGAGGCGCAGCTGGACCGTTTTATGTTTTCTATATCGCTGGACTATCCGAGCTTTGAAGAAGAGCTGCAGGTGGTCAAGAGCACTACAGCGGGGGCGAAGGTAGAGCTGCAGAAAAAAATGTCTGCCACAGAAATCCTCTATTTCCAGCAGCTGATGCGGCGTATACCTATAGCGGATAATGTACTGGAATACGCAGTACGTCTGGCCGCTAAGACTCGCCCTAATCGCAAGGATTCACTGTCTATGGTCAATAACTATGTAGCATGGGGCGCAGGTCCGAGAGCTTCGCAATATCTGGTGCTCGGGGCCAAATGTCACGCTGCCACTAAGGGTAAATACTCACCTGATATAGATGATGTAAAGGCAGTAGCGCTACCTATTTTGCGGCATAGAGTATTTAAGAATTATAAAGCTGAAGCGGAGGGACTCACTATAGAGAAAATACTGACTGATCTGATGTAAGGCTTCATGCCTTTTGCCATCCTGATCCCATATCCATTGCTTTTGTGGAGGAAATTTGTTTGATTCGTCAGAGACAACAAGCCCTTCATGCCCCGAGTTCTACGCATTATCAATCGTCTCAATCTGGGCGGTCCGACTTACAATGCTGCCAATCTGACAAAGTATCTGGATGGCGATTTTGAGACGATGCTCGTATCCGGCATGACCGACGGTACGGAGCAAAGCTCACAATTCATACTGGATAATCTTGATCTCCATCCGGTATATATAAAAGAAATGTACCGGGAGCTGAATCCTTTGAAGGATTATAAGGCCTATTTCAAAATAAGGGAGATCATCAGGCACTTCAAGCCGGACATTGTCCATACACACGCCGCCAAGGCAGGAGCTGTGGGCCGGCTGGCCGCGTGGCATGAGCACGTACCAGTCATTGTTCATACTTTTCACGGTCATGTATTTCACTCCTATTTCGGCCCGCTCAAAACGAGGGCATTTCTGGAAATAGAGCGCTATCTGGCTCGCAGGAGTAGCGCCATCGTGACACTGAGTGAAATACAGAGAAATGAACTGGCAGATCAGTTTAAAGTGGCTCCCCGCGATAAGTTTGAGATCATACCCCTGGGATTTGATCTTAGCAAGTTTACTGAAGATAAAGAGCGCAAGCGCAGGCAGTTTCGTGAAGAGTATGGTGTATCGGATCAGGACATTGTGATCAGTATAGTAGGCCGTCTGGTACCAGTCAAGAACCATGAACTCTTTCTCCATGCTATAAAACGGGTGTCTGAAAAAACCACAAAAAGGATTCGCGCCTTCATCATAGGCGATGGTGAACTGCGTCCTCAGGTGGAGCAGATGGCACGAGATATCGGACTTCCGTTTGACAATGCAGCCCCAAGGGCACCAAACTTGCTGACCTTTACATCCTGGATACGCGATATCGATGTATCAAATGCCGGTTCCGATATTATTGCACTCACCTCACTGAATGAAGGTACTCCTGTGAGCCTCATCGAAGCCCAGGCCTCTGGCATACCTATAGTCAGTACCAGAGTGGGTGGCATAGCCAATATAGTAGTGGAGGGGCAAACCGGCCTCCTGAGCCACTCCGGCAATATCGACGATTTTGCAGCCAATCTGCTACGAATGGTGGAAGATAGCTCCCTCCGCCATGAAATGTCGGGCAAAGGAGTCCGGCATGTCATGGAAAACTTCAGTCATTTGCGCCTGGCTGGTGACATGGGAGCGTTGTACAGGAGATTGCTCAGTAGCAGGCGTTAATGTTTACGATATACAGGCTGCTACTGTGTTAATTATCCCAATTATCGTAGGTTTGTATAAATATATGATAAAGAAATTCTATTGCTTTCTGGGGCTTCTGGCATTGCTATCATTGTCATCGTGCCGGATATTTTACCCCAATACAATGTTTCAGCAAAAGGATTATCAGTATTTTGAATTATCTAAAAAGAAGATAGAGGAGTATGTGATCCAGCCCGGAGATGAGCTGACGCTACAGGTATATTCCAGAGACGGGTTTAAACTGGTGGATGTACTTGGAGGCAGCAATAATAGTAGTGCCGCTGGTACCGCCGCCGGTGCTACCAGCGGCGCAGGAGGCGTAGGTATAGAATATCTGGTAGACAAAGAGGGATTCGTAAAGTTTCCGGTTTTGGGAATAATGTTTGTGAAAGGATACACACAGAATGAGCTACAGACCCTGCTGTCAGCGCGTTACGCTTCCTTATTCGTCAATCCATTTGTCGTCCTTGGCGTCACTAACAGGCGGGTATTCCTATTCAAAGGGGATGCAGGGGCCGTAGTAATGCTGAATAAAGCACCTACTACTCTAATAGAAGTGCTGGCGAAATCAGGTGGCTTGGACCGTCCACTCAAAGCTTACAAAATCAAAATAATAAGGGGCGATCTATCTAATCCGGAAGTGAGGCTGATAGATCTTTCCACATTAGAAGGGCTCAGGACAGCAGATCTGATAGTACAATCTAATGATATCATATATATAGATCAACGCAAGAATGTGGCTTTGGACTTTTCCAGGCAGATTCTTCCTATCATCACTCCTATCATCAGCCTGATCGGCTTAGTCACATCCTTTACACTGCTGGCCAGAACTTTAAAATAACCATTACACGTTGGAAAGCAACACACACAATATAGCACCGTCGGCAAAGTCTGGTCAGGAGGAGGAGTTTACTAATCCGTTGGAAAACTTCAATTTAGGTCTATTTCTCTATGTGCTCAATAAATCGGTAGTATGGATAATGGTCGTCACCATTATCAGTGTGCTGCTATCCTGGCTGTATATCCGGTATTCACCTAATATATATCAATCTAATGCTTCTGTATTATTTCTGACCGCCAATAAGGAGGCTCAGATATTGGGGGTAGAGAAAATCACTCAGGAGCAAGATCAGGGAGAGATAAACAGAGAAATAAAACTCATCCAGTCACCGCTGATGGCGGAGAAAGTTTACAATAAGCTGCCATTGAGAGTGGCTTATTTTAAAGAGGGAAGATCCAAGATTGTTTCTTCGGACCTGTATCTTGCCAGCCCCTTTCGCGTGGAGGAAGTTCCCGGCTTTACACGGCTGGAAAATGAACCGATCTATCTTACTATCATCAATCAAAAATCTTTTTCCCTATCATATAATCACACGAGCGGCAGTTTTGAGAAGGTGTATAACTTCGGGGATCTCGTAGTCACGCCCCTCTTTCGGGCTTATGTCAAAAAAAATGTCGGACGCTTCACGGGCGACCAGTTGAATGCTAATTATTTCTTCAAGTTTATGGACAAGGGATATGTCATACACGACATCATGGCTCATACCACGGTCAATGCCCTCGACCCCAAAACTAAGCTGGTGACCATCACCTATGAAGATAAAAATCCGGAGAAAACACAGAATGTAACGGAAGCACTGGCTACATCATTTATAGAATATGATATAGAAAAAAAGAGAGAGAGTATCACTAATATTCTAAACTACATATCGGAGCAGATTGATACTTTCTCACAGAATTTCTCCCAGTTTGAAGATTCCATATCGTACATCAGGACCATCAATGGATTCACTGATGATAAAATGGAGAGTAAGCTCAATGAAGAGAATAGCAAGCTATCCGATCAGATAGACGAGCTAGGTGCGGACCTGATGGGACTAAAAATATTCAAAGCGGAAATAGCGGATAGCAAAGGCCAGGGCAATATACCTTACGTGCATTTCAGATCGGAGCATCTAAATTTTAATGAGCCTATAAGAGAATTGAATAGCTTAAAAGAAGCACGTAATGTAGAGTTGCTCGATGTGACCCATGCCCATCCTGATATTGTTCTGATCGATCAGAAAATTGCACAGCGGCAAACCGAACTCCTGCAGAATATAGATAATACCATTAGCTTTACAGAGCAGGAGATCAAGAACCTTAGGAATCAATTTGCGGAAGGTACTGCCAAGCTTTTTAAAATCCCTCAGATAGCATCTGATCTCAATCGGATGGACAAAGTAAGGGCCTCAAAAGAAAACTTTTTTCTGAGCCTGATAGATCAGAAATCAAACTACCTGATAGCGAATGCCGGGGTCGTCTCCGACTACACCATCTTATCGCATGCTAATCTTCCCGTCACTCCAGTCTCACCTCAGGTTACTATTATCAGGCTTGCCGGCCTTTTAATAGGTCTTTTGATAGGTTTGGTCATAGTAGTCATCAGATACCTGCTGCACAAGACCATTATTTCTATTCAGGAGATATCGTTCAAGAGTCGTGCCCCTATCCTCGGCATCATTCCCAGCTACAATGAAACGCTGGAGAGATCTCAGATAGTCGTCACAAAGGATCCCAAGTCTACTATATCTGAGGCGTACCGTGCCCTCAGGTCCAATTTTCAGTTTATAGACAATAGTCCGGGCCCTAAGGTCATATCTACTACCTCTACTATCCCAGGCGAGGGCAAAACATTTACTGCACTGAATATCGCTGCTATACTCTCCATGCTGGAAAAGCGAGTGATAATCATCGACTGCGATATGCGCAAGCCGCGTCTCAATAAGATATTCGAATCTGACAACTCTAAAGGTGTTAGTACTATACTAAGTAATCAAACCCCGACATCAGACTGCATATTGAGGAGTAATATTGCTAATATCGACTTCATACCATCAGGGCCTGTACCACCCAATCCGTCAGAATTGATACTCCAGCCCAAGCTACAGGAACTGATCGACGAGCTCAAAGCACAGTACGATTTTGTGATCATAGATACACCGCCTATAGGCCTGGTCACAGACGCACTGGAGATATTGCGCCTTTCCGATTTTCCTATATATATACTAAGAGCTGCATTTTCAAATAGGTCCTTTATACTTAATATCAATAGACTGATAGAAGAGAACCATATCACCCGGTTATCTTGTGTATTGAATGACTTTGGCCGGGGTGCATCTAGTTATGGTTATTATTATGGCTACGGATCAGGCTATGGCTATGGATATGGCTACGGGTACGGGTACGGCTATGGCTATGGATCTTCTCACGGGTATGGATACTATGGCGATGACGAAAAAAACCGGAAAAGACTGCCACTGCTCAAGCGTATTTTTAGTAAAAAATAAAGTATGTTTTTTGATCTGAAATACTCAGTCCTCTTCCTCGCTACATTTTTTGTAGTCAGTATACTGTTTTCGTTTTTGATCAATTGGCTATTTCTAAAGGTTTCTTTCAATCTGGGTACGCGAAATAATACGGAGCTGCAGCAGGAGCGGTGGTCGGCCAATGTGAAACCAGCCATCGGAGGGTTTTCTTTTTTCATCGTCTTTTTGATATCTATCTCGGTCATAGGAGTGCTGCCCAGAGAGAACCCTCTCTTTCTGGACAAGCACCTGATGGGGATCATGGCAGCGAGCAGCCTCGGATTTATACTGGGCCTGGCAGATGATGCTTACAATACTAATCCACTAGTTAAGTTTATAGGACAGCTATCATGCGCATTTATTCTTATCCTGTCGGATGTATACATTCGGGTCACTGGGCAGCCTGCACTGGATTTCGCTATTACGGTATTCTGGGTCATCGGCCTTATGAATTCTATCAACATGCTCGATAATATGGATGGGATTACCACATCGATCTCCGCCTCCATTATCATAGGTCTGATAGCAGTGATTTTTGCAAAGGAAATGAACCAGAATAATTTTAACCTGGTGATGATGGTCGGCGTACTCGGAGCTTTGGTTGGATTTCTTTTTTTTAACTGGCACCCCTCCAAAATGTTTATGGGTGATACGGGGAGCCAGTTTCTCGGGGTCTTTCTGGCTGCCTGTGGTATAGAATATCTATGGCAGTACAAGGACAATCCTAATGACATACTGGAGTTTAAGCAATTTGTGATTCCTATGCTCATGTTTATAGTGCCTCTGATAGATACGATCACGGTCACATTTCGCCGGCTACTGAGAAAGCAATCACCGTTTGTAGGAGGCAAGGATCATATCACGCATATGTTGTATTACTTTGGCCTGCGCGAGAGGGGGGTGGTTTATACACTAGTCGCCATTTCGCTATTATCCATACCGCTATGTCTGGCATTATTGACCGGCCTGGTCCGTTGGGATTGGGTTATGACCCTTGCCGCTTTTGTATATTTTGGGACTGCCTTTATTATCTTTCAGGTGGTGTATAACCAGGGGGTGAAAAAGCGGGATGCGGCAAAGTCATAAAATATGAAAGGGCTCCCGAAGAAGCCCATTCACCCTAAAACCACCTTAAAAATTTTATCTGTATAAGATCTTTTTTCTGCTATAGACCATGCACCGCTGCAATGGTTTAACGAAGGTGACTGATTTTTTTGTTAAATAATATAGGCAAATTAAAAACCGATATGCTTTAAGCCTATTCAAATCTGTATTTCGCCGATTTTTCGCGGTTCAATGTCCTGTCTGCCATCTTATGAGCCACCATATTTGCTATCCTTTCGTCTTAACTGTGTAGCGCTTTGGCGTATATGTACTTATTAAATGCTAAAATTCATTTTGAGCCCGTATTATACCGTATCTTAGTCCTCCTTTTTTATGAAGAGACTTTTACTGCCACTCCTGACCACTATGCTTTTGAGCACAGCAGCCATGGCCTCGCATATTGCGGGCGGTGAGCTCTTCTACGACTATCTGGGCGGTAATAATTTTAGGATTACATTAAAGCTATACCGCAACTGTGGCGAGTGTGCTCCCGGCCAGCAATGTGCTGCGTATGATAGTGTCGCCTATATTCACGTGTTCGATGCCCAGGGCAATTATCTCCAGTACCTATCCCTGCCTGAGCCGCCTAGCGATACGATTCCATCTGCTATCACCAACTCTTGTATGGACCTCTCCAATGTGAATGTCTGTATAGAGCAGGCTTTCTATACCGGCGTAGTCAATCTGCCTCCGCGACCGGGTGGCTACACGCTGGTGTACCAGCGCTGCTGTCGCAACTCGGCCATACAAACTATTGCCGGCAACACCGGCTCGACATATGTAGCCCATATTTCTAATGATCTTTTTGCGACTAATAGTAGTCCCAGATTCGCTCAGCGTCCGCCACTTTTTATCTGCTCAGGCTACTATCTGCAGTTTGACAATTCGGCTACGGATCCTGACGGTGACTCCCTGGTCTACTCTCTGGTAAACGCACTGGATGGTGCAGATGGTAATTGTCCCAGCCCGGGACCTCAAAATGTGGGTACGGGGTGTCCTACTCAAGCATCAGCGCCGCCATACAATTCTGTGGTGTATCTGACACCATATGGAGCTACCAATCCACTAAACAGTCCTTCCAGCGCAGGAGATCTCACCATAGACCCATCTACGGGCCTCCTCACAGGCACACCTAATCAGACCGGGATCTTCGTCGTGGCTGTAGCTGTGGCAGAATATCGAAACGGAGTCTACATAGGTCAAGTCATAAGGGATTATCAGTTTAACGTAGTCCCGTGCAATATTCCTACGGTCACTATACCGTATCAACCGGGTACTTATAATCCACACCTAAACATTGGCGTTTATGAACTCAACTGTACCGACAGGACCGTCAACTTTAATAATATCAGTACGATGAACCCGCCGCCTACCAATGTCTCGCCGGTGTATCACTGGGACTTTGGTGTAGCAGGCATCAATAGCGATACTTCAAATCTTAAAAATCCCGCCTTTACCTATCCTGATACAGGTACCTATACTGTCACGGTCATCATACGAAAGGGGATCTGTGTGGACTCCTCACATGCACTGGTCAGGATATACCCTACACTGACCAGCGATTTTTCTTTTGTCGATGTATGCCAGGATTCTGCTGTAGTTTTTCATGATTTGTCTGTTTCTACCTCATCTCCCCTGGACTCGTGGAGCTGGATATTTGGAGATGGTCAGAGCAGCGGTACTCAAAATCCTGCACACATCTATAGTACTCCGGGCACCTATAGTGTCACCCTGACGGCACGCAATGTGGTGGGCTGCGCTGTCACCGCTACTCATAGCATCACCGTAAAGCCACTACCCGTTCCCGATTTTTCGGCACCACCTGCCTGCCTGTCCGATTCCGTACATTTCACATATACCGGCACCGGTCCGGTGACAAATTATTATTGGAACTTTGGGAATGGCGGCACGAGCACCCAAATGAACCCTGTCATAAAATACAGTTCTCCGGGCACTAAGACGGTTTCTCTTATCACAGTGACATCAGATGGCTGTAGGGATACAGTGACAAAATCAGTCATTGTATACCCATTGCCTTCCGTCACGCATTCGCCTACAGTCAAGATCTGTCCAAATACCTCTACCCAGCTCAGTGAAACAGGAGGCGTGAGCTATAGCTGGTCCCCAGGCACTACATTGAGTGACTCTACTATCAGTAATCCCATAGCCACACCTACAGTCTCCACAGTATACCATGTCACGGTGACGGATGGCAACGGCTGCCGCAATTTTGATTCTGTGACGGTCAATACTTACCCCAACCCGCAAATTGATGCCGGGCCCGACACTTCTGTATGCAAGGCAGGATCTAACTTTCATACGAGTGTGCAGCTCACCGCCACGGGTGGTGTCAGCTATACCTGGACTCCTGCTACCGGTTTGTCCAGTACCACCATACCCAATCCTGTCGCTACCCCGCCTGCCGGCAATCAAACATACTATGTGACCGGCACTGATACTAACGGCTGCCGTCTCACAGATTCTGTCACCGTATATGATCTGGATCCGGCCCTCAACCTGATAGTAGACACCGCCAAGGCCATCTGTCAGTATGATACTACGACACTCAATGTTTTGAAACAGGGCAACTCATACTACAACTGGAGCCCTAATGTGGGCATCAGCGACCCAAACTCAAACAGCCCATTCTTTTTTCCGCTTTCTACTACTACATACATCTTTACGGTACAAAACTATTGCTACTCCAAGCAGGATACGGCTACGGTAGTGGTACACCTCCTGCCACCGCTCACCACAGAGCATATAGATTCTGTCTGTATCGGAGATACGGTACAGATACATGCATCTGGTGCAGATATTTACCACTGGCGTGCCGATGCTACACTCTCAGATACCACTATAGCTGATCCCCTGGTCTATCCCGTCAGTGATCATATGTACTATGTGACCGGTACAGAGACCACATACGGGTGCAAAAACAGGGATTCTGTACTGGTGCATGTCTATCCGCTGCCTCTGCCCGGTATAGGTCCCGATGTGCCATATATATGTCAGGGCCACCCGATACAGCTACTGGCTACCGGTGGCGTAGACTACCAGTGGCAGCCAGATCCAAGTCTCAGCTCTACCACTATAGCCGACCCAACGGCTAATCCCATGGATACGGATACGTACCATGTACGTGTATTCAACATACACCAGTGCCATGCAGACACGTCTATCACTATCAATGTGCAGCTGCCTGTGCAGGCGGTAGCCCAATCTCCATATGACGTGTGCGAGGGTAAGTCGATCAGGCTCCACGCCGCGGGTGGCTTTTACTATCAGTGGTATCCATCTACCTGGATCAATCACCCTGCAGACTCCAGCCCGGTAGCTATCCCCCTCGCCTCTATCGTATATCATGTGCGCGTGTCTAATGATTGTTTCTCCGATACGGCTGAGGTAGATATCACTATTCGTCCATTGCCCATAGTAGATGCCGGCCTGGATACGCTCATCTATCGCAATACACCGGCGACGCTCAGCGGTACCGCCAACGTGTCCTACATCTATTGGTATCCGGGTCAGTATATTGAGTCACCCTTTCAGCTGACCACACCGGCCACTCCGCTCCATACGACTACCTATTACCTATATGCCATCTCAGAGTATGGCTGCAGCAATTATGACTCTGTGCTGGTCACAGTAGACGGCCATACGGAGCTGCTTCTTCCTACTGCTTTTTCTCCAAACGATGACGGCCTCAATGACGTATTCAGGGTAGCTCGCTACCTTAATATCGAGACGCTCCAGGAATTTGCAGTCTATGATCGATGGGGTGCCAAAGTCTTCTCGACACAAAACATCAACATCGGGTGGGATGGCCGCTACAACGGCCACGACCTCGGCATAGGCACCTACGTATGGACCATAGCTGCCAAAACATACGATGGAGAGGATATAGTCCGATCCGGCAATGTGACCCTTGTACGCTGATAGGAGCTGATCGCTTTTTCCTCAAAAGTTTAATTATGTTTAAGGTATGACGATGCCGCTTCAGGATTCATATCGTGTTATAGGGCTCATGTCAGGTAGTTCGCTGGATGGTGTGGACATAGCCTATTGCACTTTCACGGTATCTGATGGTCGCTGGCATTTTTCTATAGAGCAAACCACTTGTGTGGCCTACACTCAGGAGTGGGTCCAAAGACTGCGTAGTGCGCGCGACCGTGATGGACGCGGACTATGGCATCTGCACTCAGCCTATGGACATTTACTAGGGGGCATGATCTCGCAGTTTGTAGATGACAGTGGGCTGCGAGGCAAGGTGGATCTGATATCCTCTCACGGACACACGATATTTCACTATCCGGATCAGCATTATACTACACAGATAGGAGATGGCGCCTCTATAGCGGCGATCACTGGTATACCGGTAGTATGTGACCTGCGGAGTAGCGATGTAGCCCTCGGTGGTACCGGTGCTCCGATCGTCCCGATAGGCGATAAGCTTTTATTTCCTGATTATTCACACCTGCTCAATCTGGGTGGAATAGCAAACGTCACTGTGAAAGCCCAACAAGGGATTATAGCTTTTGATATATGCACCGCCAATCAGGTATTGAATCATTATGCTCAGCAGATGGGACACGAGTTTGATGTCAATGGCCATCTCGCAGCCGGAGGAAATATTCACCCGGAGTTACTTCATGCACTAAACGATCTGGAGTACTACAAAAAGGCACCACCCAAATCCCTGGATAATGGCTTCACGGCTGAGGCCATATTACCCCTCATAGATGGATATGACGTCAGCGCCCGGGACAAGCTGGCCACTTATACAGAGCATATCGCCATGCAGATATGGATGCAGCTCGATAGCATTAGGACATCTTTAGACACTCCTGCGGGAATGCTTGCTACGGGAGGAGGCGCCTTCAATACATATCTGATACAACGGCTCGGGCATTATATGGATATACAGCTGGTGGTGCCTGATGCAAACATCGTCAACTATAAAGAAGCCCTTATTATGGCCCTGATAGGAGTATTGCGCCTGCGTGGCGAGGTCAATATACTCCACTCGGTCACAGGGGCCGCCAGAAGTGCTATAGCCGGCGCTGTCTACCTTCCCTAAACTATTTGCCTGAAAGAGGCATGAATATTCGATATTCGCGGCATCACATTTCAGAACTATGGTATTGGTCACTGGTGCAAATGGGCTGCTAGGCTCCTATCTGGTCAAGGAATTGATCAGGCGCGGTGAGCATGTACGGGGTTTGCGCAGGGCCACGAGTGATATGAGCCTGCTGGATGGATACCTGGATCGCATAGAGTGGGTAGAAGGAGATGTGCGGGATATCTATGCACTGGAGGAGGCCATGCTCGGTGTAGACCAGGTATATCATGTAGCGGCCATGATCTCCATGCAGCCGCGCGATCAGGAGCTGATGATGGGAGTCAACGCAGAAGGTACCGCCAATGTGGTCAATGCCGCTTTGGGCAGTGACATCAAAAAATTCCTGTATGTCAGTAGTGTGGCAGCATTTGGCCGCCCTGAGGGAGCTATCAGGCTCATAGATGAAAATATCGATGTCAAAGATTCTAAAGACAACTTTGCCTACTACAAAAGCAAACTATATGCAGAGCGCGAGGTATGGCGGGGAATAGCGGAAGGGCTCAATGCTGTGATCATAAATCCATCTACCATTCTCGGCGGCGGATTCTGGAATATTCCACCCAATGGGATATTTAGTCATGTCTATAGCGGACTACCTTTTTATACTACAGGGGTTAATGGTTTCGTAGACGTCAGAGACGTAGTAGAGGTCGCGATCAGGCTGATGCATTCTGGCATTCAGGCAGAGAAATTCATAGTCTCAGCAGAAAATGCCTCTTTTCGCGATGTAATGTGGATGGCAGCAGATGCTATGAAAGTACGCAGGCCATTTATTCATTCTGGCAAGCTACTCGGATCGCTGGCATGGCGGTTTGAAGCCATAAAGTCCATTTTTTCTAAACCGTCGGCCATCATCACCCATGATAGTGTAGAGATAGGTCAGAATGATTTTTACTACAGCAATGATAAAGTCAAGAAGGCATTAGATTTTACCTTCCGACCTCTCAGGGAGACCATTGGCGACGTAGCTGCACTCTATCTTGAGAGCCACAGAGATCATAAGGCATTTGCTATTCTATCCTAAATAGCTCCGTATCTGTGATCAAAAAGATTTTCTATATAGCCAATATTCTGGTCCTCATAGGACTGATCGCATCCTGCCTGGCTTGCTATATAGATCCCTCAGTATTTTGGCCCTTGCAGTTTTTGGGTCTGGCATTTCCTTTCATAGCGGGCTTGGCCGTTATTTTTCTTTTTATTTCTGCCGGAGCCCGTATGTTTATTTTCTGGGTCAACCTTGCTGCTATCTTCTTGGCATGGCCCTTTATACACACAGTAGTCTCCTTTCATTTAGGATCAGAAGAGACCCAGGGCATTAAGATAATGAGCTATAATGTCCGCAACTTTGACCTGTACAATTGGTCTGGGAATAAGGATACCAGGTCTGCCATCATGCGGCTCATTCGTACAGAAAGCCCCGACATCATTTGTTTTCAGGAATACTATACGGATGAAAATGAATTTCGGGACACAGAGTATCTGCGCGATAGCCTCGGCTATCAGCATCACTATATGAGGATCACATTTGACAAGAATCATCCCAAAGAGATTAGGAGCAAGACAAACCATATGCAGTGGGGACTGGCTATATTTTCTCGCTATGAGATAGTAGATAAGGGCTTGGTCCAGATAGGTCGGTCTATGGCTAATCAATGCATGTATGCGGACTTGCGCGTAGATGGCCGCCTGCTCAGGGTCTACAATACCCACCTGCAGTCTATCCATCTGGGTTATGACGACTACGACACAATAGAGGAGCTGAGCGAAAACCAAAGTACCAGCTGGTACAAGCTCAAAAATATACTGGGCAAAATGAAGCGTGCCACATCAGCTCGCGCACATCAGGCACGTATGCTACAAGATGCCATTGGTCAATATAAAGGGCCAAAGATCCTCTGCGGCGATTTTAATGACGCTCCGGTGTCCTACACCTACCACACGATCAGCCGGGGCCTGAAAGATGCATTTGTAGAGAAAGGGGCAGGTTTTGGTAGCTCATTTGCTACCAAGCTGGGTGTCTACCGCATAGATTTTATGCTTACAGATCCCGGTATATCTATCCTCTCGTGCAGGACTATCCATCGCAGGCTGTCAGATCATTATCCTATCGTCACCACCCTGTCACTACCGGTACAGCCTTAGGTATTTAGAGCCGTGGGCCGCTTTTCCTATATTTGAGGCCTATGCCATCAACTCTGAAGATCTATAATACCCTGAGCAGGGAGAAGGAAGTTTTTCAACCCTTAAATCCGCCTTTCGTAGGCCTCTACGCCTGCGGCCCGACTGTATATAATGAAGTGCACCTCGGCAACCTGAGAAGCTTTACAACCTTTGACGTAGTCTATCGCTACCTCACGCATATCGGATACAAAGTACGCTATGTGCGCAATATCACCGATGCCGGCCACCTGACAGATGATGCAGATGCCGGAGAGAGCAAGATCGAAGTGCGCGCCAAGCTGGAGCAGCTCGAGCCCATGGAGATCGTGCAGAAGTATACGACCAGTTTCCATGAAGTGTGTGATATATTTAATCTGATGCCTCCCAGTATAGAGCCGACCGCTACCGGCCACATAGTAGAGCAGATCGAGATGGTGAAGCGCATACTGGCCAATGGCTATGCCTACGAGGTGAATGGCTCCGTGTACTTTGATGTCAAGAAGTATATGGAGACGCATCCGTATGGCCAGCTCAGCGGTCGCAATGTAGATGATCTGATGGAGGTGACACGTGAGCTGTCTGGCACCGGCGACAAGAAAAATTCTTACGACTTTGCCCTCTGGATCAAGACACCGGACAATGCCCTGCAGAAGTGGCCTTCTCCATGGGGAGATGGCTGCCCGGGCTGGCACCTGGAGTGCTCTGCCATGAGTGGCAAGTACCTGGGCCAGCAGTTTGACATACACGGCGGTGGTATGGATCTGAAGTTCCCGCACCACGAGTGTGAGATAGCACAGGGCGTAGGCGCCGATGGTGTCAATCCCGTACGCTACTGGATGCACGCCAATATGCTCACCGTGAACGGCGAGAAAATGAGCAAATCCAAAGGAAATTCTTTCCTGCCAAAAGAGCTTTTCGCCGGAGCGCACAAGATGCTGGATAAAGCCTATGCACCCATGGCGGTCAAGTTCTTTATGATGCAGAGCCACTACCGCTCTACACTTGATTTCTCCAATGAAGCCCTGCAGGCTGCCGAGAAGGGATACGCCAAGCTTATGAATGCGTACGAAAACTTACAAGCGTTAGTTTACACTGCCGGCCAGGGCACCGGGAGCGAAGCCGAGGACAAAGAGGTCAATGACCTGTGCGAGCAGATCTATGACAAAATGAATGATGACTTCAATACGGCTGAGGTCACAGCCATCCTCTTTGAGATGAGCAAGAAGATAAACTCCTTCAAGGAAGGCCATATCGCGATCAGCAGTATTGACGAGGCTACGTTCAAAAGGTTGAAAGATACTTTTATAGCCTTCGTCCGTGATATACTGGCCATAGACAAGGCAGACGCTCAGGATGACAATACAGCGGAAGGCCTGATGGACCTGATCCTGTCTCTGCGCAAAGATGCCCGTGACAAGAAGGACTTTGCCACATCGGACAAAATTCGCGATGCCCTGCTCCGGCTCAGCATACAGGTGAAAGATGGTAAAGAAGGAACTACCTGGAGCAAAAACTAACTGCATATCTGGAACTTTGTACCATAGCGAATAATTAACCGCGGAGAACGCTAAGAACGCGGAGAATAGATAAAATGCCCTAGCGTTCTTGGCGGTTCAAGCTATCGTGATGTAAAGTTTCAGATGGTCATTAAAAATTGATAAAGCTAAAGCCCGAAAGCTACATGAATAAACTTTGCATCACTGCTGTGCTCGCCTTGCTTCTTGCATCGTGTAATAATCCTAAGGCTAATGAAGACGCAGCCGGTACACCTGCGCCCCCACAGGAGCCGGCACTGGTCAGTGTGCCAGCCTTCAACGCAGACTCTGCCTATAGCTACGTGCAGGCTCAGGTAGACTTCGGCCCGCGCACACCCAACTCTGCGGCTCACGACAAATGTGCCTCTTGGATAGCACACAAGCTACAAGGCTGGGCCGATACGGTTTATATTCAGAAATATACCGCCACTGCTTTTGATGGCCTGAAGATGAAGTCTACTAATATTATTGCATCTTTCAACCCTAAGGCTACCACACGTATTTTTATTAGTTCCCACTGGGATACACGCCCCATAGCAGATGAGGATGACCAAGACCGCGACAAACCTATCAATGGTGCAGACGATGGCGGCAGCAGCACCGCTGTAGCCATGGAGATCGCCCGCACTATCCATCAGCAGCGGCCGGAGATAGGCGTAGATATCATCCTCTTTGATAGCGAGGACTACGGCCAGCCGGACGATAGCAAGCTACCTAAGATGCAAAACTCCTGGTGCCTCGGCTCGCAGTATTGGGCCTCCCATCCTCACGTACCCGGCTATCGCGCAGACTTTGGTATCAATCTGGATATGGTCGGTACAGCTGATGCGGCATTCCCGAGAGAGGGCGTATCTGCTACCATGGCCGACTGGGTCAGCCAGTATGTATGGCACACTGCTGAGCGCCTGGGCTACAGCAGCCTCTTTGTCAATCGCATCTTCGGCCAGGTCACAGATGATCACTACTATGTCAATCAGATCCTGCATATCCCTACCATAGATGTGATCCGCTACGGCGAGGACGGTTTCGGCCACCATCACCACACGCACAAAGACAACATAGACCTCATCAGCAAAAACACCCTCGGCTACGTAGGCAAGGTGATGATCCAGGTGATCTATCAGTACGATAGTGAGAAAAAGGCAAAAGGGTGATCACTTCCTCAGAAAATCCTCCATCACCATCTGTATATAGGAGAAAGCCTTTTTTTTCACTAAGGCACTATCGTCATTGCAATGACTGCTGATAGTTTTCCTCCCAGCCAGATCATACACTAGCTCACTGCTATCTGTCGTAAAGCCCATCCCTTCTGTAAAGGTCCAATACGCAAAATGACTGCTACAGGATGATAGCATGTCGCGGCTCCATGTATACTCGCTATGTGCGTGGCCCGTCTGCGTCAGCAGCGTAGCTGGTATATCCTGCTGCGAGACGATGGACACTATACGCTTGCTTCTGTACGCATCCGCCAAGACATCTCCATACAGTAGCAGCGGGATATGGTGCATAGCCGCCGTGCGGTGATCATCGCACCAGGGCACCACATGGCTGTGATCTGCTACGAGGATAAATAGCGTATGGCTAAACCACGGCTCTCTTTTTGCTTTATCTATAAAATCTCCCAGGCAGCTATCGGCATACATCAGAGAGTTCGCGTAGTCACTTTCACCGCCGGCCCATGATAGTGTTTTCTTGACACCCGGATAGTCATAGCTGAAGTGCGTACTCTGTGTAAAGAAGCCAGCAAAGAAAGGCTGGTGCATCGTATTCAGCTCTTTACGCAATACCTCAAATGTATGCTGGTCATGCACCCCCAGCCGGCCACGGTATAGCTGCGGGTCTATATTTTTCTCCTCTATCACCTTGTCAAATCCATTGTGATAGATCAGCGTATTCAGATTGCCATAGCTCAGCTGCCCGCCAAATAGGAAGAGCGAACTGTAGCCCTCTTTTTTAAATGGTTGTAGGAGCGATGGCAGCCTGTCTACCTTTGCTGTATAGTTGGCGATAGACGAAAGCGGCAAGGCCGGAAACCCGGACAGTATAGCTGTCAGCCCCTGATCTGACCGCTCACCCGATGCCAGGCAGTTGGTAAACAACAGACCCGATGCAGCCAGCTGGTCAAAGTGCGGCGTGCAGGAGTGCTCCATATTGCCCGATATAGATGATATCAGCTCAGCCGACCACCCTTCAAATACGATCAAAACGATATTAGGCCTGCGCGTAGTGAGGATAGGAGCTGATGTATCATTCGGGCATACCTGCATTTCATTTACTATTCTCTCTGCCTCCGCTTCCGGCATTAGTTTATATGGATTGACACGGCCATACTGCCTGCCCGCCAGTACGCTTTGGCCGAGGTTCCAGAGTGAATTGACAGCTGCCCAGTTCAGTGCAGGATTGGCAGTATAGTATGAGTCACCTGCAGACATAGGTATCTCCTGCACACCACCCCTGATACCGATAAAGAGTAGCCCTGCCACAGGCACTATCAGGATAGCTGCCAGTGGCTTCCGTCTCACCGTATCCGATGGAGCCACTATAGCGCGATAAAGGATGCGCCCAAATATCCATTGTATCAGGGTCAGCACTACAAAGCCTGCCAGCAGATATACCGAGGCCGTATGAAATATCTCAGAGGGGTGCTGTAGATACAGCAGCGCCTTATAGTTCATCTTGGTGCCCCACTCCGGATAGAGGCCCACCTCTGAAGAGGTTACCAGCGCATTGACAAAGATGACGAGCCATATATAGTACAGCCGGAGGTAGTACAAAAGAGAAGACTCCCATATTAGCTCAATACCCGCCAGCAGCGCAGGCAGGAGCAGGATATAGCAGGCAGCAGAAACATCCGTCTTGAGTCCATAGTAAAAGGATGCAAGTATCGTCTGCCAGCTTTCTGCCGCAAAGGCATTATGTGCAGCTACCAGAAATATAATACGGCTGATGGCAAATATGAATAGCAGCAGCACAAAGAGCCTGACCAGGTACCTGAGCATGCGCATCAGGATTTATAGAGGTTATAGTCACGGATGTATTCCCATACTTTGTCGGGCAGGAAGTACTGCATGGAGTGACCTTTCTGAATGTGTTCGCGGATAAAGGTCGCCGAGATGTCCAGCATCGGTACATCGAGCAGGTGTACCGATGACCGGTCTGAAAATGGATTTTCTCCCGCAGCAGGTCTCTTATACACGTAGATGTCGTGGTGATTGAGTATCAGCTCGTAGTTCTTCCACTTGTGCAGCGAGGCCAGATTATCGCCCCCCATGATCAGGCTAAACGCATACGCCGGGTACTTCTCCTTCAGGTGCGTCAGCGTATCTATGGTGTAGGATGGCTTAGGCAGTTTAAACTCGATATCTGATGCCAGCAGGCCATCATTGCCCTCTATAGCCAGTCGCAGCAGGTGCAGCCGGTCATATTCATTCAGCAGGCTCTGTTTTTCTTTGAATGGATTTTGTGGCGAGACCACCAGCCATATTTTATCCAGTTCAGTTGTTTCGCGGATATAGTTGGCTATGATCAGGTGGCCGGTGTGTACCGGATTGAAGGAACCGAAAAAGAGGCCTATTTTCACTATCAGACGTTTATCTGCTACTAAATTCAATTATAATTTTCAATTTTCAACTTTATCTGTTTCGGTCATGCTCATCACCAGTCCTCAAAATCCCCGTATCAAAGTGCTCAAAAAGCTCGACAAAGCCGCTGAGCGTAGAGAGCAGGGTGTATTCCCATTGGAGGGCATGAGGGAGCTTTGCCTGGCAGATGAGGCTGGATACGAGATATACCAGCTATATGTTTGTGAGGAGCTGCTAAAAGAAACAGAGGAATATAATCTCGCTAAGTGTAAGCTGGATGGTACCGAGATCTTTCAGATCACCGCAGAGGTGTATGGATCTGTGGCCTACAGGGGCACTACGGAGGGCGTCATAGCGCTGGCCAGGCCACGTACCCATACGCTCGAAGATCTGAGGCTACCGGCTGATCCTCTTATTCTGGTGATAGAAGGAGTAGAGAAACCGGGCAATCTTGGCGCGATGCTCCGCACCTGCGATGCGGCTGGCGTAGATGCGGTGATCGTATGCGATACTAAAACGGATGTTTATAACCCCAATGCCATCCGCTCCAGTGTCGGGACTGTCTTTACCAATCAGATAGCCGTTGCCTCATCGGAAGATGTGATCGCATTTCTCGCAGAGCGGCACATTACTTCGTATGCAGCAGAGCTGACAGCCACTGAGGCGCACTATCAAAAAGACTTCACCGCCGCCACAGCTATCGTAGTAGGAGATGAAGCCTCAGGCCTCTCGCCACTCTGGATGCAGGCCGCCTCACAGCACATCAAGATACCTATGCGGGGCCGTATAGATTCGCTCAATGTCTCCGTGAGTGCCGCCGTTTTGCTCTATGAGGCTCTCCGTCAGAGGCAAATAGCTAAATAGCATTCCGAGGGGCCTTTTTAACGTAACATTCCCTTAAAATCCAGTATTATTAAGGCTGCAAATCAACTGTCCATAAAAATCTGCCATGAAAAAGATCATACTTTCGGTTTTTCTCCTGATCGCTTTTTCCTCCGTCTATTCTCAGAGAATCGTCAATCGGATCTTCCTTCGTTCATATACTAAAGTGCAACTGGACTCTATACTCAGTGCCAATGGTATACCTGCAGTGCTGGGCACTGCCTATGATATCGATGTATACAGGATCATATACAATACAGTCAACTATGATAGTACGGCTATCACTGCCTCCGGTATGCTGGCTGTGCCTCACAATACTACTTGCCGCTTTCCTCTCGCAGCCTATGAGCATGGCACGGTCACAGCCAAGCATGATGCACCATCCTATCTCAATGGCCAGGAGCCGATGATCGGGATGGTAATGGCATCAGTCGGGTACATAGTAGTCGAGCCCGACTACCTGGGACTGGGAGATGGTCCCGGCATACATCCTTATCAGCACGCGCAGACAGAAGCCAGCGCCTCTATAGATATGCTGCGATCTGCACGCGAGTTTTGCGACTCCGCAGGCATCCGCCAAAACGGCCAGCTCTTCCTCATGGGCTACTCTGAGGGCGGCCACGCCTGCATGGCCACACACAGGGCTATAGAGCAGCAGCTGCAGGGCGAGATGACCGTCACCGCCGCCGTGCCTATGTCAGGGGCCTATGATATGTCAGGTGTCATGATCAATAGGATGCTGACCGATACGCCCTACTCTCAGCCGGCCTATCTGGCTTTCCTCGTCGTATCCTGGAATCCTATCTACCACCTCTGCGATTCTTTCTCTCAGGCCTTTGTACATCCGTATGATTCTATCTTGCCACTACTGCTGGATGGCACACATGGTACCAATGACCTGAATAATGCCATGCCCAATATCCCTAAGCGTGTATTCACCCGTGCCGAGCTGGACACCTTTGTCAATAATCCAAACTCCGCCATGCGCGTAGCCCTGCGGGATAACGATGACTACGACTGGGCACCACGAGCACCTACCAGGATATTTTTCTGCAAAGGTGATACCTATGTACCCTATCAGAATTCCTGCGTAGCGATCAATAAAATGAGGCAAAACGGCTGCGCAGACTGCGACACTATGGATGTCAATCCTGACCTGGATCACGTACCCTGCGCACAATATTCTATTCTAAATGCCAAATTCTTCTTTGATAGATATAGAAGGATAGATTGCTCTACCGGCATAGCTGATGTTGACAATGCAGCCATCGTGTCAGTCTACCCTAGCCCTGCGCACGACCGCTTCACTATAGAGTTGTACCGCGCAGGTGAGTTTGCATCCGCATCTATCTATGATGCTATGGGCCGCCTGGTATCTACCAGCACGCTTAATACCGGTGTCAATACGATCACCACAGATGCCCTCACCACCGGTGTCTATATGATCCGCGTCACTGACGAGAACGGCCTCAATAAAGTGAGCCGCATCACTATACAGAAGTAGGCCGCCTCGTAGAGGACTGTTTCCTTCTCTTACCATACACGGGCATATAAAACTGATTTGCAGACTTCAGGTTCTTTTCTCTCCTTCTGGGGAGGAAGGAACCTGAAGGCAGATAGGTGGTCACGCTGGTGGCAGCAGGTCCATGAGACTTCAAGCAATGAGGTGAAGTAGGCCGCCCGGACGACTCCCGCGCAGTCTATTTTTGCTATATTCGCCACACTAAATTTTTTACGATATGGATTTCTCTCTGTCAGAAGAGCATAAGATGATACGCAAGGCCGCCAGCGACTTTGCACAGAATGTATGTAAACCGGGTGTGATAGAGCGTGACTCTGAGCAGACCTGGCCGGCAGAGCAGGTGAGGGGTATGGCAGAGCTGGGCTTCCTCGGTATGATGGTAGACCCTAAGTACGGTGGCGCAGGCCTCGATACCCTCAGCTATGTGATAGCCCTGGAGGAAATATCTAAAATAGATAACTCATCCTCTGTACTCATGTCGGTCAATAACTCCCTCGTATGCTGGGGCCTGGAAAAGTTTGGCACAGAGGAGCAAAAAAAGAAATACCTCGAGCCGCTGGCCAAGGGTGAAAAGATAGGAGCTTTCTGCCTGTCTGAGCCAGAGGCCGGTAGCGATGCTACCCACCAGCGCACCACCGCAGTAGACATGGGCGACCACTACATCCTGAATGGCACCAAAAACTGGATCACAAACGGCGGCTGTGCATCAGTCTACCTCGTGATCGCACACACAGATCCATCTAAGGGTTCCCGCGGCATCAATGTTCTGATCGTAGAGAAAGGTATGCCCGGATTTGTAGTAGGCAAGAAGGAAGACAAGCTCGGTATCCGTTCCTCAGATACACATACGCTCCTCTTCAATGATGTGAAAGTCCCTAAGGAAAACCGCATTGGTGAGGATGGCTTCGGTTTCAAGTTTGCCATGAAGACGCTGGCGGGTGGCCGTATCGGTATCGCCGCGCAGGCACTGGGTATCGCTGCCGGTGCTTACGAGCTGGCCGCGGCTTACGCCAAGCAGCGTTCTGCCTTCGGCAAGGAGATCATCAACCACCAGGCAGTTGCTTTCAAACTGGCCGATATGGCTACAGAAATAGAGGCAGCCAGGCTGCTGGTATATAAAGCCGCAGCATTGAAGGATGCAGGTGAGAACTATGACATCGCCAGCTCTATGGCCAAGGTATTTGCATCAGAGGTGGCTATGAAAACCACCGTAGAGGCAGTACAGATACACGGCGGCTACGGCTATGTGAAGGAATACCATGTAGAGCGCCTCATGCGCGATGCCAAGATCACACAGATATATGAGGGCACCTCAGAGGTGCAGCGTATCGTGATATCCCGCAGCGTATTGGCTTGATCCGCATAGGATATTAAAAGATCTTTAGGATATGCCTAAGGATTTTTTAATTCAAATTTGGTTTATAATGTAAACTAGTTTATGTTTGCGTTACTATTCAAACTAAAACCAACTATCATGACACAAGAAAAACCAATGACCCACGAGGAGAGCCTGGAGCTCATACAATCTATGATCAATACTGCCCGCAATAAGGTAGCGGATGACGGATTTCACCTTATACTCTGGGGAGTGATCGTGATCATCTGCTGCCTGCTAAACTATTTTCTATTTCTGGCCGGGTACACCAGTATAGCAGGACTTCCGTGGCTCTTTATGCCTGTCGTCGGCGTTCCGCTGGGGATTTTATATGAGCGAAAGTTCAGGAAAAATAGCGGTGTACGCACTGTAGTAGACACCAATATCAAATACCTCTGGTGGTCCTATGGCGCAGCCTTATTCCTGGTGCTTTTTATGAGTGGCACAGCCCAGATTTCGCCTATCCCTTATATACTTACTATCACTGGCCTCGTCACTTTCGCCTCCGGCCTTATGCTGCGTTTCCGGCCCATGATAGCAGGTGGTATTGTCTTTTTTGCGCTGACCATAGCCTGCCTCTGGGTGCAGCCGGTAGACCAGCTCCTGCTGGAGGCGCTCGGTGTGCTTCTTGGATATATCATACCCGGTATTATCTTGCGCCGGCTATACAAATCTCAGTCGGATGTTTAAACCCCTCGATCCCCTCCTGCACTCTGAGCTGCGGCTCGCTGTGATGTCACTGCTGATCAGTGTGCAGGAGGCTGACTTTACATTTCTCAGGGAAAAGACCGGCGCCACCGCCGGCAATCTGAGCGTACAGCTCAATAAGCTGGCCGAGGGGGGGTACATTACGATAGAGAAATCCTTCAAGGGCAACTACCCCCAGACCACCTGCCGGATCACAAAAGCCGGGATCAAAGCTTTTGAAGATTATGTCCATGCTATCAAATCTTATATAGGTAAGAAATAGGGTGTAAGCCAAAAAAAGTAAAAGCTGCCATTACTTTTTATATTTGGTACGATTGTTATCTCCCTCGGGATATAACCAATTCAATTACTTAAAATACCCACAAAATGAAGAAGCTTACACTCCTCATGAGCTGTGTGCTGATCTATACTGCATCTATGGCGCAGCTGATCAACTCTACACTCACTATTTTCTCCGAAGACGGACACAAGTTCTATCTCATTCTGAATGGCACCCGGATGAATGACAAGCCGGAGACCAATATACGCCTGCAGAATCTAACGCAACCGTATTATAACTGCAAGATTCTTTTCGATGACAAGGCGCTCGGAGAGGTCAGCAAAAACTACCTGCCTGTCACAGATCCCGGCAATCAGACCCAGTCTATGGATGTGACATACAAAATTAAAACGGACAAGAATGGTAAGCAGGTACTCCGCTATTTCTCTGCTACTCCGGTAGTGGTCACCGCTACACCAGTCATACCTCCCGATGTAGTAGTATATAACTATGGCACTACCATACCGGTAGTACAGACTACTGTGACAGAAACCACCACCACTACCACCGGCACCAATGCCGCTAATGTAGGTGTCAATATGGGCGGCATGGGCGTCAATATGAATGTGCATATCAATGATCCTAACCTCAGTACCCAGCAGACTACCACTACTACCACATACACCACTACTACCACTACCGGCTCTACTCCTCCGCCTCCGCCACCTGCGGCAGCCGGTCCATGTGCTTATGCTATGACATCAGCAGACTATGCTTCTGCCAAGGCTTCCATAGAGAAAGCTACTTTTGAAGAGACTAAACTGAAATCAGCCAAGTCTATCATTTCTAACAACTGTATGTATGCGGATCAGATCAGATCAATCTGCCGGCTCTTCACCTTTGAGGCATCAAAGCTGGATTTCGCCAAGTTTGCCTACAAGTACTGCTATGACAAGAACAACTACTTCAAGATAAATGATGTGTTTGAGTTCGACGCCAGCCGCGATGAGCTGAGCACTTTCACTGCACAGTAAGCATTAGTATACAGAAATATAAAAGCCCGGAGTGAAAACTTCGGGCTTTTCATTTGTTATGATATGGATTCAGTATGTAGATACTTCTGCCTTTCTATAGGCGGACTTGTCAGATGCAATTATTACGATCAATAAAATTACATCGATCATGATACCGAATAGCGTACCAAATCCTGCGCTCATGGCCAGAAACCCGGTCGAGGCATCATGGGATAATATCAGCGTTCTGGCAATACTGAAGCAGGTAGCTAACACTAAAGCCAGATAAGCTACCTTGACTGCAAACCATTTTCGCATTACAAAAAACAAACCAGCCAATATGTATATCAGTGCTGGAATAAAGCCAATGCACCCAAGCCTTACCACCCATTTCTTTTGGAAGTCAGACATAAAAAAGATCTTTTCCATAGTCTGGCTCATCTCTTTATTGGCAAAGGGAGATTGAGTTTTTTGTATGACGATGACACTGGAATCACCGTGGCTTTCCCTTACAGTATCCGCTTTTGCAGATGCTGTAGATGTAAAGCTTTTCATCATTGCTTTTTGATTCTCCATGATAGTTGGAGTCAGCACTAGTTGAATATTCTTCAATGTATTGCAGCCGCCTAGCAGCATCATTAAGATCCCAACAATATAGGCCCAGGTAGGAGTTTTCATAATATCCTATTTAGACTTAAATATAGAAAAGTCTATCGACGTGATTCTCGTTTTCTGGCTAGTTCAAGCGTCCACGCTTGAACTCTCTATCAGTAGGTCGTATCCTCACGAACCAGACATAGGTATACTAAAGAACCCTTATCATTCGCGTTATCCGTATGCAAAGCATTGATTACGACGTCAGATTCTCCGGCCTCATCTGAGGAAAGAACAGCACCTCCTGTATCGTAGGCTGGTTGGTCATCAGCATGCACAGACGGTCTATACCGATACCGATACCCGCTGTAGGCGGCATACCATACTCCAGCGCGCGGAGGAAGTCATAGTCTATGAACATCGCCTCATCATCGCCGCGCTCCATCAGCCGCACCTGCTCCTCAAAGCGCGCACGCTGGTCCAGCGGGTCGTTCAGCTCGCTGTAGGCATTGCCTATTTCCTGTCCGTTCACCATCAGCTCAAAGCGCTCTACGAGGCCCGGCTTGCTGCGGTGCTTCTTGGTCAGCGGGCTCATCTCTACCGGGTAGTCAGTGATAAAGGTCGGCTGTATGAAGTTCTTCTCACACTTCGCGCTGAAGAGTTCGTCTATCAGCTTGCCCTTGCCCATCGTCTTGTCCACCTCCAGGCGCAGTGACTTGCACACATCGTAGATCTGCTCCTCGGTCATAGTGCTCACATCATGGCCCGTATATTCCTTGATGGCATCATAGATCGTGATGCGCTTGAATGGTGCCTTAAAGTTGATCTTATTCTCACCTACCGTCAGCTCTGTAGTACCGTGCATAGCCGTTGCTACTTTCTCCAGCATCCGCTCGGTAAAGTCCATCATCCAGATATAGTCCTTATATGCCACGTAGAACTCCAGGATCGTAAACTCCGGATTGTGCTTGCGGCTCATACCCTCATTGCGGAAGTTGCGGCTGAACTCATACACAAAGTCAAAACCACCTACTATCAGGCGCTTCAGGTATAGCTCATTGGCTATACGCAGGTAGAGCTGTGTATCCAGCGCATTGTGATGGGTGATGAATGGGCGCGCCGCCGCGCCACCCGGTATCCCCTGCAGCACCGGCGTATCTACCTCCACACCACCATGCTCATTCAGGAAGTCGCGGATCGTCTTTACCATCTGCGTACGCTTCAGGAATGTCTCCTTTACATCAGGATTGACCACCAGGTCCACATAGCGCTGCCTCCAGCGCAGCTCCGGATCGGTAAAGGCGTCAAACACCTCGCCATCTTTCTCCTTCACCACCGGCATAGGGCGCAGCGCCTTGCCCAGCACTTTAAATTCCTTCACACGGATAGACGTCTCACCCGTCTTGGTCACAAAGGCCTCACCCTTCACACCTATAAAGTCACCGAGATCCAGCAGTCCTTTGATCACATTATTATAGAGAGACTTGTCCTCACCCGGGCAGATATTATCTATCGAGATGAAGAGCTGTATACGGGTCGTATTGTCCAGTATCTTGATGAAGGTCACCTTGCCCTTGGCATTGATGCTCATGATACGGCCGGCTATGCTGATATCCTTGTAGCCTTCCACCTCATGCACCTCCTCGCCGGGGTGCGCAGCTTTGTGTTTCTCTACAGCATCCAGTATCTCTTTGGCAGTCGCGTTTACCTCCCACATAGGGGCAGGGTAGGGGTCTATCCCCGCTTCTATCAGGCCCTTCAGCTTCTCGCGACGGGCTATCTCCTGATCATTCAGATGCTCACTCATATATGAAAAATTTGGGAGCGTGAATATAAGAAATAGACTTGAGACCTGCCTACCGACAGGCGGCGATAGACGTCAGACAAGAGACAATGCGAGGAATGAACCTACGGTAAAGTTCAAACATATCGTATGGCACTTGAGCCCACACGCAGTCATTGTTGACATTCCCCCTTTTACAGGGGTGTATGAACCGGAGACATAGTATACAGGTGTCCGGGGACAAAGGGGGATTTGACACAGTACCACAAAGCAATGCAGTACCACAAAACCGCTATCACTCCCCGCCTTTAATTCCAGACTTTTTATACTTTCATTTTAAAATCATCTGTCGTGCTGCTGCAAAACGGCTACCTGCGCAACCTCCTTTTCCTCGATATCGAGACCGTACCGCGCGTCGGCTCCTGGCACGAACTACCCGAGGCGGAGAAGGACCTATGGGCCATCAAGCACGCCACGCTCAAAATACCCGATGAGACCGCCGAAGAGGGCTATCTGAAACGCGCAGGCGTCTACTCAGAGTTTGCCCGGGTGATCTGTATGTCCATCGGCTTCTTTTGGTACGACCGCGAGGCCAATGCAGATACCTTTCGCCTCCGCTCCATCTACGGCGATGACGAGCACCAGCTGCTCAGTGATGTGGTCACGCTGTTCAACCGCCACTTCCCCAATCCTGACCGCTTCAAATTTTCCGGCCACAATATCCGCGAGTTTGACATCCCCTTCCTCTGCCGCCGCATGGTCATCAATAACCTGCGCCTGCCTGCCCTCTTTGATATCTCCGGCAAGAAACCCTGGGAGACAGAGATGGTAGACACGCTCCAGCTCTGGAAGTTTGGCGACAATAAAAATTATACTTCACTCAAACTGTTGACCCACGTCCTCGGCATACCCAGTCCCAAGGAGGACATAGAGGGCAAGGACGTCTGCATGGTCTACTACGAGCAGCAAGGCCTTAAGCGCATAGTAGAATACTGCCAGCGCGACGTCGTGACCGTAGCCCGCCTCCTCATGCGCTTCCGCTATGAGCCAGACTTCCTCGAAGATAAAGACGTCATCATCGCCACCCAACCCTGACTATGATTTGTTTGATTCATGTGATCAATAGGATGAATACATCTAATGGGTAAGACCCTCGCAAATCAACCATCCAAAACACCCTCTCCGGTTCAAAAACAAATTATTTATAACACGTAAACTTTACAGTACTTACTTTTGTATTTAAGCCCCGAAGGGGCGATACGCCCTAGCGTAGGGCATCGCCCTACGCAAACCATCATGCGCCACCTTTGTGAATAAATCCCCTGCAAAAATTCGCTCTTTTTTAGCATATTTGCATCATCACAAGGAACCTATATCTCCCTGCATTTCTATGTGTCCTGCATGGTTCAAAAACGTATTTCATCTTAAAAAATAGATAGCAACATTTCTCGAAGCAATCTTTCACTTAAGTAAATAGCCGCATCAGGCACAATCTTTCTATGCCTTTACGTGGTTCAAAACTGTATTCTGTATTAAAGTCCCCTTTGGGGATTTAGAGGCTTGATTCTTTTACTCTAAATAAATACCTATGTCCACCACACAACTCGGCAATCAAAACGCCTCCAAATGGACCCGCGAAAAAACCATTCAAATGCTCTGCAAGATCGAAGCCGTCGCGCTCCACGAGTACGACCTCTGCTACACCCTCACCCAGGCGCTTAATAAAGTCCGCTGCTACAAGCAGATCTGGAGCTACTGGAAAAAGAAATTTGAAGCCGATGAAGACATCATGGACCACATCTACTTCATCGAGTCCCTCTTTATAGAGAAACTGGAGCACGGTGGCCTCTTCAAGCGCCTCAACGCCTCCACCTGCCATTTCATTCTGAAAAACAACTACGGCTACGGCGCTAAAGGAGAGCCAGAGCTGCCATCCCACCTCAGCCATGAGTTTCCGGAGATGCAAATTGAAAAACCCCTCTCCGGTTCAAAAACAAAAAAGGAAAAGGCTCCTAAACCGCTCACAGCCGAGGAACTTTACGAGCAGGAATATGTAAATGATCCAGCTTACAAAGACTTTAGCCCTCGCGAGACCGACAATGAGGTCATCGCCGCCCTCCGCGCCGATGCAGCAAAGCACCCACACCTCTACACCGCCAAGCCACCACTACACTGTACCTACATCCAGTTCGCCGAAGACCTCTTCGCACCAAACTCCTGATTTAGTTCGTTTATCCCTGCATCAAAGACATCATCTGACAGCTTTGCCCAAAATTCGCAAAATGTTGACACTCCCCCTTCTACAGGAGAGACAAAGGTGGATTTGACCTACAGATAATACTTAAAATTATTCGCCGTCAGATGCTTCTCCTTAGAGTAGTAGTCCGGATCTATCTTCTCCACCAGCGTCCAGAAGCGTGGTGAGTGATCCGCATGCACCAGATGCGCCAGCTCATGTATCAGCACATAGTCTATCACCTCATCCGGCGCAAACATCAGGCGCACGGATATATTGATATTGCCCTGGGTAGAGCAGCTACCCCAGTTAGAGGTATTGTACTTCATCCGCACAGAGTTGATCGTCTTGCCAAAGTATTTGCGGTTTAGCTCGTGCAGCCGCTCCGATACTATAGGGGTGTAGAAGCGCGAGAGACAGCGCGCCACCAGGTAGCTATTGGTGCTGTCCTCCGCCTCTTTGGTCAGCCCACGTGTCAGGTTGATCACTATCTGGTCATTAAAGAGCTTGGCAGAGCTCTTCGGGTTATCGTGATAGAAAATGTTGATGCGGAAGGAGTGCTTGCCTATCTCCAGTATCTCACCATTGGTGTACTTGCGCTGCGGCAGGTAGTCCAGTAGCTGCGGGTTCTTGTCCAGCTTGGTCTTCGCCCACTTCAGGAAGTTGTCAATGTGCTTCTTCTTTTCCTCGATAGGCTGGTTGGCAGCCAGTCGGATCAGCACACCATTGGCGTTCACCATGATGCGGTTATTAAACCGCCGCTCCTCCTGTATACGCACCGGCACGATACGGCCATTCACCTCCAGCTCAAAGTTTTCCAGCTTCTTTGGCGCTTCCGGTTTCGGCTTCTTCTCTTCAAACAGATTATCAAACAGTGACAGCAGCATATATAGCGTCACAAAAATCGTCAAAAGCCCTCAAGCCCATCCTTATATTTTTCAACAAAACAGTGCGCAAAGGCCCCTGACATACTGGCCAAATCAGCGATTGGCTGTGATAAAATTTATTCTATTTTTGAACGTCTATACATCAAATAGTTAATCATGAACATAAGAATGGAAGAACCACAGGTGCCAGGCAAGCCCGACGAGCTGATCGAGAAATTTGCCGGAGGTGCCAAGTTTGACAATAAATTTCTGGAGCAGCGCAGGGTATTCCTGTGGGGCCCGGTCACGGATGAATCATCAGAGCGCGTCGTAAACCGTCTCCTTTTCCTGGAGGCAAACGATCCGGGCAAGGACATTTTCTTTTATATCAACTCTCCGGGTGGTGTCGTGACATCGGGCATGGTGGTGTATGATACGATGAAGATGATCTCCTCTCCCGTACATACTATCTGCATGGGCCTCGCAGCCTCCATGGGCTCTATCCTGCTCAGCGGCGGGGTGAAGGGTAAAAGGCTGATCTGGCCGCATGGCCGTGTGATGATACACCAGCCATCTATAGGCGGTATGTATGGCCAGGCTACGGATATAGAGATCACAGCGCGCGAGATAGACAAGACGCGCCTGATGAGCGCAGAGATACTCGCCGAGAATACAGGCAAATCTGTAGACCAGATCCTGGCAGACTTTGATCGCGACTACTGGATGGGAGCCAAAGAAGCGGTAACATACGGTATCGTAGACGGCATAGCTGACAAGCTGATCTAATTTGATTTGATAATATTTTCGATCCGCAGCTGACGGGGCCGATAGACCGGTTTTTGTGAGCTGCGGTTTTTTATTTCTTATTTTCACATGAAAAGTAGTATGGCGCTCAACGACCAGAATATAGAGATCGCAAAGCTGCAGAAGGACATTATCAGCCGTCTGGGCATCAGCCAGGAGAATGCGATATTCAATTTCAAGCAAAAGAATGATGTGGTCCGCTTTGACCTCGTCACTATCAATCCCAAGCATGAGCAGTCATTCCTATTTCACACCGTACACGGTACGGACAAGGTAGACGCCCTGCGCAAGATGCTGGAGTATATCAATGAGCACTACGCTAAAGAAGGCAGCATGACCATCCAGTGGATCAAGATAGGAGACAATAAGCTCCACACCTCCTACTTCCGCGCCAAGAATATGTATGACGCCCTCGATAAATTCTACTACGAGCGCGACATGAATCAATACAAAATATTTTCTATTACATTAAATCCTGTAAGCTGATAAAGGACGCGCCTAAACACACCAGGTTCTCCCTTCTCCCTCGGAGAAGACAGATGCCAAAGGCAGAGGGATGAGGACGAAATGTGTCCATACAAGTTTATATTTTAAAAGGCTGGAAGTACCTCACCGGGTTCTTCTCCATCACCCTTAATCGGTTAGCTAAATCAGGCGACCTCCTTAAACACACCAGGTTCTCCCCTCTCCCTCGGAGAAGGGAGATGCCAAAGGCAGAGGGATGAGGACGAAAGGTGTCCATACAAGTTTATATTTTAAAAGGCCGAAAGTACCTCTCCGGTTTCTCCTCCATCACCCTTAATCCGGTGAGTAAAATCAAGCGACGTCCTTACGCACACCAGGTTCTCCCTTCTCCTTTGGAGAAGGGAGATGCCGAAGGCAGAGGGATGAGGTGAAAATCCCCGGCCTCTCTCGGGAAGAAACCGGGGTGTCAATACAAGTTTATCTTTAGTCTTAGAAAAGACCTGCCGCTACAGGTTGAGCCTCCACAGGCTTCACCGCATCGATAAAGAAAAGGTTGGTGTTGTAGTCTACCTTCCATTCACCCAGCTCATTCTCGTAGAAAGAGCGGTCCAGCTTCAGCATACAGTGCTGCAGGCACACAGGCTTGCCAAAGATGTGCTTCAGGTTCAGGTTCACCGGTACTGCGTGAGGACGCTTGAAGGCATCCATGATCAGGTAGATGATCTCCTGGCCCACCTTGCCGGAGTGCTTCAGCAGTTGATACAGGTTTTTCTTATTGGTGATATACTGCGCAAATTCCATTTTGCCATTGACCTCGATCTCGCCTATCAGAGTCACCTCTTCAGACGTAAAGAACTCTATCTCAGAGAAATGGATCTTATTGCGAACGATGGATGGTTGTTTTTGTTCTATGGCTTTCATCTCGATTAGTTTTGAATGATAACACGAAATAACAAGCACACTGCGCAATCTATTTGCGTAGTAAAAAATATTTTTTAGTTTTCTGTGGCTCAGCTACTGTATGTACGTCAATGGGGATGCCAGAGGGTAGGAAACGTGCTCATTATATATGCACAGCTAGCTGAAACTTTTTTTGAAAGCCTGATTTTTCGTGTTATATTATACCATGGTGTATAGATATGCTCTTTAGATAGACGGATAGGAGGGCCAGACCTGACACCACCACTCATAGTTATGTCACTGAATAAAGATGCTTTTGCCCGCTACCGCCTGCTCGATGAGCGCCTGCGCAAAAAGCCAAATCCCACACTGGATCACCTTATCCGATATGTGAGCGAAGGGATCGGCAAGCCCGTATCGCGCCGTACCATTCAGCTCGATATACAGGATATGAGGTATAGCCAGATCCTGCGCTTTGAAGCACCCATCATTTTTGACCGGGGTGCGCACAGCTATTATTATTCGGACACGAGCTACTCTATCAACAACCTTCCGGTCACGGCAGACGACCTGCACGGACTCGAGTTTGCTATCAGCCTGCTGGACCAGTTCAAAGAGTTGCCGGCCATAAAGGAATTTGAAGAAGCCATACAGAAAATAGCGGAGACAGTACGCTTCAATAAGCAGTCACGCGGCGAGGATAAGATCATCCAGTTTGACCGTCCCAATAGCTACAAGGGTATAGAGTACTTTGAGCCGCTGGTGCGGGCTATACGTGAGCGTAGAAGGGTAAAACTATACTACCGCAAATTTGACGGAGAAGCCGTCAAGGAGCACCTGATAGACCCCTATGTCCTCCGTGAATCCCGGGGCCGCTTCTACCTGCTGGGCAATGTGCATGAAGGCAAAACTGAAAAGGTCAAGACTTATGCCTTTGACCGCTTCACAGACCTGCAGGTCACAGACAAGACCTTTGACGGCAAGGCCTTTGACAGTGAGAGGTACTTTCAGAATGTATATGGTATATCTGAGGGCGCGGGGCAGGCAGAGACCGTGGTGCTGGCCTTCACTCCCGTACAGGCCAGGTATATACAGTCGCAGCCGCTGCACCACTCACAGCAGGTAGTGAAAGAAACTAAAACGGAGACCCATATCAGCCTCCGCGTCATGATCAATCATGAACTGGTGAGCCAGCTGCTCAGCTATGGTGCCAATGTGCGCGTGCTGCGTCCGGCCTCCCTCGTAGAAAAGGTTAAAGCAGAGTTAAAAAAATCTCTGGATCAATATCCGTAGACGGAAATATTGCTTAATTTACTCTCAAAATCAACGTCATGCCAAACGGAAGGAAAAACAAACCTATAGCAGGATACCATATCCTGATGCTGCTCTCTGCAGTAGACCACAAGTTTAGCGTGGCCGAGGATAGGATCATAGCAGAATATGTGGCTGAAAACTTTCCCATACCCGTGAGTCTGGACAAAGAACTGGAATATATAAGCAATCTGAATGAGGATGACTATATGAGCCACTTTCAGAAATGTATGGATGACTTCTATGAAGACTCTACGGAGAAGGAGCGCCTGCACCTCATAGACTTTGCTATCAAGCTGACCAAAGCTACACGACCTATCACCAAAGAAGAAAACATCTACCTCAGCGAGCTCTACAACGAATGGACTGAGACAGTAGAATAAATACGATACATGCACCGGCTGAGATCTGCCATACTTCTGCTCCTCGTATCAGCATCGCCGGCTCTATATGCTCAGACCAGGGGCACGACATCTTCCGTCAAAGGGACGACAAAAATCAATAGCGAGATATACATCCCTCTACGTGAGCGGGATGAGGTGCAGGTCATTCCTTTGGTGGATACTTTGGACTGTGAGAAGGAGTACCTTTTCCGATTACGGTTTGCATCCAAGTATACTTTCTCTGAGCTGTTCTTTGACAAGGGCCTGGCTACGAGGGTAGATTCTTTTTTATCTATCAGGCCGCGGTCGGCCCGGACGGAAGGTGTAGATACCGCCACACTGCGTATCATAGGCTTCTCAAACAATAACCGCATACTGCTATATCACAGGTTTATCCTACTGCCACATGTCAGGGTATTCCCGGTTTTAAACCCCAATAAGAATAACAATATTACCGTGGGCCACCTGGCACTGGAGCGGGGTATGATCTATAGCAAAAAGGACTTTCCGGAAAAATGTTCCTTCGGATATGAAGAAAATGGAAGATTCAATAAGGACAATGTGATCACGGGCATCACGATCTCCCTGGTCAATAGACATCTGTCCAAAAATTTTTATGTAAAAGGAGACGTACCCACCGATGAGATGATCCGCGA
Source organism: Bacteroidota bacterium (assembly GCA_018267365.1). Lineage (GTDB taxonomy): Bacteria > Bacteroidota > Bacteroidia > Chitinophagales > LD1 > UBA1941. The sequence goes on along the minus strand of JAFDYQ010000001.1, from coordinate 274,504 downwards.
GGTGCACAAGGTGAGCAAAGGAACTACTATGTATATACGTCTGGATATCAAAAACGGCCGGAGGGCCAGGAGTGTATGGACTCGCTTCACACTGGACGAGGGTGGGGATTAGCCGGCTAGCCTAGAAATTAATGATCTTAAGGCCCTTTCCTTTCCGTAGCTCCTGGCGGATGATCTTTTGTATCTCCAGATCATCTTCGTAGGGCTGGATGCTCGCCCTGAGGGTCTCTGTATTGACAGGTGTCAGCTCCGGGCAGATGTAGCCCATGCCGAGATAGACGCTATTTTCTACGCAGATCACTGAGTTCTCATCGGGGCGGCGGCCATCACCTACTATAAAGAAATTGGAGTTCTTGTATAGGTATTTCCTGACGGCCTTGTCTATTTTCTCGTTGTAGGATTTCTTGAAGTTCTCGCGCTGCTCAGGTTCAGTTATCTTTTTCAGCAGTGAGAACTGTACCTGCAGGTGCCCCTCTACTATGATCTTGTGCAGCACCTTTTGCGCTGTACCTCTGCTTTGAAATTTGAGCGTCATTTCTCCGCCCTCAAACTCTATCTTTTCTACACGCAGATGCTTAAACCCTTCCTGATCTGTAGTGATAAAGATGGCCGAGGTCAGTTTGTATTCCTTTGGCCGCTTATTGAATTCAGGCAGTAGCTTTTTGACTTCATGATAGGCGCCGAGACGCGCCATCAGCTCATTGCCGGTAGGATGATAGTCTATCTGGGTGATAGCCTCCTGCGCCCTCTGGCGCTCCGGCATCCCTTCTGCTTTATTAAAAAACTTGATCACCTCCCGGCGAACATTCTTTGAGGCTTCTATGAAAAGTATCTTGTCTGTGGCATCCTTTAGGTAGAAATATCCCGGCTCTTCCGGTAGTTTCTCTATTTCGCCGAGAGTGATATTGGGCGGCAGGATAGAAGGGTCTATGCCGTGGTTCATCTCTATCTCCAGATACTTTTTGGCATTGCTTTGCTTGAGAATGAGCCTGAGCAGTTTGACAGTAGCCTCTACATCTCCCAGCGCCCGGTGCCGGTTCTCTATAGTGATACCCAGGGACTCACAGAGAGAGCCTAGACTGTAGGAGGTAAATCCCGGCAATACCTTGCGGGCTAGATTGACCGTATCTACTTGTTTGCGCACAAAGTCTATACCGAGCCTTTTGTACTCGCTGCGTACCATGCCGTAGTCAAATTTGACATTGTGCGCTACAAAGATCTTCTCACGCGTGATCTCCAGTATCTTCTCCTGTATCTCTTCAAAAGATGGTGCATGTCGTACCATTTTATCAGTGATACCGGTCAGCTGGGTCACATATTTATCTATATTGCGGTGCGGATTGACCAGAGAGGAGTACTGCTCCAGGATATTTTCGCCGTCAAACACGATCACAGCGATCTCTATGATCCTGTCTACAGAGGGGCTGCCACCTGTGGTCTCTACATCTATGACGGCGTACATCGGGGGGCAAACGTACGGAATTATAAGAACCGCAGACCCGCCGATTGTTAAGATTGGTTGAAAAAAATGTACTTTAGAAGTATTGACTGGACAGTCCCCACTATATCGCAAAATTCAAATCCTTCTGTATATCAGTGTATTATGGTTTTTATAGTAAGGCATAAGCAAATACGGAAACTATTGGCTGCCCTTGTGGTCATATTATCTATCCCGACAGCACAGCTCAGAGCGCAGAGTACCGTGGCTGACTCTAGCTCCAGGGCCATACAGCACCGCGTAGACTCCCGGCCCGACTCGACCCGCAATGGATTTTTTCATGCTTCCCGCTTCCATAGTTCTTTTCACGTCCAGTTTGAGGGAGAGGCGGCATATATGTTTCGCGAGGTGGGGGCAGTCACCGGCTTTCAGGTGGCTTGGGTCATCAATCACAGGATATCTATCGGGGCTGCCTTCAGCATACTGACATCTAATAACGTAACTGTAAATCAGTACGTCAATAGCAACAGCGCCATAGGCGTGACACCCAATAATATCACGCCCCAGGTGATGTCAGCCGGTCTCACCGGTGGCTATATATTCCGGTCGGGCAAAAAACTCGCCTTTGAGCCTCAGCTAGGGCTCGGCTGGGCTTATATTCATTTCTCCGATCCACGTGCGGGCTGGGTGGACCCCACAGAAAATAAGAGCGAGACTTTCACCGGCCACTACGCCTGTATCAGCCCATCTATCAGTATGATATGGAATGCGACCAAAGTATTTCGTCCCGGTATAGTGATAGGTGGCCATGCAGTGATGGGACGAAACTATCTGAATGTGAAAAGCTATAATGTCAGCTCTGTCTACGGTGGGGTTTTCCTGCGCTTCGGTACTTTCTAAAATCAAAGAGGACCGGTAGATAGCGGTCCTCTTTGATTCTCTTTAGGGGTAGGTGCTTAGATTTTCTTGAGGTATACGTCCTTGACCTGAGTAGTAGATTTGGTCAGCTTCACGGCAAATGTTTGTTTATCCAGTATTTTGCCTACAGCCGGATAGTCGAGAAAACGCCTCATGACCATCTTTTTGATCTCCGGATTGCTGATAGCCATAGTATTCTTTGATATCACACCACATTGGTCAGATATCTGATCCTTCAGTACCTTATAGTAGTCTACCAGCATTTGCTCGTCCTTAGTTGCTACCTTGTATTTATTGGTCTCGGGGTCTATCTCTATAGATACCGGAGGTTGCTGCTTCACCCAGTCGTCAAATTGCATTTTGACATCTTTCAGTGCATTCAGATTCCTGGTATTGGCATCTATAGCCTTGATCAGACCTGCCTGGTCGGTCCCTTGCAGCAGTTCTTTGGCGCTGTCCAGTTCCAGATTCATCAGGCAGTATAGGCCATGATATTTTTTGGCAGCATTCAGATTGCCCGCCTTATCATAGATACGTGATGCAAATCCATAATTCATTACAGAAACGTTTTCCTGCGCTAGCTTCTCGATGGCCTCGGTATTAGCAGTTTTGGTATAAGACTCTACCATTTTCAGGTAGATATTTTGAGCCTCGCTCTCTTGCCCCAGCGCATAAAACTGCTCGGCACATTTGCGCATGCCCTCAGTGATCTCTCCTGTAGAGTAGGCATCATATGCTTTGAGATATTGCTTATTGTCCCATGCCAGATCTCCCGCCTTTTTATAGAGGCCTGAGCGCTTATATAGTTCAAATGCCTGATTGACACCTTCTGTAGTACCCTGCTTCTCATAGTCGCGTGCTACCTTGGTCACTGAGGGCGTATCCTGCCCGCGAAAGTAGTAGTCTACAGCCTTGGCATAGTATTTTTCACCGCGCTCATAAAACTTATCACCTATGCCTGTAGCTCCTTCTTTTGCTTTGCCGGCCTTATTGTAGTCTTTCATGGCTTTGTCCAGCATCTTAGTCTCTTGCTTTTCATCGCTCATAGCCTGCTCTACCCATGCGTCTCCCACCTTGCCCAGACCTTCGGCCTTACTGGCCTTGTCCGCGCTGCCAAACTTAGTCTCAGCCTGCTGCAGCTCACCATGCTCCAGAAATGCATTGCCCAGTATCACATTGATCTCTTGCTGCTTGAGTCCCCCTTTCTGAAAAGTCTCAATAGCTTTTTGTATCAGTTCATTCTTCTTGGCATTGTCTTTTTGTGAGAAAGCTTCCTTCAGCTTCTCTTTACCTTTTTCTACGTCCTTTTGCGCAAAAGCCTCAGTAAAAGCAAATAACAGGACTATGCAGCAGCATATATGGGTCAGTCTGATATTCATGATTTGGATTTTTTGGTCGTACCAATCTAAAGAGTTTATCTCTAAATCATAATAAACCCATCAAAAAAATTACAAATCCATGATAGCCGGCATCAAACGAAAGTAGATATTAAGATAGGTTGTCACATACTACGCCTGTACTGTCCACCTACCTCATATAGCGCGTGGGTGATCTGGCCCAGAGAGGCATGCTTTACGGTTTCTATGAGTTCTGCGAAGATATTGCCATTGTCCATGGCTACCTGCTGGAGGCGGCGCAGAGCAGTAACAGAGGTGTCCTTATGGCGCTCCTTGAATGCTGCAAGAGACTCTATCTGGTATTCCTTTTCCTCTGTGGTAGAGCGGATTACCTCACCGGGTATGATGGTAGGGGAGCCGTTTTTGCTCAGGAAGGTATTGACACCTACTATGGGATATTCTCCGGTATGCTTTTGATGTTCATAGTACATAGATTCTTCCTGTATCTTATTGCGCTGGTACATGCGCTCCATGGCGCCGAGTACGCCACCACGATCCGTGATGCGCTTAAATTCATTCAGTACGGCCTCCTCTACCAGGTCGGTCAGCTCCTCTATCAGGAAGGAACCCTGGTTAGGATTCTCATTCTTGGCAGTACCCAGCTCCCGGTTTATGATGAGCTGTATGGCCATAGCGCGACGTACACTCTCCTCCGTGGGCGTAGTGATGGCCTCGTCATAGGCATTAGTATGCAGTGAGTTACAGTTATCATAAATAGCGTATAGTGCCTGCAGCGTGGTGCGGATGTCATTGAAGTCTATCTCCTGAGCATGCAGGCTGCGACCCGATGTCTGAATGTGGTATTTCAGCTTTTGCGAGCGGTCATTACCCTTGTATTTGTACTTGATCGCCTTGGCCCAGATACGGCGCGCCACGCGCCCTATCACAGAGTACTCAGGGTCCATACCATTGCTGAAGAAGAACGACAGGTTCGGCGCAAAATCATCTATATGCATACCCCTGCTCAGGTAGTACTCTACATAGGTGAAGCCATTGGACAGTGTAAATGCCAGCTGCGATATCGGATTGGCACCAGCCTCTGCTATGTGGTAGCCGGAGATCGAGACAGAGTAGAAGTTCCGTACTTTCTGCTCTATGAAATACTGCTGTACATCACCCATCATCTTCAGTGCAAACTCAGTAGAGAAGATGCAGGTATTCTGTGCCTGGTCCTCCTTTAGTATGTCGGCCTGTACCGTACCGCGCACCGCAGCGAGCGCTTTGGCTTTGAGCTGCGCATATACATCTGCAGGCAGCACCTGATCTCCCGAGACACCCAGTAGCGAGAGCCCCAAGCCATTATTGCCTTCCGGCAGCGCTCCGTTATAGGCTGGCCTGCCGGTAGCTTTGAATATGTCATCCAGTTTCTTAGCTACCTCTTTCTCCAGTCCTTTCTCCTTGATATATTTTTCGCACTCCTGGTCTATCGCCGCATTCATAAAGAAAGCCAGCAGCATCGGGGCGGGTCCATTGATCGTCATAGACACAGATGTCTTCGGATCGCAGAGGTCAAAGCCGCTGTACAGCTTCTTGGCGTCATCTACTGTAGCGATGCTCACGCCGCTATTGCCCACTTTGCCATAGATATCGGGCCTGTGTGCCGGGTCTTCTCCATACAGTGTCACTGAGTCAAATGCTGTAGACAATCGGATAGCCGGCTGGCCCAGAGATACATAGTGGAAACGCCTGTTGGTACGCTCCGGGCCACCCTCACCGGCGAACATCCTTGTAGGGTCTTCGCCTTCTCTTTTGAGTGGAAACACCCCTGCTGTATAAGGGAACTCTCCTGGTACGTTTTCCTGTAGCTGCCATTGCAATATATCTCCCCAGTCATGATACTTAGGTAGATAAACCTTTCTGATACTCGTGCCTGAAAGACTCTTATAGGTGAATGGTAGTTGAATCGTCTTGTCACGCACGCCAAAGGCAAATGTCTCGCCGGAATATTTTTCTTTGGTCGTTTGCCATGTATCGAGCAGGGCCTTGCAGTCAGGGTGGAGGCGTAGCTCCAGTTCTTTATATTTCTGGCGGAGTTCTGTCAGCATAAGGGTCAAAATTAGCCGAAATGTGGAGACTATAAAAGTCAGGAAATATAAGTGCCTATAGCCTATATCGCTGGAGTGTGTCGAATTTACTAAAGTCGTTTATCCTGCCGACGAGTTTGGCACTGACTAGTTGTGAGGGTTTATTATCCAGGAGATAGTTTAACTCTTTACTAATCGCTCTAATGGCCTTAAGTTCTTTGTCCGACCACATTGATCTGAACCATGGCTTTCGGAGGCTACAAAGAAGGTTCCAGTCCTTTATCCAGTATTTCCTAGTCAATAATGTTTTGTCATCAAAGCCCTTTAACATGAAAAAGAAGCGAGACCTGTATAAAACAATAAGATCGTCAGGCCATGTGTTAAACAACATATCCAGAGCTTCCTCTTTAAAAATAGTCACCCAGTCTTTGTTTTTTTTCTTTGCATAGGCAGTGATCTGACCAGGCCATCCGGTGCTACCGTAAGCGACGTGAAGTCTATTAGAGAAGTGATTTTCTATCTGTGATGTGAATCTAACTTTACTTCTAGATCCGCATTCATACCCATGTACAAAGGAAACAATGTTCTGGTCGTCAACAGTAGAAATGTACATACCGGTTCGGACAATAAAGTGAAAGAAAATCTCTTTATCTCGTTTAGTCATACATTTAAGATACACAAAAGACTTCAATCTTTAAGTGCTTTCAACACCTTACTCACTATTGCCATCTCGTACCCCTTACTCATTAGAAATCTCATCAATTTCTGCTTGTGATCCTGAGGTGATTTCGCCTTGATTGTAAGGCTTTTCTTTTCTGCCAGCCGCAGGGCTGTGGCGTAGTACTCCTCCTGGTCGAGCTCCTGCAGGTATGGCTTGTATATCGCTTCCTTGATTCCCTTGGCACCAAGGGCAGCCCTGATTTTGGCAGCGCCCCATTTCTTGTTGTTAAACTTACTTTCTACAAAGCCTCTCACATACCGCTTCTCATCCAGAAAGCCGGACCGCTCCAGCTGGTCTATATAGGGCTGCATCTCCGTCTTTGGGATCTTGAGGGCATAGCATTTCTTCTGTACGTCATACCTGCAGCGCTCCTGATACTCGCAGTAGCGGCAGAGCTTTTCATATAGGAGTTTGTCTAGCATAGGTCGGGAGTTGATATGAATAGTGATTTGCAAATGACTGTGGGCATCAGGGTTTCATTGTCCCTCGCCATTCGTCCTCTTTTAGTCGAATTTGCGCTTCTGAAACCACACGTTATTCAGCGTAAAGCCGAAGTTGAAGCGGTAGTAGTTTTCAGCCAGCAGATTTTTGCCGCCTGGCGTGCGCGAGCCTATGTCAGCATTGAAGTGAAAGCGGGCAGCCTCTCTGTACTGCACAGCCATGGGGATAGGTATAGGCATACTGAGACCTACCGTGCCGCCGTATTCTGATAGCTGCACATTCTGGTATATCACCTCGCTCTTGCCATAGTAGCCGCCCACCTTATACTGCACGCGGTCCAGAAACTTCTTTGAGTCATAGTTGGGCACGATACTCGCACCTGCCATCAGGCGCCAGCTATCTGCGAGTTTGTTATTATTCAGATCATAGGCAAACTGGCTCCAGCCTGCATAGCGAAAGTCAGCACCCACCAGCCACCAGTTTTCATTTCCTACTGTAAAGCCGGCAGAAAAATTATAGGGGATGACCATCTGGCTGTGCTTCTCTTTGTAGGTCAGGGGCGTATCTACTGTCGTCGGCACGTCTGAGATATTGATATAGCGCTCCCACTGGCTCGAGGTGCTGGTGTTGACTTTCACATTAGACGATCCCTGTGCCCCCACTGTCAGAAACACGTCTGTCTTCAGTGTATTCTGGGTTGTCTTTTTCAGCAGGCGCTTTTTGTATTGTACACCTACATTATACATGAAGCCCCCCACACGCATAGAGGTCGCATTTTGCACATTGAACGCATCTATAGAATCCGTGAAAGCAAAACCACGGTTGTAATCCAGCCTGCCGAATAGATAAGCTGCATTGACACCTATCGAGAAACCCTTGATCTGATACCCCGTACCGAGGTAAAACTGATAGAGAGAGCCCTGGCCGGTGTACACCTTGTTGGTATCTACATCACTATTGGTAAAATTATAATTGAGAACACTGTAAGGTAGCAAACCAAAGCTCATGCCCAGCTTATTGCGCAGGAGCGGGATACCGAGGGCTATATGGTTTATAGAACCATTGACACCGTTGTAGAGAGAATCTTTGGTGCGTACGGTAGCTGCGTCAGCATTGACACCTATCTCAAAGGTCGTAGAGGTGATCTCCGAATAGGATGCGGGATTATTATGATTGATATGTATAGGGCTGGAGTACCCCGTGGCTATACCACCCATACCGCGCGTCACAGAAAATACATCGGAGGAGAGGTACCCCAGACCATAGCGCGAAAACGGCGAAAACACCTGTGCGTAAGCGGCGCCAGAGGAGCATAGGAGGACCACCAGGACAAGAGCCGAAAAGTATTTACGCATTGTATAATAAGATATAATTCAACCCCTCCAGTACCATATCAGGGCGGGCAAATATGCCATTTTTAAGGTTCTTAACCAAGAATCCCATATCACCGCCCGTCACTGCTACATGCAGGCCGGTATAACGGTGTTTGTATTGTTCTATTGTGCCGTTTACCTCTTGTATCACTCCATTCAGCACACCAGAGAGTATCGAGCTGGTAGTGTCTGTGCCGATCAGCTGCTCGAAGGTATTTTGCCGGTAGGCATCCCACTCTATGTATGGCAAGCCCGATGTATAGTGCTCCAGCGCTTTCAGGCGCATGGTGATACCGGGCGAGATGGCTCCGCCACGAAAACCCGCAGGATCCACAAAGTTATATGTGATACAGGTGCCCGCCGCTATCACCAGCACCGGCCTGGCGGGATAGGCTTTTTGCGCTGCTACAGCCAGCACCAGTCTGTCGGCCCCCAGTGTCTCCGGAGTCTGATACAGATTGGCAGTGGGCAGTCGTGTGGAGGCAGACAGCAGCTCAAACGGTACATTATGGTTTTTTAGCAGATCTGCCAGCGGGGTATAGTCTGCCACGGCAGCTATCAGACAGGCATCTGGCAGGGGGCCATCCCTTAGATGTGCTGACAGCGCGGCTATACCCACACCAGCGTATAGCATGCTCTCACCATCAAAGGCGGCGAACTTTATGGCCGTATTGCCTATGTCTGCTACGAGCTGCATACTCGGGCTAAAATACTATGTTTTGCCAAAAGCGCATCTGTGCTAAAGCAAGTATACAATGCAGCTCTGCACGGTTCGTTTACATAAGGAGCACTTCTCACAGGCTTTTTTAATTTTACTGCATGTACAATAGGGATAACTATAACAATAACCGCATCAATACGAATAGTGCTGTCTTCTATCTCATAGTGGCCAATATAGCACTCTTCGCCTTTACCAATATTCTGCCGGGCATTTTGCCGCTCGGTCCAGGTATGCTGGCTATGCACTACCCTTCTTCAGAGTATTTCCGGCCATGGCAGATCATTACGTATATGTTCATGCATGCCAATGTAGGCCATATCTTCTTCAATATGTTTGGTCTCTATATGTTTGGCGAGATACTCGAGCGCGTCTGGGGGCCAAAGCGATTTACGGAGTTTTATTTTATGACAGGCTTCGGGGCTTTGGCCATTCACACATTGGTACAGGCCATCCAGATCTACCAGCTCACGGGTTCAGTCGCCCCGCCCAATCTACTCGTCATGCCCGGCTCTCAGGCCTGGGAGATTATCAATACACCTGTACTCGGAGCCTCCGGTGCAGTGTTTGGCGTCCTGACTGCCTTCGCCTTGCTGTTTCCCAATACGGAGCTGTACCTCATGTTTATCCCCATACCGGTCAAGGCTAAGTATGCGATCGGCGGCTACGTAGTATTTGAACTACTCAGTGGTGTGAGCAATAATCCTTCTGACAATGTAGCCCACTTTGCCCATCTGGGCGGTGCCTTGTTTGGTTTCATCATTGTGCGTATCTGGAATAGGAATCGCACTACGCTCTACTGATATGCTCAAAAGTTTTTTGGGAAGATATAGTGCACCAGTTTAAGATGGGGAGCGTGATCATCAGGCTCATCATTATATGCCTTGCCATTTTTGTAGGTATGGAGACGCTGCACCTGATCCTGTGGGGTAGCCAGCGGGGGGATCTTTATGCAGAGATATACTACTGGTTTGCCCTGCCGTATGATCTGTCTCTGCTCATCCGTAGACCATGGACCGTTATCACCTACATGTTCATACACGCCGGTGTTGGGCACATTCTTTACAATATGCTTTGGCTATACTGGTTTGGTGAGATCTATCAGCTCTATATGCGTGACAGGCGCGCCCTGGCCGTATTCATAGGTGGTGGTCTGGCCGGCGCTGCACTCAGCATCATCGCCTACCATCTCCTGCCTCCACTAAAGCCGCTCATACCTGACGCTACTTTGGTAGGAGCATCTGCCGGCATAGAGGCTATCATGTTTGCTGCCACGGCGCTCAATCCTGATCATCGCATCCGCTTGTTTTTTATAGGAGAGGTACCGTTGAAATTTGTAGCGATCGGAGTTTTCATACTCAACTATGTAGCTATCACCTATGGCAATCCCGGTGGTGAAATAGCACACATAGGCGGCGCCATCTTCGGTTTCAGCTATATCAAGTCGCTACAGGCGGGAGTAGACTGGTTTAGCCCGCTGGACTGGGTCTCGCGCCTCTTCAGCCGGAGTGGCCGCAATATGAAGGCTACACACGTCAACCGTGGTAGAGACACAGCGTCAAAACCCGAGCGGCCTACCTCTGAGCAGAGGCGTCTCGATGAGATACTGGACAAAATATCTAAGTCCGGCTACAATAGCCTGTCTAAAGAAGAAAAGGATTTTCTTTTCAAATACAGTAATAAGTGATCACCGGGCCGGCCTGTCACGTAGCTTTTGCATAAAGTCTGCCTGTGGCTGGCGCAGCGCCAGATCATGAGAGTCTGCATTGCGTAGTGTCTCCTGCTTCATTCGTGTATTGTCTGCGTCAAATACAGCGATCTCCTCAGCCGAAAATATGCGCCGATCCGAGATATCGGTCACCAGGTCAAAGCCCAGGCGCTCCAGCATATCTCCGGCTACACTCTCGTAGATGACCAGGTCATCGTAGCTCATTTCCTTTAGAAACTTGCCCGCGTTGTCCTTCATGATAGGTCTGGCTACGTTTTCCCACATATGTCCGGATAGTGCCGTTCTTTGCGACTCTGGTGATTTATAGTATTCCAGCACACTATCACTATATGGCAGCCCAAATTTGTCGCAGATATGGTGAATACATGCGGTCGGCTCGCTGATCAGATCCTTGTATCGCAGCGATACGAATCGCTCAGCAGGGATAGTCTCCAGAAAGTCTAAGGCCTGCTGCTGGTCTTGCCGCCACTTGCGTGCCAGGTGGTAGAAGTGCTTTTCTCCTACTATAGCTTTGCGAAAGGACAAGGCCACATCTCTGCCATCTCGGTAGAGATAGATGATATGGGGATACAGGCCTTCTGCCGCATACTGATTTATATATGCTACTGTCTCCAGGCTTTTGCAGCACCACGTATCCAGCTCATGACCTATGCATTGCAGCTCATGCACCCGGATGAAAACCTCCAGCAGTGAGCGGCGCCGGCACATATCCAGGATACGCCGGCGCTCCAGTGCGGCACCCTCCCACGGTACAGGATTCAGCTCTATCATCCGGCACACATCATCTATGAGCTGGCCGAAATTGTCGTCCTGCTCCAGATCGCCATAGCGGTCCATAAGGGGATAAAAGTGGAGGAGAATGTGTGGAGGATGCGGTGCAAATACGCCTGGTAGCTGACTGAGCATCAGACGCAGCAGATTCGAGCCTGATCGTTGGGTGCCGATCATCTGAATGGCTTTGATGTAAGAGGGCATTACTATTTAAATTCAATTTGCGATGCTAGGCAAAAAATATTTTGAAGTGTATAACATATCGATGAATGAGACTTTTTTGTGTACCAATTAGTTGTAATTAACAGTTAACATACATCATTCTTTTTGTAGGTCATTTTTGCTGAGCGTCTTCTGACGAAAAAATGACTGAATGAGAAAGATGCAGCCTTTGCACAAATGGTTGCGTAGGGTATATTTGCTGTATGTCTATCAAAGTCACAGGTCTCACCAAAGTATATGGCACCCAGCGCGCTGTAGATGATATTTCTTTTGAAGTAAATAAAGGAGAGATACTTGGCTTTCTCGGGCCCAATGGTGCCGGCAAGTCTACGACCATGAAGATCCTCACCTGCTTTATACCTCAGACTGCTGGCCAGGCCCTGGTATGCGGACAGGATACACTGACCGACTCTATCGAGGTGCGGCGCAGGATAGGCTACCTGCCGGAGAGCAATGCTCTATACTACGATATGTATGTGCAGGAGTACCTCGAGTTTATGGCTGGCCTGCACAGGCTGGGAGATAAAACAAAAGAGCGCATAGAGGCTATGATAGAGGCCACCGGTCTCACCGCTGAGAGGCGCAAGCTGGTAGGGCAGCTCTCCAAAGGATACAAGCAGCGTGTGGGCCTGGCACAGGCTATGCTACACGACCCCGAGGTACTGATACTCGATGAGCCCACCTCTGGTCTGGACCCCAATCAGCTGATAGAGATCCGGGAGCTGATCCGTAGCCTGGGCCGCAATAAGACTGTGATCTTCTCCTCTCATATCATGCAGGAGGTACAGGCGGTAGCTGACCGCATCATTATTATCAATAAAGGGAAGATAGTAGCCAACGATACCGCCGCCGGACTGCAGAATAAGCTGAATAACGAAGTGACTATCGTAGCTGAGTTTAAACAAAAAGTAGAACGCGCTATGCTCGGTGAGATCAAAGGCGTGAAGCACTATGAGCAACTCAATGACGGCCGCTGGAGCTTCGTATCTGCAGGCAGGGGTGATGTGCGGGAGGAGATCTTCCTCTTTGCTAAAAACAAAAACCTCACTCTTCTTGGCCTGGAGCGGGAGCAGTTTTCACTCGAGGAGGTATTTAAGCAGGTCACGCAAAAAAATTGAAAAAGCAAGATCTCCCGCAGAAGGTGTGTGCAGCCTGCCACAGGCCATTCACCTGGCGCAAAAAGTGGGAACGGGTATGGGATGAGGTGAAATATTGCAGTGACAGGTGCAGGTCTGCCAAAAGACCGAAGGCTAGTAGCGGCCAAACCGCTCCTCCAGCACCCGGCAGCGATAGTCAAAGATAGCATCCAGCTTGCGCCTTACAAATAGCGCGTGTGCTATAGCGCCCAGTGGCCCTAGTGGCAGTTTATAGTCTACCACATCCCGCATCTCTACACCGCCGGGTATCTCTTCGAAGAAATGCTTGTGATGCCAGAAGGCGTATGGACCGAAGCGCTGCTCATCTACGAAGTACTCCCGGTCTCTCACATGCGTGATCTCCGTCATCCAAAAGAGCGGAATGCCCAGTATCGGGCTGATGTAGTATCGTATGATCTGCCCCTCATACATACGCTCTGCGGGGCTCAGCTGGCGAAACCGGACATCAGGCGGTGTGATAGCATCGAGATTATCCGGCGCGGAGAAAAAATCCCAGGCAGTGGCGATATCTATCGGCAGTCTTTGTGTGCGGGTGAGGACGTAGGAGCTCATATGATCATAAACAAGCTCCAAGGTAAGAAGTTCATCTACATCAGGATCATACTTCCCTCTCCGAGCGCTATTTTTAGCTTCTCGGAGTCGAGATGCGTACTCTTGATATTGATGTAGCGTAGGCCTTGTATGGCCGGGATGCTGGTCAGGTTTTTATTGAAACTGATATCCAGGACATCCAGAGATAGCTGTCCAAATTCATCCTGAAGCTTTATAAAGTTGTTATAGCTCAGGTCTAGGTTATTGAGGCTGGCCATTTTGAAGAAAGATGGGGGGAAGGTCGTGATAAGGTTTTTGGTCAGCACCAGTCTTTTCAGATGGGTCAGCTTGTCTATATCTTTTGGTAGTTCTTTGATCGTACCATATCCCAGGTCGAGATCTGTGAGATGCGATAGCTGTAGCAGCTCCGCGGGAAAAGTATTGACGTGATTGGCAGAGAAATTCAGTTCGGCCAGATTAGCGATAGTAGCCACTTTCTTCAGCTCCGTAGCCGGAGATGCGAATGGATTAGCATCGAGCCGTATGATGGTCAGCGCAGAAAGAGCGGACATGTCTGCCGGCAGCGTAGTCATCGCATTGTTATTCAGCAGAAGCTTTTTGAGCTTTTTCAGTTTGAAGAGTTGCGGTGGCAGGGAGGTAAATTCATTGTAGGAAAGGTCCAGCGTCTCCAGGTTGACCAGCTTTGTGATATCCTCCGGCAGCTGCCTTAGATTCTGTCCCTTCAGACTGAGGCTGGTCACTGCAGGCGCGCTGGTCAGCGCTTGTGGTAGATTGGTATATACTTTTTCCGCGGGCTCTGCCTGTATGCAAAGCCGACAGGCTACCAGTAATCCAAGCAATAAAAATTTTCTGGCCATGATCTTTCAGATCATACGTACAAATGGCACTTTGGGTTTCAGCAGGATTTCAACATTGCTGGCGCGCAGGCGTTAGTTAAAAGAGGCGGCCAATTCATACAATTTCTTTGTTTTGCCCGCTGTGAAGTGGATGCAGTACAGCCTCGCGGCGCTTTTTATGCTAAGCCTTTCGTTCTCATGTCATAATCCGGCCAAAACAAAGACGGCAGTGGTAGTGGCACCGGCATGCAAAAGCCCAGAGTGCCTTGACTCTCTCCAGATGCTTCAGGGGCTTATGTATCATCGCCTGGATAGTCTCTTCTCCAGACGGCATCGGGCAGGGTTCAATGGCAATGTCCTCATTCTCAAAGCAAACCGGGTGCTCTATAAAGCTTGCTTCGGATACTGCGACTACAAGGCCAAAGATACGCTCACGGCGCAGACGCCATTTCAGATCGCCTCCTCCAGCAAGCCCTTTACCGCCAGCGCCATCCTGCGCCTCGCAGATGAGGGCAAACTAAACCTGACAGATACCCTGGGCAAGTTTTTTCCGGGCTTCCCCTATCACGGCATCACCGTGGCTATGCTCCTCTCTCATCGCAGCGGGTTGGCTAACTATCTCTACTTTGGCGATAAGCTGTGGAAGAGCAAAGAGTACCTGACGAATGATGGACTGCTAGCGCTAATGATGGACAATAAAAAGATCGAGGGCACCAGCCGGCCCGGCACGCACTTTCAGTACAACAATACTAACTACGCGCTACTCGCCTCTATAGTAGAAAAGGTCAGCGGGCAGAAGTTCCCGGATTATATGCGCACTATCTTCTTTGAGCCCCTCGGCATGAAGAATACATGGATACGCGATGTGACCAATGATACCTCTGAGCGCAGGCACGCTATCAGCTACAATAGTAAATGGGAAATACAAAAGGAAGACCCGTATGATGGTATCTATGGCGATAAAAATGTGTTCTCCACGGTAGAGGATATCATGATCTGGGACCGGGCTTTCTACGAGCATACCAACCTCAGCGCAGCGATGCAGGAGGAGGCATACACTCCCCGCAGCCTGGAGCACAAAGGGGTGCGCAACTATGGATACGGCTGGCGCCTGATGCGGCAGCCCAACGGTAGCAGCCTGATCTACCACAATGGCTGGTGGCATGGCAATAACACTGTATTTTACCGCTATCTACCCGATACCCTGACAGTCATCATTCTCAGCAACAGATACAACCGCGGCGTGTATGACATACAGCCGGTATTTAATATCCTGAGTGCTACACCGGATACTACAGCCTGGAAGGAAGAGGACTGATCCTATTCTTCCCTCAGGTCTATCTTCTCCAGATCGCTGCTCGATGGCCCGGTTAGCAGTTCACCTGTATAGGAGAAACGCGATCCGTGGCACGGGCAGTCCCAGCTTTTCTCAGCATTGTTCCAGCCTACCGAGCACTTGATATGAGGGCAGGCGGGATTGACTGCATGTAGCGCGCCGTTGTTGTCTTTATATAGCGCCACCGTTTTTCCTTCGTATTTTACCACTTTTGCTTCACCTTTTGCGAGTCCCGCTGCTTCTTCCAGTTTTGGTATGGATAGCCAGCCCGTGATCATATCCTTGGTCACAGTAGCCCCTTCTTTCATCACATTGCCCATGCTCGCCATCGGTTTCACACGGTCAGGCGAGAGCAGCGTGCCATATTCACTTTCTCCCTTTGTGATGAGCGCCGTCAGTATCACCGCCGAGGCTGTACCATATATCATCCCATTGCCACCAAAGCCTGTCGCTACATACACATTGTCGGGATTACCGGGCAGGTGCCCGATATATGGCAGGCCATCTGCGGGCTCATAGTATTGCGAGGACCATTGGTATGCTACATGGTCCACATCGTAATATTTCCTCACATACGCTTCCAGGCATTTGAATCTTTCATGTGTGTTTTCTTCATGCCCGGTCTTATGGTCCTCGCCACCAGCTATCAGGTAGCGCTCTCCATCTACCTCCTGAGTGCGGAAATAGTGGTACGGATCATCCAGGTCATATATCAATGCATCAGGATAGTTGTCACCTTTCAGTTTCACTGCTATGGCATAAGTGCGATAGGGCGCACAGAGGAAATGCAGCATGTTCACACCCGGCGGTATATGTGTAGCGTAGATGAGAGCATCCGCCTTCACGTCGCCTTTAGATGTTTGTATCGTCAGCAACTTGTCTTCTTCTGAAAATCCTGTCATCCTGCAGTCGTGTATGATATGACCTCCTATCGCCTCAAAGTGCTGCGCAAGTGCTAAAATATAGTCCAGGGGATGAAACTGCGCCTGCTCTTGTATCTGCATGGCCTTGATGTATGGCGTCGGTGTCGGTACACTAGTGGCACAAGTAGCCGGCAGATGCACCTCCTGGCAGCTCTGCAGTATTTTGTCCAGCAGGTCTGCCTGCTTATCATCTTTGGCACAGAGATATCCGGGCTTAGTGCTCAGAGAGCAGTCTATGCCGTATTCCTTTACATTGGATCGTATCAGTGTGATAGCGCTCTCGCTCAGGCGGGCTATCTTATCTGCGGCTTCGCTGTTAAACTTCTGCCTGATCTCATAGTACGGCGTGTCCATCATGGTATTGAGATGCGCTGTGGTACCGCCCGTAGTACCAAATCCTATCTCCTGCGCTTCTATCAGCGTACACTTTTTTCCCGCTTTCTGTAGCTGTAGTGCTGTGGTGATGCCGGTGATGCCACCCCCTACGATCACCACATCCTGTTTACCCGCAGGCAGGGTAGTATTTTTTGGGATAAAAGCCGGACGTCCCTGCCAGAGGCTCACGTTGAATCCATCTCTTTTCATACAACTTTTCTTTTCATCGGAGCAATATCCACGCCATCTGCCTTTTTATAAATTATCAGATGTATATGAGTATAAAATGTATCAGAGCATGAGCCTGGTGTGGAAGCGCTGCCCATATGGGCTGATATAGATCTGCGGCAGAGCGGAGTCGGGCAAAAAAAAGCCCCCGGATCAATTCTCCGGGGGCGGTTATAAAAAATTACTGCGATCTTATTGCTGTACTACCTGGCTGCGGGTAGTATTGACCACCCGGCCTACCTGGCCTATCAGCTGGCTGGAAAGGCCCACTTTATTAGCGCCTGCACGAGATCAGCCACGAAGACATCAAAGTCATGGTTGTCTGCCTTGCCGTTCATGCGGGAGTTTTGAGCAGGATCGTGGGCTGCTGTCATGCTTTTGCCGGTATAGGTGAAGTGCTGTGCACCTGTAGCATAGCAGAAAAAGTCTGTCAGGTTATTGCTCAGAGCCGTGAGCCCGCTGGTATTGCCGGCTGTGACCTCAGATAGCAGTACGGTGAAGTGTCCGTTCAGCGCTGTATCTGCTGCGATCACAAAGATCGTACTATCTACTACCGAGCGTATGCCCAGGCGGCCCTTCTCTATCATAGTGCCGGAGTGAGATGGGTCACTCACCATCGTAGTACCACCCAGTGAGTCATAGAGCGTGGCGGTAGCAGAGGTGTTGTTATTGTCCTTCTTGCAGGACTGCATAGTGGGAGTGAGCGCCAGTACTACGACAGCTAAAAGCAGTGCGGTGAGTATGCTGGTCTTTGTGATCGTCTTTTTCATTTGGAGTTTTTTACGGGAGTTAGAAAAAATTAAAGAAGGTGTTTTATTGTACTATATATTTTATAGCTAAGGGAATGATTGCTCACCGGGCAGCCGCTCATGAGCGCTTTCTGGTCCGGTACATAGCGCACGCCATTGTAGTGCAGCTGGTCCCTGAGGTCAGCGGCTATACGGTCGGCAGATGCTTTGACGGGATAGAAGGAAAATACCGCTGTTTCAGTAGAGGCGTTGCACAGCACGTGATCTACTCCCGGCTGCTGAGATAGCCAGCTCGTGATCCGATCAGCATCCTCCTGATTGATATCTTGTTTGAAGTCTATCCGTGCCAAGGCCACTGTAGAGGCATCTGCCTTTGGCCTGCTCACGACAGCTATATGTATCACCAGTGCTGCTGAGAGAACTATCACTATGCCTGCACATGCTAGTAGTATCTTTGTGATCCGTTTGGTACTCATGTCGTTCTATTTTGGGGCTTATTACAGCTTATTAACAGTTACGACAATTCCATGACAATTGGATTGGCGGATGGATAGAGTTTAGGTGTAAATTATTCTATTTAATTGATTATCTGTATGATAAAAACCTATGGGCC
This sequence comes from Bacteroidota bacterium, assembly GCA_018267365.1. Classification (GTDB taxonomy): domain Bacteria; phylum Bacteroidota; class Bacteroidia; order Chitinophagales; family LD1; genus UBA1941. Next base: position 255,983 of record JAFDYQ010000001.1, on the reverse strand, counting down.
GAAAGCTGCTATCCATATATGCATTCATCCTGCATTAATTCAGATTTCTATTATTTTCGCGCAAATTATACGGAATGCCACGTGACACCTCGATCAAGTCTGTCCTCATCATCGGCTCCGGCCCCATCATTATAGGACAAGCCTGCGAATTTGACTACTCCGGCTCTCAGGCAGCCCGCAGCCTCCGCGAAGAAGGCATAGAAGTCACCCTCCTCAACTCCAATCCCGCTACTATCATGACCGACCCGGTGGTCGCAGATCATGTGTACCTGCTGCCTATCACGGTGCAGTCAGTGGTCAAGATACTGGAGGAGCAAAAGATAGACGCCGTACTGCCTACTATGGGTGGTCAGACCGCGCTGAATCTGTGCATGGAGGCCTATGAGCTGGGCATCTGGGAGAAATATAACGTACGCGTTCTTGGCGCCGATTTCAAGGCGATAGAGAAGACCGAAAACCGGGAGGAATACCGCAAGTGGATGGTAGATCTTGGCATTGGTACTTCGCCTGCTTTTACAGCCAATTCCTTTCTGGAGGGCAAAGAAGCTGCGCAAAAGATTGGCTTCCCGCTTGTGATCCGGGCTTCTTATACACTAGGTGGCGCAGGCGGCGGCTTCGTACACACCAAGGAGGAATTTGATGAGAAGCTGCAGCGCGGCCTGGATGCTTCCCCTACACATGAGGTGCTGATAGAGAAAGCCGTTCTCGGCTGGAAGGAATATGAGCTGGAGGTCATGAAGGATGCGGTGGGCAATTTCGTAGTGATCTGTACCGTAGAGAACTTTGACCCGATGGGTGTGCATACCGGGGACTCGATCACCGTGGCCCCCGCCATGACGCTGAGCGATACCGCCTACCAGCGCATGCGTGAATATGCCAAGAGGATGATCACTGATCTCGGCAGTTTTGCCGGAGGCTGCAATATACAGTTTGCCATAGATCCGGTCACAGAGGATATCATCTCCATAGAGATGAACCCCCGTGTATCACGCTCCTCTGCGCTGGCCTCTAAGGCGACAGGCTATCCTATCGCAAAGATCGCTGCCAAGCTCGCCATAGGCTACAACCTGGATGAGCTGAAGAACCAGATCACCAAGACGACGTCCGCATTCTTTGAGCCGGCGCTGGATTACACCATAGTCAAAATACCTCGCTGGAATTTCGACAAATTTCTCGGCGCGGATGATAGCCTGGGCCTGCAGATGAAGGCAGTAGGAGAGGTGATGGCCATAGGTCGCAGCTTTCAGGAGGCACTGCAGAAGGCCTGCCAGTCACTGGAGAATAACCGCATAGGCCTCGGCGCAGACGGCAAGACCTGGGTGAGCGCAGACAATATGCTGCAGGGTATCAAGGTGCCATCGTGGGATCGTATCTTCAGGATATATGATGCGCTGAAGCTCGGCGTGCCGCTGAAGACCATACAGGATATCACGCGTATAGACCCCTGGTACCTGCACCAGATCATGGACCTGGTAGAGACAGAGCGCAAGATCCGCAAGATACAGCTGCACGATATAGATGCAGAGCTCATGCTGGAGCTGAAGCAGAAAGGCTACTCCGACCTGCAGATAGCCTACATGACCTCTACCACAGAAGATGAAGTCTATGAGCACCGCACTAAGGGCCAAAACATCCGCCGTATCTATAAGCTGGTAGACACCTGCTCCGCAGAATTTCAGGCGCAGACACCATACTACTACTCCAGCTTTGAGAAGGGAGCAGAAGCCGGGGGGGGCAATGTGCCTACCAATGAATCTCCGTCTACACAAAAGAAAAAAGTCATCGTACTCGGCTCAGGTCCCAACCGTATAGGCCAGGGCATCGAGTTTGACTACTGCTGCGTGCACGGCGTACTGGCTATCAAGGAGGCAGGCTATGAGGCCATCATGCTGAACTGTAACCCTGAGACCGTATCCACAGACTTTGATATAGCAGACAAGCTCTACTTTGAGCCGGTATTCTGGGAGCACCTGCGCGAGCTGATCGAGCATGAGAAGCCGGAGGGTGTGATCGTGCAGCTGGGCGGCCAGACAGCGCTGAAGCTCGCCAAGAACCTGCAAGAGGCTGGCATCAAGATCATAGGCACCAGCTATGACAGCATGGATATTGCGGAGGACCGCGAGCGCTTCAGCGATATGCTGAAGGCGCTTAATATCCCGTACCCTGAGTATGGCGCTGCCAAGAATGCAGAGGATGCCCTCGAGGTAGCACATAAGATAGGCTACCCGGTACTCGTACGTCCATCGTATGTACTCGGCGGCCAGCGCATGCGTATCGTGATAGACGATGAGGAGCTGACCAAATCAGTCCTCAAGATCGTAAAGCATTTCCCTGATAATAATATCCTGATAGACCACTTCCTCGATCGTGCAGAGGAGGCAGAGGTAGATGCGATATTCGATGGTGAGACGGTAGAGGTGATGGGTATCATGGAGCACATAGAGCCTGCAGGTATCCACTCCGGCGACTCTAACGCCGTACTCCCGCCATACAACCTCTCTGAGAAGGTGATCCAGCTGATGCGCGAGTACACGGAGAAAATAGCCCGCGCGCTCAACATACGCGGCCTGATCAATATCCAGTTTGCCATCAAGAATGAAAAGGTCTATGTGATAGAGGCCAACCCTCGTGCGTCACGCACCACGCCATTCATCTGCAAGGCCTACGACATACCATACCTCAACTATGCGACCAAGGTGATGCTCGGTGTCAATAAGATACAGGACTTCACCTACTTCAAGCGCCTGATCGGCTACGCCATCAAGGAGCCTGTGTTCTCATTCGACAAGTTCCCCGGCGTATCACGCGAGCTGGGCCCTGAGATGAAGAGTACCGGTGAGGCCATCTACTTTATCAAAGACCTCTATGATCCGCACTTCCGTGATCTGTATAAGAAGAAGAGCATGATGCTGAGTAAGTAGCATGGGTGTATTGCCTGTGCACGCCACAGTTTCAATGATAAAAGTCATAAGACCATGTAGGGATATTCATGGTATATCGGTTATTGCCATTTTAGCTTTGCCCCGGGTTTAAACAGATACGGTTATTTTTTGTAAGAGGTCGCAGTATACGCTATGACCTCTTTTTATTTTAGAGGAAAGCTATACAGATGAAATTTACTTCAGCAGAAGAGGCGGTGGGCGTAATCCGGAGTGGCCAGCGCGTGTTTATCCAGAGTGCAGCGGCGGCGCCGCAGGTACTCATAGGAGCGCTCACTGACCGGCACCAGGAGCTGCACGGCGTGGAGATCACACATATGCATACGGAGGGCGGTGCACCTTATGCCCGGCCAGAGCTGGCAGAGGCATTCCGGGTCAATGTATTTTTCGTAGCAGGCAATGTACGGCCGTATATCGACCATGACAATGTACAATACATACCTATGTTTCTCAGTGAGATTCCGCTATATTTTCGTAGTGGCAGTTTTCCGTTGGATGTAGCGCTCATACAGGTCAGCCCTCCGGACATACATGGCTTCTGCTCGCTGGGCATCTCGGTAGATATCACCCGCGCTGCCTGTGATGTAGCCCGCACCATCATAGCACAGGTCAATCCCAATATGCCACGTACACTCGGAGATGGCCTCATACATGAGTCGCGCATCAGCGCCGCTGTATGGACGGATGAGCCTGTCATCACAGTAGACGAGCCACCACTTTCTGATCGGGAGCTGGCTATAGGCCGCTATATTTCCGAGCTGGTACAGGATGGCGCTACCCTGCAGATGGGTATAGGAGGTATACCCAATGCGGCGCTGAAGTTTCTGGATGGTCACAAGGATCTGGGCATCCATACAGAGATGTTTTCTGATGGTATACTGCCCCTGATAGACAAAGGAGTGATAAATGGTCGGCTGAAGCGGTACAATACAGGCAAGATCGTTTCCTCATTTGCTATGGGTAGCAGGAAGCTCTACGACTTTATACATGACAATCCTGAGGTAGCTATGATGGATGTAGCCTATGTGAATGATACTACAGTAATACGTGGGCATGATAAAATGACGGCTATCAATACAGCGGTAGAGATAGACATCACCGGTCAGGTATGCGCCGACTCTATCGGTCCTCGTATCTACAGCGGCGTGGGAGGGCAGATGGATTTCATGCGCGGCGCTGCTCTCAGCCAGGGTGGCTGCCCTATCATTGCTATGCCGGCCACTACTGCCAAAGGTGTTTCCAAAATAGCACCTACACTCAAGCCCGGAGCTGGTGTAGTCACTACGCGCGCACATATGCACTATGTAGTGACAGAGTATGGCGTGGCAGACCTCTACGGGCGCAATATAGCACAGCGCGCCAGAGCACTCATAGCCATCTCGCATCCTGATCACAGAGAGGAGCTGGAGCGTGCTTCATACGACCTGTATGGCAAATGCTGGTAGCCCGTCTAACGGGAGTCAACCGCAATCATTATCATTGCGGCACCTAAACCATCATGCTCTCACCGCTCTACCGCTCCCGGATCAAAGAAGCCCTCTCTCTGGCCATGCCCATCATAGCCGGTCAGCTGGGCCAGGTATTGATGGGTTTTTTTGATACCGTACAGATAGGTGGCCTGGGCCATGAGTACATCGCCGCATCCGGCTTTGCCAATGGTATTTATTGGATGACTGTCCTCCTGGGACTCGGTGTGATGTATGCTGTCTCGCCGCTGGTCAGCGAGGCCTTTGGAGAGGGCAATGGTCACAAGAGCATCGGCGTGCTCATATCCAGCCTCGTGATAGCTGTAGGCCTGACGGTCGTTTTTATGATCGTGATACAGGCGCTGTCTTGGAATATTGCCGTCTTCCGCCATACGGAGATGGACAATATGCTGGCATCCCGCTTCCTCAATATTGTCAACTGGTCCACGGGTTTTCTTTTCCTCTTTATGGCAGGCAAGCAGTTTCTGGATGGTATGGAGCGTACGCGTATCGGCATGTACATCACGCTCGGCGGGCTGGCATTGAATATCTTTCTCAACTGGGTGCTGATCTATGGACATCTGGGTGTACCCAAACTCGGCATTGCCGGCGCAGCTATCGCCACCACCACTGCGCGCATCCTGATGGCGGCTACCATACTGATATTCATCTGGCGGGATGAGGAGGTGCGCAGGCTGCGCAGGGAGTTCAAGGAGTTCGCTGATCCTGCACTGGCTCATATCAGGCCTATTCTGGCCATCGGGCTACCGGTCGGCTTCCAGTTTTTTGCAGAGGTCGCGGCTTTCAATGGTGGTCAGATCATGAGCGGCTGGATCAGCACCACGGCAGAGGCGGCACACATGATAGCTATTGGATTGGCCTCTATTACTTTTATGGTGGTCACGGGTTTTTCTTCGGCAGGTACTATCATGATAGGCTATGCGTATGGCGCGCGTGACCGCGAGGGTATACGCCAGGCCGGCAATACGATCTTCGTACTGGTGGTCGTTCTGGAGGCTGTCTTTGCTGTTCTTTTCCTTACCTGTCACCATCTCCTGCCCCTGCTCTATACTGATAACGCAGAGGTCATCTCCATTGCCTCCACTATGCTGATCTTTGCCGCCATCTTTCAGGTCAGTGACGGTTTGCAGTCGGCTGCTGCCGGTGCCCTGCGCGGCATGCAGGATGCATCCTTCCCGGCTGTCATAGCCTTCCTGTCCTATACAGTAGTGATGATACCCGGCTGCTACCTGCTGGCTTTTCACTATCACATGGGGCTATCCGGTATATGGATCGGCTTTATCATAGGATTGTTTATAGCAGCCGTATTGCAGTTGGCCCGCTTCCGCGTATTGGTCAGGAGAAAAGATCTGTTCGACAATATCGAAGCCGGCAAAAAAGTAGCCGCACACTAAATGCTCTTCTCTGAAATTCCGGGAAGGTATTTCTATGTATTCTATTGTGATCTATATGATTCAAAACTGTATTATGTCCTGAGTCTCACTCTAACTCACCTAGCACAAACTTCCTGAGCAGGTTGAGCGCCGTCACTGAGGAGATGCGGATATTCTCCATCCTACGCGGGAAGAACTGATACGTCTTTGTCACGATCTTATTCCTATCGCCTACGGCGAAACAAACCGTGCCTACAGGCTTATCTGCCGTGCCGCCATCAGGACCGGCTATTCCTGAGACTGATACACCGTAGTCAGCCTTGCTGATCTTCAGTAGTCCTTCCAGCATTTCTTTCACGCATTGCTCGCTCACGGCACCTTGATTAGCGAGGGTCTCAGGCTTCACGCCGAGTATCGTCTGCTTCATATCATAGGAGTAGGTCACTGTAGACCCCTCAAAATACCGCGAACTCCCTGCTATGCTTGTGACCAGGTGGCCCGCATAACCACCCGTGCAACTCTCTGCCAGCGCAAATTTTTTATCCCGCTCCAGAAATAGCCTGCCGATCAGCTCTTCCAGTTTGATGTCTTCTTCTGCGTAGGCGTACTCTTTCATGATGCTTTTCATCTCGGCAAAGTATTGGTCTATCTCTGCTTCGCCCTCGGTCGTAGTCACCTCATAGGCAGAGAGGCGCAGCTTTAGTATGCCGAGGTCCGGCAGGTAGGCCAGCTTGATGTGCGCGGGCAGTTTGTTTTCAAACTCATCCAGTAGCTTGGCCGCACTGGACTCACCTATACCGCACAACATCAGGTTGCGGTGTATGATATGCGGAAACTTGAACTGCGCCGCCAGCCTTGGCAGGACATGATTAGTCACCATGTGCTTCATCTCATGCGGCACGCCCGGCATGGATACATAGATCACTCCCCCCTCGTCAAACCACATCCCCGGCGCTGTACCGCGCTCGTTGGGCACTACGGTACAGTTCATAGGCAGCAGGGCCTGCTTCTTATTGATCTCCAGTACCGCCAGTCCCCGCTTAGCAAAGATCGTCTTCAGGTGCTCAAAGATATCCTCATGAAAGACCTCACCCACCTCAAAGTATTCGCAGAGCGTCTTCTTGGTGATATCATCCTTAGTCGGTCCCAGGCCGCCAGTGATGAGTACTATCTCAGATTGTTTGGCAGCACGCCGCAGACCGTCTTTGATGTGGTCAGCATTGTCGCTCACGGATATGATCTCGTGTACTTTGGCGCCTACGCCGTTGAGCTGCTGGCCTATCCAGGCAGAGTTGGTATCTATGGTCTGGCCTATGAGTATCTCATCGCCTATGGTGAGTATGGTGCAGAGTGGCATTTGTGTCTGATTTCAGATGTTAGATGGCGGCACTGGCCGGTATATTTTGCGGAGCTAAGATAGCATATGGCGGCATGACAGGTGCTGTATATTTTATTAGTTTTTAGCACGCTTTACGTGGTTTGTACCGATTGGCAATATTTTAAAAATAAGTCTACTTTTGCCCGCGCTATGACTCTCACAGTATATAAATCAAAGATACACCGCGCCACAGTGACGCAGGCAGACCTCAACTATATCGGTTCTATCACCATAGATGAGGACCTGATGGATGCGTCTAATATCTACGAGCACGAGCGCGTGCAGATAGTGAATGTAAACAATGGCGAGCGCCTGGAGACCTATGTGATCAAAGGCGAGCGCGGCTCCGGCATCATGTGCCTGAATGGTCCTGCTGCCCGCAAGGTATCTCTGGGTGATATTATCATCGTGATCAGCTACTGCCAGGTCACACTGGAGGAATATAAAAATCACAAGCCGGTCACTATCCACGTCAATGCGTCTAACCAGGTGACGGACTAAGCGCCTGCGCCCACAATTATATGGCCCATGTCCAAAACCCTCAGCAACGTACTGAAACTCGTCGTATCCCTCGGTCTGGGTATTTTGATCGTGTGGCTCACCACACGCAAGCTGACAGCGCAGGATATATCAGATATCGAAGGTATTTTCTCCCGTGCTGACTACAAGTGGCTAATCCTGGGTCCGCTGATCGGTATGCTGAGCAATGTGGTCCGTGCCGAAAGGTGGAAACTCCTCCTCAACTCTGCCGGCTATCAGCCCCGGCGCATGAATGTGATCAATAGTGTATATGTCATGTATGCACTCAATCTCGTCTTCCCCCGCCTCGGAGAGGTGACCCGGTGCACGCTGCTATACAAGACTGACAATATACCGGTAGATAAATCTATCGGCACCATGGTGCTGGAGCGCATAGTAGATATGGTCAGCATCCTCATAGTCGGTGCTGTGTTGCTACTGTGGCAGTACCAGCTCCTTATCTCACTTTTCAGGGATAAGATCTTTGCCAACTACGCGGATAGTATTAATAAACTTACCACAGGCTACTGGGGTATCCTGATCGTTATTTCGTTGATCGCTATTGGCCTGGGAGGTCTTTATTTTCTTTATAATTTGCGGGAGCATCATATCATAGGGAGACTATGGAGCTTTCTCGTAGGTATCGTGCAGGGTTTGGCCTCTATTTTGAAGCTGGACTCCCCGCTGTTATTTATCTTTTACTCCGTCATGGTCTGGCTCATGTACTTTCTGATGATATATCTATGCTTCCGTGCATTGCCTGAGACTGCACCTATGTCGGTTTTTGCAGGCATGGCCTGTCTCTTTTTTGGCGGCTTTGCGTTTATCATATCGCCCGGCGGCCTGGGCGCCTACCCGGCCACCATAGGTGCGGTACTCCTGCTCTATGGCGTTGCATTCAATATCGGCTTTGGCTTCGGCTGGCTGGTTTGGTCATTACAAACCGCTGCTGTGATTCTTTTTGGCGTGGTCAGCTTTATACTCGTGAGCAGAAACTTTCATTTTCATACCGACAAAACCCAAATACAATGAACATCATCATACCCATGGCAGGCTGGGGCACGCGCCTGAGGCCTCACACCCTCACTATCCCAAAGCCAATGCTGCCCATAGCCGGCAAGCCTATCGTACAGCGCCTCGTAGAGGACCTTATTAAGTCTACTGACGAGAAGATAGACAACATCGTTTTCATCATCCGCGAAGATTTTGGAGACAAGATCAAGAACCAGCTCCTCGCACTCTCAGAGTCACTCCAGATAGCCTGCCACGTCCGCTATCAGGAGGAGCCGCTGGGTACTGCCCACGCTATCCTCTGTGCGGGAGACTTCCTGCATGACAAGGTGATCGTAGCTTTCGCAGACACACTCTTCCGCCTAAACTTCAAGCTGAGGGCAGAAAAGGAGGGTATCATCTTTGTACAAAAGGTAGAGGATCCGCGAGCCTTTGGAGTGGTGAAATTGGATAAGGATGGCATCATCACAGACTTTGTAGAGAAGCCGCAGGAGTTTGTATCAGACCTGGCTATCATAGGTATCTATTACTTCCGCGATGGCAAGAAGCTGCGCGAGGAGATGCAGTATCTGATAGATAATGACATCCGTGAGAAGGGCGAGTACCAGCTCACCAACGCCATGGAGAATATGAAGCAGAAGGGAGCCCGCTTTGAGCAAGGTACGGTACAGGACTGGCTGGACTGTGGCAATAAGAACGCTACCGTAGACACCAATGCCCAGTACCTGAACTACCTGAAGGGAACTGAGCTGGTCCACAGATCGGCTCAGATCGTCAACTCTGTGGTCATAGAGCCATGCTTCATAGATGAAGGTGTCAAAATCACCAACTCTGTGGTAGGCCCCTATGTCTCTATAGGCAAAGGCACCGAAATCGAGAATACTGTGATTAGAAAAAGCATCATTCAGGGCAATACTGTTTTGAAAAATAAGTTAATAGAAAACAGCATGGTAGGGAATAATGCTAAATTGGTCGGTAAAATGGAAGATCTCAGCATAGGCGACTATGTCGTGATAAGCTAATACATGAACGTACTCCTCCGATATATCGCCTGTGGCCTCGCGGTCGCACTCCTGGCCACCGGCTGCAAAACAAAAAGCGCTGCTACCAATGTCAGTGCTGCAGACCAGGGCACCAGCCGCCTCACTCCCGCCCAGCGGGATACGGTAGACCGCATCTTTATGGATGCGCAGCGCGCCAAGGCCATAGAGGACTATGATGAGGCTCAGAAGAAATTTGAAGAGCTGCTGAAAGTAGACCCCAAGAATGCAGATGCCCACTATGAGATGAGCAGCTTGTACTTCAATGCCAATAAATTTGAAGAAGCGCAAACGGAAGCGGAGACAGCAGTCAAGCTAAACCCTAATAACAAATGGTACCTGGAGCAACTTGCGACCGTACACATGAAGCGCAATAATGCCAAGGAAGCGATCAAAGATTACGAGCAGCTCATCAAACTCAGCCCCGGAGATCCCGATAGCTACTTTGATCTGGGCTACCTATACCTCCAGACCAATCAGCCCGATCAGGCTATCAAGGCCTATGATCTTTTTGAAAAAAACTATGGGCTGGAGGAGAGCGTGGTACTACAAAAGGAGCGCATCTACCTGAAGCAAAATAAGTTTGACAACGCCGCTGCAGAGGTGCAGAAGCTCATAGATGCCTATCCCGGCGAGGTGCAGTACATGGGCATGCTGGCCGAGCTCTACGCACTCAATAACAAGAAAGATAAAGCCAACGAGATCTATCAGAAGATACTCGAAATAGAGCCGGACAATGCACAGGCGCTGCTGGCTACTGCAGATATCAGCGCTGCCAAAGGCGATACCACTGCACGGCTGGAGAGCATGAAGAAGATCTTTGCCAATCCTAAGCTCAGCATAGATACCAAGATCAAAATGCTGTACCCGTATGTACAGTACTATGATATCAAGAAAGACAAGATCGGCGATGCCTTTGAGCTGGCCAAAATACTGGTACAAACACACCCCCAGGAGGCCAAGGCCTACGCCATACAGGGTGACCTGTACTTCATAGACAAAAAGGACAGCCTCGCACTACCTGCCTACCTCAAGGCGCTGGAGCTTAAGAAGGACGTCTTCACTGTATGGCAGCAGGTCATGCTGATATACAATGCGGAACGCGACTGGACCCGGCTAAACGATATCGCCACGCAGGCCATGGAGCTTTTTCCCAATCAGGCGATCATCTATCTCTTCAAGGGTGGCGCAGAGTTTCAGATGAAGGAATACGCTAAGTCTGTCAAGACCTTCACAAAAGCGGAGCGCATGGCCAATGACAACACGGCGCTCAAGGCACAGATCTTTGCCAATCTCGGCGATGCCTACCACAGCCTGGACAATAATGCCGCCTCAGACAGCGCCTATGAGAAGTCGCTCAAACTGGACCCTGAGAATGCCTACGTGCTGAATAACTACAGCTACTACCTCTCCGTGCGCAAGGAAAACCTCCAGCGTGCGAAGCAGATGTCGGCCTATGCCAATAAACTAGACCCCGACAATGACTCCTTTCTCGATACCTATGCCTGGATACTCTTCCAGCTGGGCGAGTTCTCTGAGGCCAAAACATTCCAGGATCGCGCAGTGCTGAAGAACCCTACTAACCCTACGCTACTGGAGCACTATGGTGATATCCTGATCCAGCTGGGAGACAAGGACAAGGCACTCGAATACTGGAACAAAGCCAAGGCCGCCGGCTCTGACTCTAAGACGCTGGATAGTAAGATAGCCCAGCTGAAGTACATCGAGTAATAACTTTATCAGGATACAAGAAGAGGCGCATCACGTGCACCTCTTCTGTGGTATATACCCCATCGTGGGAGGCTGTTTTTAAACTATAGACCGCACTAATCCTCCTTCTACACGCAGCGACGCTCCGTTAGTAGCAGAAGCCAACGGGCTCGCCACATAGGCTACCATATTCGCTATCTCTTCTACGCTGGCAAACCTGTTTATTAACGAGGATGGCCGTGCCGTTTCAAAAAACTCTTTCTCCATCTGTGCTGTCGTGATGCCGCGGCTCTTAGCCAGGTCTTCTACAAAGGTACCGACACCTTCTGAGCGTGTAGGCCCCGGCAGCACAGAGTTCACCGTCACGTTCGTACCCTTTGTCAGCTCCGCCAGGCCGCGGCTGATAGACAGCTGCGCCGTCTTCGTCATACCATAGTGGATCATCTCAGACGGGATCATGATAGCCGACTCGCTGGAGATAAAGATCACTCTGCCCCAGTTTTGCGCCAGCATCTGAGGGAAGTAGTGGCGCGACAGGCGGACACCACTTAGCACGTTCACCTCATAGAACCGCAGCCAGTCAGCATCCGGTATCGCAGCAAAGTCCTTCGGCTCAAAGATGCCGACATTATTCACCAGTATATCTACGCTCGGTATCGCCTTCAGCAGCGCATCTATCTCCGCCACCTTGGTAAAGTCCGCCGCCACACCACTCACCACCGCGCCCGACACCTCCGCCTGCAGCCGCGCCACCGCATCGTCCACACGCGCCTGCGAGCGACCATTGATATATACCTGTGCACCTTCGGCGAGGAGTTGCCTCGCTATCGCATAGCCTATACCTGCTGTAGAGCCGCTCACCAGCGCTGTCTTATTTTTTAGTTGGAGATCCATGATATTCTGTTTTTGTACTCATAGACGAAGCTAGCGCATTAATATTTCCCCCATGATAGGTATCGAAAGAATAGCAAGTCGGGAGTACGCATCAGTGGTAATGTAACATGGTATGAAGATGCAAACCAGGTTACCTATCGCCAACGTTAGTCACGACATAGCGCAGGGCCGTGTAGTATCCGTACTCACAGAAAATGAAAAAGCAACTGGCAGGAGATCCGCGCCAGATATCCGTCAAAAGGCTTGTATCATAAATAAAACGGGGATATCTATATAAAATATCCCCGTTTTATTTATGATACTATCTACAGCTTTCCTATTCGTTTGGTGGTCGTTGTACTGCCACTCCTGACCTCTATGAAATACACTCCCGCGGCCAGATTTGCCAGCGACAATGTCATCGTAGTACTATTGCGTTCACCTGCTATGTGCTGCAGTACCGCGCCCTGCAGGTCATATACAGCCACTGACTCTATCGGTGCCGATGCCTGGATCGTGACAGTCGAAGTCACGGGATTAGGATAGAATACAAGCTTAGGAGATTCATTGTTATCTGCCAGCAGTCCTGTCGGAGCGATAATGTTGCCTTCGCAAGTCATTTTATAGAGCCCTGAGGTAGCCAATACATATGTCGTATCTCCAAAAGCCTGCATACCTACTACGTAAAGGGAATCTAGGCCTGCTACTGCACTCCAGTTATGCCCAGTATCCTGGCTACCTACTACGCCACCGCCTATCCAATCCGTATTGGAATCCCTCCACCTGTACAATCCTGCAAAAATCGAACCTCCACTGTCAGCCGCCACATAGTTTATTCCATTATAAAATCCCAGCAAAGATATCGGGGGTGCCGGTATATTCTCCCACTGTTGATTTACCTTCAAGAGTGCGCTACCTGTAGGATCACAACCTATTATACCATGTTTTTGGTCATAGTCAAATACAGTAAGTTTTCTAATGTTGAATAATGCATTATTACTCGGCAGGGTGTCAGCTGTCCACAGTCCTCCTGCGCTTGACTGTTTCCACACATACAGAGGCATGGTCCCCAGAGATCGCCCTACAGCCATATAATAATGACCGGAGTGATCACTGGCATAGCCATACACTGGCCCATTAGAAAGCATAAAGTCTCGGCGGACCATTCCTAAGGTGTCCATTGCAAATCCGCCACCTTTATATTTTTTAATTGTGACTAGAGTCATGGATCCGCTAAAATTGGCAAATTCGCTAAACAGAGCATCACCATTCTCCATCACCGTATAGCAATTGAAAGACGGAACAGGAATGGCCGAACTATATATACTGAAACCTACAGTATCTGCCGTCCAGTTGGCGCCTTGATCAGAACTAGAATAAACAACATTACTATTGAGATGACGAGAGACGATATAAACGTTTCCCATAGTATCGCCTTGTATTCGGTCTATGCGCTGATATGTAAAGGAATCGGCAGGAAAGGTCTTAGTCCAACCGATTGCATTAGGGTTTTTTGCAAAAAGCCCTAACCTGTTTGCTACCAGCTGCCTTCCATTTGGAAATTTCCAGTAACCCAATGGGGATGAGCCGGTATTTTCCGTCGGTAGCCAGTGATCACCATGGTCCAAACTACGATAGATACCCCAATCTGTCTCCGCATATAAAACAGAGTGACCCGTTATATTATGGAGAAAACCCGTGTGAAGGGTATCAGGATCATGTATTATAAGATCTTGATTTATCGGGGTCCACGTTGCCCCGGTATCCATGCTTCGCCAGGCGTATACGAAATTGAGACTATACAGATAGCCTAAATCATCTTGTCGGATCAGTCCAGGCGGAAAGTTGATAATGCTATCCCAGCTATGTGCGTGATCCCTGCTTATATAAATTCTGGTACCAGTAACTACTATTCGATCTTGTTGATTTATACTTAGATTGGCCAGATAGGTTGGTGCCAGATTGGTGATTCGGCTGTATCGCGAAGATTGAGGTGCCCTGTAATACATTCCCAAGCCAGGACCTGCAATATATACACCACCAGAGCTATCTAGGGCTATATCTCTACCACTAAAGGGATCGGGTAGTCCTGCTGAGTCGAGCCTCCATACTGCGGATGTATCGCTTTTGGTGATGAGATAGGTGCGAAAACCGAAATTGCCAATAGCATATAGATCTTTCGACGCACAAAAATTATTATAGCTAATAGCAGAGTTTCCTATGATTACGCTATCCGTGTATACAGTATTTGCACTCCAAACTCCGCTGTTTGATGTTACCTGCATCAGGCTATATGTATAGCCCCATATCTGAAAGAACTGATCAGGATGCCCCTGCCTGCCCTTCAAAACATAAGGCACATTCCTTGGTTTATGTACTACATCGGGAGCATGTCCATCTCTTGCAATATACCATCCTCCAACGGTGAGTCCTGCGTGTCCTGATACACCACCCACTATTAGCGGTACAGAGGCCATTGTGCTATCGCCATCAGGAGTAGATAATTGTGAGAATAGAGATGTAAATCGGACGAGGAGTAGGCACAACAATAGATATTTAGTCTTCATACTTTCGGTAATAAGTTTTAAATCTATGAAAAATCTCTTTAGCATCTCACTACAAAGCTTGTCGAACATATAGTTACAGTTGGCACAGTATGTTCGATAAGGGTGCTTGTACCTCTCATGCAAAGCCCGTCACAGCAATAACTCAATAGTTGAAACACTTGATAGGAAAGGGAGCAGACCCCGGACAGCGGCCCTCGTCACCCGTCCCGTCGTCCCTTGGGCTACCCTTCGTACTTCCTGAAGATGGCCGCCGCATTGTGCCCGCCAAAGCCGAACGTGTTGGACACAGCGGCACGAACGGTGCGGTGCTGAGCCTTGTTGAAGGTGAGGTTGAGGCGCGGATCGATCTCCGGATCTGGAGTGAAGTTATTGATCGTAGGTGGTACGATGCCATTCTTGATAGCCAGGATAGCAGCTATGGCCTCTATGGCGCCGGCAGCCCCCAGCAGGTGGCCCGTCATAGACTTGGTACTGCTGATGTTCATCTTGTATGCCTGCTCACCAAAGACCTTCTCTATGGCCTTCAGTTCAGCCACATCGCCTAGCGGCGTAGAGGTGCCGTGCGTATTGACATAGTCTATCTGATCAGCCGTCATCTCCGCATCCTGCAGCGCAAACTCCATCACCTTTATCACGCCCAGTCCCTCCGGATGTGGAGCAGTGAGGTGATAGGCATCTGCTGTGAGCGCACCACCTGCCAGCTCGCAGTAGATCTTGGCGCCACGCGCCAGCGCATGGTCCAGAGACTCCAGTATCACTGCGCCGGCACCTTCACCCAGTACGAAGCCATCACGGTCCTTGTCATACGGGCGTGAGGCAGTAGCCGGATCATCGTTGCGCTCGCTCATGGCCTTCATAGATGAGAAGCCACCGATACCGCTGTAGGTTACAGCAGCCTCGGAGCCACCAGCCACCATGATGTCGGCTTTATTGAGGCGGATGAAGTTGAATGCGTCAATCAGAGAGATGGTGGAGGAAGCACAGGCAGCCACTGCGGCATAGTTAGGCCCGCAGAGGCCGTACTTCATAGAGATATGGCCGGCGGCGATATCTGCTATCATCTTTGGGATAAAGAATGGGTTGAACCTTGGCGTGCCGTCCCCTTTAGCAAAAGCCGTCACCTCCTCTTCAAATACACTGAGTCCACCGATACCGGATGACCAGATCACACCGGCGCGGTACTTGTCTATCTTCTCCAGATCTATAGCTGCGTCTGCCATAGCCTCTGTAGCAGCTACCATGGCATACTGGGAGAAGAGGTCTTGCCTCTTGGCCTCCTTGCGGTCCATATGCTTACTGATGTCAAAGCCCTTCAGCTGACACGCGATCTTGGTCTTAAGCTTAGTGATATCCAGGTTGGTAATGGTAGCGCAGCCGCTTACACCATTCACCAGTCCGTCCCAGTACGTCGGAACGTCAAGACCTATAGGAGTCAGGGCTCCCAGTCCGGTGACTACTACTCTCCTGAGCGTCATGTAAAGTGGTATTTATTAGGCAGTAGCCGTCTTCTCGAGGTAGGCTATAGCCTGGCCTACGGTAGTGATAGTCTCAGCCTGCTCATCAGGTATAGAGATATTAAACTCCTTCTCAAACTCCATGATCAGCTCTACTGTATCGAGGGAGTCCGCACCCAGGTCTGTGGTAAAGCTGGCCTCGTTTGTGACCTGGCTTTCTTCTACACCCAGTTTATCTACGATTATCTTTTTTACCCTTTCAGCTATTGTTGCCATGTTTAGTTTGGTTAGATTTTGAGCAGCAAAAATACAATAAAACCCATATTAGACAAGTTAATTTTGAACTCACTGATAGTCAGTATTTTTTGGGGTATTTTGACCCCTTTTTGACAGGGTCAAAAGTCAGTCAATAGCCTCTGTCTAAAGTCAGCGAACGAAGCATTATATGATTATTATCAGTCCTTTTCAGGACTGTCATGGTGTAAAGATGGGTTTGCATTACTGTGGTCTATGGTCAGTCGTCCGTGGTCTTTTATCTATCTTCGCCCAATGGCCGCAGACCGCAAGATCACATCAGAGCCCGATCGCAATTTCAAGCTCATAGGCATAGCCACCCCTGAGCGCGACTACCGCCTGTGCTATATGCTCAGCGAGGCGCTGGACTGGGAGATCATCCGCCTGCCCAATCATGAGGTCGAGCTCAAGGAGCGCTCGCTCAAGATGTCGCTCAGCGTATTCAAGGCCACACACCACCTGACCAACACGGCCTTCCTGCTTTTCGCTAATAAGAATATGGGTGAGCTGCTGCTGCCCGAGGCGGGCAACTTTGACTACCTGCTCAAGATGGAGGCGGAGTATAAAGGCACCAAAGACCTGCTGAAAAAGATCAAGCAGATAGATGCTGTGCTCGCCGCCTCTGAGATCACGGTCAAGACGCTGAAGAACTACGCCCGCCTGGGCTATGAGGAGCCGGTAGAGAAGCCGGAAATAGAAGTAAAACGTAAAGGAAAATAATGACAGAACTTTGGGACATCTATGATGCCGCCGGCAAACCAACCGGTGAGGTGCTGGAGCGGACAGACGATATACTGCCTGCCGGCAAATACCATGTGGTAGTACACATCTGGCTCTACAATGATAAGGGCGAAGTACTGATCCAGAAGCGCGCGCCACACGTCTTCTGGATGCCGGGCAAATGGGCCACCACCGGAGGCTCCGTGATCAGCGGTGAGGACAGCAAGACAGGCGCCCTCAGAGAGGTGCAGGAAGAGCTGGGCATCACCCTCCAGCCATCAGACCTCAAGTTCATATCACGCGTCACACGCAAGAGTGCCTTCACTGACATCTATGTAGCAAAGACAAATGCTACACTCGCTACCATGAAATTGGAAGATGCTGTAGACGCAGTGAAATACGTCAACGTCATGGATCTGCACGAGATGATAGATTATGGCCATTTTGTAGACTACATGGAGACCGAGTCATACACTGCCAATGTGATGCAGCGGATATTTGATAAGGTGGAGAAAAGGTAAAAGTAAAATGCAATTTAGTTAAAGTAGTTTCGTCATATAATAATTACAGAAGTATTGCACTTATAATATAAACGGTTGAAGACTATGTCAGGAACGCGTATAGCCTCTTTAAGAGACAACCTTATAGACTCGATCGGTAACTTCCTATATGAAGAAGGTTTTATAAAAGACGAGATTACTAAGTCCGGTATATTAGAGGTTATAAATCTCATTTCAGACTACCACGAGGAGGGTAATGCGCTTTTTCCAGAAGTACTCATCACAAATAATCTAGATTTTTTTAAAACTATCCCTAACAAGGAAATAGTAATAAAAGAGGCTAACCTAGAAATTGCTGAATTTAAGAGTGCAATAAAACTATGTGCCCCTTTGGCCTCAAACGGTTGGATAATATTTATTGAGGCTAGAGATCAAAAAATAAAGTACGGAATTGCAAGCGCAGAAATATCAGAAACAAGTCCATCTATCTATAATCAAACTGTCGGGGATCTTAAAATAGATAGTATTAATGGTAGCACCATAGCGTATATACGTAATATCGGTCAAAAAACAGTTGAGTTATCAGGGTTAAAAAACCGCTTAATAGTTTCCCTTAGTTTAAACATCCCAAGAGAATTTAAACATAATGAGGTGAAAGTTTTATCTGAGATAATTACTTCAGGAATAGACGAAAAATTTAGGATTAATGTAAAAACGCTATTTGAAAAAGTTATTGATGATGCCTTAAAGACCGGCCATGGCAATCTAATAGGAGTAGTCGAAGATAAAGATGAATCTATAGAGACATTAAAGCGTACAATCATTTCTAATGGTGGAATTTATCTTCAATCTCCTATAGATTTCGAATTTTTAGTCAAAGAGGCTGAGTTAAATAAAAGCAATGAATCTTCTGTAAATTTAAAAGCTCACGCATCACTTCTAAAAGCGATGATAAATCACGACGGAATTACAATTATCACAGACAAAGGTAGAGTATTAGGCTACCATATATTGATTGGTGATTTTTTGCGGCCAACTGATAAGATAGATGGAGGATCTCGTTCAAAAGCTTTTAAATCGATGGAAAATTGTGGATCATTCAAGTTTTGCTTTTATAAATCTCAAGACGGAAATACTAAAATATGGGAAAGGAAATGAAGAGTTTAGAACTATGGCAAGGCCCTAACGGAATTAATTTACCGGCAACACTTAAAGAAGCCAATGAAGTTGTTCCTTATGCAAATTACTTATCTGAAAACCAAAAAAAACAGATAGTCTCGGCATTTCAAATCCAAGCATACGATATGGCGGCTGAATATGCTTGGAAAAAGGCGATGGTCAAACTTAAAGAGACAATTGCTACACTAGGAATGAAGTTTGTTGGAGAAATGATTGGCAGAGAGGACTTTGATGAAACCACTTCAGTTGATACAGAAGTCACAGATTATACAGCCATAAAAATAGCCGAGCAGTTAGGTGTAATTGGAGCTACTGCTGCTCTAAAACTTAGACAAAGTAATGAATTAATAACTCACTATTTCTCTAAGAACGCTGATGAAGAATTGGATTATACATCTGCTTTTTCAATTGTAAAATCCAGTATTCAATATGTATTAGGTGAGCAAGATATTTCTATTGCAATAGAATTTTCAAAATTCAGAGATAGGCTTTTAAACGAAAGCCTCAAGTTGTCCGACCCACAAGTCGAACAAGTTATTAACTCCCCTCTTTTTTATTTAAGAACCGTAATGACAATTCTCTTGTCATCTGCAAGGAATGATGTTGGTGCAAAACTTGAAAATTCTCTTGCTAATCTAAATTTGATAGTCCCCCCAATTTGGCCAAACTTAGCCGAAGGAGATAGATGGAATATTGGAACTGCATACCGAGATGTTACTGCCTCAGGTAATACGATAGCAGCATCTGGTATAAAGAATGCACTTCTTAAAGTGGGTGGTTTTGATTATGTCCCTGAGAACTTAAGGTCTATAACATTTATTAGAACAGCTCAACAAGTTATAGAAACTCATTTTGCGTACAACAACTTTTATAATGAACCGGCCGTTGTTTCAAAATTAAGTAGTCTTGGCAATACTATTCCAACGCCGGCATTAATTGAATGTTTTCAAGCGTATTTAGTAGTTTACTTAGGGAACAGATATGGTATATCGCGTGAAGCTGCTCCAATAGCTGAAAAAGAACTTTCTAAAATTTCCAAGGAAAGGTGGAGATACTATTTTGAGAAAGTAATCCAAAGCGATGAAACCATATTGTATAAAATAATATCTATTGGTGTCACTAGATTTTGTACTCTACTAAAGCAAAATGGTTTGGATGATTTTACTGGCCTACCTAGAACAAATCAACTTTTGTACGATGCCATTTTGCAAAATAATTCTGGTAAGGCATCTACAGCAAGTCAGGCCTTGTTTAGTAAAATAAAGAAAGGGTCGTAATAAAAAATGTCATCTCACTGCGCAAATCCCTTGCGCTGCAAATCCCTATCTTCACGGCCAATATAGATCATGGCTAAATCACGCACGTTATACATCTGTCAGAGTTGTGGCAATCAGAGTCCGAAGTGGCTGGGCAAATGCCCCGTCTGCGGCGAGTGGAATGCCTATGTAGAGGAGGTAATAAGCAAAGAAGAAGAACGCTCTAAAGAGCGGGGCTTCTCACCCAAGAGTGATGTCGTGCCCGTGGCGCTGCAAAACATCTCTGAGACGCAGACGGTGCGACTCGTCACGCATGATACAGAACTGGACCGCGTGCTGGGTGGTGGCATCGTACCGGGTTCGCTCGTACTGATAGGCGGTGAGCCGGGCATAGGCAAGTCTACCCTCATGCTGCAGATAGCCGCCAGCCTCTCAGGTAAGACCATCCTCTACGTAAGCGGTGAGGAAAGCGACCGCCAGATCAAGATGCGCGCAGACCGCATGGGCGTGACCAATAATGATTGCTACGTACTCACTGAGACCAATACGCAGGCCATCTTCAAGCATGCGCATGAGCTGGAGCCGGACCTGATCATCGTAGACTCAGTGCAGACGCTGCACTCTATCTATATCGAATCTACTCCGGGTAGTATCTCTCAGATACGCGAGTGTACCGGCGAGATGCAGCGCTTTGCCAAGGAGTCGCATATCCCTATTTTCCTCATCGGCCACATCACCAAGGATGGCTCTATAGCCGGACCGAAGACACTCGAGCATATCGTAGATACCGTGCTCCAGTTTGAAGGCGACCGCAACTATACCTATCGCATCCTGCGCACCATCAAGAACCGTTTCGGCTCTACCTCAGAGATAGGCATCTATGAAATGCAGGGCACAGGCCTGCGCCCCGTGCTCAATCCCTCTGAGATACTGCTCACGCATCGCGATGAGCAGCCTAGCGGCATCACTATCGCTGCTATGATGGAGGGCATGCGCCCCTTCCTGATAGAGACACAGGCGCTCGTCACACCGGCTTTCTACGGTACACCACAGCGCTCTGCTACAGGCTTTGATGTGAAGCGGATGGGCATGCTCCTCGCAGTACTGGAGAAGCGCTCCGGCTTCCGCTTTGGCACCAAGGATGTCTTCCTGAATATTGCCGGCGGTATGTATGTAGACGACCCCGCCATAGACCTCGCAGTGATCGCTGCGCTCATCTCTTCCTATGAGGACAAGGTAGTACCAGCAAAGATCGCCTTTGCTGCGGAGGTGGGTCTCAGTGGTGAGATACGCGCTGTCAATCGCATAGAGCAGCGCATAGCGGAGGCAGACAAGCTGGGCTTCGATCAGATCTTTATCTCAAAGTACAGCCACAAAGGAATAGATACTTCCAAGTTTAAAATCGATGTGATCAGCATCAGCAAGATACAGCAGCTGGTGGAAGCGCTGTTTTGATCAGGTGGCTGGTGAAAGTTGGCAGGTGGCCGAATTGCTACTTAGTAGATAACGTAGTAGGTAGCATCAGTAAAAAAGGCAGTGCCCTGGAGTAATCTAACTCCTCATAAAACAACCCCAGCTTGTTTAGATTTTTGTAATAGTCATTGACGTGTTTGTAGTAGTAGAGCTCACTTTGCAAATACCATGCTTTCACGCCTAGCTTCTCAGCTATGAACCATTTTTCTAGTAGTCTTCCAGCCCTACCGTTGCCATCTTCAAAAGGGTGAATATTGACGAATACCAGATGAATAAAAGCAGCAAAATAAAAGACCTCTGTATGGCTTAGCTCTTCGGCTTTGAGCGTCTCTATATCGGACCATAGCAGTTCAGACAATGAGCCTACCTGTTGGGCCGGTGCCGCTTCATATTGTATGCGGCCCGTATGGTGCTCCATCACGACCATATTTCCCGCCCGGTATGCACCCTGCTTTGATTCGGGCAGCAGGTGTTTGGTCAGAATGGCATGACCCTGCAGAAAGTTGATCTTGTTTAGTTGGTGTTGCTGAGCGAAGAGATAAGCATTATAAAGATCATCTGGTTTCTGTGTCAGGTCTGGTAGGTATTCTACATTCAGCATTTTGTGCTTCACATAGCTGTCTATCTCTAGTTTCTCGCCCTCTATTTTGCTGGAGGCCATCGCAGAGACTGAGGTGTAGAAGCTAAATGAAGGCGTAGAACTTTCGGCATCCTTCAAAGCATCAAAAGCCTCTGGCAAATTGCCTGATACTTGCTCTGTGTAGGTAGCAAGAAGATCAGGCGGTATAATGGCTAGTGGGCTTTTCATTCAGACTTATCAAAGATATAATCTGATTATTCTAGTAGGAACAAAAGTTACTCCTCGGTCTCTATGATCTCATCTGACGCCGGTGTCTCGGGAGAGCCAGGAGTTTCCTCCACCTCTGTCACTGGCGGGATATCTGAGATCAGCTCAGCCTGTGTGCCTATGGTATTATCATCTTCAGGAGCGATGATGTCTTTCAGCTTAGGCAGTTCCTTCGTGCTATTGATGCCAAAATAATCGAGGAATAGCGGCGTGACGCGGTACAGTACAGGTTTGCCTACAGCATCTTCTACACGGCCGGCTACCTCTATCAGTTCTTTTTCGAGCAGTTTCTGTACGGAGTAGTCAGAGTTGACACCGCGTATCGCCTCGCACTCAGCTTTGGTGATGGGGCCTTTGTAGGCTATGATGGCCAGCGTCTCGATAGCTGCCGTAGAGAGACGCTTCTTTTCTTTCTGGCCTATGAGTATGGATACGGTCTTGTGGTAGGCAGGCTTAGAGAAAAACTGATACCCACCGCCTATCACACGCAGCTCAAATGAGAAGAAGTCATCCTTATACTTATTCTCTATCTCCAGCAGCACGCTATCCAGGATATCCATATTGATCACAGCCTCTGCGTCGAGCTTTTTGATGCACTCTATCAGGTCAGCCTTGGTGACTGCTGTGTCACTGCTGAAGATCAGGGCCTCGATATGTTGATGGAGATTCTCCAAGGGTAGTATTGAGTAGTTAGTATTAAGTATTAAGACAAAGGCAAAATACAAATCCGCAATAACTCATGTATCCCGCAGCTATGTATTCATCTTAATACTAAATACTAGCTACTAAATACTGCACATCAACCATTCTCCTCCAGTGCTGCTGCACCACCTACGATCTCGAGGATCTCCTTGGTGATGGCGGCCTGGCGCTCGCGGTTATACAGGATCTTCAGGGAGCGGATCAGTTCGTTTGCGTTGTTGGTCGCCGACTCCATGGCCACCATGCGCGCACCATGCTCAGAGGCATTGGTATCGAGGAGTGCCTTGAAAAATTGCGTATTCAGGATCTTAGGTGCCAGCTCCTCCAGCAGCGTTTGCTTGTCAGGCTGGAAGATATATTCGTTCTTGATCTTAGAGGTAGTAGTGGTACCTGTCTCTTCCTGCTTCTCTACAGGCAGGAAACGCTCTACCATAAAGTCCTGCGTAGCAGCATTGATAAACTTGGCGTATACCAGCTCTACCACGTCATACTTGGCAGCGAGAAAGTCGTTAGTGATCTTGGTAGAAACCTCCTGAGACTTCTCAAAGGTTACTCCATTCATCAGGTTCACGTAGTCCGTATTCAGAGTGATCTCCGCAGACCTCTTGAAAGCATCATAGCCCTTCTTGCCTACAAACATCATCGTCACCTTGCCGGCCTTGCGCTGCGCAGCGTAGGTCGTATTGAGCAGGCGGGTAGCTGTCTTGATCAGGTTTGAGTTGAAGCCACCGCAGAGGCCCTTGTCAGAGGTGATCAGTACGATCAGGATATTCTTTGGCTCGCGCTTTACATTTACGGCCAGGCCTATGTCCTCGCCCTTGAGCGCGTCCATGATATTGCCGAGGATATAGTTCAGCTTCTCTGAGTACGGACGCATCATGAGGATACGGTCCTGTGCGCGCTTCAGCTTTGAGGCTGATACCAGCTTCATGGCCTTGGTGATCTGAGAGGTCGTATTGACACTGGCTATCCGCCCGCGTACTTCTTTGAGGTTTGCCATTTGTTAATAATTGCGGCTGCAAAAATAGGATAATCCGGCACTTGTCAAAAGCGGTTTCCAGCTTAAAAATGGGCTAGACGGCCCATATCCATGCGTTTTCGCCCGGTGATCTTAAGGCGCTCATCGCCAGCGTGTTCCTGTTTTATCCCACAAAAAAACTGGATAGCACTGTCATTTTTTTGTCATCCTGCGATTTTAAAAGCGTAATTGTGAAATCGAAACAAGTGCATAAATAAGGAGTTTTCTTGCATAAAAGTTAAAATAATATCATTTTGAATAGGTAAGCTTTTAAAATTCTGGCCACACGGGTATATACCAGCTATTTACCTTTGCACCAGATATTACTTCAGAAATAAATCAAAATTAATTACCATGAAACATTATCATCAAAGAAGATCTGGCCTCATGAGCAGATGGCTCACGGCGGTTTTCCTCCTTGCCTTTGGCGCAGGCTATGCACAGCTGGTGGTCACACCTGCTGTGACGGGTACCTGCAGCGGCAATGACGGCTCGGTCACCTTCACGCTCGCAGGAGGCAACGCAGGAACACATTATTACAGCCTTTATGGCACAAACTACTATCCCCAGCAGACCTCGCCGATATTCACCGGTCTGGCAGCGGGAAACTATACCGTATGGGTAAACGGTGCTTCGGATTCTGCCTACGCCAGTTTTACGATCAGTAGCAAGGTAGCTATCGTTCCTGTGGTCACTAACACCACTTGCCCGACCAATCAGGGTAGTATCTCTGTATCTGTATCCGGAGGTACGGCCCCATATACATATGCCTGGAGCAATGGCCCCAGCACGGCCTCTATATCCGGCCTGGCGGGTGGCCGCTACTCACTGACAGTGACAGACGCCAGTGGCTGCACAGCGGCACTGGATACGCAGGTCTTTGCCACGAGCCCTATGACAGTCAGCCTCACTTCTGGCGGAGCACAGTGCAACCCTACTCTCACGGCACTGGCAACGGGCGGTACAGGCACTGTATCCTATCATTGGAGCACCGGTGCCACGGCATCCAGTATCTCCAGCCTCCCCACCACCGGCTGGTATGGTGTGACCGCTACTGATGCCAATGGCTGTACTGCAGATCAGTGGCTATACGCCGGCCCGACAGCGCTGAGTATAGATAGTGGGCATGGTGGCTCCGTATCCATACAATATCCTGGCTGTGCGGCCAGCACCGGTACTATCACAGTACATATACGGGATGGGCAGGTACCATATACATGGCACTGGAGCGGCTCAGCCTCTACGGATAGTATCGCCTCGGGCCTGGCCACGGGCTACTATGGTGTCACTGTGACGGATGCCAATGGCTGTACAGGCAGCGGTTACTACAATGTTTATACAGGTAACGGTATGAGTGCCTATATCTATCCGGTGGCAAATCCTACTTGTGGCGCATCTGATGGATCTATACAGGCTTACGCATATGGCGGGTCAAGTGTTTATACTTATGTCTGGTCAGCAGGTTCTGGTACCGCAGCTGTGCATAGCAATCTGGCAGCTGGCACCTATACAGTCACAGCTACAGACCAGAATGGCTGCTCAGCCACCGCCAGCTATGTGCTACGCGGTGAAGCCGCTTATTCTGTCAGCGCCACTTCCACACCTTCTTCTTGTGACTCATCATTGTACACCGGTACTGCCACTGCTATCGTATCCGGATCTGGCGGCACTGCGCCCTATACCTACACCTGGCACCCATTCTATTCTACGAATCCTACAGTACTCGGCACAGGCCAGACCATCACAGGCCTTGGACCTAATACAGTAGCTGTAGTAGAGGTGACCGATGCCAATGGCTGCCTGCCACAGCATGGGACTAATAATGATACAGTATTTATCAATGTTGATCCGGCCTGCTTCTTTCATATCACTGGCCATATCTACAGCGATGTCAATAATAACTGTACCCAGGATGTAGGTGAGACCGGTTTCACCAGTGCTTTTGCTGTGATCACAGGCAGCAATGGATCTGTATCATACGCCAGTGTAGATCCGACCGGCTATTATGATGCTACCGTGATGCAGGGAGCATATACCATCACATTGAGTATGCGTGGTGACACGGGCTGTGCGGCCAATAACTGTACTGCCAGCTATACCGTATCACTGACCACTGCGGGACAAACTGCGAGTGGCAATGACTTCGGCATAGATCCGGGTGCCACGGCTTATAATCTGGGCGTGCATGCAGGCTGTGCACCATCCATACCGGGTGGTACCAAGGACTACTGGGTATACTACTACAACTCGGGACAGATCAGTGTGCCAGGTACTGTAGTGTCATTCATACACGATCCTAACCTGACCCTTGTATCATCTACTCCGGCATATGACAACTATGATGCGGCTACGCACACCGTGAGCTGGAATATAGGCACTCTGGCCGCTGACCAAAACCTAAACTGGCAGCAGGTAGTACATATGACATTCAATGTGCCTAATACTCTCACACTGGGCTCGTACCTGGCGTGCACTGCGCAGATATCCCCTTCTGCTGCAGACTGCAACATCGGAGACAATACAGAAAACATCTACGATGAAGTACGCGGATCTCATGACCCTAATGACAAAGCAGTATACCCTACAGGTGCACTGTCTGCAGAAGGCGATGTACTGCACTATACCATCAGATTTCAGAATGATGGTAATGCTCCAGCCAGCCTGGTAGTGGTAAAAGATACACTATCTCAGTTTGTAGATCCTGCATCTGTCGTACCGGGTGCATCCAGCCATCCCTACAAATTCTTCCTGTCGGGAAATGGCGCACTGACTTTCAGGTTTGAGAATATCAACCTGCCAGACAGCGTGCATGATGAGCCGCATAGCAAGGGCTTTGTAAACTATACCGTGCACACTAAGCCAAACCTGCCTATCGGCACGCAGGTGAAAAACACAGCCAACATTTACTTCGACTTTAATCAACCGGTAGTAACCAATACCACTGTCAATACCCGCTCCGATCTGACCGGCTTCAATACGATCAGTAATAGCGGTTCGATGCAAGTCAGTATCACTCCAAATCCGGTGCAGGCCCAGTCTCAGGTTCATTTCTCCGGCACCACAGGCGATATCAGCTTTGAGCTAATGGAGGTCACCGGCAGGAAAGTGATGGAAACTACCACAGATAAAGACTTCCTGCTCTCCGGCGCGACTCTTGCTCCCGGTATGTATACCTATATAGCCAGAGATCAGGCTGGTCATATAAGGTCTGGCAAGGTCTCGATCTCACACTGATACCACTTTGAAAAGGGAAAACGAA
The DNA here is from genome assembly GCA_018267365.1 of Bacteroidota bacterium. Classification (GTDB taxonomy): domain Bacteria; phylum Bacteroidota; class Bacteroidia; order Chitinophagales; family LD1; genus UBA1941. The sequence goes on along the minus strand of JAFDYQ010000001.1, from coordinate 228,384 downwards.
AAAACCCTCCAGTAGATGCTGGAGGGTTTTCTTTATCTTATGGAGTTGAGAAAAGGCAACAGGCAGGGCCCGTTGCCTTAAATCAAACTCCATTTTCTTAGGATTAGTTGATGGTTACAAACTTGTTAGCGCAGGTTTCTTTTACGAAGTAATAGCTCTTACCGTTGATGGTCTGATGATTTACACGGTATGGTGCGATCTGCAGCAGGCCTGTGTTATTAGGTGCGGCACCTACGGTACCCATCTCAGCAGCAGTGAAAGTATGCGAGGATGTACCGCCCGGAGCGATAAATGACACGTGTCCGCTGCCACCTGATACTACAAATATCACAGAGTCACCGCTCACGTAGCCACTGGCAGAGAGTGTAAATGATGAGGAGTGAGACACTGAAGTAGGCGTCTGCACATCATCGATAGTAGGAAAGCTGGACTGATCAGTATAGCTGAATCCTGTGATGCCGTTAGATGAGTTGCCGGTCACATTCCAGCTCACAGATGAGTTGAAGTCCAGCCCGGTAGGATTGGTCTGGTTAGGTTGATACACGTAGCTATTGCTTTGATTGGTCAGCGCATTGCCATCTACGGTTACATTACCTGCATCCTTGAATGAGGTAGACAGGCCAAACCAGGCTGCTGCTGTACCGATATTGATAGGTACTGTGTAGCCCGCTACTGTCTGAGTGGTGATTACTTTGATAGCAGCCAGCGCTCCGTCTGCATTGGCAGGTGTATTCACCGATGGTGCAGAGTTGCCATTATTGGTATTGTTTGTGTTGGTCGTGCTTTTATTGCACGAGCTAATCCCACCCGCTACGATGATAGCAGCAGTGAGTGTGAGAAATGATCTTTTCATGTTGGAGTGATTTAAGTGATTAATGACACAAAGGTCATATTCTATCACTCCGGTTATATCCGCGCCAGACGGTATTTTGTATCCGTGCTGGTACGGAGTATCTGCCCCGGCCGATCACCGCACCAGTGTCACCGCCCACTGGCGGCACTGCACCGGGTCAGATGGCTGGCCCTGATAGCACACAAAGCAGGTATATGTCTCCGATGGTTGCGGCTTGCCGCGGTAGGTGCCATCCCAGCCCATATTGATGTCTCCGGATTCAAATACCAGCTGGCCCCAGCGATTGTATATTCGCATAGTATAGCCATATACCGGACACAGATGCGGTATATAGAAACTATCGTTGCGGCTGTCACCGTTGGGCGAGAAGATATCTGGCAGCGCCACGCGGGATATGCATCCGGTATCCGGGCAGGTGGTACAGGTAGTATCACATGGATGGCATCCGGTATCGCACGGATAGCAGATAGTATCACAGACTATAGCCGTGATCGGGACCGCAGCGGTGGCAGCGCACTGGCCATCGCTGGCGGTGACCTGATAGCTGCCGGAGGCGTGTGCCCATATCGAGGCGCTGTAGGTGCCGGTAGTCTGATAGCCGGTATTCCAGGTCAGCACCACCGGTCTGCCGCTCTGAGAGTCTACAGCAGCCGTCAGCAGCAGGCTATCCGTACGGTTGCTACAGATAGTAAAGCTGTCTGCACTGAGCACCAGGCCCCTGATAGCATGTGAGAAAATGGAAATACTATCCTGGTGAGTACCACAGACGTCAGATACAGTAGCGATGTATAGACCCGGCTGCTGCACTGTGATCTGAGCGGCCGTGACACCCGTAGACCAGGCCGTGCCGGCGATGCCTGTGCTGATCACCCTGGTGAAGGCATCACAGTATACAGTATCGCCGCCGATATCGAGGCTGGTAGGCGCTACCGCCCGTATAAACACGTCTGCGGTATCTACACACCCTGATACTGCACCTGATATGAGTGTCACATCATGCACGCCCGCAGCAGGCACATAGATGATATGTGTGCCCGGATTAGTTGGTATGCCGTTTACCTGCCATTCATTTACCACACCTCCCGCAGATATATCGTACAGGTCTATCGTATCTCCGAGGCACACCAGTGTATCAGAGGCATGTATCGCCGCTATAGGGCAGCCATGGCAGGTATCTATCACACTTAGCGAGAGGCTCCGGCTCACACCGCAGTCATCGTACACTATCATGGTGTAGGTGCCGGGATGATGCGAGGGGAATACGCCCGTATCATCCAGCACCTGGACAGTATCCAGGCCGGGGATCTCTACTGTATATGGCGGTAGTCCGCCGGCTATGTGAAAGTGTAGGCTGTCTGTGCTATTGCTATCGCAGATATTGATATTTGCTGGCGCTAGCCGGGGTATGTGATCGCTGATCACATAGATAGATCCTGAGTCCAGAGGGCATATAGAGTCATACCGCAGCGGTGTCACCGGCACTTGTGGTTTCATATATACCTCATAGTGATACAGGCCGGAGTCGGGCACATGGACTGATACCTGCCATGGGGTCAGCACGGTACTCAGAGACGTATCTACCACCAGCGAGTCTGCCAGCCATATTTTAAGGTTCAACTCTGGAATGCAATGGATATAGTTTGGAAAGATATATTTCACTATCGGGGGGCCATTGCACGGCGCATAAGAACTTATCGCGGGCACGGGCAGGTCGAGCGGAGGTGTAGTGATAGGCACCGCGCAGCCGCCTGTAGAGATCAGGCTGTAGGTGGCAGTCGGTATCAGGTTGTAAAAGAATTTATCAAAGTAGCCCGGTGAGGAAGCCGCGCGTACTGTATCTCCGGCAGCTGATACTATGGAGTAAATCTCAGGAGGAGTAGGATTGACACTGACCTCCCAGCGGTCATTGCACAGGCTGTCTTTCATCAGTGTGAAGCAGCCCACACCCATGGCAGGCAGTGCTATCTGCACGGCCAGAGAATCAGGGCACTGGCCGGCATGCAGATGAGCTACTACCGTATAGTAGTCATTTGGCAGCGATGTGAAAAGTCCTGTAGTATTAGATTGCAATACTGCGCCCGTCCCGCCCTTTAGCACAAAGGAATCTACAGAAGGGATACCTCCCAGCGAGCCGCTATACACTGTAGCCTGGATGCTATGGCAGTCAGGCGTGGTCAGCTGCATAAAGTCCACTATAGGAGCGATGAATAGCGGTATACTGGTATCCTTGCCGCAGCTGCTTTGGCTGGAGTGCACTACTACGATCTGAGGCGTCACGCCGGCGGGCACATGCTGAAAGATTGTATCCAGATAAGGCCCGCTGCCGGAGCCGGTGAGCGTCACTGTTTGTACCGGGCTGCAACTGGTGCAGGTCATAGTAGCTGTATCACCATAGTCTACATGACCATAAATATTACCATCATAGGGACAGTTTGTGACAAACCGCTGTACGGGCCTTTCCAGCTTTAAACCTGTCGATACGCCGCATGAATCTGTGAGGGTCACACGTAGGGAATCAGAGCTACCTAGATTGGTAAATATTCCTGTCTGATTGCTATAGCTGAGTCCGGTCCTCGTATTGTAGCAGGTGTATGTCACAGGTAGGTTGGCATCAGGAGAGGTCACTTGCAGGGAGCCTCGGCTATAGTTGACACAGCTGGTCACAGCAGCGATTGGATAGTTGAAATGTGTGATATCTGTAAATATATTGCCGCAGGCATCTTTGACGCGCACCCAGTAGGTAGACGGGCAGATATGCGCAAACACCGGTGAGTTTTGATACGGACCAAAGCCACTATTGGACCCCGTAGTAGAGATAGCATACTGATACGGAGGTACACCGCCCGATGCGGTGCATTGCAGCACAGGAGGCAGCAGCCACGGAGCTGTCGGCGTATCTATCTGCATAGTAGGGAAGGTGTAGGTACCTCCCACAGTAGCTGTGAAAGTACCCGTAGCGCCCAGCGCATCCCGTACAGTGCCAGTGTATGATCCTGCCGCCAGGTTGGAGAAGGTATTCTGACCCGGTGGTAAGGTATAGGGGTATGTCACGCCGGGTATCGCCGGGCCTGACGTGATGGTATAGGTATATGGAGCAGTACCTCCCGTAGAGCTGAGTGTCAGTGTACCATCATTGAAGCAGATAGAGGTGGTAGTATTCACACTGGTAGTGATAGCGTGGACCTGGGCGAGGCTCAGCCATAGGATAGCCAGGAGGATTGTCTTATGTATGTTGCCTGGGCTATCGCGCATCATGGCTCAATATAATACACTCTGTGCTATTATAAAGTAGTAAGAATGGAGTCTACATATCCGGATGAGGTCGACCACAAAAAAAGCCCCTCAAAGCGAGGGGCTCGATATACAGAAAGTTGTGCGGCTGTTTACTTGCTGAAGTGGAGGGCTACCTCGCCTGCCAGAGTGGTCAGCGTCTTCTCTACTTCATCAGTCAGTGGCTTAGCCAGTGCCTTGAGTGTCTCAGGCATGCGGCTTTCCAGCTGGGTGAGGAAGAGGCTCTCAAACTCACGCACCTTATTTACCGGTACGTTCTTTGCCAGATTCTTGGTACCTACATAGAGGATCGCGATCTGCTTCTCTACAGAGAACGGTGTGAACTGAGGTTGCTTCAGTATCTCCACGTTGCGGGCACCCTTGTCGAGTACTGCCTTGGTAGCAGCATCGAGGTCAGAGCCAAACTTAGAGAAGGCCTCCAGCTCACGGTACTGAGCTTGATCGAGCTTCAGGGTACCTGCCACCTTCTTCATTGACTTGATCTGAGCGTTACCACCCACGCGGCTCACAGAGATACCTACGTTGATAGCCGGACGGATACCGGAGTTGAAGAGAGTAGACTCGAGGAATATCTGACCATCGGTGATAGAGATCACGTTGGTCGGGATATAGGCTGATACGTCACCGGCTTGTGTCTCGATGATAGGGAGCGCCGTCAGAGATCCGCCTCCTTTCACCTTGCTCTTGAGAGACTCGGGCAGGTCATTCATATCCTTTGCGATAGCGTCATTGGCATTCACCTTAGCGGCTCTCTCCAGGAGACGGCTGTGCAGATAGAATACGTCACCGGGATATGCCTCACGGCCCGGTGGGCGGCGTAGCAGCAGAGATACCTCACGGTATGCTACAGCTTGCTTAGAGAGGTCATCATATACGATCAGTGCGGGACGGCCTGTATCGCGGAAGAACTCACCGATAGCACAGCCTGCAAATGGTGCATAGAACTGGAGCGGAGCCGGATCAGCAGCAGAAGCCGAAACTACTACTGTATAGTCCATAGCGCCGTTTTCTTCCAGTGTCTTCACGATACGGGCTACGGTAGATGCCTTCTGGCCGCATGCTACATACACGCAGTATACCGGCTCACCCTTGGCATAAAATTCCTTCTGGTTGATGATCGTATCGATAGCGATAGCCGTCTTGCCTATCTGGCGGTCACCGATGATCAGCTCACGCTGGCCGCGGCCTATAGGTATCATCGCGTCTATAGACTTGATACCTGTCTGCAGCGGCTCGTTTACCGGCTGGCGGTAGAGTACGCCCGGGGCCTTGCGTTCCAGTGGCATATCATACAGCTCACCGGTGATCGGGCCTTTGCCATCTATCGCCTCGCCGAGAGTATTTACCACACGGCCCAGCAGGCCTTCGCCCACCTTGATAGAGGCGATCACGTTAGTACGCTTTACTGTATCGCCTTCCTTGATCTTGTCAGATGGGCCCATGAGTACCACACCCACGTTGTCCTCCTCGAGGTTCAGTACGATGGCCTTGATACCGCTGGCGGTGAACTCTACGAGCTCGCCTGCACGGGCATTGGTCAGACCATATACACGGGCTATACCGTCACCTACCTGGAGCACGGTGCCCACTTCTTCGAGTTCTGCAGCGGATTTGAAGTTTGAGAGCTGCTCCCTGAGGATCGCAGAGATCTCGTCCGGCTTTACATCTGCCATATTGTTGTTATATTAAATTTGTTTGTTAAAAAGCGCCTCGAAAGGCGCTGCAAAAATAACAGAATGGGGCAGAGTTACAAATGATATTTTATAAGGTATTAAAACCTAAACTCCAGCCGGATTAGCATGCGGTATATTTTCGACAAAAGCGACACCATTATGATTTTCAATAATTTTTAATGCCCCAGTATTAGAGAAGGTATGCATGAAAGCATGATGTGTTGTCAAAACTAAATCTTGCAATTTGTCATCTTCTTCCAAATCAATTATCGTAACTCCTAGATCCTTGCATTTTTGAATTGGTATATGCCTTGAATGAGATTTAGAATTATCGTGACTTGCAAAGTAGTCTAATATTATTGTGGCTTTTTTAGGTTCACCTTTACACATATTACTTTCCAGCCAATCTTGTACAAGCTGTTTGGACATATCTATCGCATGCTGGCAAGAGCTCAAAAAGGTCGGATGGTATTTATTTATAATAAATTGCCAGAGATTAGCAGTATTAGGGTCTGCCAATATTTCCATTTTGGCAGTTTCAAATTCAGCAATTACTGCCTGACAAGGAATGCCTCCCATTTGAGGATCGATAGGTCCCAAACTTGAATGTTTTCCCATTATAATACTATTACAAGAAAGGGCAATCATTGACCCGGCAGACATAGAAAGTTGTGGAACTATAGCTCTTATATCATTCCCAAACATTGATCGAAGATAGGACACCAAAGATTCTGTTGCCGCAATATCACCACCAGGAGTATGAAGAATAATATCTAATCCCTTGCTTCTATCCAGCTTATGAATGTTAAGCATAAATCCAGATATGTCTCTATCATTTACCTCTATCGCTGAATATTCTCCTCTTTGGAGCCATCCAGAATAATAGGCAATAACATTTCTCCCAGTATGTTTATTTACTAGCTTAAGATACTTTCGTCTAACACCATCTAACGCATATACTCCTTGCTGATTGACTTTGGATATTTCACCTAAGACTTCACTCCAATTAGGCATTATTGTATGATTGAGCTATGAGAGGATAAAGTCGGTGTTACATTATTTTTATAAAGAGAGAAAATTTTTATTCTGTCACCAGTTTTTTCCCAATCGTAATTTGTTTTTTCAATGTGAACATTAGTCACCAATGTCATCATCTCATTATACGATTTAACAAAATCCTCTTGCTCATTTTGAGGATGGCTTTTAATCTGACTTTTCATGATAGATAAGGTTTAGAAGATAAACTTAGAATTAAAGAGCGAAAATACAATTGAGCACATAGAATTACGTGCAAAAATACTGCCTAGAATTAAGGGACAGGTAAGTGGAGAAGAATCAAGATCTGGTGTAAATATACAAAAAGCTTTGAAATATTCAAAGCTTTTTGCATAATATTATTCTCAGTGTATCCTGATCATAAAGAACAGCGACGAGGCAAACCCAACTAAAATAATGGTATTCAGCACGATAGTCTGCCTGTCTGCGCGCTGCCAGCCGCTATACAGATAGCTCGGAGCCAGCAGGAAAAGCGCCGATCCTACCGTGAGTAGCCACATGCCCATACGACCCGGCCATTGCTCCAGCGCAAAAACATTGGAAAGGATGAAGAGACTGCCAGTCAGGGCGGCAGCCAGCGGTACAAGTTTCTCCGGTATAATGCTCTTCTCAGAGGCACGCGTGATGCCCATGAGTGGCAGGAAGACGAGCCCCATGAGCATCATAGCCGCAAACATGAAGACGATGGTGCCCGGCATTTGAAATATCTTAAAAATAGACCCTACTATAAAGGCTGCGGCAGATAGTATGCCGCTGGCCAGCATGATTTTTTTCATTGTGTAGTGATTTTTGATGTTTGATAAATGGATGGTCTGCTGCTCTATCTCGCCCAGCTCCCGGTCATAAAATTGCCGGACCGTGCGCCGATAGACTACCTCAAAGTCATCCGTCTCTTTGAGGTCGCGCTCCAATATGCAGCAGATATGATCCAGGAGGTTATACTGCAGGTCCTCCAGCCCGATGCCACCACGTCTGATGTCATCGAGTATATAGTCTATCTGCTCATCTGTGAGGCGGTACATTCTTATATAGCTTTTAGGTTGGTATCCAGTAGCAGCTGCATGGTAGACACAAACTCGGCAAACTCTTTCACCTTCTCCTTGCTCTTAGCCTTGCCGCTCGGGCTGAGGCTGTAGTATTTGCGCACGCGCTTGCCTATATACTCGGTCTCGGTGGTCACCAGGCCTTCACTCTCCAGTGCATGTAGGGTAGGGTACAGCGTGCCTTCCGTCATCTGTATACGGTTGCTGGTTAGCTCCCTCACGCGCTGGGTCATCTCATAGCCATACATCTTCTTATTGTCTGCCAGTAGTTTTAGCACGATAGTTTTAAAGGTTCCTTTTATCAGTTCCGGTGGAAATATCATAGTCTTTGATTAATACCTAAGGCAATAATACATAAGATTCCAATGTATTTATAAAACGTGGCAAAATATTTTTTAGTGTGTCGCGAAATATCTTTTCCAATATTTATTTGGAATAATCGTTCTATTATCTGTTCCTTTGTATCGGAATGATCGTTCTAAAATAATTACAATCACTTTTTACAATCTCAACAAATGAGCAAGTTCAACAACAAAACAGTCGTCATCACTGGCGGCAACTCCGGCATGGGCCTTTCTACTGCCCAGCATTTCCTGGCTGAGGGCGCAGACGTATTTATCACAGGCCGCAGCGCAGACAAGCTGAAGCAGGCCACAGGGCACCTGGGCAATAACCCCAAACTGAAGACCGTACTCTCAGATATCTCTGATATCAAAACACTGGACACCCTGGTGAAAGCCATCTCTGACAGCGGCAAAAAAGTAGATGTCCTCTTCCTCAATGCCGGTATAGCCCTGTTTGCCCCGATAGAGCATACCACCGAGGAAGCCTATGATGCCATGTTCAATACAAACGTCAAGGGCCTGTTCTTTACCCTGCAGAAGCTGATCCCACATCTGGCAGATGGCGCGTCTGTAGTGCTCAACTCATCTGTAGTTTCTAATGGCGCTATGGCCAATGCCGGTGCCTACGCTGCCACCAAGGCTGCAGTGACCTCTATAGGCCGCGTAGCTGCCAATGAGCTGTCTGCCAAAAACATCCGTGTGAACGTAGTAAGCCCCGGCCCGATAGACACACCTATATTTGACAAGTCTGGCCTCCCTGATGATGTCAAGGCCGGATTCCGCACTACGCTGGAGACAGCAGTGCCGGTAGGCCGTCTGGGCCGCGCCGAGGAGGTAGCCAGGGCAGTAGTGTACCTGTCTTCACCGGAGGCATCTTTCATCACCGGCGCTGACCTGCTGGTAGACGGAGGCATCGGATTGCGCCGCTGATAGTATATCGTATCTTTGTACCCATTATGCCACGGCAGAAAGAATTCGAACGGGAAGAGGTGCTCGAGAAAGCGCTTGAAGTCTTCTGGTGCAATGGATACAACGGTACGAGTTTCGCAGATCTCACAGAGGGTATGTGTATCAATCGCCAGAGTATCTATGATACCTACGGAGATAAGCATACCCTCTTTATCGAAGTGCTAAATCACTACTCTGAAAAGAATGGCGAATCACTCAGAGCCCACTTCTCGCAGGACAAGCCGGCCAGGCAATTATTCAAAGAGTATTTCCAGGCGGCAGTGCAAAACATATCAGGCGATACTAAGAGCAAAGGCTGCCTGATCAATAATGCAGCGCTGGAGATGATACCTCACGATGCGGCTGTCAAGCAGATAGCCCGGCGAAACATAGACGGCCTGTACAAAGTATTTCTGGATGCCATAAAGAAGGGCGTCAAAACCAAGGAACTATCTCCCAAACTCAACCCTGAGGCAGTGGCTATGCACCTTGTCACCACTATACAGGGTATGAATACAGTCGGCAAGGCCTTTGCTGATAAGAAACGCCTACAGAGCATAGCTGATACGGCGCTGAGCGTATTAGGTTAAATCCGCCGCACATTAAAATGTTATTGGCTGTTTATTGTATTAAGCCTCACTTCAGGGAGTTTTGGAGGGTTGTATCAGCTCTCCACTTCTGTACTTTCCTCCTCCGGCTGATACTTTCTCCTATGAGAGGGGCGTGACGGTGCCCTGCCATGTTTGCGAAACTCCCACGGTGCTTCGGGATTTTCATCTGCCCACAGGCCGCGATGTGCAGCGCGTGCTTCGTCTTCCAGTTCACCATAGCTATCATCTTCTGAGTACTGCGCATAGCGCCATGCCATGCCGGCTCGCACCAGCTCTTTATTCAGAATAGTAGTATCATCTACATACACTATGCCGATGGTCCGCCCGTAGCGGTCTTTATTTTTCTCCACCACACTCACGTCCTTGCCGAAGCACAGATCTGATGTAAATTGTTTCGCCCGCTGTCCATAAGCCTGCCGCTTCTCCGGGCAGTCCACCTCGGCCAGTCTTATCGTCACCTGCTTGCCATCTATCAGCACGACTATGGTATCTCCATCTTTCACCCCCACACACTTGCCAGGAGTACCCTGCTTGAATACATGCTGCTGACAGCCTGCCATCAAGAGCGTAAGCAGTATCAGCTTAGAATATCTCAGAAAACGTTCTCTCATTATTTCAAAGTCTTTGCCGGTGGGAAATCTAAAGGTATCTGTGTGAGGCGATAAATATAGTTGGTCAGGCTCATCACATTGATCAGTATCATCAGGTCCATTGCAGCTTTCTGGTCATAGCCGGTGGCATAGAATGCGCTGACGACCTCCTCACTTACCGCACCGCGGCCAGCTATCACCGCAGCGATGAAATCATAGATAGCTTTCCACTTTGTATCGGCATAGGCACCAGCGCGCAGTTGCAGTGTCTCCTCCTCTGCCCAGCCCGCCTTGATACCACTCTGAGTGTGCGATGCCAGGCAATACTCACATCCGTTCAGCTCAGACACGATCAGGTAGATAGCTTCCCGCTCTTTGTGGTGAAAGGTGCCGCGCGCCTGTGCCTGTACATAGGCCATATAGGAGGCCAGTGCATTACCAGACCCACCAATCGTAGCGTACAGGTTCGGCACTTTACCCAGCGACTTTTGCAGGTTGTCAAATATCGTTTGTGCCTCAGGAGCTACCTCTTCTCGTGTAGGCACTCTAAATAGATCCATATTTCTCATCAATATGATTGCTTATAAATTCTTCAGATCAGTACCCGCAAAATCCAGTATAAAACCTGACCCAAACACCGACGCCGGAGTATGAAAACCTGTAGCACTGAATCCCGGATCTAATACGCGGCTGGCTATCTCCACCGCAGTATCTGCCGTCAGGCTGTAGCCCTCCGGCAGTGTGAGCAGCGCACGCTGGGTCGCACCACTTTTGCTCGTCACCTCACCCCATACGAAGCTCTGTGCTTCTGCGCGTTCTTTATCATCCGGACCGGCAGGGCGCGTTTTGATCTTAGCTATCGCCCGGTCCTTTACCCAGCGCATACGCAGGATCGGTCCTATGTAGTTAGATAGTTTCATAGAAGAGATGAGCTGCTTCGGCAGTATGTTATACACGCGGATATTAGGTATGCCGGTAGTGTAGTAGGCCGTTGAGACATCACCCCACGGTATCTCTGCACCCACTTTTTTAGTAAAGCCGAAATCTATCTCACGTGTGGTGTATCCAGATCTGGTTTTAGTGATCACGCCGTTTTTTCTGATCAGGCTGCCATTGCCCATATTCTCAGCTATGGTGATGGCTGTACCATGAGACAGCCGTCCTCCTTTATTCATCAGGCAGAGTTCGAGCTTATCTGCATCAGGGAGTTGCTCCTTCAGGTAGAGTGACATGCAGTCCGTAGGCACCACATCAAATCCCACCCCCGGCATCACTAGTATGCCTGCACTCTTTGCCGCCGCATCATACTCATGCGCCCCTTCAAATACCAGTATCTCCCCCGTGATATCCAGGTAGTGCACCTTATTGCGCAGGCAGGCTTCTAGCATAGGTTTAGATGTATAGATGAAAGGTCCCGCGCAGTGCAGCACCACCTTTACATCCTGCAATGCTGCATCGGACTTTATCTGCATATCATATATGCGATATGTCATCCCCAACTCATCTGCCAGCTTTTTTACCGCAGCCTCATTCCTCCCGCTTAGTATGGGCTTTAGTCCCTTCCGCACAGCGAGCCTGGATATCAGCGCCCCCGTGTAGCCATTGCAGCCGTAGATCAGCAGCTTATCTTTCATTTGCTATATTATTTAGTAAATGCTATTTTTATAAGAATAATCACAACTATGCCCGATAAAGATAAAGAAATATATATCAGAGGTCGCGGAGCGCAAAAGAACCCTAACAACCGCTTCTTTAAGACTGAGACCGTCCCTGACCTAGAGCATCTCTCTACCGAGCAGGAGCGTGAGGAGACGCTGCTACACAATCCTAAAACCAAGTTCATCGAGGTCTTCCCAAAGACTCTTGTCAACAAAGTAGAAAGCCCCGACCTCGCCTCTATGTACAGCCTAAATCCCTACCAGGGCTGCGAGCACGGCTGTATCTACTGCTACGCGCGAAACTCACACGAATACTGGGACTACAGCGCGGGGGCGGAGTTTGAGCACAATATACTCGTCAAGAAGACTGCGCCTAAACTTCTGCGCGAATATCTTCAAAACCCCAAATGGAAGGCCACGCCCATGCTGCTCTCCGGCAATACGGACTGCTACCAGCCTGCAGAGCGGCAATTTAAAATAACACGTCAGCTGCTGGAAGTTTTCTATGAGTTCCGCCACCCTATAGGCATTATCACTAAGAATACACTCATAGAACGCGATATAGATATCTTGTCCAAACTCGCTGCACTCAACCTCGTGCAGGTCATCTTTAGCCTCACTACACTGGATGAAGACCTCAAGCGTATCATGGAGCCACGCACGGCTTCTGCGCGAAATATCCTCCGCGCTATCCGCAGCTTCACAGATGCGGGCATTCCCGTCAGTGTCAATGCTGCACCCATGATACCCGCTATCAATGACGATGGCCTCTTTGATATCATCCGCGCCTCGGCAGAGGCAGGTGCGCGCCGTGTCAACTATATAGTAGTGCGCCTCAACGGACAGATAGGAACTATCTTTGAAGACTGGGTCACCAAGAACTTTCCCGACAGGGCCAATAAAGTACTGAACCGCATCAAAGCCATGCACGACGGCCGTCTGAATGACTCTCAGTGGGGCCGGCGCATGAAGGGGGAGGGCGAGTGGGCAGACCTGATACGCAGCCAGTATGATCTCGCTATGCGCAAGTACTTTGCAGACGTCAAACCATTTCAGTACGACACCAGCCTGTACGAGCAGTACAGGGATAAACAGTACAAACTTTTCTGATGTGTTTTAACATTTGATTAGTTGCCTACATTTGCATGCGGAGCCTGTCAGCCTAAATCAGCTATCTCATGCGCACTCAGGATCAGCTCACCTATCTCATACACTCACTCACCGCCAGTGAGAAAAAGTACTTCAAGCAATACATAGCCCTCTGGGGCAGCAGCAAAAAATATGAAGCCCTCTTTGACGCGATGCTGAAGCAGGCCGAGTATGACCCGGATGAACTCAGCCGCCGCCTGCGCAAGACCAAGAAGCAGATAGCAGACGAGAAGAATTACCTGCAGGAGGTCCTGCTCAAGGCCCTGCGCAACTATGATGAGTCTGCCACCGAGGAGGTGCGCCTGACCAATGCCTACCTCGAGGTGCAGGCTCTGCACCGCCGCGGTATGCACGCCATGGCCCTGCGCCTGCTCGATAAAATATACCCTGAGCTGATGGAGCTCGAGATGCACGGCCTCTTCATTTCAGCCTACTTCACCCGGCTGGAGCTGATGTACAAGCAGGGTTATGCTGCACAGCCGGGCATCGTGCCGCGTGCGGAACTGGATGGCCACATGGCGCTCATACGGGAGATGGCAGACTATACACAGCTCTATCATGATGTAGGACCGCTGGTTATGAATCGTAGCGCACCGGAGCAGATGCAGGCTGCCCTGCAGCAGCCACTGCTGGCTCGCCCCGCAGAGGAGATAAAGTCGCTCAAGGCGCGCGCTATATACTATAGCATTCACAATGCGCTCCAGACCATCGTACATGGCCTCGGTGGTCCGGGCCTCGATTATGCCCAGCAGATCGTAGCGCTCTATGAGCGGCACGCTCCCCTGCGCCGCGCTCAGATGTACACCCTGCCTTATGCCTATCTGCGCGTAGCGCTCAGCAGCACCTTTGAGCAGTCTGCCATCTCGCTCGCGGCCTTGCAAAAGGCACTTGACATACTGGAGAAACACCCTCAGTTCTTTCACCCACGTATCAAGGCAGAGATAGAAAGTATGATCCAGCGCCAGCGCCTTGTCATCCTGAATGGTATCAAGGACTACACAGCCTGTGAGCAGGCAGGCCGCGCACTATATGATGACAAGGTAGACGGCGAGCACTACGGCCGCGTAGTACTCATACACTATCTCTACGCCCATGCCCTCACTATGAATGGCAAGACTACCGAGGCCAATCAAGTCATACAACAGATCATAAACTCCTCACACGGCCAGCGCGCAGACCTGCAGATGCATGCGCGCATCATTCAGCTGGTGCTGCAGGCAGAGTTTGGCCACTATACCATTCTCCCGTCACTCATCCGCTCTACGCGTGGCTGGATCCGAAAGAATAAACTCGAGACGCCTGCAGTAGATCACGTATTGCGCTGGATCACAAAATTATCCAAGGCTCCTGCCGACCAGCGCAAGGCACTGCTCACAGAGATGGCCGATGATATCCGCACAGATCGCGTGCAAGGATTAAAGTCACAGTATGCAGAAACATTCAACCTGCTCTACTGGATAGACCGCAAAATCTCAGAAAAGAAATTCAAGCTGTAGCTCAAAAATTGGGCGACACCTAATTTGTATTTCACCTCTCCTATTTTAGGAGAGGCCGGGAGTGGTAAGGCAGCTACCGCACCATTATCCGGAAGGAATGATCTCCTATATTAAGCCCCAACGGGGCGACACATTTTTCAGAGTAGGGCACCGCCCTACGAGAGTTTTACGCCGCCTCAGCAGTCTCTTTCTTAATCTTATGGCCCACCTTGCCCTGGCCTACACGCTCCACACGAGAGAAGAGCGAGAAGCGCTTGTCAGTGATAAACTGCCACCAGATCGCCGTCCATGACGTGTGGTACTTCAGGTTGTCATAGTACTCCGGTGCCATAGCGCGCAGCTTGGGCAGGTTGTGCCATGGTATAGAGGGGAAGTCATGGTGCTCATTGTGATAGCCTACGTTCAGCGCCAGAATATTGATGGGGCCATAGTAGCTGAATGTCTCCTGACCGCCCTCGTAGGTATAGTGCTCCTGTATCCACCTGCCGCCTACAGGGTGCAGGCCTATGGAGAAGAAGAAAGAACAAACGAGATAGAGCAGGCCTACCCAGCCGCAGAAATATGTCACCGTCACGTCAAACACGATAGCCATGCCCAGGTTGATCCAGGTCCACTTGCTCCACATATTGATAGACTTCAGACGTGCAGGACGAGTCACCTGAAATACCGGGAAGAACAGCAGCCACAGCGCCTTGCCTATCGCCGTATTGCCTATCAGGCGGGCCTCCCAGTCATTGGCCATATCCGCATCCTGATCATAGTCGCCCTGGTGTGCATGGTGCTTCAGGTGAAAGACCACAAAGCCCATAGACCCCGGCACGAGGTTAGGCAGGTCAGCCATCATAGCCACCCAGCGGTTAGCCGTGCGGCTCATAAAGACCAGGTTGTGCGTCGCCTCGTGTATGATCACGTACATTGTGTGGTTGGCAAAGGCCCCGATGCACCAGGCCGCTATCGGCGCCACCCACCAGTACTCCGCCGGCAGCACGCGGCCCATCACATAGGCCATAGAGACCTGCAGTGTGAGTACGAAGAGCATGATCGCTGCCGTCCACGGATTGCGGCCTATCAGTGTACGCACCTCCGGGTGCGCGCGCAGGATCTCTTTGGTACGCTGCGGATGCGGCTGGTCTATCTGAGACTTGTGAAAACTCGTTGTTTGCATGAAAATCGTTGCCGTTTGCTGAACTGCGAAGGTACGCTTTATATTGATAAAGTGCCCTTTGTCCGTCGGCAAAAGCTAATAGTACACCGAGGTCTGAATATCAAACATCCGGATTAAGATAGCGGTATCCCATCTTTCCGACATCAACTAAAAAAATCCATTAAAAAAGTTGCGCAGCCAAATGGCTGCATTATATTTGCAGTCAAATAGCTGCACAATGGAGATCCGCAGAGATGTTTTTCAGGCCATAGCCGACCCGACACGCCGAGCCATTCTGGCCCTCGTCGCCTTCCAGTCCATGACGCCTGGTGCTATTGCAGATAGCTTTGACTCGTCGCGCCAGACCATCTCAAAGCATATCCGCATACTGCACGAGTGCGACCTGCTCAGCCAGCAGCAGTCGGGCCGTGAGATATACTATCAGATCAATGGGCCGAAAATGAAAGAGGTCGCCACCTGGCTGGAGCCATACCGCAGGCTCTGGGAGGATCGCCTTGATGCGATGGGCGACCTGCTGGCAGAGATGAAGGACGCAAAGACCAGATCAAAAAGGAAGATTCAATAAATTAAAAACTAAGACATATGGCAAAGCAAATGTATCCCTGCTTATGGTTTGATGACCAGGCCCGGGCAGCAGCAGAGTTCTACTGTTCCATCTTTCCAGACTCAAAGATACTGAGTGATACGGGTATGGTAGTCAGTTTCGAGTTAGATGGCAAATACTTCATAGGTCTCAACGGTGGCGACATGTATCACTTCACTGAGGCGGTCTCTTTCGTCATACCATGTGCGGACCAGGCTGAGATCGACCACTATTGGTCGCGCCTCACAGCACATGACGGTCAGGAAAGCCAATGCGGATGGTGCAAAGATCAATTTGGTCTGTCATGGCAGGTAGCCCCGGCTCATCTCGGCGAACTAATGTCTCACCCTACTAACGGGCAAAAAGTAATACAGGCAATGATGAAGATGAAAAAGATCGATATCGCTACACTGGAGAACGCCAGCAAAGCATAAACAGGCAAAACAAACTATGGTAAAGCAGATCGAAACAACCAGGATATTCCGGGCACCGATAGAAATGGTATGGCGCGTGTGGACCGAGCCCGATCTGGTCAAGCGCTGGTGGGGACCGAGGCATTTTATTGCGCCCCTAGCGGTTATAGATTTCCGTGTAGGTGGCAGGTCACTCGTGAGTATGCAGGCTCCGCTATCTATGGGTGGGCAGGTGCATTATTCTGTCTGGGAGTATGTCAGTATCACAGAGCATGTGTCTATCGAATTTATCCAGAGTCTTTCTGATCCGCAGGGTCATAAGATAAACCCGGTTACAGTCGGTATGCCGGCAGATTTCCCCCGAGATATCAGGACCGTTGTCACCTTCCGCGCGGTATCGGCCAGCGAGACTGAGATGACCATCATAGAGTACGCTGAGTTTGGCTCCATCAGTCACTTTGCACAGCTAGGTCTCGATCAAAGTATGGACAAGATGATAACGATCTTTGCATAATACAATTTTCAATGCCTCCGCCCTTCCGGAGTTGTACTCTGGAAGTATCTACTTTAGGCACTTGTAGTGCCGAAAACAGCGCGAGACAGATATGCTTAAATGATCTATCTTAGACCAACCAGAAACTATGAAAAGCTATACGCTCAGGATTTTAGGACCAACAGGGAAGCAAGCAGGCCTGGCATCCCGCGGTTTCATGAAACGAGAATATTGTGCCTTGATGAAACTTGAAAACTTCAACTACAAGCGCCTAACATTGGCGCTTGTAGTTCTATACTATTCTAGCTGCATATTCGCCCAAGATAAAGAGCTGCCATATAGCGGCAAACAATCAGATGGATCAACCTATGTCAAGGCCCCAAAATTTGATTATGAGCAGATCTACTCTACCAATCACTGGAACTTTCTGCTGCGTCCGCTCGTCTATCCGGGCACTGACCTGCATTTTAGCCATCCGCTTATCACCATGCGGCTGGTGGCCAGTCCGGGATTCCAGCTTGGCTGGATGTACCAGTTTAATATCCGTCGCCGGTGGGGTATACAGTTAGGCCTGAATGCCGAGGCGGGATGGT
This sequence comes from Bacteroidota bacterium, assembly GCA_018267365.1. Lineage (GTDB taxonomy): Bacteria > Bacteroidota > Bacteroidia > Chitinophagales > LD1 > UBA1941. The sequence continues at coordinate 210,425 of JAFDYQ010000001.1, read as the reverse complement.
TGCAATACACCTACTCTATCAAAAAAGCCTACTATTCCGGACTCCGTCAAGATGATGGGCAAAGCGTATCAGCATCGTCCTATTGGGATAATTTTTCTTATAGCATTCCTATCTATGCAGAATATCATTTGCCGCTATATGATAAGCATAATGCCTGGCTCCTGGATTTTAGGTTGGGTGTAGATTTCAAAGCTATGTCGAATGTTGAATTGATTTCCAGTCATAATTCCACGCTGGATACGGCAGGCCAAAAGCTAAAAACTTTTTCTCCCTTCGAGCAGGGAAGCGGCGATTGGAAATTTGCTGCCAATTTCCATGCCTCGGTCGGTTTTAGTTTTATACTGCCCAATAAGCAGATACTCAATTTCGCAGTATTGGGTAGTTACTGTCCTTTTTTTAAAAGCCAAGGCACCTTCCATTCTTTCCCGATATACCATCCAAAACTATTGTGGTGCCTTTTACCAAACGATATGACTACATCGGATTTGAACTCAATTACGTGTTCACTCGCCCCCGTCACATGCGCCCTGCCGCAGAAGGATACAGGGTAGAGCCTATTTTTAAGCCACGTAAAAAGAAACACAGGCCGTCTAGTAGCTTTTAGTAAAAACTTCATCCCCGGTCCTCATCTCTGACGGAATTATATAGATTTCAGGAAGGGCCCGGTCAGCGAGCACGTACAGTCTCAGTCTGCTGTCACCGTATGGCCAAATGACATCACATTTACTGCCGGAAAGATCACCACAAGCGTATAGTACGTGGTGATAGATTTACCTCCCGCAGCCGATTTGGCCCAGCCTTTATATTCCTTTATTCCCTTGGTCACAAAGCTCTTCAGCTTTTTAGAATCTCCTGATACCAGTGCAATATCCGACGGATGTCCGTTTTTGTCTGCCGTGAAAGTCATACGGATCACCCCTTTCTCATCAGATGGTTTGTCTGCCAGGTAGAGCTGTCGGAAGTAGGCCGCCAGTGTATCAGGAGCTTGCAGTGTGAGCGGGCGGATCAGTGAGTCCCGGAGTTGCTCCAGCTTGGCACTTCTTGTGGCAGCGCCGGTAGTATCACCACTCGTACTCGTCACAGATATATTAGTAGTCACATCCACCTCTGGGAATCTGGCAGTCACATCCACCATCCGGGTCATAGATTTATTGCTACTTGCGCGCCAGGTGCCACTGCCCCTGATAGCATCTATGACCAGCGCATCCAGCTGGTCGTTTTTAGAGTTGATCACTTTCAGCTTTGCCGGCCGCCCGGCACTATCTATTATAAAGTTGACCTGCACCACCGCTGACACATCATGCAGGCTGTCCGGCAGGTTTTTATAATTGCGTTTGATAGCGGCATCTATGCTTTTAGCCACTGTATCCGGAGCGCCGCTCACGAGCCCGGGCAGCATACTGCCGATAGCCTGTACGCCGTCAGACAGCGTCCAGTCTGTAGCGACCAACCGGCCATTCTGAAATACAGTGATCTTCTTTTTGCCATCGGGCAGGTAGACTATCACCTTGCCATTCAGAAGGTCATTTTTAAACTCTTCCGAGACCCTTACCTGCCCTGCATCATTGTATTGGTGAAAGGTGCCATGCTTTTTATTATTGTAGTACTCTCCGTCTGATAGCTTTTTGCCGTCACTGGTATAATAAGTGAAGAAGCCGTTTTTCACGGATGGATCTAGCGAGGTGTAGGTGCCCTCCATCTGTAGCTGGCCGCTGCGGTAGTGATCTTGCACATAGTACAGATCCTTCTTTTTCTCGTAGGTGCGATAGTAGGAGTACTCCATCTTGCCACATTTCCTCCAGAGCTGATCATAGTAGATGGTATCAGTAGTCTGAGCATGTCCTGTAGCAGACCACAGGCAGTATAAGATCATCAGGTATTTCATAGCCATAGAGGGGGTGAATATAGCGCTTCTGTGATTAAAAGGCCGCTGGTTCAAGCGTCCACGCTTGATCTGCCCACGGTCCCTGAGTCCCGGTTTTTCAAACGCGTGACCTCTCTCAGCTGCGTTTGCACTCATAGGCGCAGAACTTGACTCACAGCCCCAACAGAGTCAAAGTCTAAATGAGGCTGTTTTTTGTCAGCTTAGCTATCGTTCATTTTATTTTTATCACAATAAATAAATACGTAATTCGTAAAACCTTAACAAACAAATATATGTGCGTTTATGGTTACTTCCTCATCAGTCGAAAAACTTGCCTCCACCTGGCCACCACCCATCCATCCGGTCGCCTGCCGTACCCTCTTCCTCCGTCCCTCTTGCCTTGGCCCTACAGTCGGAAAACTTGACGACACCACCCCATAGACTGCCTTGCCTGCCGCCCCTCGGTCCCTCGTCCTCCGTCCCTCCGTCCTTTCCCCCCTTCAGTCGAAAAACTTGCCCCCTGAGCCCCGCCACCCGCCACCAGTCACCTGCCAACCAGACCGGAATCCCTATCTTAGCCCTATGGTACGCTTCACGGCCACGATAGACAAGTTCGACAAGCAGGGAGAGAAGACCGGCTGGACCTACGTGGTAGTACCCGAGGAGGTGGCGCTCAGGCTCAAACCGGGCTGCCGGCAGTCCTTCCGCGTGAAGGGCAAACTGGACGATCACCCTATCTCACGGGTGGCGCTCATCCCCATGGGAGATGGCTCCTTCATCCTCCCTCTCAATGCTGACATGCGCAAGGGTACAGGCAAGCGCAAAGGAGCTAAGCTGACCCTTAGCCTTGAGGAGGACCTGGCCGAGCAGGTCATGAATGGGGACTTTATGGCCTGCCTGGCAGATGAGCCCAAGGCACAGGCCCATTTCGATAGCCTCGCCAAAGGCCACCAGAACTACTTCTCCAAGTGGATAGACTCCGCAAAGACTGAGGAAACCAAAGCCACCCGCATCGCCCGCGCCATCAACGCACTGGCCAAGGGGATGGGCTACCCCGAGATGCTCCGCGCCGCCAAGGCCGAGCGCGACCGGCTCCGCTAGCCCATACCATATCCACTATCTACCGAAGCCCCATCACTAAGGTGTGATATTTGTAGTATCCTTATAGTATGAGGCATCCACTCATCATACTATCTGCCGCCCTGCTGCTCGTATCTACGGCATCGGCCCAGCATATAGCGCGTATAGATGGCAGCCATATCACGGCAGACTCACTCGACTGCCGCATCACCCGCCTCATGAGCCGCGCCAATGTGGCCGGCCTTTGTATCGCTGTGTTCAATAAGAACACCCCTGTGTATCACAAGGCATTCGGCTATGCCAATGCACAGACCAAGGCACCGCTCACTACAGGTAGTGTACTATATGGCGCTTCCTTCAGCAAGGTGGTCTTCACGTACATCGCTATGAAGGTCATAGAGAGCGGGGCAATGGATCTCGACTCTCCTCTGGTCAGCTATCTGGATAAGCCACTCTATGAGTATCAGCTACCCGGCGGCAAAGGCTATGCAGACCTGCGCACAGACCAGCGGTATCAAAAGATCACGGCCCGCATGTGCCTGGACCATACCTCCGGCCTGCCCAACTACCGGAGCGACTATCCTGATGGCAGGCTACGCATTCTCTTTGAGCCGGGGTCGCGGTATAGCTACTCCGGTGAGGGTATGTGCCTCCTGCAGTTTGTCATAGAGCAGGCGACGGGCAAGAGTCTCGAAGAGCTGTGTGAGCAGAAGGTCTTTCACCCCATGCACATGACGCACAGTAGCTTCATGCTGCGGGAGCACATGCTACCTCACCTGGCCTATGGCCACGACGGTAGCGGGCATCCGTATCCCCTCCGCATGGACTCAGACATAGACTGCTCTGCCAGTATGCGTACCACGCTGGACGACTACAGTCACTTCTTTGGATATCTGATGCAGGAGAAGGGGCTCAAAAAGTCCGGCTATAAGGAGATGTTCACCCCGCAGCTCAGGCTACGCTCCAGGCAGCAGTTCGGCCCCAATAGCAACATAGAGGTAGCAGACAATGATAAGATAGAACTCAGCTACGGACTTGGAGTGGTACTGATGCAGACACCATACGGCCCCGCTTTCTTCAAGGAAGGCCGTGTCAGCGGCTTCCAGCATTATTGTATAGCTTACCCTGATAAAGACATTGGCGTCATTATCATGACCGATAGCGACAACGGCGAGAGCATTTTCAAAGCGCTGCTGGAGGCCTCTATAGCAGATACCTTCACACCCTGGTACTGGGAGAACTATATACCTAAAGAGTAGAGCGTCATTTGCGGGCGAAGCGAAGCAATCTTCAATTTAAAGGATGACCCTTACTTAAACTCATACCCTATATCCCTGCGGTAGTACTTCTTCTCGTACTGTATCTTCTCGAGTGTAGCATTAGACTTAGCCACGGCATCCGATATGCTGTCGCCAAAAGAGGTCACGGCTAGTACACGGCCACCATTGGTGAAAACATCCTGACCTGACTGGCGTGTACCTGCATGGAAGACGATGGTGTCACCACCTGCTGCTTCGAGACCAGTGATCTTCTTGTTCTTCTCGTAGTCCTCCGGATAGCCGCCTGAGGCAGCTATGACGGTGCAGACAGTGTGCTCGTTAAACTCTGCCCTCTCCTGAGAGAGTGTACCATTGCCTACGGCATGGAGGTGCTGCACGAGGTCCGAGCGGAGGCGAGGCATCACCACCTCTGTCTCCGGGTCGCCCATGCGGCAGTTGTACTCTATCACCCACGGTTCTCCTTTCACTTTGATGAGGCCGAAGAAGACGAAGCCGTGATAGACCAGACCGTCTTTGGCCAGGCCATCTATGGTCGGTTTGATGATGCGCTCTTTGACTTTCTGCATCAGCTCGTCATCGCAAAAGGGCACTGGAGTGATGGCACCCATACCGCCGGTATTGAGGCCGGAGTCGCCTTCGCCTATGCGCTTGTAGTCCTTTGCCTCTGGGAGTAGCAGGTAGTCTTTGCCATCAGTGATCACAAAGACTGAGAACTCTATCCCATCCAGAAACTGCTCTATCACCACACGGCTCGATGCCTTGCCAAACTTGGCATTGGCTATCATCTCACGCAGTTCCTTCTTCGCTTCTTCTTTAGATTGCAATATCAGTACGCCCTTGCCTGCAGCGAGGCCATCGGCTTTGAGTACGATAGGCGCTTCCTGCGTGTCTATATAGGCAATGCCTTCTTCCAGATTGCTACTATCAAACTCACGATAAGCCGCCGTAGGAATGTTATGACGCATCATGAACTTCTTGCAGTAAGCCTTGCTGCCTTCGAGCTGAGCAGCCTCTCGTGATGGGCCTATGACGTTGATCTTCTTCAGGTGTTCTTTGGATTGAAAGTAATCGTAGATGCCATTGACCAGTGGGTCCTCGGGGCCTACTACTACCATCTCAATATTGCGCTCTGTCACGAGCTGCTCCAGGGCCGGAAAGTCATTGACACCGATCGGCACATTGTCTCCGCAGAGGGCGGTGCCGGCATTGCCGGGGGCTATGAAGAGTTGCTTACACAGCGGGCTTTGAGAGATCTTCCAGGCTAACGCATGTTCGCGTCCACCGGAACCAAGCAGCAGGATATTCATACTCATACGAGAAGGAGATTATAGTACGGGAAATGCCTGCGCAAAATAGTAAAAACTAATCAAGCCCCTAGATGGCTGGCTATGAAAGCTGCCAGCTTTTTATTGGCGCGGCGGGCTGTGGGCAAGATCATAAAGAACGCCTGGAATACGTGGAAAAAGCCCTGATACACATCTATACTGACATCTACACCCGCTTCCTTTGCTTTGGCGGCAAAGCGCAGCGAGTCATCCAGTAGCAGCTCTGCGGTCCCTACCTGTATATAAATAGGAGGCAGTCCCCGGAGATCACCAAAGAGTGGTGATGCATATGGATTGCTCAGGTCGGCATTGCCCATATAGTTCTCAGCCCAGTGTGGCATGGCCTCAGCGATGAGCATCGGTTCTATTTTATCATGCGCTGCAAAAGAGTCTCCGCTGTGTGTCAGGTCAGTCCACGGTGAGAGGCAGACAGCACACTGCGGCAGCTGGCGCTGATGGTCGCGCAGCCAGAGCATAGTGCCCAGCGCCAGGCCACCACCCGCAGAGTCACCGCCAAAGGCTATGTGCTCACGCTTGTATCCCTGTGCCAGTAGGTAGTCGTATGCTTTGACTGCATCCTCTATGGGCGCGGGGAATTTATTTTCCGGTGCGAGCCGGTAGTCTATCATCAGTGTACGTACATTGGCCAGCGCTGTTATCTGCGAGATGTGCTGGCGGTGTGTATTGATAGAGCCGGCAGCATAGCCGCCCCCGTGCAGGTAGAGTAGTACTTTATCCGTATCGGGCGCCGCCTTTGGTATCAGCCACTCCGCCCTCATGCAATCTATGGTGAAAGGCTCGTAGGTGCACTTCTTGCTTTTGAAATCAAAGCGGCGACCGATTTTCTCAAAGCCTCCGCGTACGCGCTTGATATTGCGCCAGTCAGCATTGCGCTGTACACGGCGTATCAGCCATTTGACAAACCAAAGAAGGATCATACAGCCTTTGATTTAGTCGCCGTCTTGCGCCGTGGTTTGGCGGCATCCAGTTTCTCTCTGAGATAATCTGCTAGCTGCTCTATGGCTTTCATACCCTCCGGCATTACCATCCAGAAGCCCTGCCAGGCATGGAACATATTTGGCCAGACCTCATCTACTATGTCTATACCTGCCTGCTTTGCCTTTTCTGCAAATCGTGTGGAGTCTGACAGCAGTATCTCACACTCACCTACCTGTATATAGATGGGGCAGAGACCATGCAGGTCACCAAAAAGCGGTGAAGCATACGGATCTGTCAGATGGTCCGGGCCTGCATAGTTAGCCGCCCAGAGTGGGATGCCCTTATACGGCACCATTGGGTCCTTGTGTTTATTGCCCTCTATGGTGCTGCCCGAGGCGGTGAGATCGAGCCATGGCGACATGAGTATAGCACAGGCCGGCAGCGGAATATTGTGATCGCGCAGGTAGAGCAGTGTGCCTGCAGAAAGGCCCGCACCTGCAGACTCGCCACCTATGGCTATCTGATGTGATTTATATCCTTGTTTCAGCAGAAATTTGTACGCTGCGACGGCTTCATTGATCTGCGTAGGGAAGCGATGCTCCGGAGCGAGCTTGTAGTCTATGGATAGCGCGCGCAGGCCGGCATGCACCGCTATCTGCGAGGCAAGCGCGCGATGTGTGCGTATAGAGCCCGTAGCGTAGCCGCCACCGTGTATGAAGAGCAGTACCCGGTCAGTGGCTGCACCTTTCTTTGGTATGATCCACTCTGCCGGCGTATCGCCTATCATCAGCTCCTCATAGCGGCAGGTGTCGAGCCGGCTAGGCAGCAGGTCTGTGAGCCGCTCAAAAGCTGCGCGCGCCAGCTTGGGATTGTTGTACGCGCTCTGCCCTATATTCTTGTACAGGCGCAGCATATTATGCAGCGCCAGAGTCCTGAAATTCATATCGGGAAGTTAAAACCTTTTTAAAATAGTTTACGACACGGCTTCGGATTGTTTACTGAGGCCATCGCGTGTGTACTCTACTATCATGAGCATTTTCCATGCCAGCCATATATTGTCCTGTGCTATCTCCTGCTGAGCCAGCAGGTGCATCTCGCGTTCAAATGTGATGAAGTTGTGGCCATACTTATCTACTGTAAGCTGTACCTCCGGCACATCTTTCATCTCAAAAAGCTCTTTCTCTGAAGGTATCTTGTCCGAAGCGGCGAGCTGTGCGAGATCATTTCCTGTCAGGTATCTGGAGTGGCGTATGCCTTCCGGCAGTCCATCAAAGCCGATTCCCAGCTCATTGGCCATCCTGAAGCCCGGCACCTGAAAGATATTTTCCTCACCCACCCGGCACCAGTTCTGCTTGCCCATGCGGGCTATGTAGTTCATCTTTAGCGGATCTATACTGCCCTCTGTATCCAAGACCAGGTCAGCGATATGTATCATCAGTACCTCGCAGACTATGAGATTGCCTGCACCACCATTTTGTCCTGTCTCTATCACGTTGGTCACCTTACACTCAAAGCTGACATAGCTCTCGCCCACGCGTGGTGCCTTCACCATGACCGACGGTACGGGTGTCAGGCCAGACTTGGTAAACTCGTCAATACCCCTGGGGTACATACCCGCAGCCAGGTTCATCTGATAGAGCATATCGTAGTGAGCTATATTGACCACGCACTCAGCTATCTCTTTTACGTTGTCGTGGGTATTTTTGGTAGCGCCGGTACGACCTGAGCGCGCGGGAGAGAAGATCATGACAGGTGGATTAGACCCAAAGACATTGAAGAAACTGAAGGGCGCAAGGTTGACATTTCCTTGTTTATCTATGGTAGAAACAAATGCGATAGGCCGCGGTGCTACGGCACTCAGCAGGTGCTCGTGGAGTTTCGCTGGTGTCAGGTCTTTGGGGTCAAACTGCATATGGAGTCTTTGAGATTTATGAGCCAAATATAGGAAGATGCAGGCTGAGAGGAATAGCATTTACTTCTCTATTCATTATTCACCTCTCCAAGGCACTAAACTTTGCCTACAAGGGTCAATAAGCCATTGTGCTTATTTATCCGTACCTTTGCGCCCCTAATTTTATACATGACATTTCAGGAACTTAATCTAATAGAGCCTATCCTTCGCGCACTGCAGACAGAAGGATACACTAATCCGACCCCGATACAGGCGCAATCTATACCACTGACGCTGCAGCAGCGCGATGTGCTGGGCTGCGCGCAGACAGGCACCGGCAAGACGGCTGCCTTTGCCATACCCATCCTCCAACTGCTGAATGCAGAGAAGCCGGGAGCGACCAAGCGAGAGATCCGTTCGCTCATCCTCACCCCTACACGTGAGCTGGCTATACAGATAGGTGAGAGCTTTACCGCCTACGGCAAACATACCGGGCTGAAGCATACGGTGATCTTCGGTGGGGTAGGACAAGCGCCGCAAGTGTCTGCTCTGAAATCTGGTGTGGACATTCTGATAGCCACACCGGGCCGCCTGCTGGACCTGATGAACCAAGGGTATGTGCACCTGCAGCACCTCAAGATATTTGTACTGGACGAGGCGGACCGTATGCTGGATATGGGCTTCATACATGATGTGAAGCGTGTGATAGCGAAGCTGCCGACGAAGCGCCAGACGCTATTTTTCTCTGCTACTATGCCGCCTGAGATACAGAAGCTGGCAGATAGTATTTTAAATAACCCTGCCAAAGTAGAAGTGACACCTGTGTCTTCTACGGCAGAGAAGGTGCAGCAGGGAGTGTTCTACGTAGCGCGCAAGGATAAGAATGCGCTGCTGCATCATATACTCAAGGACTCCGGTATCAAGAGTGTATTGGTCTTTACCCGTACCAAGCATGGTGCCGATAAGGTGATGAAGAACCTGCAAAAGTCAGGCATCAAGGCACAGGCTATACACGGCAATAAATCTCAGACAGCGCGCCAGTCTGCGCTGAATAACTTTAAGACCGGCGCAACACGGGTGCTGGTGGCTACTGATATCGCTGCCCGTGGCATAGATGTAGAGGAGCTGTCTCACGTGATCAACTATGAGCTGCCGAATGTACCTGAGACCTACGTACACCGTATAGGCCGTACGGGCCGCGCCGGTGCGAGTGGTACGGCGCTGTCTTTCTGCGATGAGGAGGAGGTAGAATACCTGCGCGATATCAATAAGCTGATAGGCAAGCAAGTGCCGATCATAGAGGCGCATCCATATCCGCTCTCTAGCGCCGGTATGCAGCCGGTACAAGTGCCTAATCGTGGCTCCGCACAAAAGACCGGTAGCTCTCACAAGGGCAATGGCCAGCCATCACAGAAGCCAGGCGGCGGTCAGAAAAATGCTGGCGGCAGTGGTGGATTCAAAAAGAAAAAGTGGTATGGCAAGAGTGTCGGCCATAAAGGCGGTGGCAAGTTTCAGGGCAAGAAGGGAGAGTAACCTCCCGCTGCACTAAGCCAATATCATACCGCTGCACTCTCCAAAGCCGAGACGCACACCGTCTTTCTCTGCATAGCCGGTCATGGTCACAGTGTCGCCATCCTGTATGAATTTGCGCTCGGTGCCATCGGGCATCTGGATCGGGTTTTTGCCGCCCCAGGTCAGCTCCAGCATAGAGCCGTAGGAGCCCGCGTCAGGGCCGGAGATAGTACCACTGGCATACATATCACCTACACAGATATTGCAGCCATTCACCGTATGATGCGCCAGCTGCTGGCACATATTCCAGTACATGTATTTGAAATTGGATCTGCTCACTGTTTTAGCATCACCATTCTTTGTTTTGATCTCTACATCGAGGTGTAGGTCGTAGTTGCGGTTGCCGCGATACTCGAGGTAGGGCAGCACGGCGGGGTCTTGCAGCGGGCCGCTGACCTTGAATGGTTCCAGTGCCTCCAGTGTCACGATCCATGGCGATATGGTAGAGCCAAAGTTCTTGGCCAGGAAAGGTCCGAGTGGCACATACTCCCAGCGCTGCACATCGCGCGCGCTCCAGTCATTGAAAAGAACGAGTCCGAAGATGTGTTGTTCGGCATTGTCTGGTGTGATCGATTCTCCGAGTGCTGTTGGTTTGCCGGTGATGAAGGCTACCTCCAGCTCAAAATCGAGCGACTTGGTAGGGCCGAAAGAAGGTTTATCCTCTGCATCTGTTTTCGTCTGGCCCTTTGGCCTGTGTATCGGTGTGCTGGACACTACGATAGATGATGCCCTGCCGTGGTAGCCTACCGGCAGGTGCAGCCAGTTTGGCAGCAGCGCATTATTAGGATCGCGAAACATGGTGCCGACGTTGGTAGCGTGCTCCCTGCTGGAGTAGAAGTCTGTATAGTTTGGCACATGTACGGGTAGCAGCATGGTCGCATCGCTTTGCAGTACCAGAACTTTGGCCTTCAGGTCTTCATTGCCCTGTATCTCGTGATTGTTTTCGTTCAGAAGATCGGAGGCACGTTCACGTACAGCATTTGTGATATGCTTGCCCAGCGCTATGAAGTTATTAAGCGTATCTGCGGAGAGTGCGTTCTTGTCAAAGATGATACCATCCAGCAGACCGGCTACTGCTACAGCCTCCAGGTCTAGTATATAGTCGCCTATAGCTATACCTGCGCGTGCACGGCCCGAGGTGGTCTTGAATACGCCATATGGTAAATTCTGTATCGGGAAATCACTGCCTGGCCTTACCTCTACCCAGCTACGCAGCGATGGATCATTTGCTCTGGACATACCTATCTTTTGCGCCAAACTTAAAACTATTACCCTAAACCGTATAACGGCTATACGTCAAAGCTCCAGTCGGGCGCGCCACTGCTATGTTCTGCGCGGGTTTTGACTTTCTCTATCTGCCGGGCTATGATGAGGTCTGCTATCACCTCTGCGTGATTGGCAGAAGTATTGGCGGCGAGGGCTTCTTTGACTTTCTGCTCGCTCACATCTATGCGGTAGAGTACCCACATGAGCTTTTCGGTATCCTTGTCTATCAGCTCCTCTATACGACGGATCAGCACTTTGCGTAGCTCTTGAAAGCGAGACGCCTCATCGCCCGCAGCAGGCATATAGCTCTCATGTATCTCAAAGAAAGAGAAAACAGAGTCGGCTACCGGGAGAAAACTATCCATGCTGCAAGTTAAATAATATAAACCGGAGAGGCGCTGACGCAGTTCAGCTACATTTTCGCTATACTTGGTATCGTATTTGAAAAGCAATCGCCATGAAATACCTCTTTATACTTTTCAGCCTGATCGCAGTGATCGGACTGTCTGCTCAGCAAAAGCCCATAGCACGCGTGTCGCCCCTTCCTGCTCCGCTTTACAAAGGGTTAGCTGATTCATGTACGGGCATAGATGTAACTTTCTTTACCTCATCGGCCAGCATGTCTCTGGACAATAGGAATGTCCGGTTTTTCGCAAACTTCGTGTCTCCCTATCCAGCCAATAAAAATCCTAATGTAAAGCAGGACGGTATCATCATGTGGACTAGAAATGGGGCTGAATACCTGACCGGCAAAATATATTTCTCCGGAGATAGCTCCGGCTATCTGATCTTTGAAAAGAACAACAGGGAGTATGTGAATGCTTTCTCGCCGCAAGGAGCAGCTTTCTTGCAGACACATGGCAAGAAGTAGTAGTTTGGTGAATCCGATTCGGGCTTCAAGGAATTCTGAATTATTTAAAGCATTCTGATAATTCTGCTCCTATTTAGACTTGCCTCCACCGCCACCTCCCAGGCGGCTGTTCCCCTCTATATCGCGCCGCTGTATGGGTTTTGTGTCTTTGCCAAAGCGATAGGTGAGATTGATGTAAACGGAGCGATTGAAATTTTGCCAGCTACCCTGCGTATGCAGATTGGTATTATTCACATACCAGCGAAACTTCATGGTATTTAGGATGTTTTGACCTATTAAGCTTACCGTCAGCCGATCCTTGAGGAAGCTCTTTTTGATGCTGGTATTCATCGCGCCACAGATCAGGGAGCGACCCTGAGGGGAAACATCTCCGGTATTCATCCAGCCGTTGATATTGAATACTGTTCCCTTCCAGAATTTGAAATCCATGCTGGTCCAGAGATTGTACCAGGCTCCTGATACGGCACCTGTATTGAGGTCCTGCTTGTAGTCAAATTTCTGCCACGCTACATAATGGTTCATCTGAATGGTCCACCACTTGGTCAGGTCAGACTTGATATACAGGCCGCCGCCAATCGTTTTGGAGCCTGCACCATTGCGCACGGATCCGCGTGTCACACGATTGCTATCTACGGTAGAGGATTCCGTGAAGAGTCCTTGGGTAAATGTATTTTCGGACGAGATACTGATCATTGTCTTCTTGATGGTGATATTGTACTCCAGGCTTAGGATATGGCTGAATGCAGGCCGTAGATATGGGTTGCCCTGCCAGGTAGAATATTGATCAAAGTAGGTCACGGTGTTATTGATCTGGCGAAACTCGGGGCGGTCAACGCGACGGCTGTAGCTTAGGCTCAGGTTTTGCTGCTTTTTCAGGCTCGTGTTGATGCTGGCGCTAGGGAAGAGGCTGAGGTAATTGCGACTTACATTACTGTTGTTGCTGCCTATGTAGGTGTGCTCTGCACGCAGTCCGGCAGAGTAGGTGAGCAGCTCTTTGTACGCACCGGAGCCGATAATGTAATAGGCAGCAATATTCTCTACATACTGGAAGCCGTTGCTCAATAATGGGTTCTTTACTTCTGTGCCATTTTGTTTGTCATAGACATTGTAGTCATTATGATTCACTGTCGTCTCATTCTTGAGCCCTGTCTCTATTTTATATCCCTTGAGTTTTAGTGGCTGCACGTAGTCCAGTTTGAAGATCACATTATGGATATAGTTATTGGTAAACATCCCTCTGTCCAGATCCTGGGCAGGTATCTCCATCCCTGCCGTGTCATAGGCCTTGGACTGAAGGTAGTCCCTGGAGTTGCTTTTCACGTAGGTATGAGACAGGTCTATCATCAGTTCGCGGTCAGTGCTGTCATACTTCTTGAGATAGTTGATATCATTAGTGATGGAGAAGTTGATACCCTTATTTTGTGTAGTAGACAGGAAATTGTTGATAGGCTTATAGTCTGCATCCATATTCTGAGAGGTGGAGTTGGAGTTCATCCTATCCCAATCGTGGCTACCGCTAAAGGTATAGGTCAGGGTATTCTTGTCATTGACGAAGTAGTCGAGTCCGGCCTTGAGTGTATTACTCATGACCCGATTTGTGCTGGGGTTATGCTGATAGTAGTGGCTCAGTGTATCATTGATATTGATATCGCGTCTGTCATTAAATTCATGGTTTTCCTTTTTATAGAATAAGGAATAAGTACCAAAGAGGTTGACTTTATTTTTGCGATAGTTGAGGACCAGGTTAGCGTTATACCTGTTTGGGTAGCCATACATACCGGTGACGGATCCGTTCAGTCCGTCCCGTTTCCCTTTCTTTAGCTTGATATTGATGATGCCTGCATTGCCCGCTGCATCATATCGCGCAGAGGGGTTTGTGATCAGCTCTATGCTCTCTATCGTGTTGGCAGGGATAGATTTTAGAAAGGCAGCCAGGTTGCTCTCGGCCAGCACGGAGGGTTTGCCATCTACCAGCACTTTTACGCCCTGCTTGCCTATCATACTGATGTTGCCATTGCGGTCTACGGCTATACCGGGCATATTGCGCAGCGCATCTTCGGCTGTACCGGTCTGGTGCGTGGGGCTCTGCGCTACGTTGAATACAGTTTTCTCCGCATTGCGGATTATGACTGGTTTATCAGCTACTATGGTGGCTTCTTTCAGCGCGTGAGAGGAGGGGCTGAGCACTACACTACCCAGATCCTGATCGTGATCTACCTTGATAGCTATGGTCCTGGCCTCATAGCCTACGTAGGAGATGTATAGCTCATAGTCTCCGCGGAGCACTCTGTCAAATGTAAATTTGCCGTCGAGGTCGGAGACCTGGACATATTCAGGGTTTTTGCTTTCTGGTTTGCGAAGCTGTATAGTGACCAGTTCTATCACGGTGGCAGCTGCAGAGTCTACTACCCGTCCGGTCACCTGGTAGGATGAATGCTGAGCATAAGAAAAGACACAGCAAAGCCATAGGCTGCACAATAGGAGTAGGCTTTTCATCAGTGGTTTAGGTGGTTTAGCTAGCCTTTTGGTAAAGTGGAGAGTTCGTATCAAAGATATAGTTATGGGAATGTACTATGCAATGCAAGGCACTAAATTTATGTTAATTCTCTACTTACAATTTGTCAGAAAAGAGTCGAATGAAAAATTATTATATTGAAAATCAATAAATTGTATTTTTATTTAGTACTTTGTATTGCATAATACAGGTTTATGGATATATCTTTGCATTGTAATAATCGGATCATAAAATCTGATAAAATGAAAAAGCTATTTGCTCTTGCTACTTTGGGCCTTTCGATCTCAGCCACCTCCTTGGCAGCAGGGAACAGCCATAAGGCGAGCCAAGCGCTGGCAGGCCGTAGCATCACGGCTGCTATCCGCAGCCAGATACACGCTCCCGATTATCTCAAGGATAGTGAGGGGGAGCACGATGCTACTATTATTTTCAAAGTAAACTCATGCGGTATCCTGGCTGTACAGGATGTGCAGACCGAGGAAGAAGACCTACGTCAGGAAATTCTCTCGCAGGTAGCAGGGTGTCATGTAAATGGGGTATACGTAGATAGCCGGGATACATATAGCGTAGTACTAAGATTCAGGACACTATAAAGAGAAAGACCTTCAGCCCTGCCGGATAAACAAAAGCGAAAAATACTACGGCAGCTGTCACCCTCCTCCGAAAGGAGGAGGGTTTTAAAAACATAAAGCAGAACCCGTAAAGACTTGTACCTTTCACCTGAATAAATCAAAGCGGCGGACGCGCTGTAGCTAAAAAAAGAGAAGGAGAAAAGAAATGGATATCGAAAATTCAAAGGCGCAGATGCGCAAAGGTGTACTGGAGCTGTGCATCCTGGCCATACTCTCCCAGGGAGAGAAATATCCGAGTGATATCATAGAAGTGATGAAAGACGCCCACCTGCTGATCGTAGAGGGTACACTCTACCCACTACTCACCCGACTGAAAAATGACGGCCTGCTCACCTACCGATGGGTAGAGTCTACCTCCGGCCCACCTCGCAAATACTTTACCCTGACCGATGAGGGACGCAAGTTTCTGGCAGAGATGTCAGCAGCCTATATCGAGCTGAATCAATCGGTAGATAAGATCCTGAATAACTCAAATCAATCCTAATACCCGCATCAACTCTTAAATCATGAAAAAGACGATCAATATAAATCTCGGTGGTCAGCCCTTCATCATAGATGAGCCGGCGTTTGACATGCTGCATCATTATTTTGAATCTCTGAAGCAAAAATTTGCCAATGAGAATGAACAAAAGGAGATCATAGCAGATATCGAGAGCCGTATAGCCGAATTGTTTACCCAGCGGCTGGGCAAGACGCGCGCAGTAGTAGGAGAGGAAGACGTGATATACGTCACTACGCTCATGGGCCGCCCGGAAGATATAGCCGGCGAGCCGGACACCGCCGGTGCTGGTACGCAGGCCAATACGACGATCTATACTACCGCATCAGGCAAGGTAGAGAAAAAGCTGTTTCGCGATCCTGATAATAAAAAAGTAGGCGGGGTGATATCTGGCCTGTGCTACTATTTTGGCTGGGGAGACCCTACATGGATACGGATCGCACTGGCCGGAGTGCTGGTCATGACCATTGTATTCAAGTTTGGTATCGGACTGCCTATAGCTGTGATATACCTCATACTGCTCATAGTAGTGCCTGAGGCTACGACCAGCGCGGAGAAACTACAGATGCGTGGGGAGCCTGTGACCATCCAGAATATAGAGAAAGAAGTGCGAGACGCTATGAACACAGCGGGCCACTCTATGAATACTCTGCTGCGAGATGACAAAGTACGCAATGGGCTCTCTACTGCAGCGAGGGCATTTGCTAAGATCTTTCTGGTCTTTGTCCTGCTGTTTTGCACAGGTAGCCTGATAGTGCTGGCTATGGTATGTCTGGGACTTTCCATTTTCAGCGCTGCATCGCTGTCTGACCTTACGCGCCTCTTTGTATCCAGCAGGCACATGATCACTATGTTCAATGTCGGCTTGTTTCTGGCGGTAGGCATTCCGCTCATATCAGTCATGTACGATTCTATCCGATTTCTGACCGATAGCAATGTCAAGAATCCGATATTGAAGAAAGTGTTTTGGGGTGGCTGGTTTATTGGCCTGGCGCTGCTAGCATTCTCCAGCTGGAGCATACTTAAGGATTTCGCCGCCAGCGACACGGTACAAGACAAAGTACAACTCGTGACGCCTGCCGGTGGTACCTTGCATGTACAGATGGCGGATACCCTGGGCCATATTATAGCGATAAACGATGAGGATGAAAGCGGCAGCAGTTCCTTCACCTGGATGGCCGGCATGGCGACCACAGACTTTGGCTATTCTTTTAGTGATATAAAACTGGAAGTAGTGCCGAGTCCTGATAGTAACTTTTATGTAGAGCGGGTGGCCTTTAGCAAGGGAGCCAGTTTTGCAGATGCCAGCAAGAATATCAAAATGATCAAGTACCGCTTCTCTCAATCGGACTCCCTGCTGAATCTGGATAGCCGATTTGAGCTGCCCAAAGATGGCAAATGGCGCGACCAACATATCAAAATACGCATATATGTGCCGGAAGGCAAGCGACTGAGCTTCGCTCCCAGCGTGGATGCTATGGAGGTAAATGTAAAAAGCGATGACTATACAGATGACGGTGTAGTGTCGGGAAAGGTACTGCAGGTAGAGCATGGAAAGCTGATGTGCACCAACTGCAAAGAACGTATGATATCTGATGATGAAAGCGACCTGCCCGAGCCTCCCGAGGCCCCGGAAGCACCCGGAGTACCGGGAGAGCACTTTAAAGTGCGGACAGATAAGGACTCAGACGAGCTAAAGGACTTTACCGTAAATATCAATGACAAAGGCATGGAAGTAAGGGGCAAAAATGCTAAGAACCAAAATGTACATGTACAGATCAATGAGCACAAAATGTCAGTAAGCAAAACAGACGCTCAAGGCCATCCTATCAAGTAAAATATCCTATCACAATAAAAACTCTCGCACATGGAAATAGTATCATTCAATCACTATTCTGGTTTTTTTCGCAGGCTTCTGGCCGTGATCATTGATCATTTTATCATAGGCTTTCTGGCCGGCTTGCTTGGATTTTTTCTGCACTTCCGCTTATACGGAGAGGACCATTTCTCCGGCTATCCGATCATCGGGATCGGCTTTTTTACCCTGCTTTATTATGTCATACTAGAGAGCTCCGAATGGCAGGCCACCGTGGGCAAGAAGCTGCTGAATATGAAAGTCACGGATGAAAACTTTGCCAGGATATCTCCTCTGAAGGCATTGGTACGCTATCTCGCATCCTGGCTCTCTGGGGCCATCTTGCTGCTAGGCTATATCTGGGTCATATTTGACAGCAAGAAGCAAGCCTGGCACGACAAGATAGCAGGTACATACGTGATAAATATTGACTGATCATAAAAGAAAAACATGAGCAAACTCTCAGCCATAGGAATAGCGATTTTGTTTATAGCAGCCTACTTCATTTTTTACAAAGGGTGGAACAATGTCACACTCAGCGGTACTACCATCACTGAGACACGGACGGTGAAGCCCTTTACCAAGCTAAAACTGGACGGTGTCTTCAAAACCATCATCAGCCAGGACGGTGGACCAGAGTCAGTGAAAATAGTCAGCGATAAAAATCTCCAACGTGTAGTAGTGCTGTCAAACGAAGATGAGACCCTGACCATAGCCACCAAGTCAAATATGCACATACCCGGCCCATCGCATATAGTGGTCTATGTCAATGTGCGCCAGCTCACAAACCTCTCTAACTCATCAGTAGGTGCGGTGGAAACTAAAGGTGAGCTAAAAATGCCATCACTGAAGCTGGAAACAGATGCAGTAGGAAAAACCAAGCTCCAGCTGCGTACAGACCACCTGACGGCTGACCTGAATAGCGTGGGGGCTATAGAGCTCTCCGGCACCGCTCGCACTGCTGAGATATCAAACAATAGCGTTGGTAAATTGTACGCCTATGATCTAATCACAGAAACGCTGGATCTGAAAAATGATGCAGTGGGAGCAGCCGAGATATATGCATCTAAGGAGCTGAGCATAGACCATCATGGTGTAGGGGCGGTACATTACAAAGGCGAGGCAAAACTCAAGAACCTCAACGACGATGGCGTGGGCAAAGTAAGCAAAGCCGAAGACTAAGCTACTGGCTATCAGGAGGGTTGTTTTTATAATATACATATAACATGTGAATGGTATCCTTTTTGGTATCTTGAGTGACTATTACTCAATAAAATTCTAATATTATGAAGCGCACCGCTACTGCTCACTGGGAGGGAGATCTGAAGTCAGGAAAAGGCAGCCTGAGCACACAGAGCACTACGCTCAATCAAACACAATACTCTTTTAAAACACGCTTTGAAGATGGGGTGGGTACTAACCCTGAGGAACTACTGGCAGCAGCACATGCGGGATGCTTTACTATGGCTGTCAGTGCAGCACTGGGGCAGGCAGGCTTCACAGCTACATCACTGGATACGACTGCTGCCATCACTATGGAGAACCTAGTCATCACCGCCTCTCACCTCAGTATACGGGGCACTATACCCGGTATCACTGACGAACAGTTTCAGCAAATAGTAAAAGGTGCAGAGCAAAATTGCCTGGTGTCAAAAGCGCTGAGCATTGCTATCACTTCGGATGCTACGCTGATATAGGGATAAAATTTGGCTAAAGGCTGCTGTGCCAGATCAGTATCGCATGTTTTTTATATCAGGTTGTTTTTTCCTGATAAAGCGTATCTTGCCTGCAAACAACCCAATTCATTGATGACCAATGCATCCCGATGGATAGCGATAGTCAATCCCATTTCGGGATTTGGCAAGGCAAAGAAGAAATGGAGCGAGATCAAATCTGAACTGCAGGCACAGCGTATAGCTTTTGACTTTGATTTCACTACCGGAGAGCGACGCGGCGACCAGATGGTCATTGATGCTATCGCACGAGGGTACCGTCAGGTCATCTGCATAGGAGGCGACGGTCACCTGCATGATATAGTGAATGGCATCATGCGCCAGGACATAGCACCATCTATAGATATCACTGTAGCCATGATATCTCTCGGTACAGGCAATGACTGGATCAAGACTAATGGCATACCAAAGGACTACAGGGCAGCTATAGCGCTCATCGCAAAAGGTAAAACTTACATCCAGAATGTAGGCCATGTGGTGGCTAATAATAACGGTGGCGCAGTGACGCGCTATTTTCACAATTTTGCAGGGGTAGGGTTTGACGCCTATGTGGTAGAGCGCACGGCCGGTGCTAAAGTATATGGCCAGATAGCGTACCTGCTCGTCATGTTGCGCTGCTTGTTTTCATATCGTCTGCCTGTACTGCGTATCACCTTTGATAATGCAGTGGTGGAGACACCATGCTACCTGACGCTGACCGGTATAGGGCAATATGGAGGTGGTGGTATGAAGCTCACTCCAGGAGCGCAGCCGGACGGACCGACCTTCTTTACGAGCATTGCCAAGAATTTTTCAAAACTTGATGTTTTCCACCATATTACTAAGCTGTATGATGGTACTTTTCTCAAGCTGAAGCAGGCGGAGGCCCATGAGTCCAGGCATGTGCGCATAGAGGTAATCAGTGCCGAGGAGGAGGTCTATATGGAGGCCGATGGCGACATGATAGGAACCGGGCCTTTTGAGATTTCATTGGTACCCCATGCCCTACGTGTGGTCATACCATAGCTACTCCTCCATGATCATCATCTCTTCTGCTTTGATACGATTTTTGCGGCCCGCAAAAGATACAAAATACACACCGGAAAATATCAGGGCAGCCGAGATGAACTTCTCCGTGGTAAAGTGATCTCTATTGAGCACTATGGATATCAAAGTAGCAAGAATGGGCTGTAGGTATATGTAGGCTCCGACTACTGACGAGTGTACTTCGCGCAATGCTACGATATTGAACAGATATGCGCAGAAAGTGGCAAAGAGTACTACAAAGGCCACGCTAGACCACTCAGTAGGAGAGAAGTTTCTCCATTGTATTTCACTAAATTGCTTAGCACCGAATAGGACTACCCATGGCAGGCCAAGAAGAAAAACCCATTTGATAATAGCCATGGGATGATATTTTTTCATCAGAGGCCTGACGATCACGAGATAGATAGCAAATGAGCTCGCATTGAGCAGGATCAGCAGATCGCCGAGAGCCGTTTTGGAAGAAAAATTCAAGCCCTTGCCGCTGATAATGATGAATGCGCCTGCGGTGCCGAGTATCAGGCCGATGACCTTCTGCCAGGTCAACTTTTCATGACCCGAGAAAAACGAAATGAGCATGACCAGTATGGGGGTCATGATCATGATGAGGGCGCCATTAATAGGTGTAGTAATATTGAGTCCTGCAAAGAAGAGTTCCTGATTGATCACTACACCGAAGAGAGAGCAGAGGAATAATAATGGGAAATCTTTCCTTTGTATTTTGTCCTGTCCCCAAAATGCGCCTACCAGCAGGAATAATCCTACTGTAAGTCCTACACGTATCAGAATAAATGCCTGCGGTAAAATGAATGCCGGCATGACCTGTTTGGAAACAATGAAATTGGCTCCATAAAAGAGATTGACCAGAAACAGGAGGATATGAGCGATTACTTTGCGGGACATCGTGTCCAAAAATAGGCTTTTTGCACACACGCAGCAGTGTGCTTGGGCTTTCTGCTATATCTGTATAAGTTTGTGAAAAACCACTCCGTGTATACTACCGCAGATCAGCAGCGCCTCAATCAGCTCACAGTGTCTCTTCTGAAAAACGAATTCACGCTATCTCCATCTGCAGAGGCGGAGGCTATCCGATCTGTGATACGCTATCATGACTGGCGCTACTATGTACTGAGTGAGCCCGTGATCACCGACAGAGACTATGATACGCTCTTCAAAAGGCTAAAGCATATAGAGTCGGCACACCCTGACCTGATCACGGCAGACTCTCCTACTCAGCGCGTGGCAGCAGGGCTGACAGAAGATTTTGCACAGGTGGCACATCTCGCCTCTATGCTTTCCCTGGAGAATAGCTACAATGCTGCCGATGTGGCGGATTTTGACCGGAAGGTACGTGAGCTGACAGGCTCTGACAAAATTGAATATTGCGTGGAGCCTAAGTTTGACGGATCATCTATTGCATTGGTATACGAAAATGACCAACTGATACGCGCCGCCACAAGGGGAGATGGTACCATAGGTGAGGATATCACTATGAATGCACGTGCGCTGGCCTCTATACCTCTTTCCGCTGCTTTTTCTAAACTGGGTATCTATCGTATAGAGCTACGCGGCGAAGTGATCATCAGAAAAGAAGTCTTTGAAAAGATGAACCAGGACCGCAAGGAACTTTCTCTAAAGACGTTCCAGAATGCCCGTAATACGGCATCAGGATCTCTGCGGCTAAAAGACCCGCGCGAGGCTGCCAGCCGGGGCCTGGAGGCGATATTATACCATATCAGCTATGCCGTGGATAAGGACGGCAGAAACCTGATAGGTACCAAACTGCATACCCACTATGGTAATATCGAGCTGCTCAATGAGCACGGTTTTAAAACACCCCTCCGTGATATGAAGGTCTGCAAAACGGAATCTGCGATCGAAGCTTTTCTCACAGAGTGGGAAACCAAGCGGCACACCTACCCCATAGAGACAGATGGTATGGTGATCAAGGTCAATGATCTGAATATGCAGGAACGCTGTGGCTCTACCTCGCATCATCCGAGGTGGGCTATTGCATATAAATTTGCGGCAAAACAGGCACAGTCAAAGCTCATAGATATAGAGTACCAGGTAGGTCGCACGGGTGCAGTGACTCCGGTGGCCAAAATAGAACCGGTACCCTTGGCGGGAGTGACGATCTCGTCTATCTCGCTGCATAATGCAGACTTCATCAGAGATAAGGATATAAAGCTGGGCGATACCGTGATCGTAGAACGCGCGGGTGAGGTGATACCCTATATAGTAGGCGTGGTAGCAGACCTGCGGGATGGGACAGAGCGCGATATTCACTTTCCTAAAAAATGTCCCTCCTGCCAAAATGCACTGGTCAGGCCCGAAGAAGAGGCTGTCTGGCGGTGTGATAATGCGGAGTGCCCTGCTCAGGCGGAGGAGCGGATCATACATTATGTGTCCAAAGATGCTATGGATATTGATGGCCTGGGGCGCAGTATTATTACAGACTTCATCGCACGCGGCTTCTTAAATAACATCGAGGATATCTATACCCTGCCATATGATGAGATAAGACAACTGGAAGGCTGGGGCGAGAAGTCTGTGACAAATCTGCGCGACGGTATAGAAGCATCTAAGGATCGCCCGATTTGGCGGCTACTCACGGCGCTTGGTATCCGTCATGTAGGAGTCACCACGGCAAAGGATCTTTCAAAGCACGTAAAGACTGTGTTTGAGTTTGAAGGTATGAGCGTGGAGAATCTCACACACATAGAAGGCATAGGCCCCAAAGTAGCACAGAGCATTTTCGATTTCTTTAGTAAGGAGGGTAATGTGCACCTGCTGAAAAAGCTAAAGGAATATGGGGTTAATACGGAAAACAGGCCTGAAGATGCAATAGCGAAAAACAATAAGCTGCAGGGGCAGACCTTCCTGTTTACCGGTTCTTTGCAGCGCTTCACGAGAGATAGAGCCAAGCAGATGGTAGAGGAAAACGGAGGTACACTGCTCAGCGGTGTGAGCGCCAAACTAAACTACCTGGTAGCCGGTGAGGATGCCGGTAGCAAACTTGCAAAGGCAAAGGCTATACCTACAGTCACGATACTGACAGAGGATGAGTTTTTGGCTATGATAGGCTAGGTTATTTCACTTTCATATTTGCACAGAGCGCCTCCATATCTATGTGTACCGGTGTAGGCCGGATCTTATTCAGCGCTTCTATGGCGTTGTCCAGGCCCTTGCGGCGTATGCTAAAGTCGGTATTCCATATTGTACCTCCCAGCCATTTAGCTACGTCTTTAGTATTAAGTCCAAAGCGTTTTTTGAGCTCTGCAGCTATTGACTGATCATTTTTGAATCTCTGACCGGCATCATTGATGATCTCCATGGCAATATGAATTTGCTGCTTGTTTTCATACAACGCCTTGTCAGAAGCAGTGATCAGGAAGCTGGACCAAGGGGCTGAAAACTCCCCGATCAGGCGTAAGTCGCCGCTGTCTACATATTTTTTAGTCATAAATTTTTCCCAATAAAAAACCTGCGTTTCGCCTTTGGTAAGTGATTCGATGGCCCCCTCCAGGCTGTCTATGATTACAAAATCCTCTTTGCTCAGTTTATCTCCGCGCTGCTCGGCGTGGATCATAGCCATCAGGTGAGAGCCGGAGCCGAGCCTGGAGATAGCATATTTTTTTGACGTATTGTCGTATAGAGATGCGGTAGGTGAGTGGGCGCCTGTATAGATGCCCCATACTAATGGCGACTCTATATAAACCTTCACGATCTTAGCCTGCAGGCCATTATTGACGGCAGATACAAAGCCCTCAGTGAGGAGTATGGCCAGGTCTATCTCACCCTCTGCCAGGGCTCGTGTCATAGCTCCGGTACCGCCCGGGTAGTACGTCCACTGCAGGTCTATGCCATGCGCTGCAAACTCGCCTCCCTCTATAGCCATGATGATAGGGAGATTGAAGTGCTCAGGCACACCGCCTATTTTGATTATTGTATTCACTTGATCTGTTTTTTGAAAAATTCTATGGTCTTGTCAATCACATTTTTGAGGTCTGATGGGAGTACTTTGCTTTCCCACGGATGTTTGCCACCAAAGACGTGGTTGCCACCCTTTACCATCATTAGTTCAGCATCTGGCTTCCACTCCTTCATCTCTGCGGCAGAGGAGGGCGGTACAGCTTCATCCTGGTCACCATGTACTATGAGCATAGGGACGTGGAGCCGCCTTACTACATCGGGTATATAGAGCCGCTTAGGCTGTGCAAAGTAATTTTCATACATCTGCCGGTAGATAGGCAGTCGCTGTCCGGTGCGTCCGTTGGTCACATATATTACGCCATCCTGCCTGATCTTTTCCATCTGGTCGGCCTTCCAAAACTTGCCAAACTCATTGACAGCTGCCCAGGTGGCAATCTTTTTCACCCGTGGGTCTTCGCCCGCCTTCAGCGTCACTATACCACCGCCACGGCTATGGCCTATGAGGTTTATTTCATCTTTGCTCACATCGCATTTAGCTACAGGAAACTGATCTGAAACTATCCAGTCTATCACGCTGCCCAGGTCATCCAGCTCTTTTTCAAAGTTGTTTTGACCAAACGCCTCCGTATCGATAAAATCTGAGGGATGCTCTAATGTGGTGCCGTTATGGCTCATATTAAACTTGACAAACACAAATCCAGCCGCAGCAAAAGATTCCGCCATCAGGCTATATGGTCCCCAATCTTTAAAGCCCATAAATCCGTGCACCCATATGACCAGAGGTTTAGGCTGACTATCTGGCCGGTAGCAGACATCTACCAGAAATGGCCTACCGCCGTGAGGATAGAGTACGATATTTTGCAGAAAACGCATCAGGCTAGCTAAATAATGAAAACATCATGAGATACAGGGTATCTTCTAAACAGATTATGAGTAAAATACCTATATACTTTATTACTTTCGCCTCTGCAAATGGCCAGTCTCGATGAAATCAAAAGACCTATAGCGCATGAGCTCGATGAGTTTGAGGTCAGGTTTCGTGAGTCTATGCGCAGCAATGCTCCGCTGCTAGATCGTATCACACACTACATAGTGACCCGCAAGGGCAAGCAAATGCGACCCATGTTTGTATTTCTCAGTGCCAAGCTATGCGGTGAGATAAATGAGGCTACGTATGTGGCCGCATCGCTGGTAGAGATCCTGCATACGGCTACACTGGTCCATGATGATGTGGTGGATGACTCCTATAAGCGGAGAGGGTTCTTTTCTATCAACGCTCTCTGGAAAAACAAGATAGCTGTGCTCGTGGGAGATTTTTTGCTGGCCAAAGGCCTATCCCTCTCCATAGAGCATGACCAGTTTCAACTGTTGCACCTTCTGTCCAATACGATCAAGGAAATGAGTGAGGGCGAGCTACTACAGCTGGAGAAGGCACGGAAACTGGATATCAAAGAGGAAATCTACTTTGAGATAATCCGTCAGAAAACGGCGTCTCTCATCGCCTCTGCCTGTGCCAGCGGAGCCTCTACCAGTACCAAAGATCCGCAGGCCATCGCTAAAGTGAAAGCGATGGGAGAAAAGATCGGTATAGCCTTCCAGATCAAGGATGATCTTTTTGACTATGAGGAGGCAGAGATAGGAAAGCCACGCGGTATTGATATAAAAGAACGCAAAATGACCCTCCCGCTCATCCATACACTCAATAAAGTATCTTCGGCAGAAAAGCGCAAAATCATCTACGTGATCAAAAACGAGAATACAAACACTGAAAAGGTGCGCTGGGTGATAGACATAGTCAGGGACCATGGAGGACTAGACTATGCCAGATCCAGAATGTCGGACTATAAGACTGAGGCTGAAAATATATTGGCTACCTTCCCGGATGGTGATGCGCGCCGCGCTATCTATGATATGATCCAGTTTACGATCAATCGGACTATTTGATCATTCTACCAGTTTGCGCAGGGTCATATCATCACAGCTATGCGAAGGATAGATGTTATTTTCTTTTTGGAAATCCAGTAGGGCACTATCCGTAGATGCATCATAGATCCCGTTTATAGTGAGATTGTAGTCATTAGCATTGAGCAGCTTTTGTAGTTGCCATATTTCATTGGGTTTTGATATGTTGCATACATTTTTCCCTTTCAGGTAGTCGTAGGCCGCCATCTTATCCTTTTCACTTTCTACGGCACCTATGGTGATATCCCTATCCAATATTATCCTGATATCCTCATTTGTCAGCCCCTGATTCTTCATATCCTGAGATTGGATCAGTTTATCTTCCAGCGTCCGCGTATAGCCGAGCAGCCTGTAGTAGCGGTTAATGCGGGATTGAGCTTCACCTTTAGCGCTCTTTGTCCTTGTCACGTCTATACCATCTCTCAGCCAAAGGGTCTTGGCTATATCTGTGAGGACTTGGCAATTATCCAGATATATACGTAGCGTGGTCTGGTCATAGTAATTGTAATCTATGCTATCGGGGCTGAAATAGTCGAAGCGGCTGATATTCTCATAAAGCCTGTGCTGCTGATAGCGATGAAATACCTTTATCCCCGCAAAAGCCAGCAAAATAAGGACCAGGAAGAGCAATAAGGGATGCCGCATGACCAGAATAAAAACCCTGCGCAAATATAAGTGTAAAATCGGTGTCTAAACCGCCACGGTAAAGAATATTGTAGTACCACGACCTGGAGTAGACTCCAGCCAGATGCGGCCCCCGTGCCGCTCTATTATCTTCTTGCATACAGACAGACCTATGCCGGAGCCCTGATATTTGTCCTGAGAGTGCAGTCGGGTAAATATCTGAAATACCTGCTCTTTGTAGCGTGGGTCGAGTCCTATACCATTGTCCTCTACTCTAAATAGCCAATGGCGCTCCTCCAGTTCTGCAGAGATTTTGATGATAGGCGATACTTCGGAGCGAAACTTAATAGCATTGCTGATCAGGTTCTGGAAAAGCTGCCGCATCTGCAGTTCATCGCAGTAGAGATTAGGCAAGTCAAAGAGTATGACTTCAGCTTTGTTTTCTTCCAAGGATATTTTGAGATCTGACTTTACCTTGCGGATCAGGTCCGGTATCTGTACATTGGCAAATGGCTTGCCAGCGCTTGTGATGCGGGAGTACTCCAGCAGTCCGCTCACCAGTGTATTCATGCGGTGGGCCCCGTTGATAATATTCTCGATAAATTCCTCAGACTCCCTGGTCAGTTTTCCCTCATTACGCTTTTGCAGCAGCTGAGCGAAACCGGTGAGGCTGCGAAGCGGCTCTCTCAGGTCATGCGAGGCGATATAGGCAAACTTTTCGAGCTCGGAGTTTGAGGTGATATACCGCTCCAGCTCCTGATTTTTAGCAAAGAGTTCTTTATTGTAATGATCTATTTTGTCCTGTTGCTCTTTCTGCTCGGCTATATCGCGCGCTACGATCACTACCTTATCATCTATAAACGGACTGATACGCAGCTCCATATAGTAGGTAGTCTCCCCGCCTTTGTGAGCCATGTCTATAGTATGCAGCCTATTGTCCCGGAGTACCCCTGCCACCGCATCCAGTACGGCTTTAGTATTCTCCGGAGTCAAAAGCTGCGCTATATTCTTGCCGATAAAATTCACCGAGCGGAGAACATCTCTCAAGAGTTCATTGGGATAAAAATCAAAAATCTCCCCCTCCATATTGGTGATGATCACCATATCAGGTATAGTATGTAGTATCGCTTTACGCGTTTCTTCACTGCGGTCCAGCCTGGATTCTATCTCTTTGAGATCGGTGATATCGCTATGTACCATCAGTACCTGAGTGGCGTGTCCTCTGTCATTTCTATGAAAAACCGCTGTGCGGGTAAGAAGGAATTTAATGAGCCCATCACCCTGCACTGCCGGATAGACTGTGGTCTGTACCTGTCCGTCTGCCAGCTGTGCAGCTCGGCGGATACTATCCATAGCATCCTGCTGATAGTCAGGATGTATGACATCAAATGACCTGGCAGGAAATGTGTCAGGTGTATATCTGAACCACTCTACCATGTCCTTACTTTGATATACGGAAGACATTTTCTCCAGGTCAAAAATGCTGATCAATACCGGAGAGGTGTGATTTACCTTTTGCTGAAAGGTTTGATAATGAAGTAATTCTTGTTCCTTTTCCTTGCTCGCAGTGATATCCTGTACGATACTATAATTTATATTTCCCGAACCCAGTTTGACCCCGGTAGTACTGATGCTACGGCTCATCATCCAGCGCCAGTTTCCCGCCTTGTCCTGGATCCGGTACTCTATGGAGCGAAATATCCCATCTCCCACAGTCTCGAGCAGTTTTCTCTGAAAAGCTATTATACCGGGAAGATCAGCAGGGTGAATCCTGCTTTCTATAAATGTATACTCATCTGCAAAGTCGGAAGTCTCATAGCCAAGATTGCGCACCAGTGATTTATTGCTGTACAGTATCTTGCGGTGCGTCCTGTCTGTCACCAGTACACTGTCCGGCAGGATCTCCAGTATTTTGCCCAGTACTTCTTCTTTCTCCTGCACCTGCTCCAGCGCTTGTTCCACCCGGTCAAAGTTGTAAACATGTATATACCGGCATAGCTGACCGGCATACTGGATAGACACGCTTTTCCCTTGTACATTCAGGACAGTACCAGCTGTATCTACTACGCGTACATGCAGGATATTGCTATCGTCAGAGTTATTGTATCTCTGGGCAGCATCCAGCACTACCTGTATATCGTCCAGATAGATATAGTCAAAAAGATTTTGGCCGCTTAGCTCTGTACCTTCTTCTTTGAGCAGTGATTTGGCCAGATTGTTGGCGTATTTGATTGTACCGTTATAATGAATGAGGGCTGGATACGGTGCGATATCTACCATACTGCGTATATCCGCATCATATCTGGTGCCGATAGCTGCCGAATTGCCAAGCTCGATGCCGCTCATACCTCAATTTAATCTCATCATTCAAAATATGCAAGTCAGTTATTTCCACACTACTTAGCATATCATCCGGGATATGTCCTTTAGCTCGTCTATCATCTTGCGTTCATTGCTTAGACGTGGTATCTTACACTGGCTACCCAGCCTATTGCGCCTGTCCATCCAGCGATAGAAGGTGCCGGGAGCTAAAGGCACCAGGGTCAAGGCCTGCAGTATCAGGCTGCCAGAGCGTTTGGCGGCATAGTCAGAGTTGATAGATTGCAGCTTCTGATCCAGAGCTTTTGCAAACAAATCTATATCAGCCGGAGGCCGGCTAAACTCTATAGCCCACTCGTGCCGGCCGGCGCTACAGCTGTCAGTATATATCGGGGCTACTGTATATTCGGCCAGTTTGGCATCCATCTCGGCGCAGCACCCAGAGATGGCATTATCTGTATTATTCACAGTCACCTCCTCTCCCCATACATTTATATACTGTCTGGTCCTTCCTGTTATTTTGATGCGATGCGGCTGGATACTGGTAAACTCTATAGTATCTCCTATCTGGTAGCGCCAGAGCCCGGAGTTGGTACTTATCAGCATTGCATAATTGACACCCGGGCGCACATCTTCTATATTCACAACATCGCGCGTTTTTAAATTTCCATCAAAGGGCATAAACTCATAGAAGACACCATTATCCAGATGGAGTAGCATATCGTCGCTATCCAGTGTATCCTGCCAGGCAAAAAACCCCTCCGAGGCATTATATACATTCTGATAAAAAACCTGCCTTCCGATTATTTCTTCAAATTGTTTGCGATAAGGTGCAAAGCCAACACCGCCATGGCAGTATAACTCCAGGTGAGGCCAGACATCGCTGATCTGATCTTTGCCGGTTTTTTCCAGCACTTTCTTCAATAGCAGGAGTGTCCATGATGGTACACCCGATATATTAGTCACATTCTGTTGCATAGTGACTGATGCTATGCGGTCCAGTTTTTCCTCCCACTTGGCCATCAGTGCTACATCGAGGCTGGGCTCTCTGAAGTATTGTATCCACGTGTCAAGGTTCTTCATAAGAATCGCAGATACATCACCTATAAATATGCCCGGGTATTCTGCATTGGTGTTTCCGGCACCTCCCATCACTATGCCTTTGCCGGTAAAGAATCTGCTGGAAGGGTTATTTTTTAAATAAATACTCAGAAAGTCTTTTCCTGTCTTGATATGAGATTGGTGAAGTCCTTCTCTCGATAGTGGGATAAATTTGCTTACGTCATTAGTCGTACCGCTGGATTTGGCAAACCACTGTATACGGCCCGGCCATAGTATATCAGCCTCACCTTGCATCATGCGCTGAAAGAAGGGCTTCAGACCGTCATAGTCATGGATGGGCACTTGTGCAGCAAACTGACGGTAGTTTTCTATATCCGCAAATCCGTACTCACGCCCATATACGGTATGCCTGGCTCGATGTAAGAGGTGCGCCAGCGTCTGCTGCTGGGTCTCGGCAGGGCGCGACAAGAAATACTCGATGGCCGGTACACGCGTGCTAAAGTAGAATTTCGCTATTTCATTGATGAAATGCATCAGAGTTTTGCTTCGCTCAGATTCTTGCGTCTCAGCACAAAGTTCTGGCCCAGGTACACCTTGCGTACTTGCTCATCTTCGGCCAGCTCCTCTGCAGTACCGGCTTTCAGTATTTTGCCTTCAAATAGCAGGTAGGCGCGGTCAGTGATGGATAGAGTCTCCTGCACATTGTGGTCTGTGATCAGGACACCTATATTTTTTTGTTTGAGTTTCTCTACGATGCGTTGGATATCTTCTACAGCTATCGGATCTATGCCCGCAAATGGCTCATCCAGCAAGATAAACTTAGGGTCGGTAGCCAGCGCACGTGCTATCTCTGTGCGGCGGCGTTCACCTCCGCTGAGTACATTGCCCATACCGGTGCGCACACGGTTCAGGCCAAACTCCTCTAGCAGCGCCTCGAGTTTTTCTTTTTGCTGTGCTTTGGTCAGGTCAGTGAGTTCCAGCACAGCTGAGACATTGTCCTCTACACTCAGGTTGCGAAAAACGGATGCCTCCTGGGGCAAATAACCGATCCCTGCCTGAGCACGCTTATACATAGGCAGGGTAGTGATATCGAGTGTATCCAGGTATACATGGCCGCTATCAGGTTTGATCAGTCCCACTGTCATGTAGAATGAGGTCGTCTTGCCGGCACCATTGGGACCGAGCAGCCCTACGATCTCGCCCTGTTTTACTTCTACAGAGACATTATTGACCACGGTGCGGGTGCCGTATCTTTTTATCAGATTTTCTGCACGTAATATCATCCTTGCCTATATACTCTATCAGTCTGTGAGACAGCTGTCATAGCCAGCTATAGACCAAAATTAAAAATCATAACCGAAGCTAAAATAATAGATGGGTTTATCGCTCCAGATGCCGGTATCCAGACCCCATGCTGTATCAAATTTCATAAAGTAGCCTAATAGAGAAGTGCGTAACCCAAAACCTGTGCCCAGTATCACCGGTGTCTTATATTGTTTCACGGCCACTACAGAGGCAGAATTTGTGTACCTGACTGTAAATAAAGGATTATTGTCAGAAAATGGACTGAGCCCCTCCCACGCAGTACCACAATCTGCAAAACCTACGATCATAAAGTTGCGCACAAACTCAGATTTAGAGGGTCTATTCATAAGCATAGTGATCAAGGGAATGCGAAGCTCCGCATTGATCAGCGCGTAGCTATTGCCATTGCGGGAGTTTGCTGTAAAACCGCGCATAGGAGCGGCTATGGTCTGGTATACATAATTGGTCTGATCATTGATCGGGGCCTGCACGATAGCCTGAGGAGAGGTGCGTATGCTCAGCAGGTTATTGTCCAGACCGCCCAGGTAGTGTATCATTTTTGCATTGCCCATAGACGTGGCAAAGCTCATACGTGCGGCAAAAGTCATCTGGTGCCAGATCTTCAGATAGTAGCGGGCATCAAACCCGATCTCTGTGAAGTACTCATTATTCCATCCTGGTACACGTATGCCGCCACTCAGCTGAGTAGGAAACTCTTTATGAAACTCTACAAAGGCCTTGGCGCGAAAACCGCGTTTGATATTCGTCATGACGTTTATCGTATTGTCAAAGACATATTCGGCTTTTAGAAAAACCCAATTAGTAGTGTATGTGGGTAGATTTAGGCTAAATGTGTCCATGGATTTGAAGACATACCGGTCATTGCGGTAGCCTACTCCGAGGCCGATGCGATGAAAGACATCAAACGGATATTTAAATTGAGATTCGAGATAAGTAGTTTTGACAGTATATATTACGCCACCTATGTTTTCAGGTATGGGAGTGTTGTAAAACGGGACTTTATTGTTAGCTATATTGCTAAAGCCCTGGTAGTAAACTGTGAACTTCTTATCCCATCTTTTTTTCAAATTTTCATAAGTGAGAAAGTAACCTAAATCTTTGAAGCTAAAGCCGGCAGCCCCGGTGAGAGGGAGCGTGATACCACCATATAAACGGTAATCTTCAAAAATATCCGTGATTCCAATTTTAAAAAGAGCGTTTAATGGTTGATACATGTATCCGGGGTTTTGCGGATTGAAGGGCTGATAGGTAGTGACGATAGGTGTATTGTCCAGCTGAGCCGCAAAATTATCTATCATAAATCTGACGAAATAAGGGCGTACCTTGGAGAATCGAAAAATATAGCCGGTCTGGGCAGGCGTATTGGCCGGCAGGCCGGTAGGAGACTCCGTGATAGCCGCTATGCTATCCCAGTCAAAGAGCTTCACCCCATAGTCATATTCACTCTGAAAATCATGCCCTGAGTATATTTTTTTGCCTCCCTGAAAGTGTGACTCATACTCTGCACGTTTTTTTTCTTCATCAGCTTTTTTGATGGAGTCTGCCGTCAGCATTATATTATTGCGACGCTTGATATAGTCCGTTTGTATATAGTTTTGCCTAGCAGGCCGGGTCATATTTATTTCATATTTGTAAAACTCATTTCGGCCTTTGTGAAACACCATATCCAAAGCGAGACTTTTGTCCGGTGCCAGATTTTGCTCCTGGATATTGGTAGAAAAGTTGGAGTATTGAAATGTCTTCCCCTGAATTCTGTCTACTGCTTCCCGGCTCACTCCCTTGAGGGTAATAATAGATGTGTCGAGTACTAGCCGCCAGTCCATATTTTCCGGCAGGATGATGGAGTCATCTTCGTTCGTTTCCCTATTAAAAAAGCGGTAAGTTTTTTGATTATGATCAAATACATCTTCCAATCCCGCCAACCACTGATTCCGGATGCCATTGGCCTCACTCAGATAGGAAAAATAATCGTCACTGAACTGCTGCGGATAGCTTTCATTAGAGTTAGGAGTGTTAGTGATACGGTAGAGCACGTTATCCCCCTCCTCTCCATCCAGAGGATAAAAGAAAAGATCTGTTTGTTTGTCAAAGACCTGGGAGTCGTAGCGTTGTTTACGCAGTGTATCATCAGGCCTGTTACTAGCGAAAACCACTCCCCTGATACTATCTACCATCACTACAGCAGGTGTGAAGTCGTCAAAGTAATCATCTGTGATCTGCTTGACCGTCTGTGAAGCGATACTATACAATACAACGTCTGACTGACCATTGCGTACAGCGGCCATAGCCAGCTGCTTGCTGTCGGCATAGGTAAAAGAGGTAACCTTTGAGAACTTTTCTATCCTATGGTATTCTTTACGGCGCTTGCCTTTTTGCTTTTTTATCGAGTATTCGCCCAGCCTGACGATCATTTTCTTGTCGAAGATGAAACCAACCTTGTCACTCTTGGGAGCCCAGGCGATCAGTGGTGTAGCTAGGTCTGTCCACATTGTTTTGGTGCGCCATCCCCCCCTGTAGACCACCTTCTTTCTGTGGTGCTCCAGATCTATGAGATGGATCTTGTACCGACCCAGGTTGTTGGATGCATAGGCCACATATTTGCCGTCTGGACTCAGGCGCGGCTCATAGTAGTCAGTTTCTTGGCGGTGGCGGACTTTGACGATATCCTTATCATCTCTGGGATTGGTGTATTTCACTTCATTATTAAACCGCGCTACATAATATTTATACCAATTCTGGAGCGTCTCATTTAAATTAGTGCCAAGGGCAAATAGGAAACCATTATCTACACTGCG
This sequence comes from Bacteroidota bacterium, assembly GCA_018267365.1. GTDB lineage: Bacteria > Bacteroidota > Bacteroidia > Chitinophagales > LD1 > UBA1941. The sequence goes on along the minus strand of JAFDYQ010000001.1, from coordinate 176,056 downwards.
GTTGATACGTACCAGATATTGCAGGTTGGCTACAGCCCCTTTGCCATAGACCTCGTCTATATAGTGCCAGATAGAGTGGCCCACGAATATGGCCTCCTCAGGAGTGAGCTTATTGAGCTTCTTAAATCTACCGGACATGATACCATCACGTAGTTGGTTTTCCATGTCAGAGCTCCAATCCTGACCAATATAAGATATGAGCCCCAGCTTATACCAATCCGGCTGAAAGCTGATCGCATTGGAGACGATCTCTGTGATCCCGTCACTACCTGGTCGGGGCACGACAAATCTCTTGGCTATGCCCTCTCTGATCTGTCTGTCCAGATGCGCATGATTGCCATCAAAGTAGACAAAGATCTTGTAAGACGGTATGTCTACAGAGGTGCCTTTATTGCCCTCTGGCCTGTAGATGCCTATATTGGTTTGATTGAGGTCGTTTATAGTGTTGTAGACCATAATGTCTACCTTTTTGTGAAGCTTCAGATTCAGCAAATCTTCTATAGGTTTGAGATTATCCTCTGCAGATTTGATCACGTACTTGGCTATATCCTGCCCACCCGGGTAGAAGTAAGTAATAAAATGATCAGACTCATAATACTGCCAGTCAAAGTCTTTATATTGAACACGGTTTTGACCGAATGTCACTGTAGCAGCCTGTGCGTATGCCTGCGGCGCTGCCATAACCGAAAAAAGCACGGCAAGTCCCAACTTGAAGTATGAAGAGTAGGCGCGGATGCGATCAAGGTGGAGTCTGGAAATAGGGTCCGCTAGCAGCATTGAATAAAATTAACACATGGCATCGAAAAACGGCAATAAATGCCTTAGTTTGATACCATAATTAGTTAATAATCTTCAAAACCGCAAAGCAGTGAGCCAGGTTGTTAAATTGACATTCGGACCTATCATGGAGAATACCTTCATCATATACGATGAGACTTCTGAGTGTGTGATCGTAGATCCGGGCTGTTCGGATGCCCGCGAGCGGGAGGCGCTCATAGCTGAGATCAGCCGCCTGCAGCTTAAGCCAGTGCGGCTACTAAACACCCATTGCCATGTAGATCATATACCCGGCAATCCTCTGATAGCTAATACATACGGCATCGGGCTAGAGATACATCCACTAGAAGAGCCGGTGCTGGCAGATGCACCTAATTTCGCAGATATGTTTGGTATAGAGATGGACGCTATGCCGCCGGTGATCGGCTATCTAAATGAAGGGGATGAAGTCAAATTTGGCAATACTGTTCTCAAAGTCCTGTTTACGCCGGGCCACTCACCGGGGAGTATCAGCTTTTACAATCCAACTGATAAATATGTGATAAGCGGGGATGTACTGTTTTATCAGAGCATAGGCAGGTATGATCTGCCCGGTGCAAATGGGGCCGTGCTATATCAGACTCTGACCAATGTAATGATGAATTTGCCTGACGATACACGCGTATACTGCGGCCATGGCAGGGATACCAGCATAGGGGTAGAGCGCAGCCATAACCCGTATCTGCGTATGAAATCTTTACCGTAAAATTTTCCATATAAATAGCAAACATATTATGGCAGAGGTTGTTTAGTATATTTAGTATTATAAAGTAGGTGTATGAATAAGCTGTACTCTCTATTCCTCTTCTATATTCTATCATATGCGCTATCAGCGCAGACTTATATGGTAGGTACGCTGACCACTACATATACAGATGTGAATCGGAACAACCGTGCTATATCTGTAGAGATGCACTATCCTGCCATTGCGCCGGGAAGTGGGACTACTATGGCCAATGGCTCTTTCCCTTTTGTAGTTTTCGGTCACGGTTTTCAGATGACCGCTTCGTCGTACTATCCGTTTGCTGACTCGCTGGTGCGGCGAGGATACATCATAGCTTTTGCCAATACAGAGAATAGCTTTTCTCCCAGCCATTCAGATTTCGCCAAAGACCTTTTGTTTATCTACAGTACTATCATATCAGAGAATAATAATAGCGGTTCCCCGCTTTTCGGTCATGTAGTGTCACGTGGAGCTATAGGCGGGCACTCTATGGGCGGGGGTGCTACAGTACTGTCCGCGCAGTACGGTGACAGTGCCACGTGTTACTTTACTTTCGCTGAGGCTACGACCAATCCATCTTCCATCACAGCAGCCCAGTACCTCACGAAGCCGTACCTAAGTTTTGCAGGATCATATGACTGTATAGCTCCCTACTCTACTAATCAGCTCCCGACCTATAATGCCACAACCTCTGCCTGCAAGTGGCTGATAGACATCACAGGCGCCTCCCACTGCAACTTTGGTTTGAGCAATACACAATGCGGTATTGGGGAAACGTTTAGCGGCTGCTCCAATCCACCTTTGAGCCAATCGGCTCAGATCAATACAGTCCTTAGCTACCTGTATCCTTATCTTGACTTTCATCTCAAGGGGAATGTGCAGTCACACTCCTCTTTTGACAGCATTTATACATCAGATAACAGCAACACTAAGCAAACTAATTGTATATATACCACAGGCATCACAGGCGAAGGAATACCCAGCCTAAAAGCATATCCCAATCCTGTCAGCAGTGTGCTGCACGTGACTTTAGCAGTCGGGGAGCGAGCGCTTGTGGCAGATATGTGCGGTAAGGTGGTCAGAGATTGGGCCGGCGACACCGAGATAGATCTTTCTCCATTGGCACCGGGGGTCTATATTCTTCAGATCATCAATGCCAGATCGGAATGCAGGTCCGAAAAAATAATTAAAAAATAAATCAATTTACAAGCCGGACAAAAATAGATCCCAGCGAACTTTTTATCTCCAGTTCGCTCAGCCTTCCTTTGGTATAGGTATAGATAGCAGAGCTATTATCCATCTCTGCAGAATATTTGCCCTCGGCTTCTTTTACCAGGTCAAAAAACTTTCCCATCCGCTCAGAAAAGACTTTTTGGACATTAGAGGGTTCAGAAAAGTACATGAGTAATGAGGAATATTTCACAGGACCGGGCACACAGCTTTTTTCCCCGTTTTTTTCTACGATCAACTTTCCCTTGTCCCATATAGCCTGTGTCAGTATGATCCCATCCTCCTTGATATTTTTAAACAGGGAAGCAGACATGACGCCATCTTTGCCAAAGAGGACATCGGTAGACATAGATGACCGCTTGTCCATGAAAAGCATTTTGACCTGAGTAGAGCTGCGCAGTTTATAATATTTGCCACCGGCAGAGTCTCTGGCTTCGATGGTCGTCTCACCTATTTTTTTCCCAAAGAGGGTGACTTCGTATCTAAGTTTCTGGCCGGATAAAGAACTACACCAGCAGAGGCCGGCCAGGATAAAAACAAGAATGAGACGGGTTTGTATCATGATATATGCACTATTACTTGTCGGGCCAGATCCACAGCCTTTTGCTTCACTGCCTCTACATCACTGCCTGGCGCATCATAGGCCAGAACTACACCCATACGGCGATATGGCCGTGTGGCAGGCTTATTAAATATACGGATATCTGCCTTATCGGTAGCTAAAACTCGGTCAATACCACTAAAGGTCGGCCTCCCACCCTCTCCAGATGCCAATATCACAGCACTGGCTCCGACGCGCTCCAGTGTGACAGCAGGTATGGGCAGTCCAAGCACCGCTCGCGCGTGCAGCTCAAATTCGGACAGATTCTGCGTACCGGCCAGCGTCACCATGCCGGTATCGTGTGGCCGGGGAGATAACTCGGAGAAGTACACGCCATCACTGGCTATAAAGAACTCTACGCCCCATATACCCTGACCCGTGAGTGCCGCTGTGACCCGGGCCGCCATCTGCTGCGCCTCCTGTAGACGCTCCTCACTGATCGCGCAGGGCTGCCAGCTCTCCTGATAGTCGCCGCGCTCCTGGCGGTGACCTATGGGTGGGCAAAACAGCGTCGGACCATTCTTTTGGGTCACGGTGAGGAGGGTGATCTCAAAGTCAAAGTTTACAAATGCCTCTACGATGACTTCGGCTATGTCGCCGCGTTTGCCTGATTGGGAGTAGTCCCACGCTTTCTGTATGTCATTGGCCGTTTTGATAGTAGATTGCCCTTTGCCGGAGGACGACATCAGAGGTTTTACCACACAGGGGACACCTACCGCTGCCACGGCTTTTTGCAATTCTGCCAGAGAGGTGGCGTAGCGATATTCTGCTGTGCGCAGTCCCAGGTCTTTTGCTGCAAGGTCACGGATGGCCTTGCGGTTCATAGTATAGTTAGCAGCCTTGGCAGACGGCACCACTTTAATACCATGCTCCTCATAGTCATAAAATCTCTCTGTACGGATGGCCTCTATCTCTGGTACGATGATGTCCGGTTGGTGCTTGGCTACGATGCGGTCCAGCTCGGCCCCATCCAGCATATTGATCACCTCACGCTCGTCTGCTACCTGCTGTGCCGGTGCGTCATTGTAGGAGTCTACAGCTATCACATACTCCCCCAGTCGCTTGGCGGCGATCACAAATTCCCTGCCCAGCTCACCAGAGCCTAAAAGCATTATTTTTTTCATCACAAAGATTGTGGGCTAAAGATAATAACTGCAACAAATGCAAGCGGGATTTTATGGCTGCGATTTCAATATGCGCCACTCTTTTGGGAAGTAGCTGTTCAGCCTGTTGGGCAGCACCTTAGCAAAGCCCAAACCAAGACCCTGATAGCGTATGATCACCCAGCCTTTCAGATCGGTAGGTGCAGATACTGTCTCACCTTTCAAAAACGAGATAGCACCTGCATGATCCAAATCTATAGCGGGGAAGTCTCTTTTCATTTCCTGACATAAGCTCAGCTCATGCGCAGGTATGAGGTCTTTACCTTTGATCTCGCCGACGCATATGCCTGCATTGCGGATATATAGACGGGACAAAGAGCGATAGTCCTGCCAGAACTTTGCCGGAAGGATATGGTACAGCTCTTGATGTTTAAGAGCCACGAGTGTATCCGGCTCATCTACGAAGTTGTCCAACTGCGGCCTGATCGCTGCGATAGTTTTATCTGCGATTTTTGAGAGTATTGATTTGTTTTCACGCCACTCGCCTTTTTTGCGAAGCAGGCTGATGAAAAAGCCTTCGCCCTTTGTATGATGAGGATAGAAGGCATAGCCATTCAATCCATTTCTACTAACGTCCGTTAGCTGTGGGTAGAAATCTCCGGAGTTTGCGATTTCTATGCTTTCAAAATTGCCTCCTCTCGTGAGCCGTTCTATATGCTGCATATTCTCGGCCTCCTCATATGTGCAGGTGCTGTAGATGAGATAGCCACCCGGCTTCAGGCACTGTATCAGGTTATTCAGAATGTCTTCCTGCCGTTCAGCACACATAGCCACATTGGCTTCGCTCCATTCTTCTATAGCTGCTTTATCCTTGCGGAAAAGCCCCTCCCCACTACATGGTGCGTCTACTACTATCACATCAAATGTTTCTCCCAGCCGGGCAAAGTCTTCTGCTTTGTTTTGTGTGACTATAGAATTGGCATAGCCCCAGCGCGCCAGATTTTGACGTAGGGTGTGATTGCGGCTGGCAATGATCTCATTGCTGACCAGTAGGCTGTCCTGGTTAAGCAGGGAGAGAAGGTGTGTGCTTTTGCCACCGGGAGCTGCACACATGTCCAATACTCGGACGGCTTTGTCTGTGAGTTTTGTTGCTTTCAGCGCCTGCTCCAGAAACATGCTGGAACTCTCCTGCACATAGTAGGCACCGGCATGAAACAAGGGGTCAAACGTAAATGAAGGGCGCGAGGAAAGATAATAGCCGCCGGTAGCCCATGGGATGGGATGACCAAGAGGCAGTGTCGTGCTATGCTTCTCAAACTTACCGGGATGAGTGCGTATGGAGGTGACGGGTGGCTGGTCCAGCGCTGTGATGAATGCATCATAATCCCCACCAAAGTGAGCGCGCATACGATCGGTAAAAGCTGCGGGGTATTTATTCATCCAGTGCCGGTGGAGTTTCCTCCTTTTTACCAAAGATAATGTTCAAAACCACTCCTGCCACTACCAGCAGGATGCCCGTCATGATCGTGACCGTATATGACTCACCAAAGAACATCACACCAAAGATGAGGGCGTATAGAATACCGAGATAATTGAGACTGGAGGTGATGGCTACGCGCTCGCTCTGGAGCGCCTTGGTCAGATTGGTCTGGCCGAGCTGTGTGAGCAAGCCTGTGGCAAAGAGGTAAAACCAATCCATGCCCTGTGGCATGCGCCAGTCAAATAGGCAACCTGCTAATCCGATCACCGTGCCTACTATCTGGAAGTGTAGCACTACCACAATAGGATGCTCCCTTTCCTTTAGCGAACGAACCAGATTATACGCGACGGCTGACATCAGTGCAGAGAAAAGGCCCAGTAGCAGATATGCTATACTGATTCGACCGCCAAAGCCCTTGATCAATAGCACCCCTGCAAAAGACATAATAAAAAATAAATACTGTATAGGCCGCATGCGTTCTTTCAGCACAAATACGGCGATCAGTGTGGTAAAGATCGGTGAGGTATACTGAATAGTCACTGCGGGGGCCAGGGGTAGTTTCTGCAGGGTGACAAAGAAAGTGTAAACGGCCGTAGTACCGGCTACACCACGTGCTATCAGCCGCCAGCGATCACTGCCGCGCCAGTCCAGGTTATCATAAAATATGATACCAAAACAAAAAAGCATGGAGATGAAGCAGCGGAAAAACACTGCCTCCATGGGCGGTATGTGGCTGATCTGTTTCACGCAGACATTCATCAGCGCAAAAAAGAAAGTCGCCATCAGCATATATAAAATCCCCTTCCTGATATTCATGCCGGCGGCAAATATATCAATGTGCTAAAAGCCATGCCGTAATTAAATTAAAGATTACTGCGTAAAATAATGTTATGATCTAATGTTGTGAAAAATACATATCGCTAAGGAGGTTTTTTGCTTTAATTTTATGATACACTAAATAATAATCCATATGAAAAGCTTCTACACTCTTATTGCTCTGACTTTCTTAGGGTTGTCCCCTTCTTTTGCTCAGACCATTACCACTTCAGGTTTCTCCTATTCACCTGACTCTCTCGTTGTACATGTGGGCGATCAGGTTACCTTCAACTGTGATTTCTCCATGCATCCACTGCATGAAGTCGACTCGGCTACATGGGGCGCCAATGGTTCTACGCAGCTGACCGGTGGCTTCTCAGCTACTTCCGGCAATATGCTTACTGTGCCAATGACTCAGGTAGGCACTCGCTATTATGTGTGCTCTGTGCATGTTTCTGCTGGCATGAAGGGCCGTATATTTGTCACCTCGCCGAATGGTATCGAGGCGATCACAGCTGTGTCGGCTACCATCTATCCCAATCCGGCGTCAGGTCAACTGCACATCATCACCGGCAGCGAAACTGATCTTCACTATTCACTGTTAGATATGATGGGCAGGACAGTGCTCTCTGTGGATGATCATGTGAATGCACAGGGGTATCTGACGCTCGATGTATCGGACCTAGCAGACGGCCCCTATGTCCTGCACGCCCTCTCTGCAGACGGCATCAGCAGTACTGCCCATGTGCAGGTGGTGCACTGATCCGGTGGATAAAGCCATCGGCCTGTTTGGATATTTTTTGGCAGTTTCGCGTTTGTGAAACTCGCCGACGTAATAGGTCACCAGCCTGTCAAAGACAAGCTATCAGAACTGCTCACCGCGGGTAAACTGCCCCATGCCATGATGATACTGGCACCCGAGGGGTCTGGCGGACTGCCTTTGGCACTGGCGGTAGCTCAAAATCTGGTCTGTGAGCGCCGCTCGGGGCGGAAAGAAGAGGAGGCTGGCCTATTCGCTGCACCCTCCATGTTTGGTGCTGCAGAGCCCGTCGCGCAGAGCGGGGAATCGCTGTCTGATGCCTGCGGCGAGTGTCCTGCCTGCCAGAAGGCTCAGAAATTCATACATCCGGATATACACTATACATATCCGGTAGTGACCGGCAAGAATAAGGGTGGCCCTCCGGTCAGTGCAGACTATATCACGGATTGGCGCAAAGCACTAGCAGAAAATCCGTATATGAATGCCAACGAATGGCTGCGGACCATCACGGACGAGAATAAGCAGGGCAATATCACAGTAAATGAATGCCATGAGATCATCAAAGGAATGAACCTTAAAACCTTTGAGTCGAAGTATAAAGTGCAGATCATCTGGATGGCAGAGTACCTGCGGGAGGCGGGAAATACCCTGCTAAAGATCATAGAGGAACCCCCAGTGGATACAGTATTCATATTGGTAGTAGAAAATATCGAGCTGATACTGAATACCATCATCTCTCGTACGCAGATAGTCAAGCTGCCTGCTATAGAGGATGTAGATTTGGCCGCCTATCTCCGCACTCAATTTGAGATGGATGAGCGCACCGCGCTGCGCATAGCCCGCATATCCGATGGCAATCTCAATGCTGCAGTAGAATATGCTAATGGTGCAGAGCACCAAAATGATGCTCAACTGCGAGATTGGCTCTCAGTGTGCCTGCGTATCAGAGGTGCGCAAGCGTCGGAACCATCTTTAAAATTAATGGCTTTTGTAGATGAAATATCCAAGATAGGCCGGGAAAATCAAAAGATATTTCTGAAGTATTTTCTCTGGTTTCTCCGGGAGAGTAACCTGCTGGCTCTAGGACTAGAATCAGATAAACTGGAGGGCTCAGAACTGGAGTTTGCAAAGAAGCTCGCCACACTACTAGATCCGGAGGTGACGGAGGCCCTGACAAACCTGGTCAATCGCCTCCATTACTACATAGAGCGCAATGCCAATCCTAAGATAGTTTTTCTCTCTACGTCTTTCAAGATCGCTGCAGTACTCAAAAAGGAACCAGTCGCTTATGACATCTATGACTAATGGCTTAACTTGTCATTCGTAATTCATTCATTTTGCAGTCAGCTGACTCTCTCAATTTTTTGTCAAAAATCAATCCCGGCAAGGCGCTAAACGCGATCTCGGTATTGGCATCGTTCTATTTGTCGCGATGGTCCGGCAAGCCTATACAATGGGGAGTGCCTTTCAACGTTTCCATAGAGCCGACCACCACCTGCAATCTCGGCTGTCCTGAGTGCCCTAGCGGGCTAAAGAGCTTCACCCGGCCTACGGGCAATATGGAGTATGATTTCTACAAGCGGATGGTAGATGAGATAGGAGATAGGCTGCTGTATCTTTACTTCTATTTCCAGGGAGAGCCTTACCTGCATCCCAGGTTTCTGGAACTGGTGCGCTACGCCGCAGATCGGAATATATATACGGTCACCTCGACGAATGCACATTTTCTCACTGAGCGCAAAGCCAAAGAGACAGTAGCCTCCGGGCTGGATAGAATATTAATATCCATAGACGGTACTACGCAAGAGACCTATGAGCAGTACCGAATAGGAGGAACTCTGTCGAAAGTCATAGAAGGCACTAAAAACCTTGTAAAGGCACGTAAAGAGGCCGGGTCTAAAACACCTTATATCATCTTCCAATACCTCGTAGTGAGACCTAATGAGCATCAAATAGAGGAAGTAAAAATGCTGGCACAGGAGATAGGTGTTGATGAGGTCAAACTAAAGACGGCGCAGGTATATGATTATAAAGGCGGCCATGAGCTAATACCTACCATAGACCAATACTCCCGCTATAGCCGGCAGGCTGATGGCAGCTACCGTATCAAAAATGAACTACTGAATCACTGCTGGAAGCTTTGGCACTCCTGCGTGATCACCTGGGATGGCCGCATCGTGCCATGTTGTTTTGACAAGGATGCCCAGCATCAGCTGGGTGATCTGAATACGAAATCATTCCGCGAGATATGGGAGAGCGATCTGTATCGATCTTTCCGCAGCCGGATACTGAAAGGACGTGCACAGATAGATATCTGTACTAACTGTAGTGAGGGCACGCAGGTCTGGGCCTGATCATTTGCCTGCTCCGCTCAGTACCATCCCATAGTGCAATAGGCTGCCACTAAATACAAATACGTGCCAGATGGCATGATTGTATTTCAATCTTCTTAGAACGTAAAAAGGCACACCAATAGCATACGATAAACCTCCCGCAATCATGAGTACGAGGGCGGTGGTGGTCATTGCTATCGAGAGTGGTTTCAGGATGAATAGGACCATAAATCCAAGGATAACATAGATCGTAGTGGAGGCCAGCCTGAAGCGACCCGTATAGAAGATCTTAAAAATACATCCTATGGCTACTACTATCCACATAGCGGCCAGAAACGGTGCCGAAAAAGATATAGGCATATAGTGATACACTACCGGCGTATAGCTGCCTCCGATCAGCAGAAATATACTGGAATGGTCCAGTATGCGCATCACTCTTTTAGTCTCGGTATGGTGAATGCTATGGTATAAAGTAGAAGACAAGTAAGCTGCTATAAGTGTGAAGCCAAAAATAGCTGCGGTGCATGCATAGGCTAACGTGCTATGCTGCATAGCATAAGATACAAGTATCGGCACAGTCACAATAAAAAAGACAGCTCCGATACCATGTGTTACCGCGTTGGCCAGTTCATCCCGCAGGTGGGCCAGCCGGCCGGGCATATGTTCTATGTCTATTTGATCGCGTAGCCTGGTTAGTTCTTCATTTAGTTTTTCTACCTGTGCTCTGATTGCTTCGGTTTCCATCTTGCCTATTTTGTACTGGTCACAAATATAGGGTAAAGTTGCATCGGCGAACGAAGGAGCGATCTGAAAATCGCTTTATAAACCAGTCAAAATCACACTGACCGTCAGGTGGTCACTGGGATAGTAGGTCCCGTTATTATCGGTGTGAACTGTATAGCTGTTTTTACTGAACTGTGGACTAGCAAAAATATAATCTATGCGACCGCATTTTTTATTGCTCACCTCAAAACCGCAATCCGTATAGTTTAAAGCTCCCTCCATCCAGGTGTCATTCAGCGAAACGCGATATTCATCTTTTTGTGTCATGGTGGCATAGCCCGGGTCACTTGGCTCCAGATTAAAGTCTCCGGTGACTATGACTGGATCATCTCCCACTAAGGAATCTATATAATGCCTGATCAGACGCGCGCTGTTTCTTCGGGCTTCCTTGCCCCTATGGTCAAAGTGCGTATTGAATACAAAAAAGGTCTTGCCACTATTTTTTTCTTTGAGCTCTACCCAGCTGCAAATACGGGTGATAGCCGCATCCCAGCTCTTACTGCCGGGGATATCAGGCGTTTCACTTAGCCAGAAGTTGCCACCCTTCACGAGATCGTACTTTGCTACCTTATAAAATATGGCACTATGCTCACCTTTTTTCTTGCCGTCATTTCTCCCTACACCATATTCAGCATAGTCTTTCATCGTTTTCTTGAGATAGTTGAGCTGATCGAGTAGTACCTCTTGTGTGCCCAGGATATCCGGATCCACCTTGCGTACCAGTGCTAGCCAGGCATCTCTGCGGTTTTCCCATCTGTTTACTCCATCAGCTGCATTAGAGTTGCGGATGTTATAGGTCATTACTTTCATTTGCGCTTGCAGCGGTATTTGCATTGCTGCGAGTGCCAGCAGTAGTATGTACTTCATGATCTGATTTTTGGTCGAGATCAAATATAGTTATGAGTTGAAAAAATCCATTTTACTTTTTGGGAAAGCGAATGTAAAAGGAAGAGCCACGTCCCAATTCTGATTCGCCACCTACAGTGGCCGACAATACATCAGCTATCTTCCTGACTATGGCCAGCCCGAGGCCGGAGGAATGCATTCCTTTGCGCGGTACGGACGAAGCCGTTCTAAATGGCTCAAAAAGTGTAGGAAGCTCTCTCGCGGCGATACCGGGCCCATTATCCTTTACAGATATTTCTACGTAGCCTGGCGTATCATTCAGGCGGATATCTACCCGGCTGCCATCAGGGCAATATTTTAAGGCGTTCGAAACATAATTATCGATTACCTGTTCCACTCGCGCCTTGTCAGACACTATAGTGATATCCTGCACAGGAAGATCGATTTTTATTTGTATGCTGCTATTGGCTGCCAGGAGTTTGATTTGCTCACTATAATTTGAGATAAGGTCATTAAGTGAAAACTCTTTTTCAGACAAGCTCAGGCGCCCGGACTCAATTACATTGATGTCCAGCAGGTTTCGGATCAGCTCCAGCATGCGTTCTCCCGAGGCAGAAATATGCTCAAGGTATTCCTTACGCTCTTCTTCCGTCAGCTCAGGATCATCGATATACTTGGCAAATTCACTAACGATCAGCGCCGGACTTTTGAGGTCGTGAGATACTATGCGTAGGAAATTGTCCTTTTCACTGTTCATGGCTTCCAATTTCAGATTTTGCTGTTTGAGATCGTATTGAGCGCCGCGACGTTGTTTCTCAGAGTTGTAAAAGATCGCCGTCACGATCAGTACGAGACCCAGTAGCGAGAGGGTATTGAATAACGGGTCTTTGTCCATATCGTATCTGATAGGAAATGATATACCCTTAAAAGTGAAATAAGAGAAAAAGACTATAATACCTAGCGATACCATGAGCCATTTCAATGCACGCGCCGGGCCTTGCATCAGCATGGCGAAACTAGGTATGACGAGCGGCCATGGGGCAAGGTTAGACACTCGGATACCACCACCCCAATAGATAAGAAGGATCACAACTATCACAATATCCAGCACAAATAAATTTTCGAGGAGATAGAGAGGCAGACCCCTGCGAAGCAGAAATGGCATAGCGAGAAAGACTATCACTGAGACCACCATGGCGTAGGCAAATAATAGTCCGTGTATATACCAGCTCATGAGGCAGTATATACCGGCAAACAAGGAAGTGATAAAGCAAGATATGATAAAAAAGCGGTGTGCACGGGCCTGCTCAGCATCAGCTATAGCGGATGCCGGGATAAAGGCTGCAAGGAAATCACTTATTCTTTTCAATTTTTTTTGATGAGGAGACCCCTATTCACTCAGGTATTCTAAAGTAAATAAAAGCACACAGATATATGGTGTTCACTATTTGTATCACACAAAGTTCTATTTGACAATACCCCTATCCTTTTTACGGTATAGCAGATTACTAGCGAATCATTAAATTCAACGCCTATTTCAGTCATATGCTGGTTAAAACTTTCGGAGGTGCTGTTTATGGTGTAGATGCCGTCACGATCACTGTAGAGACGAGTGTAGAGAATGGCAAGGACTACTTTCTGGTAGGCCTGCCTGATAGCGCTGTCAAGGAGAGCCAGTTTCGGATAGAGACTGCTATAAAGCACCTCAGCTATCACTGGCCCCGCCGCAAGATAGTAGTCAATATGTCTCCGGCAGATATCCGCAAAGAGGGATCATCATATGATCTTACCATAGCGGTAGGTATTCTGGCAGGATCGGAGCAAATACAGGACCCGGGGAGAGTAAGCGAATATATTATCATGGGAGAGGTATCACTGGATGGTACCTTGCAGCCTATCAAAGGGGCACTCCCTATAGCTATACAGGCGCGAAAAGAAAAATTTAAAGGTATTATTCTTCCCAAGCAGAATGCGCGGGAAGCGGCAATAGTCAATAATCTGGAAGTATACGGCGCTGAGACGCTGACAGAGGTTATAGATTTCCTTAATGGAGATAGGGTGATAGCCCCTACGGTGGTAGATACCAGGGCGGAGTTTATGGATAACGTGCTGCATTCTGATCTGGATTTTGCAGATGTGAAGGGTCAGGAGAATATAAAGCGTGCCATGGAGATAGCAGCCGCTGGTGGCCACAATGTCATACTCATCGGCCCTCCGGGTGCCGGCAAAACAATGCTGGCCAAGCGACTGCCTACCATCCTGCCGCCACTCACGCTGCCGGAGTCTCTGGAGACTACCAAGATACACTCCGTGTCAGGCAAGCTGCCGCGCAATGCGACACTCATCTATCAAAGGCCATTCAGATCTCCCCATCACACTATTTCAGATGTCGCCTTGGTAGGCGGCGGAGCTAATCCGCAACCGGGCGAAATATCTCTGGCCCATAATGGGGTACTTTTTTTGGATGAGTTGCCGGAGTTTAAGCGTACTGTGCTGGAGGTGATGCGCCAGCCTATGGAGGAGCGGCGTGTCACTATTAGCCGTGCACGGACATCTGTGACGTATCCTGCCAGCTTTATGCTTATTGCTTCTATGAATCCATGTGGTTGCGTTGCCATTTTCCGAAATCGACATAATAGTGCCAAGACCTTACGGACAGGGCTTTCCAGCAAATCCGAAGACTCTAGGGGACTGGCTAAGACGCAAAAGGATGGAGCGCAGGCTTCTTCAAAAGGATGTGGCGGAAATCGTAGGCGTAACCGAAGACTGCATCACGCTTTGGGAGAACAACAAGTCTGACCCTACCGCCAAATATGTAGCCAAAATCATACAATTCATTGGTGAGCTACCGCCGATCTTGCCCGATACATTTGCGGGAAAAGTAAAAGCATATCGGTATGTTCATGGTTTGACGCATGCTCAAATGGGCAGGCTTGTCGGCGTAAACGGTTCTACAGTTTCAGCCTGGGAGGCGGGGTATCTGCCGAATCCTGAAAATGAGGTGATGATTAGAAGATTGATTGGATAACTCCTTCTAAGGGACACTTCGGTGTTCCTTTTTTGTAACCTATGAAAATGTATCAATGATTGTGAAATGAAACGTTTGTCATCGCATTATCACTACCTTCCCATTAGCCGTGCCGTGCCTAAGTTGTACGGAGTAGAAAATCATCCCCTCCTGCGTATGGAGCGCATCGCAGGGGATGGCATTAGATCCAGCATGCAGATCAGACATATAGACTGTCCTGCCAATGCCATCCGTGAACTGTACCATGCCATCTCCAGACGCATAGATCGTGAGCACACCGGTGGACAATACCGGATTGGGTGATATGCGTATGCCAGCACCAGCATCTATCTCCGCTATGCCAATATGAGTAGAATCACATGCTCCTCCGATCTGCTTGCCTAGTTTGTAGTTGGGATGATTGGGAGGTCCCCAACTAAGTGCTGGCATATTTAGACCATGCGGACGGAATTGGCAGGCTGCTCCTTTGAGATTAGGGGAATCAATAACACTATAGTTTCCTTCTGCATTACCAGTGATATATATTTTTTCATCTGGTCCTAGTTGGCCATTGGTATAATATGAACCCAATGGATCTGCAAAGCCGTCAAATCTGGCTATCGTATCCGGATTTGAAAGGGGATCAGATTGCCAAGTATCAAATTGTAGCAAATACATTCCTATAGTGCCATACAAAAAGCGGGAATTGGAGGAAAATGTAGCTCCTGTAAATATCCATCCAGAGTCTACTAAATTAGGTATAGGATAAAAGTGAGTATTAGATAAAAGACCGGTACAACGGTCAAAGTCATACAGCATCATTCCCTTCATATAGTTCAACGCAGCGTACTTACTACCATCCGGAGAGAAAGAGCATATCCCGCCATCGTCGAAAGGAATTATTTCTCCGAGGCAGGATTGATCAGGTAAAACCTTTGCTCCGCTATCTGTAAGAAGGATCCGATAATAGCAATTTGAATTTTGCTTGCTTACCAATATCCACCAATCATTTCCATTAGCATGTTTACATGCCGTTATGTTTGGCGTGATAATGTCAGCAAGAAGTAAACTATCTCGATAATGGACCTTACCATGTCCATTGCTATCAGCCATAGAGAGATATGTTGTAAGTAGTTTTGGACAATTAATACTTGTAATACCTGGCGTCGAATCTCCGAAACATTGGAAGAAAATAAAATCGCTTCTAGATCCCGGAACAGGCAAAGCCATTATCGCCTCTGCATGTGGATATCCATAACTTAGAATACTAGGATTATAAACGTTATCCACCCATCCGTCATTCATCGGGCGGCTGTTTTGTATCACTTCATCCCATTTATTTCTTATCTCGATGCCGTTGCTATAAAAAAGGAGATTGCCATTGCTGTCCGAAAAACTAACCACTGAAGCATCAAAATTGATTGTGATGTCCGTATCTAGACTGACCCGGGGTGGCGAACTGTTGAAATCAATTTTATCTATAGCAAAGTAATGATGGATAGTTGAATCGTACAATGCTCCTGAGTGATACCCAGAAAGCCAGACATAATCCTCCTTTTGGGATAAGCCCGCCAATGAGAAGCATAGAAAAAATAATCCGATCAGGTTTTTCATTTTACGATATTGATCTTATCGGAGTAGATGGTTTCACCGTTACGCTGTAATCTGACACAATACAAACCAAATGGCAGGTCACCTACATCATAGCGGAGCGTACCCTGAGTAAATATAAGCTTTTCGCTTCGCACCAGCCTGCCTTCCATATCCATGATAGTGAGTAGGCAATCTGCATCTGGATCATAGGTATAGCGAATATAAAGCACACCATCTGTAGGATTAGGATAGACCTTTACACTTTGTTTCTTTGGCGAAGGGGAGTGATATGCTGCGGGAGCGCGGTAAGTTTTATAGCTTGGGGGATTTGCACAAATGCTATCATCCACATATGTATCATGGCTCCAAAGCGCCTTGACGGCACGAGCTGCATAGACAGGATATCCTCCCTGCAGTGGGCACTGCGCTGCTACATACTCTATATTACTGCGGTCAGTAGGACTGATGCTATCCACTCCCCAACCGTGCGCCTGTATAGTTGCAAATCGTTTGTAAACAGTCTTTGCATTCTGAACAATATCCAAGCTGTCATCACCTAACGTATCAATATCACTAATAATTGGACCCAGATTGGCTAGTCGCGCCGCCATCAGTGAGTCATGGCCGACGCCGATAAGACTGTCCAACGTATAGATGCCGCTGTCTATGGGCATTAGCAAGGTCAGGGTGATTGAATCTTCACTCGGCTTGCCATTGAGAAGGCTGACTATAGAGTCCCTGATAGAGTCCTGCGCGTGTTTCTGCTGCATTAGGGTGTAGAGCCCCTCTGGCAGGGCACTGAGCTCCTGCTCTAGGCGGTCCTCTATATCGCTGATGTGGCCTATGCTGGTAGCGGTGCGCTGATCGTAGAAGTATTCCTCTGCCGATCCGCTCAGCCTCATCTCTGGGTGCTGCTTCAGCTTATCATATACACTTTTCTCTACCTGCCAGAGCATGGTGGCCTGATAGGGAGCCAGGTCTGAATCCATTATCTCTCCATTGATCACCGCTTCATCCATATCAGTTAATACTGTAGTTGTATCTGTATCCGCTGGTGCAGCTACTCGTAGTGCAGGCGAACAGGGCTGCTCAACAGATGACTGAGAAGCTGAATTGCTTACATGTCTAAACCAATTAGAACTAGGAAATATATCTAAAGTAGTACTGCTATTTCTTGGCCAATAAATTGTAGTGCCAATCGGAGAATTTACATCAAAGTGCTGATTAGCCACTATAAACGAAGAATTGGTATTCACGGCCGCATGTCCACCATTACCATATGATCCCGACCAATTATTGAATGACAAATAGCTCTGTGCCGGGATCTGAGTAGGGCTGGGGATGTATAATCCCGTATTATGATCCTGAAACGTGTTGTCTGAGATCGAATAGCTCCCTACAAGTCCTAGGTTATTATTGTTAAACAACATTCCGATATTAGTTCCTATAGCATGATTCATGATAATCCTTTTGCCGGATACGGAAGCAAAGAGGAATCCGATATGCTTGCCTGTAGAGAGAGGCACCGGAGCACTGAACACTGTATTGTCTACATTTACCAAGTTGCAATAAGAGGTCTGTCTGGTGTTTGCTATGCACAGCCCGTATTGATTCTCGCTATCGTGAAATTTCACGTGGTTGGCCGAATATAAGTTATCATAATAGTCACCACTTATTATTGAGGCAATATTAATGCCAGCAAAAGAGTGAGCCATTAGATCTACAACATTGCCATCTACAGAAGTAAAGGCTGGCAAATTTACTACATGCTGTCCTTGCATATTTTGGAGATCAATCCCCACAGCTGGAACTATGTACCCTGGTATCAGATAAGAGGTACCTAAGGTACTTATTGCATTAGCTGTAATCTCGGGGTCGGCAGAAGAGCAGTCTACTATATTAATTCCCCGAAGGCTAATATTCGTCATCTTGCTATTTGACACTTTCAAACCCGACATATTATTACAACTCATCACACTTATTCCAGCCCATAGGTTGTCAAAATTGTTTGATGTGATTTCCAAATTGGTCCGGAGATTCTTAGCTACTACTCCTGCAAAGCAATTCGAAAAGTTAGTCAGATTACTGACATATTGACTTCCCAAGGCGCCGCCAAATACCTGAAGATTGGTCCAGCCAAGGGGGCCAGCGCCATTCACAGATCCATCGCAATATATAGCCGCTCCGGAGTTTGTATAGTATGACGAAGGGGGCATATTCTCAAATATGCTGCCGTAGCTGCGCAGGTCACAGCCCTCTGCCATGATCCCATTGCACATGTTTTTGAAGTGTGTTCCAGCCCCGGTAGCATAGGAGTGCTGTGTGGAGTATACAAATACCAAGGCGTTCTGCGCGTAAATACCCGCCCAGCTCTGTCCTATGCTTGATATTTGAGTCTGAGTAGGCATGAGGCCCAAAGCAAGTGGCAGGCTGGTATATGGCGTCTTGATGCCACCCGTACCATCAAACAGGTTGTCAAAGAACTGGTAGCCAGTAAAATCGGCAGGGCTGGTTGGTATATAGATGCCTATAAAGTTGTTTAGGAACCTACAGTTTTGTATAGGAGTGAGAGTTGCTATGGAATGGCCGGGCCTGCGAAACTCTACCGCATAGAGAGCATCGCTGATCTGACTGTTATCCATATTAAAAGCCTTGTTTTTCACCGTGATACCCTTCCATAAGTAATCACAGCCCTGCAATGTGGACTGGCTTATAGTAAGCCGACCGGGATCGTCTACAATGATTTCAGCACCTTCCAGGCAGTATGCATTACTGTTAAACAATGTGTAAGCCTGATCGACTGTGAATGTGCCATCTACGATGAAGGACTGTGGCGTGGTACCCGACAAGGCAGACGAAACCAACCTGCTCGCAGATATGGCCGAGGATAGCGTGGGAAGTGATACATTGGAACCTACTTTCACTGGCGTATTTACGTTTGCGCTCGCTGTGACGCTGCAACCGTAATTGTCATGCACTGTGACAGTGTAGCTGCCAAATTGCGTAATCGTAACTGTATAGGTATTGTAGGCCTGCAACCCGCTTTGTGTGGCAGGAGTAATGTTTGTGCTCGAGGACCATACGTAGGCGTATGGAGCTGATCCTCCGACGAAATCGAGGTCGATTGTTCCCTTGTCAGGAGTGCAACCATATGGCCTAGAAATAAGATGAACATTTAGTAGCGAAGTAGCTGAAGTAACAGAAGCCGATGCGGTGACTGAACATCCTTGGGCGTCAGTTACGGTGACGCTGTAAGTGTTAGATGACAACCCGCTTATTGTGTTTGCTGTGGCGGAAGATGTTGTGGAGCTCCCATTACTCCAGGAAAACGTATACGGCGCTAATCCCCCTGCTACGGTGGCAGTCACGGTAGCAGCGTTGACAGAGCAGTTAGCTGAAACGCCTGCGGCTGATACAGAGAGTACCCCGTATGTAGTCAAGCTGATAGGGTCTGCGGTGCAATTGCTATTGTCCTTGACATAAATGTTATAAGTCCCGGCATTGGGTTGTATTATGTTCGTTGTGTAAGGGGTGGTACCGACGTAGTAAGTGTAAGGAGCATGTCCGGAAGTTGCATTGATGGTCAGTTGATCATTACACAGATAAGTATAGGTAAAGAACGGGCCGCAGGCATTGGGATTTGCATTAGGCTGAATTGCATAGCCTGTTGGACTATTTAGAATAATTACGTCCGCAGGCGTAGCACCCGTGGGGTCGCAGTAAGGCGTCGCATCGAGCGTAAAGGAAACAGGTATGCTGTTGGATGTATTCGTATGGCAATCGGCAATAAATAGTACATCTATTTCTATAGTACCATCATCCAGATTAAATCCATCTATGCCTGATATGGCAGAAGCTATATACCCCGCATACGGTTTTAGATTAATATACCCGCCCGTGATGTAAGAACTCGCGACGTTAATCGTTGAAGCACTCTGACTAGGACGAGTGAAAATCAATTTTACCGGACTGCCTGGTATGAGGGATACGCCACTAGGCAATGTGACTTGAAGTCCCGTTAATCCTACAGATGCCAAACTTTGATTTGTCAGAACAATCTTGAGAGTTTCGACCTGACAAGTCTTATAGTCTGTGGGATCAAAGCTAGACTGCAAAACTAAATTGGGACTTGGGATAACCAGAGGCACGGTTACTTTAGCCGGGGCGTCACAAGTAGTGGCTATAGGCGGAAGTTGGGCTAGCTCATGACCCGAACAACTCCATGCATACCAAATATCAATCGATTGATTGGATGGCACACTACCACAATTATTCAATTGGAATTTTAATGCAATGTCGGCCGTTGTAGAATTCGCCAAAGCATAGCTCAGGTTATATCTCCAATATGTCGTGGTTGGGGTAACCACTGAGATTGGATTGATAACTCCGTGACCGTCTGACACCACCAAAGAGACACCTGCTGCTACGCTGTTTGGATCTACGTCTATATAGTAGATTAAATTGGGCACGTTAGCATTCAGCGTCATATTTAAGTTATAGGAAATGGTATTTTGATTAAATATGGGAGCGGAAAGTGAGGCTTGAATATTGGGATTGGGAATTGTAAGGGTCCATACTCCTGTTGAATGCGGGCCATTCTGTTCACTTACATCAGAAACAGTACAGGAAGTAACGCTGCCAGGAACAGTAAGATAGGCGTCATCAGCGCGTATTGTTTTAGATGCAGCAGTTACGCTGGGGCAATTAGTCTCCACATTAAATTCGAAAACCTGTGAGAAACGCTCGTCACCGATTGCCAGAATTTGCTTGCCGTTAGATGCTATGCTTTGATTCAATATCGGAGCGGATGAAGGATTGGAATTAAATGGTAATACATTGTCGAAAGGAGGAATATACTCAGCATTTGCCATATTCAAATAGTAGTCATTTCCAGAATTAGCTATCTGAAGCGGAGTAGTGGTCTGCGTCCGTATGATCGGTTGAGTAATGATATTATCGTAAAATTTGCAATCCGTATAAATCCGCGATGGGGAAATTATGTATCCAGTGATGGATGCTACAGTTGCAGTAATGGGATTTCCATTCGTTAATGTCAACCCGGTTTGATAAGCTGTAGAAACACTACGCAAAGGTCGATATTCATAAGGAAAGACATTTAAGGCCGGATTAGTTCCGTCGGAAGTTACTGCCGCTGCGTAACTCAAATTCATTGTTCCGGTGCAAAAAGCGCCAGCAGGCCAAGCTTCCCCCGATGTTTTATGAACATTATAAACGCTGTGATAATCACTGAAACCTTCACAATAATATAGATAACTGGCGTCGGGCGATAAACCAGCAGGGCCAGGGTAGTGGAGATTATCATTTTCACTAGGAGCTGTTGTATAGTTAGAATATGGGTTAGAGACACTACTCAGGGGCGAAGGAGTCAAATACATTTCATTCGTAATATCTAAATCTGTCTTTATAGATGGATTCCCGCACACGCTGTAGCCCATGACAAACTCAAATCTATCGCCAATAAGAAAATGCAATCCAGATGCGAAATCTGAGGCATTCACATGGTAGACGAAATGGTCGCCGCTGGATGAAACGATGATAGGATTTGCGCCGGATGCTGAAAACGAAATAGGCGATCCGGTCTGAGGAATATAATTGACTGTAATAATGCCTGTACTGGCAAGGCCGACCGCACTAGCTCCAGGGATGTCCTGTTGCAGATACAAGTCATCGAGATACGGAGTCGCTCCTGATGGATGGCTACCCCAAGCATTGCCAGACCAATAATTTTGCCAATCAGTATAAGAAAAACCATTTGTTGTCCCATCACCATTTTCGAAAAAGGCGCTAACTCTCGCCTCTAATATGTCACCAACCATTGAGCGCTCAAGTAGGAGCGCATGATCTGCTTGGTAAGTCGCATCGATGTTTTGTAGGGTCATTCCGCTTGTGGCTGGCTCAGGCCTTCCATCATCGTCTGCATCTTGATAACCTAAAGTAGTCCGGTGAAATGTACTCTTATCGCAAATCAAGCCAGGGGTAACACATCCGGGACAATGCACCTGGAGATGGAATGTAGTTTCAGCGAGCGGCACAAAGCAGTCATGACATTGATTGTATCCAGCAAGATTAATCAAAGTTTGAACCGTTATATCGGGATTAGGAACATTAGTAGGGCAGCATGCTTTCAGTTCGAATCCGATATATGATTCCGCAAGGAAATCCCTAAATCCCGAACTGAAATCATTATAAGCCGGATTATTAATCTGCGCCGCTCCAATCTGCGCTGCTACTGTCGCAATGTCAAAATCAGCCTGTATACTGGTGGATGATAAGACTGTGACGGAAGTCGGGCTCCAATTTATTGCTCCTTTGAAAATCGAGAAGTTGGTTGCATGTGATTGCATATTGCCTTGCCAATTTATTATCACGCGCATCGTTCCCGTAGGATCGCCACCTTGCAACCCTGAAGTACCCCCAGTTGTAGGATGAGGGCTAAAAAGCATTGCATCATAGTCCGGAGTATTATTGCTTCCTGGATTGTTGAACGTATGATTTTGAATTAAAAAACGCTCAAAGTCTCCACATGAATTATTGACGCCACGAATCTCACTTCTCTGATGAACATAGTCTTGAGTGAGGCCAAGGTTTGGAATGTTTGTATTTGAATTTTGCGTCACAATGCCATTGAGGCTAATTGGGCCAGCACCATGCGTCGAAATACTGTTACCGGAGCAATCTTCTCCTTGCATTGTCAAATGCCACTGATTAAAATAGATCGGATCACCAAAATCTGCGTTACTAGGACAGCATTTATATGTCTTAAAGCTCACTAGAATACGCGAGCCAGCCGGCATCGTATTGATCTGTATTTCCCACGTCTTTAAGGGGGCCTGGAGGGAATTTAAGCATGCCGGAGGAGTACCAGAGAAATCTGCGCTAGTAAGATAGGTTACCGCCGGAGTTCCTATTCCAAGAGTTGCAGAAGAAGTAAATGCAATGTTGGGATACACATTTGCTCTTACATTCACTCCAACAGTGCTTTCATCTACAAAAGTATAACTTTCATTTATCCATTTGTCAAGTTCTATGCGGACGTTATTTGCATCACCTTGACCATTATTTTCTACTATATAATCCCATTGTGTCTCTGAGGAAGCCCCTTGATCAGCACATGATACTTCCCAAGGATAGCCCGCATTATAAAAGCTGAATGGAATAGGGCTTGGAAGCAATCTTGACGCGCTAATCGCAGGACTACCGTTGGCTGGGTTGAAATTTATGGTCCAAGGCGAAGTTGCTCTACTGCAAGCCCCGGTAGAACATGACCATGTAAGGGTAGCATGTGTTTGGCACGGCTGCTGCAAACAGGAATTAGAAATAAGAGAAGCAGTTTCTTCAATATAGAAAGAGGAATTTGCAGGAATCGAGATAGAAGAAGTTACTAAGGGGAATACCGGATTGGCTGGAGATGTCCATATCGGGGTCGGATTTCCTATTTCAAATATCTGCACTAACGAGATAGCAACCGAAGCATTGCAGGATGCAGACTGGTCTATTGTCAATGCCCCTGTAAAAGCTTGATTTCCGGAGTTTTGATATCTTAAGTCAAATATCGTTGGGGTGCCCAAGTGCATTCCAACGCCTTGGGTGCCATTACCGCTAAGAACAATATTTGAATACGTTAACGGGACATAATGGTTTTGATTTGTGTTCGTTGGCCCGTTATCTATAGAATAACTTCCGCTGTAATTGGACACCTCCACTAGGTGCGCTAAATTAATCACCCCTTGAACGACAAAACTGCATGGCAGCTGCTCCTGGAAAGTTAAGGAATATGAAGTGCCTGCGATGTAGGAAGTCGGGCTTAGAGTAGAAATGATAATTTGATTGCCGCTTACAGATGCCGTGAAACCTGAAGGTATGATCGAACCGGTAAGACTTACGGTAGCGCCTGCAGGTGGAGTAATCGATATTTGGAAATCACTACTAATATTCGAAGAGAAAGCTACTGTCACAGAGCCCCCCCCACAAGTACTAATGCCTGAAGAAATCATCTGTACTGTCAAGTCTGGCCCTGTGCTTCGAGGGCGGTGTGTTACGCTTATTGGAACTTGTGACGTAGAATTAAACTCGCTTTTATCTTTCCATTGCAATGAAACGAGTTGCGAGCATAGCTGGCTCAAGCAAGAGTCGTGTATAGAGATAAGATCTTCTTCCATCCGCAGACTTGCTCCCTGCGGGATGATGATTCGCGGAATGACAATAGGAAAGGTTGGCTTGTCGATCTCATACAATGTGCTCAAAGATGACATTAAGCGCAATTGAGTGACAGTCACGCAGGAGTCACAGTCAAATCCGCCGATTATGATCAATGAATCGTCATAGTTCCCATTTCCATTGTTCATAAATGATACAGATACAGTTTTGGAAACCATTATTGGCAGAGTATCCTTAATACCCAAAAGTGTATCAGACAAAACTAAAATGCTAATAGAATCTCCTCGGGGATCAACATTGATGTATACACCTTTACTAGCAGTACAACCGTTACTGTCAGTAACAGTTTCTGTGTAAAAAGCTGAAGAGTCAGGATACACCATGACACATCTATCACTTGTCTGATACAATTGTGTATTAGGTAACCAGGAATAAGTGTAAGGCCTTTGACCAAAACTAACAGAAGAACACAGTTGAACTGAGTCCCTTTGACGAGTAACAATTGTATCTTCCATTGTTATTACAGGTCTGTCTAGCACTCGAATTGTTGATATAGCGCTTGAATAGCATCCTCTATTATCAAAACCGGTTACTGACAAGATCGTTGATCCGAATACAGGTATACTAGATCCGCTATCGCCTGTATTCCAAACATAATTTACACCCCCATAAGCATGTACATAAGCCGTATCTCCGGCACAGAAGCTAGTGTCCCTGACTGAAATAATTGGCGGCGTTGCAGCACTAACATGTGCTTGTATAGTTTGAACGCAACCAGTTATCCCGGTACCTGTCACAGTATATATACCAGTATCAATGGGAAAAATTATGCTGTCTGATTGCCCAGAACTCCAACTATAATTATTGGCGCCATGGACTACCAATTCGCCCGATTGGCCAGGGCAAATTGTATCATTATTGACAGATAGAACAGGATTACTCTTTAAAAAAATGGAATGAGTTGCAGTCGCATAACATCCACACAAATTAGTCACGGTCACAGAATATGTGCCACCGATAGTTAGATTAATTTTCTTGGTTGTATCACCGGT
Source organism: Bacteroidota bacterium (assembly GCA_018267365.1). Lineage (GTDB taxonomy): Bacteria > Bacteroidota > Bacteroidia > Chitinophagales > LD1 > UBA1941. Next base: position 150,734 of record JAFDYQ010000001.1, on the reverse strand, counting down.
ACTCCATGCATAGTGGCTACCGATTCCTGGCACCGTATCGGCAGTAAGAGTAGTAGTGTCACCTGGACAAATGGAATCTTTTAGCGCATGAATAGCGGTACCAAAGCCAGACCAGTTACTACATGCTGGATATATAGTTACCGAGGTGTAATGCTGTGAATTGTATACTGAACTACTATACTTTGAAAAAGATATAAAGTCGACCCTTTGGGGAGCCGTTCCGGTGTCTGTTAGCACAGGGCTGATTGTTGGGCCTACGCTTGTCGTACCTGTCGAGCCTGAATAAGTACCGAGCACTTGTTGTTGATTACTCCTGTACCAAAGAACCGATGGCGTGGAGGCATAAATGGAATCAATAATTTTTACGCTGTCCCCGTTGCAAATTGTTGGCTTTTTGTTCAGCATATTAAGAACAGCCGAAGTTCCGCTAGTAGAAACGATAGTATTCAGATAGGACGGAGCACTTTTGAGAATGTGCTTGCTACCGTCAGACCATGTGCATACATTTTTGCTTACGGCATAAAGCTTGATGGTTGTATCGACAGTCACAGGCTGTGGAATTCCAGATCCAACATACGTAGTATCTCCTGGCCCTCTAGACTTAAAGTATTCCACGGAATCGCCGCTGTTGAGCGCAATATTATAGGCTCCGGCAATGTTCGTAGCTCCCTGAAGGTTCAGGTATATTGTGGCTCCCTTTACGTATGTGACGGAGGTTCCAACATTCGCGGTGGGCTTAGGGGGAACTGTGCAGTGGCTACCAGTTGCAACGGAGTCTTGTGCAGGCATTACAGTGAAGTAGCCCATGTAAGTATCTCCGTAGTATACTCCGGCCTTTGATCCCCGTATGTAAAATCTTACGGTTTGAGGCACAGATGTTGTATTCGTTAATTTGGTCGCGAATACCTCTGAATTTGTACCGATGCTTGTGGCATTTGCCAAGTAGGTAGCTCCTGTTACCAAGGCATTATCTCTCCAAAACTCGAAATAGCTTTGGTAGCCGGAATCCGATCGAAGCACTATATCCGTCTCGCTGCCGCTGGCCATAGTATCTGTATAATTCAGAACATGAAAAAGATTTCGATTCCCAATACCAACTGGCATGATAGACATAAGTGCATACGAGCTGTAATAGGTGCCCGAATCACAATTGCAGAAATTCTTGTTACGAGCAATGTATTGGCATACGGTATCAATTACGATTGACACTTTGGACCCGCTGCCAACATAAGTTGTATCGCCGTACAGTACCTTATACCAATCTGTTCCATCAGCGGTAATGGTCGTGTCAGTTACAAGAAGAACATGAGCCCCGATTGAATGTTGGGCATAATAGTATGGTGGGAAAGGCCAGATCTTAGGTGCGGTCGGAAACTTACAATGATCTCCAACAGAAGGGGAATCGGGGGTTACTGTAATATAGAAACTCTTGGAATCATAATACACTCCAGATTTATACATGCGAATCATAAATCTCACCTGTTGGTTTGATCCTGTATGATTTGTTAACGTAATCCCCAGTGGACCTTCTACAAAATTTCCTGAAACATTGCCGGTAACGTTCGGGGTATCATCTCTATAGTACTGGAATGAAACTCCCGTCAGAGAAGTAAGCCGCTTTACGGATATATTGGTTTGTGAGCCGCTACACATATGAGAATCATATGAAATCATATATTGCGGAACGCTAGGAGAGTCCACCACTGTTATGCTGGCCATTTGCGTATAGGCGCTATAATAAGTCCCTCCACATGTACAATTGTTGACGTTTCTTGCGATGAACCTGCATGTAGTATCCATCACAAATGTCATAGTGTCACCTGTTCCTACAAAAGTAGTGTCTCCGGCACTTTTTACGCGATACCATTGTCTGCTATCAACCGCTACAGAAGGCTTGAATGCCCATAACTGCAATACTGCATTTTTGTACATGGTTAAGTTTCCGCTAGCCCATTCTGCAGGCGCTGCGGGTGCACTACAATGATAACACTGAGCATAGGATCCTAGTGATATAAGAAGCGCAGACATGACGAAAAACGCCTTGAGTTGTCTAGTAAACATTTGGGTTGAATTATAGGTTTAGAAATAAAAAGAGAATATGAGTCGGAATCAACGCGACAATGGACAATTACCGTTTGAATCGGCAATTCTTACAACTGGTTGGCCCAGAATAGCTTTGTAGCTGACAGTATGCAAGCCTGTATAAGTATAAGAATTATCTCCCCTGATATCTATACTTATAGTTACATCTAGAGGATATGAGTCAGATGGGGCAGAGGAATTTCCCTTAATGATTAAAACGCCAACGTTATCACTATGAATGACGGAGGATAATGGCCTTGTTGTCCAACATAAACCTTGAGGCAAACCATTCACATCATCAATTCTTACGGAATAAATATGGAGAATAGATGCCGTAGTTGAGTCGGCTAAAGTTATGAATCGCGCACCAGCGCCCGATACTTTAAATGGTACAGCTATTTCTGAGTAAACTCCACTCTCTACACATGGAAGAACATTCGGATCAGCAAAACCCTCACCTGTATAATCGAAGTTGCCAGGGGGATAGAGTTTAAGAGAATCATCAGCGCATCGCTGAGCAAAGGTTACAAAGGATAATGCCATGAATATGGCAACGAATACAGGTTTCAAAGTCATAAGTCAAAAGTTGGGTTTAATAGGTGAAGATGTCAAAGCAAAACATAATATGTCACTAAAAACAGGCTTTGGGAGGAATTTAACAGAAGCTTGATACAAGTATAAACTTGTATATGGTGGAAAATAATCCAATGCCACAATTTACTATTGGACAGAATATATAGAGAATCAAAGTAGTAGAATCCTAAAGCGCATTTAACCCGAACTATAATATTCTCTGGAGGCCGCAATCCTGCGATTTTTATGCTTGCTGTAAGTGCACGAATTTGTCGTTGCGTTGCCTTTTTCCGAATTGGAGGTAGTTGTCAAAAGACCCTATGGGACTGGTTACCCTACAGATCCCAAGACATTAGGGGACTATCTGCGCAGGCGGAGAATGGAGCTTCGACTTTTTCAAAAGGACGTGGCCGCGATAGTAGGGGTAAGTACCGACATAGTTACGCTTTGGGAGAATAACCAATCTGACCCCACTGCAAAGTTTGTAGCTAAAATCATACAGTTTATCGGTGAGCTACCGCCAATCTTTCCTGACACTTTTGCCGGAAGAGTAAAGGCCTATAGGTATCGTCACGGCCTTACGCATGCGCAGATGGGCAAACTCGTGGGGGTTGATGGCTCAACGATAGGAGCGTGGGAAGCAGGATACCTTCCGAAACCAGAAAATGATAGTGCAGTCAAAAGGGTACTTAAAACAATCTAAATCGAGGGACATAGAATATGTCCCTTTTTATATTGAACCTTAGAAAATGTGAATACTTTGAGAATTTATTAGTTTAAATATTTAGTTATACGACAAAATGGCACGAAATTCACTTCGGATACTTTTTTGATATATAGCTATTGTAGAACAATCCAATTATGATCCTTAAACCCTTTCTTCACTTATGAAAAAGGAATTTTCTTTCTACGAATTTGTAGGTATTCTAGTACCCAGTGTTACGCTTTTATATTTTTCCGTTCAGATAATTGGTCTTGTGTATGGAGTAAAACTTATGGACTTTTCTAAGATTGGAGAGTCGCTTATCTTCTTCATCATTGCTTACGGACTTGGGCATATACTACATTCACTAGGAAATATTTTTGAATCGTTTTTTTGGAAGCTATTTGGAGGAATGCCTACCCAATGGCTTACTAAGGCACCTCGCTTTAAAAGAGAACTTTTCGACCAAACTCAGACGCTTGCGATACGCACCATAGTATTTCAGAAGTTTGGGAATAATCCGACTAAAGATTATGGAAGAGATGTATATAATTGGCTTTCATTAAAAGATAAGGTCACAGAAAAGAGAATAGATATTTTCAGTGGTAACTATTCTATGTTCAGAGGTCTCACGGTTGCTTTCTATATTCTGGCTATTACGACATGGTATTGCTTGGGTTGGAAATTTATGCTCCTACCACTAGCAATTGCTGTCCTAGCAAATTCACGGATGTACAGGTTTGCTAAACTGTATGCGTTAGAAGTTTTTAGAAGTTTTCAAAATCTTAATATGCCATAATTTCTCTGACATATTCATTCATCAATAAATACATCAACAATGGCAACAGTCGCCGAAGAAATAATTAAACCGCAAAAGGCAGGAGTATTTCGTACCGTATTTTTATATACAGGTCAAGGAGAAAGCACTCTCTTGGTCATTCCCACAGGCCCAAATCTTAATGACTACAAATATGTCCTAGTTGATTGTGACAGGGACAAAGAGCCAAACGAAATCGATTTAATCCTCATGCTTAAGGATTTATTTAAGACCTCCGGCAAATTGGAGGTATTTATTAATACGCATCCACATAATGACCATATTGGTGGTATCAAAGAGGTATATGACGAAGTAGGTTTTGATGAGGTCTGGCATTCAAATCATAGGCCGGGAGGAGAGCATAAGGAGAAGTTTAAGGAATTGGAGTATGTGCTGAAAAAGGTGGGAAAGAATAACGAATATCATTTAAAAGGAACCAATGATGACAATAAGGTTAGAACTGTAAGCGATAAAGAGGTAATAAAAAAACTTGGCAACATTGACTTCATTGTTCTGTCTCCATCGGAATACCTTTGTGATGAAATAGACGATGCGAGTGCCGATGAACGATACAGACGAATACATGAACAATGCGGGGTTATCAAATTTACCTACGGCACTAATCCTAAGAGTATTCTAATCACAGGTGATTCGGATAAGACTGCGTGGAAAGATCATATTACTGAATATCATAAGGCTAAATTGCCCGCCAATGTTCTCAGCGCAAGTCATCATGGATCTAGAACATTTTTTAAGACTAGCGAAGATGACGAAGATGTATATGAAACCCATCTCGAGAATATAAAGCCTACCTATTTAATTGTAAGTGCTCCACGAAAAGAGGATAGCCCACATGATCACCCACATGACGATGCTATGGATTTATATAAGAAATATGTAGATGAAGACGGAATATTTCACTTGGGCAAAACTCCCTATTCTGTAATAGTAGATATTGACGAAAATGGATCACTTGAAGTCACAATAGATACCGAATTGATTGAGGAATATGGTAAGGGAGATGATCCTGAAGATGACAAAAAGATTGATGAATCGAAATCCAACATCTACATCCATACTACTAAGATTGATAATAAACCAATGGGTTGACGATGATACATTGGTTTAAAAAACATCCTCAGATTTTGAGGAATGAAAGTAAAATGTTAGCCAATGATGCAAATTATAAGGAACTGTATCAATTCAGAAAAAACCTTTTTGTATCGCATGGCGAAATAATTGTGCGTCTGGATAAAATCTATAAATATCCATTCCTGATTGTATATACTGACGCAATGCCATATGCTCTACCTCAAATTTATCCGCTCAAACAAATTCTTCCAAAACAACTCGTAGAGTATATCAGTGGATTGCCATTAGTTTTTGTACCACTTCAATTGCAACCCTATATTGAATTTCATTATAATCTTAGACATCAAAATTCCTTAGGAGCTCTTTGTGTATTAGAGTGGGATAATCTTGATGTAGAACTTGAATTTTTTGGTATAAAAACGATTCTAAAAAGAATCCGTGAATGGTGCACAGCATTAATCACAAATAACTTTCCACCGGATAGTCCAGATGTAGATTTTTGTGCGCATTTTAACAATGTCTTTCACGGACTTAAGATTATTTATCCGGAAGAGTTTTTAGATGAGAAAATTGTACAGGGATTATTTTACGCCAATGTTATTTCAATAGTCCCCAAAGGAAGATTTCTTGATCAAGAATCATATGTCTATTCTGGAATATTACTTGATGGCAAGAATGCACAAGGTCAATTTATTTCTAAATCGGTAAAGGAACCGTTGGACCCCAAACTTAAAACTTCGGAAGATTTTCAAAGTCAAAACAAATTACTAGCAGATTTAGTAGAGAGAAAAATTGTTCTTAAAGGCGCATGGTTTCAATTGAAGAAGGAACCCATGCCTTTTAAAACTTTTAAAGATTTAGTAAAACTTGTGGGAGAGGATGATTATATACAAGGCATCAAGCGATTTCATGATACTTGTAGTGAATATTTAGAAACGAGACCCGAAAATTTATATGTAGGCATCAGATTTCCGAATAGGCGCGGAGATATGGAGTTTCAAATGTTTAGGACTACGATAAAAGATGAGCCTGTCTCTACGGTTTACTCAAAAGATCCCTTGCAAATTAGTAGCCACATCATTGAATCCTATGAAAATGTCGCGGCGATAGAAAGTGAAAAGCTTACACCAGATAGCTTTTTTATGAGAAATGGCGCACGCGCAAAATATCCTCTCTTATCCAAAGTTGGGATCAATATAATAGGAGTAGGTGCTCTGGGAAGCGAAATTGCAGATAACATAGGTAAGGCTGGAGTGGGAACTATTATCCTGATTGATAACCAAGTTATGAAAGCGCAAAATGCAGTGCGACATTTGGCAGGTATAGAAGCAATCGCCCAAGACAAGGTTTCAGCTGTAGCTAAAATCCTTTGTGCTCATAATCCTTTTTTAAATGTGCACCCAGTGAAAAGGGATGTCTTATATAGTGATTTCAGCGAATATACTCTGAATAATAGTCTATCTATATCCAGTATAGCAGATGATCATACTGAAGGTTTCATAAATGAACAGGCTATTATTTATAATAGAGAAGTATTTTACGTTCGTGCGCTTCGTGGCGGGAAAGTGGGAAGGATCTTCCGTGTGGTGCCTGGGAAAGATGCTTGTATGCAGTGTCTAAATCTATATCGAAGGGAGGGAAGAGAGTTTATAGAAATACCGGAAGACCCAGATTATCCAACGTTAAAAAATGAATGTAACAATCCTATTCGACCAGCTAGCGCCTCTGACTTGAAATTATTGGCTTCCATAGTAGCACGATTAGCAATTGAACATATTCAGAATGGACCATCAAAAAGCAATCATTGGATATGGAGTACTGAGAAGATAGATGGAACTGCTATAGATCGGCCATATCAATTAACAGAGCAATTCATTCCATGCCACCCCCAATGCCATTCATGTAATTATGAAAAGGTATTTAAGGTAGAAATTAAGAAAGGTCGGTTGGAATTTATGCAATCGCTGGTTGCCCAAGATCCTGACATTGAGACAGGGGGAGTTTTAGCCGGATATATTAATGATGACGCAACGATAGTTGTAACGGAGGCATGCGGTCCCGGACCAAAAGCGATTAGAAGTGCAACTCGCTTTCAAAAAGATACAAAGTATTGCCAAGAATTTTTAGATACTATGTACAAGCGATATGGAGAGAAAGCAATCTATGTAGGTGAATGGCACTCTCACCCATCGAAAAATAATAATCCAAGCGAGATGGATATAAAGAGTCTCACTCAGATTTCGTTACAACAAGAATATTTAACTGACAAACCTCTGATGATAATACTTTCTAATGAAGGAGATCCCTCCTGTACGATTCATCCAAGTGGGAAGCTGTTTTATAAAACAAACATTGCAACTATCTCTTAATGGAAATGTGAATTACGTTCTATGATTAGCTTGCTTCCTAAAGGTCATATGGTAGTGCTTGAAAATTCCCATCGTAGTTTCTATTCAAAACATATCGTTTATCGTATCTAAAGAAAAAATCTTGCGTATGGCCATTGTAGGCCAATCTAACATAAGCACCGTCATTAAAATAAAAGGGTAAATACTTTTCGGAAAAATCTATTTCCACGGGTCTAAAAGGATACAAATCACCGAACAGTCCTGGGCCCTCATGAAAATCTATTGGTAAGTTTGAAAAAGTATACTGTGTACCGTCTACGCTAGCTGCCCATTTCAATCCTCTAGCAATATTATTCTGAAGTTGAATTTGGTGGAACGCACGGTCATTAGCATAATTAATATGGATATTGTTTAAATCAAGATTTACTATTTTCTTCCAAATCAAGTCTTTTGCACAATTCTCTGAATAGGATAACAAAAGTTGTCTTAATCGTTGAGATATTAGGCGGTCTTTGGTTTTAAACGAAACAAAACTTTCCTTTTTACCTCGCGATACTTTCCATTCGATTTCACCAGTTTGTCCGATATGTAAATTGCCTTCTTCAAGACTCAATAGAAAACTGATAGCTTGACCGCCGGCATTGCATATTTGTGGATTTACTCCAAGATCAAGACATATTTCTGTGAATACGGCAGGTAAAAGTTCCGACATTATAAATCCGATAACTTCAAAAGCAAGCCATTCAATTTGAGGTGTTGATCGTAAGTCTACAGAAGCTAGATATTCCGTTTCAATTAAATTGACGTTAACAGTAACCGCCTTTATATTTTCATATTGGTAGTATGTATTGCCTTTGCAAATTACAGGTAATAAAAAAAGCAGAAGTATATAGAAATATTTCATAACTCATAGATTAATAGATTTTGAAACTACACTTTTCCTGTACTTTGAAATGCTTAATCATATCGAACCTTTCGCTGCCAATTGATAATATTTGAGGCATTATCAAGCATCCACGCAGCCTTGATCCTTTGAGTAAATGCGGTTTCATCTTCAATCGTACTAATTAATTCAATAGCACGCTGAAATCGCAAATGGCTTCTAGATTTACTCATGCCATACATCTTATTCTCTAATATTCCATTACTGATAAACAGCCAGCCCCACTGATTATAAATCTTTTCAGCGTCTGTTAATTGACCTGATTTGAGCATGCGGAAAAATATACTGGCATTTACTATTCCTGAATCTAGGACATTTATAACCCTGATTATGTCATTGCGCTTATTTTCCTGAGGATAGAGTGAATAGGACAATAGTAGGTCTGCAAATTTTGTTCTGCTCACACTGTTATTGGTTTTGTCAAATACGCCGTTACCTAACGTTTGATACTCGTTCGCCCTTTCAATGCGAGAGTTTAGTTCTCGAACTTGATATACTGCGTAAGATCCTCTGGAATCTACGGGGAAACTTTTCAATAGTCTCGAATATAGATCGCTAGCGCCTTCATAGTCTCCTTCATTGACTTTTGCGCATACTTTTCTATCGATACTACATTTAAAAGAAATATATAGAAGATTATTAATGAAAAAATATCTTGCTTTAAGAAAATGGTATCCCCAATAAATATTCAATCCTATTACAGAAACCAAAATGATGGTAAATAATGTCGAGAGATGAACTTTGCCATTGCCATTTAATGTAAATCGATAAACAGCGAATAATAGTAAGCTTACGAATAAAAGTACAAAGGCTTCTAACCAGAATTGACGTGCAATATGATAGAAAAATTCGCGTTTCAAATCTTGAGAAGTCCCCGGGCTAAAGCCTATAACAAAGACGTAAAACCCTGATAATATTCCTCCTATACCGGTAAGAATTGTAATGATTTCTCCAAATCTACTTAAGTTAGAGTTATTGCTCATAGTTCTTGATTGGCATTTGCGTTTATACTGTCCGAAGCTTCTTGAGTTTGATATAAATAGGAAACATAACTATCGACATCATCCGAAAAGTGGGGGATGGACATTTGATTTCGTATCATATATAACTCCTGAATCACACCAGCTTTATCGTCTCGCTGCTTGGTCAAATAGGACCAGATTAGACAACGCGCCTCCATTAGTTTCAGTAAATTAAATTCAAACGACCCATCCTCCGTATTTATAGATGCAAATAGACTTTGAGCTTCTTGATAATTATGAGTTCTTACAAGAGCAACGCCATTCCAATAATTAGTTATTGCATTGAAGATGGAGTCTCTTATATTGGCTCTAATAGAGGCATTTGGCTCTATTCCGGTGGTATCATCATAGAAGATAGGATATACCTTAAGTGCTGGATACAGGTCTTTAACTGCTAAAGCATTTCTGTAGCATGCCGATGGTGATTTTAAAAGCCATTTGAGAATATACAACCGATTTAGCCTATTATTGATGTAACCTGAGGTCTTATCTAAAGGAGGGAAGTGCAGCAGTATTGCTCGTTTGTATGCTTCTTCTATCAACCATTTAGCTCGGTCATATTCATAGTTGGAAACTGCATATTGAGCAGGGACTATATAGAAGTCATCGATGTATTTTATAAAGAAATGCTTGTCAATTTTTGATAATTGGTTTCCCCTTAAAAACTCAGGTGATGTATAGTAACTTAGTACTTCGTATTCTTTCGAATACTGTCCTTGGTATGATAAATACGCAACTAAATCATATAAACTTTCAAATTTCAACGTATCACAGGATTTCCTTAGCGCAGGAAATTTTGCCAAAATTTGATCTACCACCTCGCTCTCAAAGTATGAATTAGGTTGATACTTACGTTCCTCAATCCAATTATGAAGAGGAAGAAAGATTGAATCACATACCGGGGGGCGTAGGTCCCAAGTTGCCAGCATATTTGATGTACCATACAAGTACTTTTTATTGGTATTAATGGCATGCCTGTATACTATGAAATTTGCAATGGTGAAAAGCAAAAGGAAAAACAGCCAGGTATATTTGATCTTCATATGCCTATATTTTTATTTTCTCAATAAAGTAGTTAAATGGATTGCCTATCTAATGATCCTTTGCTAGTTATTTGACCTATTGCTTCTATAGCGGCGTTATTGAAATTTACTCTGTTCATTCTCGTGATATTCATGTTTCTATATTCGCGCTGATTACTAAATGTCTCTAAGTTGAAATCCGCCATTACAAAACCAGTTATCAGATGACATGGCCGCATACATTGCAGTTTGCCAAGAATTTATATTGGCTTGTGAACGCGATTGCGATTGTTTCAAAAGATGCTCTTCAACGCCATTAGCACCACTACTCGCAAATATTTCAGATAAGCCATAATTAATGTTATTTAATTCTACCGCAGCTTGGACCGAATACAAAGCATTTAGATTCAATTTTTCAAAGTGATATTTAACCCTTTCTTTCAAAAGCTCAGACCAATTATCAGGTGGGTTGACATAGAATTGTACCGTCGCTGGAACTGTTTGCTCGATTCGAGCATACAACCAAAGATCATCTTCAACATCATCGTAATAGGGATGAATGAATTCTTCGCTTGCTTTTGTGGGATAAAAGACATCTTTTATGTCATTACAATCTGTGCAGGCGGGCAGTAAATTTAAAGGTGCAACAGCAAGACGTGGATACTTAGTTTTAGGCAAATAATGGTCAATGGTTTTTACTTCTCTATGGGCGCATAACGGACAAATTCCCAGTGGAGCCGAAATCTTTATTTTGTCATATATCTTTCTTCCAGGTGATGATTTGGGCACCATTCGGGTAGTGTAAACATTTTCTAACTCTTTTGCAGTCACATTGCCGTTTATGATTGTTTCTCTAACTATGGTATGCAGGTTTCCTTTAGTAACTTTTTGATCAAGTTCATCTGAGGCTTGAATTACTAAGTTTTTAACGTCATTCAGTCGACGTCTTAGTCCTGGATTTCTCACAAGTGATATACACTCTGTAAAAACATCGCCCGCAGTATCCGTAGGCCGATTAATTGTCCTCATGGTCTAGATTATTAACTGCAATAAGTGATCTTACGACAGCCTGTGCTTCCATGCCTAATTGACCATCGAACTTGCGTAAAACACTTCTGAAAGAAGTGCTTTCTCGAACGGAAGCAGTAAGAATTTTATAATAGCCAGATTCAGTTACCTCAAGACCGAAGATTTCGTTGGTTAATGTTCCAACGTTTTCACCAAAAGATTCTATACTAAGTCTCTCAACAGTGGCTTCTGCACCTATTCTTCTCAGTTTCCACACACAACTTCTAGGTACTTCTTGCAAAACAACTGGAGAATGGGTTGCAATTATAGCAACACTATTAGTATCCATTAGTAAATCAGAAAGAGTTCTAGTAAAAGCGGATAATAAAGGGGGATGTAAATGTGCCTCAGGTTCATCTATCAGAACCAAACTCTTTTCCTGCAATGTTTCAACCAACCGTGTGACAGTCAATAAAATTATTTTATGCCCTGAGCTTAGTTTCCAGAATTTCTCAAATGCAATGCGTTTTCGTTCTTCTTCCGATTGAATATCAGCAAGACTGCCGATAGCAGCATCTTGAAAGTTAGGATCAGATTCAAGCATTTCAATACTTTTTTTCCATCTAGAAACTTTTCCACCAGCGATACAGGAGCCTAAACTTTTGAAGAACTCATTTCTGAGCATAACAGTGCTTTTCGGGCCAGGATTTTTCTCAGTAGATGTTGGAAATCTCTTTAATCCAATATAAGAAAACTGGATGCCCTGAGTTTTATCTTTCCTTTCTTGCTGCGGTTCAGTTGCGTCAAACGCGCTGAAAGTAATGGAAGTTAAGTTAGCGAAGATTTGGTCCTGATTTACATCAGGCAGATCAGAAATAAATTTACCATATCTAAGAGGGTCTGGCTCGACAAGCGAGTTAATCATATTATTGATGAGATGAGTTTTCCCAACTCCGTTTCTGCCGATCAATACATGGATGTTTGTTGGTGGAAAGGATTCTGGTTCTACATTGAAAGATAGTTCCATTGTGTTCGTACTTCCTCTAATTTTTGGAGCTTTAAATTGGAAACTATAATTAGTAAGTCTCACACCGCCATTTGCCAATCTGCGAAACTGGCCAAGAACTGATGTTTTGCTTATATATCGCAACAATGAAATGCGGGTTACGTTTTCCTCAATAGCTAGATCAAACATTTCCGGCATCTTAGCTATATCTCTAAGCGCCAAAAGAATATCGTCCCTAGTTTCAGTACCTAGCTTATTAAGATTCTCATAATACTCATCAGATTGACCAAGAGAAAAGCAATCTTCTTGTAGAGTATCAAAAACATCACCTATCGCTAACCTGCGTTCTCCTTCACCTTGATCAACATAACCAATCTTAATAGAGCCGATAGTATGTCTAGTAGAATTTTCATCTACATATATTAATCCGAAAAGTGTTAAATATGAAAAATCATTCCAATTATCCCATGTCAAATATGCCTTTGATTTAGCATTATAGGGTGGAGCTTCAAACCTGCCTAGAACCTTAAATTTCATGTTTAGATTTTTTGTTATTGCTAATAGGGAATTTTGAAACTAGCTTCTTTTCCGATTATTTGTGCGTTCTTCCAATCGATTAAACCATTCGAGACCTTTCTGACCAAAATTATCTCGAATTAAGAATTTTAAGTCTCGTGTCTTATTATTTAATTCTTTCACATCTAATAGGATTTCTTTTGACTTATCAGAGTGAATCTTTAAGTGCGCAAGAATACCGTTTTTGAGATCTATACCGCTTTGCATTTCCTTGTGCTTTTCTTCACGCTCACTTGTATGAGCTTTGTATTTATCTCTTTCTTTTTTGGTGTTTGTGATCTTTGTATCAATATCTTTGATTCCATTATAGTATATACCTTTCAACCTTTGCTCTCTATCTAAAATTCCGTAAGCAATATTGGAGGTCATCATGGACTGATAGTGCGCATCAATACAGTTTTGAAAGTTTATGTTGCGTTTTGCATCCTGAATTCGCCTATCGAGTTCTATTTTGCTTTCAACATACCGTACTTTAAATTCCGCTATTTCCTCTTCAATCTTTTCTTCCTCTCTCTGTACTTTTTCCTTAATTTCTTGGCTTAGCAGTTTGTAAATTCCATATCCTAAAAGCACCCATCCTAGTATCATATTTATGAATTTAATTGGTTAAGAATATTTGCAACTAAAACATTTTGAGTTTTTAGCAATGGAGAGACCATATTCAACATCGCATTCATATTTGCAGAAGCATTACTTGTAATCACTAACATTAGATGTTCAATTATTTTAATCTTTATAGTATCCTTTTCAATAATCAATTGCTTCCCAAGCATTGCAAAGGTTTCGCCGTGAGTTTTGTGATAATCATCAAGAAGTCTAAATTGATGGGAAAAGGCGATTCGAATTATTTCAAATTCTTGATTTCGCTGTTGAATAACTGCGGTAATTTCAAATATTTTAGCTTCAATCATTGATTTTTGAAGTTCTGTGCGACTACGAAGTTGCTCATGCAAAATCTGTAGCTTTTTTCGTTCAACTTCAATCTCCCACAATTTGATAATTGGTGAGAGGAATGAAGATATGGGATCGCTAAAAAGACCAATAAAGTCAGACAATACACTATATCCAGTTTTGTCCTGTCTTTCCAAGGAGCGTTTTACTAGTAGTGTCTCTAGCTCATCATTAAGTAAAAGGTGCATCGGTATATGGAGTTTGGTTTTGTTTCTTAAATGAATCAACTATCAGTTTAGTGATAGTTTCACTTTTGCTCTTATTTTCTTGTTCCGAAATTGCGGAGTATTCAAGCTTTACTCTATATCCCTTAATTCTTGTTTCGACGGAGGCGTCTTTAGCATTTTCCTTGTCCAAAAAGGACAAGAATGTTGGGAGATCTGCAACCATAATGCGGTCATGCCACTGTGGTGGTATTTGCGCTTGTATTTCTTTTTGAAGTGAAGAAACTAGCCTTGTCTTATTTGTCAGAGCAACGACAAGCTCATATCCTTCGTCTAAGCATTTTTGAATGTTATGAGTCTCCCATTTTGTCGTGGTTGTAACTCCTATTTCGCACGCGATACGGTTAGCGTTTTTTTCAAGCAACACATCCACGCGCCCGCCATCCTTTGTTGGTTGTTCCAGTTTTGCCGTATAACCCCGCGCTTCCGCCATCTTCTTAATATACATCTGCGTATAACGGTGCTCTGTCAATTCTTGCTTCTCTATGAGCTTCTGCTTTGTTTTACTATCCGTTATTTCAATAGCCTTAACTGGCTCTTGAATTTCGGGGATAGAAACTTCCTCCTTAGGCTCACTTCCAGGAGTACCGGAAACTATCTCCGGCATCTCTTCTTCCGCTACTTCCTTCTGAACAACCTGCTTTTCATCTCTTAAATATTCCAGCGATTTCTCAATCTCGTTCTTAGCTGTGCCGTATCGTTCTCGTGAATAATCTATAACCTTCCTAGCTGTTTCAAGAGCAATACTGGGATCAACGCTTTTTAACTGAAGGGTAGACATCGTAAAATCATATTCTGGACGTTCTATACGAGCTACCGCTTGTCCCACTCCTAAGTTTTGTATGTCTTGTGGGTCAAAAGACGAAAAGCCCTCGGCAAAACGTTTGGCATCTAAATCTCCAACCCTAAAGCAAATTCGCGTTCCTGCATTTGCCACTACGGAGTTTGCAAGCTCTGTATCATACTTCTGCAACTGGCTCATGTCCTGGTGGGCGAGAATACAGCCTAAGCCATATTTGCGTGTCCCTGAGAGAATAGCGGACGTCGAGGAAGTAATAAAGTTCTGAAACTCGTCTATGTATAGAAAAAAGTTATTCCGGTTTTCCTTACTTTTAGCCTGACGTGCCATTGCCGCCTGATATATCTTAGACACAAAGAACGTCCCTAAGAGGTAGCTGTTTTCAGTTCCGATTAAACCTTGGGAGAGCTTTATTAGAAGTATTTTCTTGCCATCCATGATGCTCTCAAAGTCTATGCTCTTTTTCTGAGCCACCATGTTCCGTATCAGTTTAGGTCGCAAAAAAGAATCTAACCTTGTGAGGATAGACCCAATGGAACTAGACTTAAGCAATGGATATTCCTTTTGCCAGTAGTACACAACGCTCGGGTCAGAAACAGTCTTTAGGAATTGCTCTCGATATGGCTTCTCGATAAGAAAACGACGCAAATCTATCAGCGTGCCGCCTTCGGTGCTTTCCACAAAGGCTAGGATGGCGTTAGCTAGTACGGAATACATCTGATCGCCGAAACTCGTAGAGAGCCGCTTGAATACCGCTACCAAGTCGGAGGCAAGTATTTCCTTCTCTAGGTCCGAATGAGCCGATAGGATATTGAAGCCTACAGGATATTCTGCGTCTGACGGGTCAATGAGTAGTACATCATCATACCTGTTCTCAGGAATATGGGGCAATATGCTTTCTATGAGATCGCCGTGTGGGTCAAGTACAGCTAATCCATTGCCAAGTAGGATATCTTGCACAATGCACGATTGGAGAAGTGTAGATTTGCCTGTGCCTGTCGCACCGATCACATGCATATGTTTCAATCTTTGCTCAGGGCTGAGAGTAACGATACCTTCAAATCCCTGATGCTGATTTGAACCCAGACAGAAATCATACCCCCATGCTATGTTGGGCGCGCGCTTTGTCTTGCGGATATCCGTTTCAAGCTTCTTTGCAGAGACTGATATAGGATAGTGTACAAATGTGGCAAGCTCTTTTGCGTTAAGGAGCATTCCACCTCTATGCGTCTGCCTTAACAGTACATCATACAAATGGTTTTGGTCGCTATAGCCATTGTTATTCAGCGGTATGAGCTTATTCCCGATACTCTGGGAACTTTGGGTAAGCACTCGCCCGATCTTTGCAATGGTCCTGCAAGCTCCTTCATAACTGGTATCCTGTGCAATAACACGGATACTCACGCTAAAGAGGGGTGCAGATATTTTCTCCTGGGCTAGCTTCGGCATTTCCGGTGCATCGGAAAACATGGATTCTCCTTTGCCATCACTCACGGAACTCATAATGCTTTGAGCCCATGGATTTACTGTCCCTTTGAATAGAACTTGAATGACCGCCTGCTCTCCACCCTCCAAGTGATCTAATACTCCATAGAGACCTGTGAGAGGGTCTGTATCGAACTTATCAGCCGAGGCAATTGGACGCATGTATTCTTCCTCTAAGCCGAAGTCAACAATTGAAAAATGTTTTTCGCCATCGACTATATTATTGATATATGTCGTACCATTTTGGATAATGCAGGATGGGAAGTATGCCCTTACTTGGTTTTCAATATGGGAAGTGTCGGACTGTCGACATACGAATTGCAATCGTATCAAATCGCTCCAAGCGACGATTTCAAAACATACCGTGCTATTGGTATAGGAAAGCATGGTTAGAAACTTCTCTATGTCGTATGCCTTGAACGGCCTTGCATCCTTTGGGAAGGAAATGGAAAAGCTCTGTAATGGTGCTTCTGAAGTATAAAGGTATGCGAGGAGACCATCTGCATCCTCTGAAAAATCCTCCGATTGATTACTGTTTGAAACGGTAAACGCTTTCTTGATGTAGGTCGTGGCCTTCGTAAACATTGATGGCCTAAAGCCCTCATCCACTTTGTTCGATCCGTTAAACCTTACTGGGGAAAATGGTATAAAAATAGGCTCTAACTCAACCGCTGCATCATATACTTGCCAGCCACGGCCACGCTCCTCCCATTCATAGAAGTTTGCTGTGATCTGTTCCGAGCGTGATTGGGGCATAGCTTGTCATTAATTGAGTACCACCTTCTTTTCAGATTTGGTTAGCGCGCGTAGACCTTTTGTAGTGGTGATAGCATCAATGGCTTCATTAAAACTTGTGAAGATTACATTATGAGTTACGCTATCCGTGTCTATTTGATGGTATGATTTCGATTCTAGCCAATGCTTGAGAATTGGAATCCTTTTCAGAATTTTCTTTAATACCGGTGGACGCTCGGCAGACCAGAGGGAAACAAAATAACAGTTGCCATGCGGCGCGGCACATACGTCATAGAAACAGTCATCTACCTCAATGTGAAAATACTCGCGTTCATCGCTCAACATCCGCTTTTGAGTATAGGTCGTCCGCGAAAATTCAATGTCGGGTATTTCTCTTTTCTCAATATGCTGTTGGACTAACGAATAAAACTCGTCAGCGGAAAACTGTTGTCCATCGAAAGTATGATGCCAGTGTTGCTGATTCTCAATCGTCCTATTAATGAGCCAATAAGTGAACCAAAGGAGAAGACATATTGGAATAGCTATCTCAACTGCGAGAGCGATATCAGAGTCTAGGATCATAGAGGTAGGTTTATATTTTAAACCTACATATTGAATTTCAATTTAAAAATACCCCAAAATAGGTATATAAAATACTAGACACCGGTTAAACATGTAGGATATTAGTTCACTTCTGCATAGGATTTAATAGATGTTCCTGAACACTATGCTTTCAATAATCTTTTCTGCTCCCTTTTCTTTGACCTCTTTATATGCCTTGATCACATTTTCCAAATGGTCCTTACTCATACAAGCGATATATCTTTCCGACCGGATAACCGATAATATATCTCGGCCAGAGAAGAATGCGACAGTTTTAATATTGGTTGTACTCCCTTTTTTAAAAATAAATGTATCAGTACTGCTAAGCGGCAAAACAAAGTTTCCCAGGTCATTTATATTTTCCCCTTGCTGTTCAATGAGGCCGCAATCCCCGAGTACAGAGATGACGCGCTCGTTGGTATTTATAAAAGCGCCATCATGGTACTCTAAAAGTTTTTCGCCAGTTAAAAAGGGAACAAATGGGAATATCATTCGCATAGATTCCCTAAAAGCATCAGATTGTAAGATGTAGTCTAACATTTCTTGGCTCACATCTCCATTTTGATCTACTGGCCGTATTGTAATAGGAAGGTCAGCATATTTCACTTCTTCCTTTAAAGTATTAAACGTGTTGTCGATTGCAGGAACACGCCATTTTAATGTGGCAGCAAAAAGTAAAATACTCATTAGGTCCTCAACACTAATTTTCTTGGCTGAAACTACACGTTGTATTGCCTTAGCAAATCTATCATCCAAAGCACTATACAGTTGCTCCATATTATCGACTTTGGAGCCGTGCATGTTTATTGTGTTTCTGTGCAACTCGTAGAATATACCTCCTGGACTTTTCTTACCCAAAAATCTATCGGCCTGCTTATCGTATATAAAAAGCTTTCCGTCAGTATCGCAGAAGTTCTTTATTAAGAACTGAGGGATATAGTGGTGTTTCTTTGTAATTTGAGCTGTCATATTGAATCTTCATGGCAACTCGATATTATCAAGGCGAAAACCTTTTAAGTGCTTCCGAGGTTCAGTTCCGCCAATTAAGATAGAGCAAATTCTCCCTTCTACATCTGCAATGGGACTACCACTTGCACCTCTGTAATATTCATGCGTATTTATAGTGCGAGAAGGCAAAAAGTAATTAATATGTTCGTCTTGCTCATCTAATGTTAGATATAACTCAGTACATAAATACTGTGGTAGTACGAGCGTATTACCTGATCGAACAAATTCATAATTATTTTTCACTGCAAAACCATACGCTTCATCTTTGACAGCTTTGACGAAGGGCATGTTATAAACCTTAAATTCAAATGCCATGTCATTCTCTAAACTTTTTTGAATAGTCTCTACTGGCAAAATACTGTAGGCGTAATCAATGCCATCCTCTTCATAAAATACATTGAAGTGACCGGCTAGTAGAGCTGCCGTTTGTCCATTGTGCATATGCGATGTCTCTATGAACGAGCCATCTGGAGGTGTATTGTGACCAGCTGTAATAACTAAAATAGGAGAGTTCTCATTTTTCTTATACATGAACCCTGAACTTCTACCAATTAATGCACCTTCCTCATTCCAATGACAAATCCTAAAAGTTACTTTCAGCAAATGATCTATATAGCGTTGTTGGCCTCTATCTTCTTTTGTTGCCATTCTTTTTTCCTACAAGGTAAAAAAAATATAAAAGCGTTTTACAAATTATGATAGCCGCTAAAAGAACAAAGAAAAAAAGGCCACTCCTTTCGGAATGACCACTTTTGAACCTATGAAAACTTTGTTGTCAATTAATTGGAGGTAATCGCAAATATAATGTCTTCTGTTAGGTTTAAAAAGAGTATGGACAATACCCTAAAAATGGGTATTGCCCGTTACTATATAGTCAGCGTTTGGTTAGAGAATAGTAATCTTTTCTACCTCCCATCCATTGCTCTTTTTTACCATTGTCGCTTTACCTTTCAACTGGATAAAGCTTCCCGCTGTAAGTTGTTTGGCATTAGCCCAGTTGCGGCCTTCCCATCCGTCGGGTATCTTGTCTGCAACAGTAAAATCATCCCAATAGCCCTGAAAGGCGTTTCCGTTTTTCCAGCAAGTACGATGGGGTACAAGTGTCATAGTAAAGTCAATTTCATACTTGATGCTACCTCCTATGTTTTGCTCTACCCCGTTAATATTTCCAATGCCCGATACATCGAACGCACCCTCAGATTCATTATTCACTCTCTCTTTAACGTATTTCACCAATACATCAGGTCTTGAATCCTTACATGATTGAAGGAGCAGAAGAAATACGAGATATATCGATATGCTCATTATTTTTTTCATACTGATTTATTTATTGATCTATTCCAAAGCAATACAGGTTGAGTTTGCCGCCTCCCATGAGGCTACTCATATCCAAAGCCGGCATAAAGGCATATTCTCCTGCAGAAAGGGGATTGTCGAAGATTATCTGATACAATCCTTCGCGCACCTTTTTGACGGACACGCTGGCTTTGGTTGCTCCGATATCTTTTGCCGCGCCGCTCAGTCCGGTGCTTTCTTGCGTAAAGCGCCGCCTGTCTTTCTTTACAACTGCGATAGATACATCCACTTTGTCGGATGCATCACCACCGCCATCAATCTTGATATAAAACTTGGGCAGGGCATCCTTGCTAAATCGCACATTGGATTTTGGCTTGAAAGCTGTTAGGTACACCTTGCCACCCATACCGCTCACATCTATGCTTGCGGATACTTTTTCGAGGCTGACAAGAATGCTGTCTTTGAGATAATAGGGACGTGAAGCAAATTCAGGGTCGGGAATGTTGGCTGTTTGTGATCGTGCAACCAAAGCTATAAACACGACAAGAAGGCCTAACAAGTTTTTCATGTGGATGTGATTTAAATGATGCCTACTCTCTTACAGCTTTTCGGCAAATGCTGGAAATGCAAGATATAATAATTTTCAAAATAGAACATGCATGTTCTATTTATTTTTTGTTTTCCCCCTGTCCTTTGTCATGTGCAATATGTAAAAGATGAAAAGCTTTTAAAGGCGCTCGGAAAACGGATTAGGGAACTCCGTAAAAAGCGCAACTTAACTCAAGTAGAATTAGGAGTGAAATGCAATAACTATGCGGAACAAATAGGAAGAATAGAAAGAGGGGAATTAAATGTTACAATTAGTTCACTTAATATAATAGCCCGTGCGCTTCAAGTAAGTCTCTCGGAATTAGTAACTATCGAATAGCCATGTGTAATTCATTCGGTATTCCTTTTGCCCCTCCCTATATTAAAATCAACTGTTTCGCTCAAATCCAGAGCGCTATTTGTAATTAAATATTTAGGCCAAATTAGTTGCTTCACAATTGGAACCCATATTTTTTCCTTTCCTTTTTCCAGTCTGGGAATATCTGCTTTCCTCACGGTCAGTTTTTCAAGATCAATGCTCATATTGATCAAATCATCCCACGAAAAGACATTATCAACTTTTACGTAGAAAATCTGGCCAGCTCTCGGATTATCTGAATACACTCCGGAATACACCCCTTCTAATCCTATTACCGAGGCATCGTCATCGTCGCTTGTCTTAATTGCGGTTAAGGTGTAATGGTACTTAAAATCATCATTCCCGTCAAAGAAATTGGAAATAACAAATGTATGTTCATTGTGATATATGTCGTTGTTCACATAGCCTCGAACCTCATTGCCGTCTTTTATTTTTGTATGAACAACTCCATTCGGCTCAATGAAACATATTCCTTTGGTTACTGTAGCGCTCTTTTCTTTGATCATTTGAATAGAACTCAGAAAGCCAAAGTAGTATGCACCTTGGATTTTTCCAACCAATTTGGAAATCGAGTTTGATTTCAGGTCTTTATAGGTGTCGATCGCACTTTCAACTATCTCGGTACGCTTATTAATTAAGTCCAGATACAAGCGATGGTCAACTTCTTTCTCGTTGGCAACATCGTGTACAATTTCCTTGTATGTACTGTACCTTTGAAGAATTAGCTCACCTGCAACTGGGCTATGACCACGATTGACTGATGTTATATACGTTCCTTTGAGGATGACCGCACTATCGAGCCTCGTATGGTGAATGGCAATGCACATATATGTTCTTATATGGGTATTGCGGGGATCTTCATCGACAAATGTCAAATGAAGGGTGCTGTTGTGGGTTGAAAAACTTCCACCCAAATCCGTTCTGTGAACTGAGGCAACTTCTTCTTTTCCTGGCTTAAAATATTTCAATGTTGCAGTTTTGTTAGTAGCATCTATTTGCAAACAGGCCGTTTCAATTCTTTTGCTCCGAGATTCCCAAAAATATAAGCGGAAATGCATGATAGCATTATCGTCGTTTAAAAGCTCATTGAGAACCGTGAGGGAGTACCTATCAATAATTTGACGTTCAGGCAAAGGGAGGTATTTATAGTATGTGCCCGCCATATATTTAAAATACTCAGGTATTGGAGCAACTTTGTGTATGAAAAAATCCCAATGCTCACCCTTATGTATGCGCTCATCCTCTTTATCCTTAATTCCTAATTTATAGTGGCGAATGACTTTCTCAGCTATATTGTCAAGGATTGATATTTTAATTCCTTCAGTAAATACTCCAGCTTCAATACTTTGATATGGATTTCCGAGCAGTTTGTTGAAGAGGTTCAAAGAGACAGTTCCTTCTGCATCTGCTTTCTTTTCCGAAAGTATTTTATCTGCTTTTACAAGATCTGAGAACTTTTTAAGATACCTTCTGGGTTCTATTGACTCATCTTTGTTATATAAGCCAGCAGCTCTCAAATAGAGTTCCATCAACAATCTTAGATGAATTGGATGAGGAATCGGAGATTTATTCTGTCCCATTTCTAAAAATTATCTTTTACAAGCTATTTGCTTGTCTTATACAAGTAATAATAAAGATATAGCTTTTTATTGTATGGAATACACTAGATAATCAATGTTTTAACGCATTTAAATTTAATAGCTTCTATTGCACATACCGTACCTTCTACTTACCTTTATTTAAGAAAACCCTCCTCTATAGAAAAGGAAGCAATAGTAAGTGCTCAGCTAAACCCTTAAAGCTATACACCACAGGTACTAATTATAGATAGATAGTAAGACTTGAAATTGTCTCTGAGCTAAGATTTTTAAATAGAAATACCTACACGTGCGAGGTGTAGGTACCGAGGAAGAGAGCCGTGCAATATACAGCCTGTCCCTATTTAAAGAACTAAGGTAAAAACCTTTGTTCAATTTCAGTATGCACCACTGTTGATAGTGAGTCAATAGGCGTTTTACACATCCCTTTTCTTCGGTACTGATTTCACGTGTTGGTATTGTTAATCACGCTAAAAAACAATACCATGTATACACATTTCCCATCCAACGATCCAGACCTTTCTTTGAAAAGGTTTGACAGCGACTTCATCAATTTGGAACTAAGGCTATCCTTAGCGACTAGGCGATGCACCTACAAAATTTTAGAAGAATACATATCAGAACGTATGAATATTCTAAAAGTACTGTATCCAAATGCAAAATTGCTTGACGAGTACAAAAACCTGTACGCGCACTGGAAACTGCAAAAAGACAGCACTAAGGGTGAATCGTGCTCATGCTGTAGCCATTGTTGCTTACTTCATTAATCAATTAATTTAAAATCATTCTTATGAAATGGCTTAAAAATTCATGGAAAGACATAGTTGCTCTTTTAGCTCTGATGTTTTCAATAGAACCACGTCTGATAGCCTTTGCACAATTTATGCTAAAGCCGAGCATCGGCTTGCAAGGTATATCGCCTTTAAATCTTGTTACAGATTTGCTTTTAATATTAATCCTTATCATTGTTATTAGGCTGTTCAAATCACCAACCTCACAACCAAAACCAAAGAAAAAAATTAAGAGAGCAAATCAAAAAGTTCACCAGCCTCATCTTTAATAATCTCTGCACTAAACGGCCTGCTCGGTACTCCATCTATCATTACTTTAAGATAGATATAATAGTTAGGAAGATTGATAAAGTCCTCCAATCCAAACTCTGGGAACATCTCTTTGCTCATGAGCATTGCGTCTTCTGTTCCCAAACGAAAAGAAATTATTGTCCCGACGTTACCAAAGATTGCGTGCTTGATCTCATCTTCCAACTGGTGGATGTACTGATGCGCGAGTATCATTCCAACCTTAAATTTGCGTAGCTCCGAAAACATATTGACCAACGATAGGGTGGTGAAGTTATGAAACTCGTCCATATACACCATAAAGGGAACTCGCCTGGGCTCCTCCGTATCTACTCTGCTGAACGCCGCTGAACTTATCGAGCTAATAAGTAACGCACCTAGAATATGAGATGCATCTTCACCTACATGTCCTTTAGACAGATTAACCAATACAATCTTTCCTTCATCCATTGCCTTACGCAATGATATTTCCTCTTTATTCTCGATAAGTACGCGCTTAATAACGGGATGCGCCAGCATACCACCGACCTTATTCAATACAGGGAGCAGATCATAGCGATTATAGGTATTAAACTCTTTTAGCCAAAAGTCTTTGACACTCGGATTCTGTATATGCTTTATAGCCTGATGCCTGAATGACCTGTCCAATAACAGTAGTGATATATCCGCTATGGTGGCCTTTGGCTGGTCTAACAATGTCAGAATTGCGTAACGTAGAATATGCTCCAACTTTACACCCCATGCGTCATGCCAGAGCTTTTTGAAAACATCTAAGATACTCGATGCTACAAGCGAGCGTTTCTCATAACTAACTTTCCTAAAAGGATTGTACTTAAGTGTAAGTGAAGGATCTGGAACATTCAAATAGATAACATCATTACTTCGCTCTCTAGGTATTGCTTTAAAAACACTCTGAACAAGATCGCTGTGCGGGTCTATAAGACAAAGTCCACGACCTGCATGAATGTCTTGCATTATCATTGTATGTAAGAGGGTAGACTTACCCGTACCTGTTTTCCCAAGTATATAACTATGCATTAAGCGATCTCTTTGGTATAGGCCGAAAGAACGCAGCTCATTTCTAAACAGCGTTTTACCAAAATAGGTGATATCAGGGCTATATTTCATCCTCCTATTCTCCTTTAAAAGTATATTCAAAAACAGAGTGTCAATTATGACTTGCAAATCTGCTCTACTGCAACTCAAAAAGCGGTAAGAGTAGAATTTGTTCATGCAAATATCATTACATGAGCATTTTGAAAACTACATAAACGAATGCCTATACGTACGGCGACTTCGTCCCGCATCAATAAAAAGTTCAAAAGATGCTTATAAGCAATTTTTAAAAATTGTGCCCGAGATAACGTGCCTAAGTGATGTTTCGCCAGAATTAGTAACTGTATTCTTTAAAAGATTACAAGAGCGAGAAAGAATTGTAGGGAAAGATAAAATAAGAAAGGGCGTCAAGGACGCAACAGTAGCTCACTATGCAAATCGGTTAAAAACATTTTTTCAATGGTTGAAACAGCACAGGCACATTAACGACAACCCATTTGAAACGCTGAAACTTCCCAAGCCAGTTTTTGTAGACAAACGCGCATTGAGCGGGGAAGACATTAAGAAGATAATGGGCGCGGTAGTGCAAGGTGCTTCAAATTCTTTCCTGCTCAGAAGGGATATATCAATAATAGGAATTTTGACTTTTTGCGGAATACGGCGTAATGAGTTGGTGTCTCTTGAGGTAAGAGATATAGACCTTTATGGTGGTTACATCTGTGTAAGGCCGGAAACATCTAAATCAAAGAGGTTTAGGAAAATTCCCATAAACCCGTATTTGAAAATGCATCTGATCGAGTACTTGGATGAACGAAAAAAAAGAGGTTGCAAGACAGAATTTCTATTTGTATCTAATTTAGGTGATCGACCATTAACACTGCATGGTCTTAAACATTGGGTTGAACGAATCCGAAAGTCTTCAGGTGTCAAACTCCACTTGCATAGATTCAGACATACTTTCGCAACTAATCTTGCAATGCAAGATGTGGGAGTAATAAAAATTCAGAAACTCATGGGGCATAGTGGAATCGCTATGACACAAACATATTTGAGATCCGTGCGCACCGAGGACTTACAAGACGACATAAATAAATTATCCTTTGAAAATTTAGCTTGAAACTTGGCAGCTCATAGAGTAGACTTTAGATAGCCTTGTTACATTAAAAACTAATTTCTCATCCCTTCTTTTGTCATTTTTCCAGCGAAATAACAGGTCGCTATGATGGAATTAATTTTGTAAGCCAAACAACAAAAAAAGCCTTATTAAATAAGACTTTTCTCGATATATATAGTAGAGACTTAGTTACAAACTATTTACTCTACAGGATAATCTAGGAAAAGGCTTGTACTGCAAGGCGATTTGTGCTAAAGTGTTTGGCAGACGGGTACATATTGTACATAACTACCCTTCTAATACAGAATCGCCATTGTAGCTCAGTTGGTAGAGCAGCCGTTTTGTAAACGGCCGGTCGTCGGTTCGAGTCCGACCAATGGCTCAAAGAAGGTTGAGATCACTGTCTCACCTATGGATATAGAATTACTGGCTCGTAAGTTCTACGAGACTGGCAAATATATGCGGGGATATACCCCTGCGACACTTCGGGCGTATAAGGGCGTTATCGGTCGGTTTTTGATTGTTACACAACTAGAGCGGATAGAGGATGTAAATGAAACAAACGTCCGCGAGTTCTTTTTGAATGGCCGCATGGAGCACCATTGGACAACGCCGTCTTACATAAACTACTACCGGGGGTTAAACGTGTTCTTTACATGGTGCATCACTAACCACTACATGGCAGCAAACCCGCTTAGTGTAGTTGAACTTCCGAAGCACGAAAAGCGGTTGCCTAAGAAGCTCTCCAACGTGGAAGCAATGACGCTCCTTAATACGGTTTACAACTATCCGTATGAGAATAGTTTTCACCGATACCGCAACCATGCCATCTTCTGCATGTTCATGTTTGCAGGCTTACGCAAAGAGGAATTGTTACATCTGCGGCTCACGGATGTTGATGTTGAAAACATGACCATTTTTGTAAATCAGGGAAAGGGAAGTAAGGACAGGATAATTCCTATGAGCTTCACACTTGCAGAGAGCCTTAAACGGTATTTGATTGTGCGAAAAAAGAAAGGCATTACCTGCCCTGAATTCTTTGCATCGTATTACAAGAATAAGGGGTATACGAAAAGTGGGTTGATGCGATTAATTATAAAGCTGAGAAAGGCTTCGGGTTTACAGTTTAGTGCCCATAAACTCCGACATACGTTTGCAACTCTGATGCTCGAAGGTGGTTGCGATATATACAGCCTATCTCGAATGATGGGACACTCAGATATTAAAACTACCACGATCTACTTATCTGCAAGTGCAGAACATTTGCGATCTCAAATGACTAAGCATCCTCTTAATAATCTTGTTTTGTAAAGGCTTGGTATTCATGCACGTGTGCGCGTAAGCGCATATCTACAAGCACTGTTCACAGGAATAGCAAGTCTTTTACAATACGAAAGAATGTCGCGGACGAAAAAAATTGACATGCCAGTACTTTGACCCTAAATACTGGTCAATAAGACCTTAGGCAGAGGTAATACACACGAAATCCCAAAGACAAACAAATATGCCCTACTATTTCCTTTATCTCGGTTTTCATACCATACGTTTATTATCAATAGTGAGTAAAACAATATGCCCATTCACAAAAACAGTTTGCGTATGTATCGAAAAAAGTCGCCGCTCAATCAAGCGGACATAGCTTATCTATTAAAGCTATCGGATTATTCAAGTATCTCTCGTTGGGAGCAAGGACAACGAATGCCCAATAATGAGATATTGCTTGCGTATCATGTCCTCTTTGGGATGCCTGTAGATGGATTCCTTATAGAACAAAAGGCGTATGTAAGTCGTGTCATAGCTGAACGGCTTACCTTTCTCTTAAGTGATCTCAAAAGTCAGCGCCAATCCCAAAAGGTGGTCAGTAGAGCTGCTTTTCTTGAATCACTCTATAGCAGACTAATATCGTAGCCATGCAAGAAAATCCAATCGTTCTTTCGCTTTTCCCCAATCGAAGGGGACTTGGGTATGTGTGTGTTGATGTGGTCGAGAAGCAAATCCTGGAGTCCGGTGTGGCTAGTGTGCGTCCGATCAATAACAAGCGGGTGGTTGAGCGTATCGCTAAGTATATAGAGTTTCATAACCCTACTGTAATTATTGTGCGTGATGCAAAGGGTGCGAGTTCGCGAAGAATTGAAAGGTTAATAGAGCTTAGTGCTCTTATTGACCATATTGCCAAAACAAAAAACACTCCGATATTTCGATATACTCGTAAACAGATCCGCGAAGTTTTCGAACTCTTTGGAGCAAAAAGCAAAACGGAGATTGCCAAACAAATCATAGAGTGGTTTAAAGAGCTTGCGCCTCTTGCGCCGAAGGTAAGAAAGCCGTGGATGGAAGAAGATTATCATATGGGCATATTCGATGCTATGGCTTTACTCATTACACATCAATATTTATCTCGCTGATATAACAAATTTGCTCTACTACGCGGCGGGAACTCGTATTGAGATACTTATAAACAAATCATTTAAAACTTATAAGTATGAACAGTTCTATTCAAACGAAACAAGCAACCAAGATATTGAAAGTAAGTTATGGATACTACATTTCCACCAGAAGGAAATACCCATTAATAAATTTAGCTGGCTTATATCTTACTGCCTTTGATTTCCAAGTCGGGGATCGTGTCAAAGTAGAAATTACCAATCGCAAACTAACTATTACGAAAATTGACGCCTAAAAGCCTGAACAAAAAGCATCTGCCTCTTGTATAAGTACAAGGGGCTTTTTATTGGTGAACATCGACCTAATGACTACTTTCGCGTTCACCACGAATTATGCATTGTATTACGCTCAACTACCCAAACTCTACGGCCCTTGGCCATAACGGATTCCTTAATCGCCTTGAATTTCATGGATCAGGGTATTTGTCAGTATGTACACTGACCTTTTATAACGGCGATGAACTTGATAACAAGGAAATGGAGAGCATTATCTTTACCAAGACCGACCATCCAACCGAATGTATTCTCACACCTCATAAACTTATAGATCTTTCAGGTTATTATTATTGTTCCCTAAAGGTTTTTTCAGGAAAAATTCATGGAGGTCGGATATTTCTGTATTTTGAATAAGCGTTGTCTGTTATACCTAAAAGTGTCTTGTTGGACAATGCTCCCATTCAAATCTCTGTTTGCTAGAGTTAGATTTTAACCTATACAGATCTTCAACAAACATTTCAAAACCTTTATACTTCACTCGAACCATAACTGCACTGTCAAATTGCAAGAACTTGTCTACAGCTCGTGGGGTCAAGGCAATATTAAAGCTGTGATATCCCGATTGAACGGAAGGGAAAAGAATACCCGATAGTTTTAATTTGGACCAGATTAAATTTGCATAAGCACAACTGATCTTATAGTCATCGGAATTTGTAATTAGCTTTTTCGCAAATTCTTCACTCATGAATCTCAAAATTTCGATACAATGTTTGCGAAAATCAGGGTTCATGTCTAGAAGTGCCTCCTTATACATTTCTAACCTATGGCTTACATAAGGATTATTCTGCAATACATCTTTACTAAAAACTAATTCCACAACCTCAAAGTTCTTTTTGGCTCTCCAAATCCCACAGGAAAATATTTCTTCTTCTGCGGCATAGGGTATTGCTGGATCACGAGTTCTATATCTATCGCTACATTCAAATACGCTTGTTAAATGTGCCATAGGAATTTGCTCTGATCCAAGCGATCCATAAAATATCGACTGAGCAGGTAGATTTGCTCTCCCATAGTATTGCATCCGTGCAAGAACATTAGGGTCAGATATATAAGTAAGATCTTTTTCGCTTTTGAAATATGTGGGACCACAACGATTTGTACGGGCTCTACATATTATAGTTCCTTTTTCAACTACAGTACCTGAAAACGCTCCGTACATTCCCGTATTTAAGATGTTAGATATTTGCTTGTAATTAGCAGTAGATAAATCTCGACTGATTGCTTTTAATAATTCAAAACCTAAAAGCATGTCTTGATTTACTGAAAATGTTGCATCGGATTTTTTATCATCCACATACTGATCTATAAATCTGCGCATATTATAAGTTCTTTAAAAGCACTGCTTCCTAACAAAATTACTACGCTTTTTATTAATCTCAGCTTGACTTAAACTCTATTTAAGATAATCCTTGACATCATAAATAAATATCAAATTTCATCATTAAATTCCAACTTATGGCTAATACTAAAAGTGTAGGTATCTGGCTCCGAGTCTCGACGGAAGATCAAGTGGAGAATGACTCATTAGAGCACCATGAGGCGCGCGCTCGCAGTTATGCCGATTCAAAAGGCTGGGATGTATTTACCGTATATCGTTTGGAGGCCGTCTCTGGCAAGTCCGTAATGAATCATTCAGAGACAAAAAGAATGCTCAAAGACGCGAAGGACGGAAATATAACTGGCCTCATTTTCTCGAAGCTTGCACGACTGTCGCGCAACCTGAAAGAACTGCTCGAATTTTCGGAGGTCTTTGAAGCCACTAAAACCGACCTTATATCCCTCGGTGAGAATATAGACACTAGTTCTCCCGCAGGACGACTGTTCTTCTCTTTAAGCGGAATTTTCGGACAATACGAGCGTGAAGAGATTGCGTCCCGCGTAGCCGCATCCGTTCCGATAAGGGCAAAGCTCGGTAAGCAGATTGGAGGGCAGGCAAGCTATGGGTATCAATGGAAAGACAATAAGCTCATCGTAAGCGAGAAGGAAGCCCCTGTCCGTAAGCTCATCTATGAATTATTCTTGAAGCACAGACGCAAGAAAAGCACTGCGAAGGAACTTAATGATTTGGGTTACCGCACTCGCAACGGTTCAAAGTGGAGCGACACTACCATAGACAGGCTTATCCGCGACACCACAGCAAAAGGGGAATATCGAGCAAACTATACCAAAAGCCTCGGAGACAAGAAAAATTGGGTGCTGAAAGACCCAAGCGAATGGATAATCACTTCCTGCCCTGCGATAGTCGAGCCTGCGGTATGGAATGAGTGCAACCGCATCTTGGACGAGCAATTCAAGAAACGAAAGAAAGTCGGACCCAAAGCTGTCCACCTGCTTGCGGGATTCGTGTATTGTACCTGCGGCAAGAAGATGTACGTGTTCCATGAAAATAACGTCTATGCTTGCAAGCCGTGCAAAAACCGTATCCCAGTTGCCGACCTCGACGAAATTTATCATTTACAATTGAAAGCCTTTTTGCTCACCGATGTGGATGTTAAAAGCTACATCGAGAAATCCAACAAAGCGATTTCCGAAAAGGAGAAATTGTTAAAAACAATCACGAAGGATGCCGACAAGCTTTCCAAAAAGATGACTGAGCTAGTCAATATGCGTATCGGCGGGGAATTGACGAAAGAAGCATTCCTGAATCATCATAAGCCTTTGGAAGATCGGGTGGCACAGCTCAACGATCAGATACCCCAACTGCAAGGGGAGATAGATTTCCTCAAAGTACAAAGCCTTTCCTCGGAAACCGTTTTGTCTGAAGCTAAAGACCTGTACCAACGGTGGCCTAAAATGGAATATGAAGAAAAACGAACCATTGTGGAGGTGATAACGGAAGCGATAACAATTGATAAAGAGGATATTAGGATAAAGCTATCATACCTACCTACATCCCCAACCCCTCCCCCTACGCTACTGCTTCCCATAATTGTCGGAAATAAGCAACGCCACCATGACGTTGTGTTGCTCTTTCGGAGCATTTACAAATACAATGGGTAATATGATTGGGTTGTATCCGAATTTGATGGTAATGTCCTCTTTATCAATAACAATGGACTGGGTCAGTTCCTCCACGATGCGGCGCTTGACCGTCAGGTCAAGCGCCGGCCAGCGTTCATACAGATTCTCAGCGTTATCTAAGATATGGT
Organism: Bacteroidota bacterium; assembly: GCA_018267365.1. Taxonomy (GTDB): domain Bacteria; phylum Bacteroidota; class Bacteroidia; order Chitinophagales; family LD1; genus UBA1941. The sequence goes on along the minus strand of JAFDYQ010000001.1, from coordinate 118,758 downwards.
CTCCATTTATCTGTTGAATTTTGAGGAAATCTAACTGCCCTTCTAATTGAGTAACACTTCCATCAAGTTGTTTGTATTGGGCATCTAATGGGTCAAAATACCCCTTAAAACTATCTGTAGGTATTTGGTCTTTTAGGTGTAACTGTATCAGCTTATCCATTTCCTTCTTTAGCCGTTCCTTCTCTTTGGTTAAGGTTCCAAGTTCAGCTTGTTTGTTTTGGATAGCTTCATTTGCCCGAATTTGAAATGTTGCTAAATCTTGCTTGGTAAGCAAAAACGATTTCAGGTAGTTGTAGTAGATTTCTTCGATGTCTTTGACCTCAATTCGCGTTTTCTTGCATTTGGTGCAGGTGTATTTTGTTGTGCGCGATGGAACATACAATTTACCGCCGCAAGCACACGTTAGGAATCCTGAAAAAAGTTGAACGGTCGCGCGAGTTCTTGGTTTTCGATTAATTTCTTGTTCGTCAAGAATCGAATTGCAAGAGTTCCAAAGTTCTTCGGAAATTATCGCAGGACAAGCGGTCAAAATCCATTCGCTTTCGGGCTTAATTTTCCAGTGTTTCTTTTCGCCCAAACTTTTGGTGTAGTTTGCCCGCCGTTGTCCTTTTGCCATTGGGTCGCGTAACAGTCGGTCAATTGTTGTGTCAGAGAATTTAGAACCGTTTCGGGTGCGGTAGCCTTTTTCATTTAAGAGTTTGGCGACTGTTTTCTTGCGCTTGTTTTGTGCAAAGAGTTCATACATCATTTTGCGAACCGGCGCTTCATGTTGGTCAATAACCAGTTCTTTGCCAAGCCACCGATACCCGAAGGGCGCAGCCCCGCCAAGCGGTTTGCCGAGTTTGGCACGGACAGGAACCGAAGCGGCTACACGGCTTGCGATTTCTTCACGTTCCCACTGAGCCATTGCCGCTATCATTGTGTAGAACAGACGGCCAGCCGGTGTGCTCGTATCTATCGCTTCTTGCAGTGAAATTAAGTCAGCGTTGCTTTCGCGGAACAAATCAGCGAAGTCTAAGAGTTCTTTTGTGTTACGTGCGAGCCGGGCAAGCTTTGAGAAAATGAGGCCGGTAATTGTTCCGGCCTTGATGTCCCTAAGCATCTTTTTTGCTTCGGGATGTTGCATGACCGATTTGCCGGAGACAGCTTCAAGGTGATACACAACCTTTACATCCCACCCCTTTGATTCAGCATAATAACGCGCCCGTTTTTCGTGATGTTCAGGAGATTCGCCTTGTGCCTGGTCTTCGGTAGAAACCCGAATCCAAATACCGACAGATTTTTTCTTTTCCATTTGGAAACAATTTAGGGGTGAAGAAATTTAATGATTAATTGTCAAAGAACAATTTAATCTATCTTATGTGTAGGTTGGTTTTGCCGAAAGGAGGCAAAAATTTGTTATGTGAGGCTGAGGGTTTCGTACAACACCTCCTTGCTTGCATAGAGAAAAGCGGCGGTATTGTTTGGGAGGACAAGGAGCACACGTCCGTCATTAAATAAATACGGAGTAAAAGACAATCCGGCGGATTTCATAATGTTGTGAAGTGCAGCATCTATTTCGCCCTTATACTTTTTGATACCCGGTTCGATATGGTTTGCCGTTATTGAAATAACCCCTTTGCTATTTTTCATCTATCACGACAAATATATCCGAATCAAAACATTTTTTACCTTAGGCGGACAACTTCAATAAAAAACGATTCTCCTTTATGCCCCCGACTATCCAACTTAAAAAGCCAGCTATGAATCAAAAATTTTTTGACAGAGTATTATTAGGTATAGTTATCTTTTGTTTTGCTCTGATATTTCAGATAAAGTTTATTCATTACCCACTAAATCCTTTTCATTTTTCAGAAAAAAACATTGAGAGTACAAACGACATAATTTTTGAAATATCAATAGCCATTATTGCAGCATACATTTTTTATGTTATCAATATTCAGCTTGTCAGTTATTTCCGTGAAAAAAAATCACGCGAATTGGTTGATGTGTACCTGCGAGACATAATGATACAGATGTATGTTGATCAGTTGTACCTGCAAGCAACATATTTTAACCGGCGTGATTTAGCCACATTAACACAAGCGGATTTTAATAGGTTTACTACCTTTAAAAATATGCAGGTCAATTTCTCGTACATCCAAGTCCGAAATGACAATACGGAAGTTACTGTTAGTATGAATGCGCTGACAGAGATTGATATATTTTATGAAGAGCGCGACATGGTTAAGGATAACATTAATGTGATATTTACATTTCCTTTCGCAACTTCGCTGGATTATGAATTAATTAATGTACTGCAAAGAATTCGCGCTGGCCTTTTTTACATTGGGGTAGATAGAATTAAAAATGGAATAACTTTTGTAGATTTTGAAAAATACATGTTCGAACATCACCAAAATTTTCTTGCGTTGACAAAATTCGTCCCCATTGAGAAAGCAAATGTTCGCAATCAATAAAGTGTTGATCGGAAGCAGAACTTTTTGGGCTACATCACAAACTCCACTGAATGTGTTTGGTAGGCAAACAGTATATTGAAATCAGGAATTGAGGGGTAATCAATCTTGTGCGGCGCGTTCCCGCTCATTCCTGGGAAATTCAAATGCACGTTATCGCTCAATCCTACAAACTTGCCTTGCTTATTTAAAACCCCGAGAGCCAAATCCACGTGCCACTCTGGGCGCATAAGAATTCGTTCGCCCTTGTGCGCAAAAGCCTCTATAAATTGCTGTAAGGTGTAGAATTTAGGATTTTCGAAATGCGCATACCATTTTTCAAATGTCATCACATACAAATCCTTCACATTGCCGGTTGCCCGTATATATTCAAATGCGATTTCGTCAAATCCAGTATTAAGAAATGAATAAAAAGTCCCACTACCGTTAGGGCCTTTTGAAAGTGTAAATGTTTTTCTATCAATTATTGACATTGGTTCACGTTTTTGTATTACAAAAGTAACGCAAAAACAAGGAGATTACAAAATGTTGTTGCGTATATTGAAGCGCAACTTCTGTAAAATTTAAAAACTAAAAAAACGCCCGATGTTCTCAGGCGTTTTTGTGCCTTTCATAAATTGCCTATGCAGTTTCATTTTCAAGGAACGTAGTTTGTGTTTCGGTTGCATAGCCCAGGCTTTCACCTAAAATATATTTAACCCCTCTTAGTGCTTGCAATGCCGCAAATACCAGGCATTGTTTATCTTCCTTAAACCTCTGTAACCATCCCTCTATGTATTCGCTGCGATTCTCAAAATTCCATGTATCCATACCGCAGTAGGAACAGAGGTAACTTGCCCCCATGTCGGCAGTTAGTGCTTCCAATGAAAACGGCAGCACCTCTTTTGTTTCGGTAATTTGATACGGTTTCCGGTTAAGCCTGCTTACATGGCCCGTACTCATAATGAGCTGCTGCAAAAGAGTTGCATAATAATACTCAAGGCTCGGAAATTTGTCAGGCTCGAACATGGTAATCCGGTCAAGTATTGGTTCGTAGTATGCCGTCCGCCCCTCAATTTGGAGCGTTGGACGATTAGGCATTTCGCCTATCATTTCTTCGCACCGGTCGAGTGGGTTATGATTGTTGCGTTTCTGCCGAGCTATGCGAATGTCGGGGACATTAACGCATTGGGAAACATTGAACAATGCGTAGGTTTTGAGGGTTGCCGACGGTTTTGCAGGTTTTTCTTTTGTCAATTCGCTTTTCTGCGCCTTACTCCATTCCCAATACACCGCAAAGTGCGGCTCTTCGTCATCTTTCACCGATGCACCCATTTTCTTCGCTTGCTGGGCGGTCAGGAAAAACGGTTCGTCGTAATCAAGGGCGGTGAGAAGCCATAAGTTAATACTTCGATATGGCTTTTCGCTGTAAAGGTTAACCGGCAATCCTTTCTCATGCCAGGATAGTTTCCACGGAACGATTCCTTTTTCAAGGTAGCTAATGACGAGGTTGGTAATTTGCGAAAAGGCCTCTGATTTTTTTGTGGTGCTCATAACATACGGTTTTTGTTAAAGAATTTTTAACTAAGCGTATGCAATTGATGAGGTGTTTAAAAGGACTGCCTTTTTTGTTTACTGCGACAATGCTATTCGTTCAAATGTGCGTGTGTAATAGCCAATGCCATTGCATCGAAAATTCCCATTTTAGAATCTTCCGGCAGCCAGGGCTTCCGTTTCTTTGGGGCGCGGTCAGCAAGAGCAGGAAACCACCTAATAATTTGTTTTGATATTTCGTACTTTGATGTTGCCCCGTGTAACTCGAATACATCCCTGATTTGTTGGCGCGAGTATTGAAACGTGCGTATGTTTTTCTCTTTTGCATACGCTGTAATTTCATTTAGGAGTTCCTGAATCCGTTTGTTTTTGCGTGGCTTGTTCGTATCAAAATCGCGGATAATGACAATTTTGGGATTGAAAATTTCTACAAGGTCTTTTACTTGATGCAAGGCTTTTTTATTGTTCATCGGGCGCACTTTCATAACGCCAGCTTTCAGGAGCGTTTGAGGGTTTTCCAAACAGACATAGCCTAAGCCGACAACATTGGGAAAGATCGCGAGAACGACACGTGTTTCTTCTTTCATGGAATTTTACGCAGTTAATCTTGTAAGCGCGGATTCAAGAAAAGTGATACGACTTTTCACTTTCGGCGTTGATTTTTCCACCTTTAATTGAGCGATTAAAAGCTTCATTCGCTCGGCTGTATTTTTCCCCAGTTCGTGTTTTTGCGTTTCAAACAACGTTTCAATCGGAAACCCGAACAACAGGTGGTAAATAATAATCGCTTCAATGGTCGGCTGTCGCAGACCTTTTTCCCACCGACACACATTTGCGAAATCGGAGAGGTGCATAATAAACGCAATATCATTTTGCGTCAGGGGCGAACGCTTGCGGTGTTGCCGCAAGTAGCTGTGATCTATTGGCATACGAGATACAAATAATTACTTATTAATACCTTAATCGTAAGCGTGAACACGATTTCATTCTAGGAGTGCTAAACTTGTCGAAATCAACAAATTTTTTCGCCGTGGTGTCCTATCTTTTTTTGAGAAAATGTGTTTATACGGGTTCTTTCATGTTCCCTGAAGTGGCGCATATACTCGGCAATTAAGGATAGCCGGAGTATGCCATCATGGACATGAAAGAAATCTCAATTTTTCCTAAAGTCAAAAAGTGTTTGCCTCTGTGAAAGAGCTTTACTGATGTGTCCGGTAAACCGTTGCCTTAGTTTTGTTTCAGTTAGTTTTTGATAGTTAGTTTTGTTATGGTACACTTTCTGCACTGGTTCAGGTACACTTTGTGCGTTGGTTTGTGTCGTTATCTGCACTGGATTAGCGATGGCATAGAACAAATTTGTTTTGCCTTTGCGCTCAGATGCCAAGTGAAGTGATACACCGGTAGCATCGGTAACTTGCACAAGGTTTTTTTGGAGCAGTGATTGAATGGTAGTGGTGATAACCCGCTTTGAAAGCCCCGTTTTTTGGCGGAATTGATACGACGTTATCCTGTCCCTTAGTTTTCGCTGTCCTGTCCTTTTGTCGAGCCATCCGAGAGTTTGGCGAATAACCGTCAGCAGCACTTTCAGTTCAGCTTCGGTGAGGTCAGGGAGGAACATATCAAACAAAAAATTTGGCACTTGGGTTGTTTGTTTATACAGCATAGTCGGTTTCGTCATTATCTGGTAATTGAGAAACAGCCTCTATTATCAAATCAAGGAGTGATTTAAGCTGTTCTTTATTTAAGGGTTCGCCAATGATGGGAGACGTATTTTGTTCAGAGTAACAAAAAGTGGTATTCTCTTTTCGAGGCGTCTCCCGTTTCGGTGCACCATAACTTAAAAAATGCCTTTCCGCTAGTTCCAGGAACGGAGAACGCATTGAAATCATTAGCTTTTTTCCTTCGACTACAAGGTTCGAGGTTGTTATTTGTGCGAATTCGCGTTGTTCCTCTGAAATTCCGTTTTCGTATGATTTTTTAAGGTTTTTCCCAAGTTCGAGGAATCTCTTAACCTTTCTAAAAAGTTTGTCTTTACCCTGGTGAATCTCCGCTTTAACAGCCAGTTTTGTTTTCGATTCAAACAACAATTTTTCCTTTCGTTGCTCGTAAGTTTCTTTATCCAGTCCACCGTCAACATAGCAATCGGTCAGGCGTTCTAGCTTTTGTTTAATTTGGCCGCTTTGCAGCTTTAAAGATTCAAGTATTTCTTCTTGTTTCGTTACCCAATCTTGTTCCGCCTCGTGTAGCAGTGTATCAAGTTCAGCAGTTTCGACCGGTAGCAGTTGGGTAGCTTCAAACGCTTTTAACAGCAGGTTATCAATCGTAACTTCACGTATGCCCTTAGTAACACAGCCTTTCCGGTGGCAACGATAATATACGTGTCCCTTTTGAATTTCGCCAATGAGAGAGTAACCGCAGCCTTTGCAAGTGATAAGTTTACGCAGCTTAAAATCGTGCCTGTTTACCTTTTGGTTTGTATTGCTACGAAGGATGGCTTGCACCTGTTTAAATAGCTTAGGAGAAATAACCGGCTCATGTAAGCCGTTAAAAGTATTACCCTTAACTCGAATGATACCGGTATAAAAAGGATTGTTTAGTACTAACGAAAGGCTGTTAAGGTTTACCTTTTTATGTTTTGTATTGCGCAACCCCAATTTTTCCATTTGAGCAACAAGCGTTTTGAGGGTATATCGTTTTGTTGCGTATAGTTCAAACGCTTTGCGGACAAGCGGCCCTTGCACAGGGTCAATAGTTTTAATTTTTCCTTTGCCGTTATTTACATACCCAATGGGTGCAGGAAGCGGCAAAATGCCCTGCTTTAATCTGCCATAAATTCCCTTGATAGCTTCTTGACGCAAGTTGCGAATGTAATCGGCAGCAATAACCGCCTGAATGTCGGCAGAAAGCCGCCCGCCCCGCGCCTGTAAATCAAGACTTTCATGGGCAAAATGGACTTCAACGCCCTGGTCAATCAAATTACCCAAGTCCGCCCAATCTTTCAGGTTACGGGCGCTGCGGTCAATTTTGTGCATGATTACGCCATCAGCTTTTTTGGCTTTAAGCAATTTCATCATTGCACTAAAAAGCGGGCGACCTTGTTTCGCCGCAGTCTCTTTTTCCTCAAACCATTTAATTATTTCCAGGTTGTATTTAATAGCGTATTGGGTAATAGCTTCCTGTTGCGCGACCAAAGACACACCCTCGCCTTGTTTGGCTGTAGAAACACGGATATAGCCATAGACTTTTTTCATATACTGTGTTGAAATTAATTTGCTAAAAGACAGATAAAGGACACTCTTAACTATCGCAGTACTTTTCAGCCTTGTCAATATCAACACTGGGGCTTTCGTCTTGCTCCATACGTTCGCACATGCGCTTAATGAGCATGAGATATTGGCGAAAATTTTCTTCGGCCTCTAAAATTTCCACTTCGGTTTTGTGTTTACATAGCTCCCGAATAAATGCTATGGGCTTGTTGCCAACTTTTTGTGTGGACATGAGAGCAAGTGTAGCCTCGAACAATGTGTATCACTAGGATAGCTGTTATTGTCGCAACTGGCAGGATTGTTACTGCTATATCTCATATCCGGCTTGCATCAAAATAACCTAATGCCACATGATAACGACATTACATATTTCGCAAAACTCAATTACCGAAATTGGGGAACTCCTTTTGGCATTCGCCAGGAAGACCGGCTGATGCACACATATATCATTGGCAAGACCGGAACCGGCAAGTCCACATTAATCCGAACAATGATTATGCAAGACATACAGGCAGGGCGCGGCGTGTGCCTATTAGACCCGCACGGCGATTTAGTGCAAAGTGTTCATGATTCAATTTCGGTAGAACGCAAAAAGGATGTTTTGTATTTCAACGTCCCCGACCGCACCCTTACCTTGAAATACAACCCGTTTAAAAAAGTATCGTATGAAAAGCGGTCGCTTGTTGCTTCCGGCATTTTGGATGTTTTCAAAAAACTGTGGGCTGATGCCTGGGGTGTAAAATTAGAGCACATTTTACGCCATGCAATTTTGACCTTGCTCGACCAGCCGCAGGCAACAATAGCAGATATTCCGAAACTACTCTTGGACAGGAGTTACAGATATGAAGCAATAAAGGCGGTAAAAAACGAGAGCGTCAAAAGCTTTTGGCAGAAAGAATTTGGAAATTATAACCGGTATGATTTATTGCCGGTGCTGAATAAGATAGGTGGCATGTTAGCACATCCGGTTATAAAACGGGTGCTTATTGAAAATTCTGATGAAGTATCATTGAGAAAGGCAATGGACGAGAAAAAAATAATACTGGTAAACCTTGCCAAAGGGCATATCGGTGAAGATGCAGCGCACATACTTGGTGCATTGTTCATTAGTTCTATTAGCGCGGCAGCTTTTAGTCGTGTGGACACCCAAGAGGATAGCCGCGTTCCTTACATGGTATATATGGACGAGTTCCACAATTTCACAACCCTTTCCCTAGTTAATATGTTTTCCGAATTGCGAAAGTTTAAAGTCGGTATGACACTTGCACACCAATACTTCTTTCAGTTGGATGATGAAATAAGGAGGGCTATTTTAGGAAATGCAGGGACAATAATTGCATTTCGTGTTGGGACAGAAGATTCTCTATTTCTGTCAAAGGAAATGTTTCCTGAATTTGGCATTGAGGATTTTATTAACCTGCCTAACTACTATATTTACCTGAAACTGATGATTAATGGAGCGCCAAGCAGACCATTTAGCGGTATTAGCGTTCAACACAAAGAGTTATTCAAGCAGCCTTAATCTTTTTCTTTATAAAAAGTTCTAACGAATGGAAATAAAAATTACAGATGGCCAAAATAAACACCTAAGCCGCTTTATTATATTAGGTCAACATCGTTCAGGTTCAACCCTATTAACCTTAGCGCTTCGAGAACATCCGAATATAAGAATGTGGGGGGAAATACTTCTTCATCAACCTGATCTTGATGGACCAGAATTTCTCCGTCCAGGAGAGCCAGGAGATGAATACCTACATAATCAAATTTTTGGTTGCAAATATGAACACAGAATAAAGGCCGTTGGGTTTAAAGTTTTCTATGGACATGCACAAACAGATGTAGAAACATTGAAGGCTTGGGATTATTTATTTAAGGATTCCAGTATAGCCATCATACAGTTAGTTCGAAACAATCTTTTCGCTCAATATGTATCGTTCGAATTGGCAATGCGAAACGATAAGTGGCATCACCCGGTTAATGATAGTGTAAAATTATCAACACCGAAACCAATTCGTATAGAATCAGTAGATTGCGAAACTTACTTCGAACAAGAAATATCTGATCAGAATTGGGCACTACAAAAATTTGCCTCTCATAAATTTATGAGAGTAGAATATGAAACAAATATATGTGGAGATTTCTCCAAAACGTATAATGAAATATTAAATTTTATAGGAGTGGTACCGCATAATGCGGGGCTGCATTTATCAAAAATGGCTACAGAACCACTTTCTCATTATGTATCAAACTATAAAGAGTTAAGGGAATATTTCAGACGGTCGAAATATGAACGATTCTTCGAAGATTAAAATTGGAATTACTATATTATGAAAAAAAAGAAGCCCTCCATCACTTTTCCTTTATTTCTGATGCCTTTTCGGCAGGCCATAGATAAAGCACACTTGCTTTGTCAGAATTTGCGTTTGACTTATTTGCAACAATTGGATAAAAGCATTGCGGAGTGTGTTACGTTGGCAGATTATGGAGTCCAAGTAATTATCAATAGAATACTTTGTGATATCTATCCTGAAAGTGGAATTATAGCCGAGGAAAATAGCAACGATTTTTTTCGAATTACGACGAATGAACAGCAAGAAATGATTATTAGATTAACAAATCTTGTTTTGGGGGAGAACCTATCTATGGAAGAGTTTACTCATTGGCTTGATTACGGACAAGACCAGAAATATATTAACAAAACATGGGTTATAGATCCTATTGACGGAACACAAGAATATATTAAATCTAATAGATATGTTATTGGTGTGGGATTACTTGATAATGCCATTCCAATTTTTTCTTTTTTAAGCAGTTTCTCCCCAGAAAAGGGAAAGCCAACATATTACTTTACCTGGAACGATTTCGCATACAAATATGATTCCTTCGATGAGAGCATAACAGTATTAAAGGTGTCTGACCGTTTGATTTCTTCTGCGCGAGCCGTTTCCAATGATGGTGAATCGAAAGTACATAATATAGGATATATCGAGGATGATGTATATAGTACATTGGGTGCCTATATATCCATTGCTGCTGGAGAATCGGATGTATTAATCAGTGATGCTTTTAAAAATACATCGAGAAAAATTTGGGACCACGTAGCAGGAGTACATCTGCTTCAAAAAGCTGGTGGAATTATTTCGGATATGGATGGCCGGGATTTGGATTTTTCGCAAGGTCGGATTCTAAATAATAATACGGGCGCGATATTGTCAAACGGGAAGTTTCACGATTTTTTGATAACAAAATAATATCTAATATATGAGGGGTGCCATTATTGGTTTTGGTACTATTGCGCAAGGGCATATGTATGCCTATCAGTCGATGGATAGTATGTCTATTTCAAGTGTTGTCGACTGTTGCGAGGCACGCCTCCATTTTGTGCAACAAATATACCCGCATACGAAGGTGTATACGACGATTGAAGAAATGCTTGAAAAGCAAAAGGTTGATTTTATCGATATCTGCTCCCCTCCTGATACTCATTTGGAATATATCAAGAAAGCCCTGCTTGCTGATTGCCATGTTTTGTGCGAAAAACCCTTTTTGATTGATCCTAAGGAATATTTAGAAGTAATATCACTTTCACAGTCAATTCGGCGGTGCGTTTACCCTTCACATAACTATAAATTTGCTCCTATACTAAAATGGATGAAGGAGCAAGTTCAGTCTTATGACTTTGGCCGTGCAAAACGAGGCCACTTCCGAACTTTGCGAAAAGGACATGCAGTGGGAGTAAAAGAGTGGCTGCCAAACTGGAGACGGATTCCCGAAATTTCATCAGGTGGCATTATTCGCGATCACGGAACCCACAGTATTTATCTGGCTTGCTACATATTAGAACAGCACCCCATTGCGGTTTCTTGTATTATGGGAAACCTTAACAAAAATGATGATTATTCGAGCACTGAGGATACAGCTCTCATCACACTTTATTTTGAGAATGATGTACAGTTTTTAATCGACCTCTCATGGGCATCTATTTATCGTCATACACACTATTCTGTAATGGGTTCCCTCCAAAGTATCATCGTGGACAATGATAATATATGGATAAACAAAAATGGTGTATTCAAAATGGAACAGATAACATCTGAGTTTGATGATCCGTCACACAAGACTTGGTTTTCTGATATGTTCAATGATTTTCTTAATTTGGTAAACGAGCCCGTTCGACAAATGGCTCTTTTTCAGGAAGCATTCATTACAACAACAATTATTCAAAAAGCCTACGAGTCAGCGGCTAATAGAGGCGAAATTATTAAGATACCCCTTACATTATTGGATGCAACAACGAAAAAGATTAACTAATTTCCTATTTACTAAAACAAATCACAGAATTATGTCAAAAATCCGAATAGCAATTGTTGGTGTAGGCAACTGCGCTAATTCTCTGATTCAGGGGGTTGAATATTATCGGAATGTTCGGGCTGATGAGAAGATTCCGGGATTGATGCATAATAAAATCGGAAATTACTGTGTTGACGATATTGAGTTTTCAGCTTCTTTTGATGTGAACGTTAATAAGGTTGGGAAAGACTTGGCGCAAGCCATATGGGAAACGCCCAATAATACCGTCAAATTTGCCGAGGTCCCGACTCTTGGGGTTAAAGTATTACGGGGACCAACTATGGATGGTTTGGGAACTTATCTGAATAAGGTCATTGTTGAAGCCAACGAGGCTCCGGTGGATGTAGCCCAAGTGTTAAAGGAAACTCGTACAGATATTCTTATTAACTACTTACCCGTAGGCTCAGAGCTGGCAACGAGATGGTATGCGCAACAGGCTATTAATGCGCATTGTGGGTTTATCAACTGCATTCCTGTTTTCATTGCGTCCGATACAGAATGGAAGCAAAAATTTCTTTTGGCCGGATTGCCAATCATAGGCGATGATATTAAGAGCCAAGTGGGGGCCACGATTGTGCATCGGTGTTTGACAAAGTTATTCATGGAAAGAGGGATTCATTTGGATCGTACCTATCAATTGAATTTTGGGGGGAATATGGATTTTTACAACATGCTTGAAAGAGAACGATTGGAGTCAAAGAAAATATCAAAAACCGGGGCGGTTATGAGTCAATTGACGCATGAATTGCCTGTAGATGAAATTCATATTGGGCCAAGTGATTATGTGCCATGGTTGACCGACCGAAAATGGTGTCATATCTATATGGAAGGAACAACTTTCGGTGGCGTTCCTTTAAAGATTGAGTTGAAATTGGAAGTATGGGATAGCCCTAACTCTGCGGGCATTGTTATCGATGCGATTCGATGTATGAAGATTGCCTTGAATCAGGGGCTTAGCGGACCACTCATAGAGCCATCATCTTATTTTATGAAATCTCCGCCACAACAATTTACAGATGACGAAGCTTACCGCAATGTGGAGAATTTTATTCTTCGCACGTGCGAAGTAAATGTTGCTTAAAATCACTAAATATTTTGAATTTATAAAATGATACATGGTAATAATCTCCACCAGACGGAGGCAATGCTACGGCAAGCAGAATCTATAGATGCATGGGCTTGGTCTGAGTTAAATGACACCAACAGAACTAATTACAGTGCGATAAGAGGAGCCTATCCTTTTTATGCGCATCACGCGAAAGGGGCCTATTTATGGGATGTTGATGGAAATCAGTATATCGATTATATGCTTGGCTACGGAACAATTGTCCTTGGGCATACCGATGAACGGGTTACTAGCGCTGTTTGTCAGGAGATTCAATCCGGTCACTTGGTTTCGCCTTTATGGAAGCCTCAACAAATTGAGTTAACTAAGACTTTGACCTCCGTTATTCCGAAGGCAGAAATGGCTTATTTAATGAAGACAGGTTCTGATGCTGCGAGTGGAGCCATTCGTTTGGCTCGAATCAAAACGAGACGCGATAAAGTCATTCGATGGGGGTACAATGGATGGCACGATTGGGCAACCCCGCGACCTGTGGGTGTACCATCAGGGGTTAGGAAAGATGTTTTTGAATTTACCTACAACGATATAGACTCGTTGCATAAACTTTTTAAAAGCCATCCTGATGATATTGCATGTGTTTTTATGATGCCGTTTGAACTAGAGAAGCCTAAGGATGAATTTCTTCATGAGGTAAGAGAAATAGCCCATAAGAATGGTGCTCTTTTTATTCTTGATGAGATGCGTTCCGGTTTTCGCTTGGCATTAGGAGGGGCACAGGAATTTTTTAATATCCAGGCCGACTTAGCAACATACAGTAAATCAATGTCAAATGGCTACTCTATTTCAGCCATTGTGGGACGAGCCGACGTGTTGAAGGGAATTTCACAAACTAAGATGACAGCGACTTACTTTGGAAGTTCAGCGGAAATGGCAGCGGCGCATGCCACTATTGCTATTCTTAAGCAATCCGATACTATCGAACACATTTGGTCTGTAGGACAACTTTTTCTCAATGAGCTGAAAAATTTAGTTCATGAACATAAAGTTCCGGCGGAAGTAGTGGGATATCCTCCATATCCCTTTCTACAATTTGTTGAACCTGATGCTATGAAAAGAGAGGGGATGAAAAGAAAGTTTTATACAATCGTTGCTCAGAACGGTGTTTTTTTTCATCCGAATCATCATTGGTATATCTGTGGGGCACATACAGAAGCGGATATTTTACGCACGATAGATATTTGCCGAAAGGGATTTATAGCATTGCAAGACGGTGAAAAATAATTTTTATGAAGAAAGTCCTCCAATATATTTACTATTTTATTAATGACATTAAATCCGGAGCGAGGTTTCGACTGATTAATTTTCTATCTCTGGAGCAGGGTATTTTATACAAAACCGCAAATTTAATAGCTGCTGAGAAAATAGAAGGCGATTATTTAGAATTTGGGGTTTATTCAGGTGGGTCATTTATTGAGGCTTACTCGGTTTTGAAACATGCTTTTGGCCCGCATCAAAAGATACACGGAGAAAGAACAGAGCAAGACGTTGCAGAACTTAATAGAATTTGGGGAAATATGAGATTTTTTGCCTTTGATTCATTTCAAGGACTCCCTGATCTGGAGGGTATTGATAAAGAAGCGCGGGATTTTGCTAAGGGGAAATACACTTGCCCAGAAGATGTTTTTTGTAAAAACCTAACTAAAGCGGGTGTACCGCTAACTAAAGTGATTAGAGTGGCTGGCCTATTTCAGGAAACATGTATAAGCGAAACGATAGAAAGATATGAGATTAAGAAAGCGGCTGTTATTCACATAGATTGTGATTTGTATACATCAACAAAAACGGCTCTAGAGTTTGTGAAGCCTTTACTTGTGGATGGAACAATAATTATATTTGATGATTGGTTCTGTTTTCGAGGTAATCCAAACTTAGGAGAGCAAAAAGCCTTTAATGAATGGCAAAAATCTTTACCGGATTGGATATTTTCTGAATATCAAAGGACAGGCCCATGGACAGTCAGTTTTATTGCCAGCAGACGTGTAATCAACTAATTTTCTATTGAGTTTGATATTTTTTATCTTGTAAAAACTAACAATGAGTGATTCAGCAAATAAAATCGAATACGGAGTGGAAAGAAAACCGCCGTTAAGTAAGGAAGACGTCGAGAGATATAATGAGCAAGGATTTCTTGTGCCAATACGTGTTTTAAGTGAGGAGAAAGCCACCGAACTTTGCAAAGCGGTAGATGAATATCTATTTGAACATCAAGAAACCCCCAAATTTGAACTTACCGATCCAATTCGCATTCAGCGAAATGTGGATTCTGCAGGAAAAATAACTTTCGAATATGAAGAAGGAGAGAACAGTAAGCCTACAACATTTCCGTTTCTTTTTAACCTGTGGAAACGCGACAAACGGTTTGAAGAAATTGCGAAAAATTCTGTTATTGCTGGAATGGCAAGCCAATTACTTGGAGATATCCCAGTTCATTTAATGGAGGATAATGTTATCGTTAAAAATCCTTACGCAAAATCAGTTCCTTGGCATCAGGATTATCCATACTGGCCTCTGGCAACTCCTACTGTTGTAACAATATTCATTGCCCTTGATCCTGTAACACCAGAAAACGGTACCATGTTAGTTGTTCCTGGTTCACACAAACGCACAGAAGAGACCTTGCCTGTTGGATTTGGTGATGATAAATCTATTATGAAGCAAGATCGACCCAATGCTGTTGAGATATCACAGAACCCGTTACAAGAGGGACTTCCTGTTGTGGATTACGGTAAATTAGATCCCGGACAGTGTGGTGCTCATCACGCATTGCTTTGGCATGCATCAGTACCCAACCTTA
This sequence comes from Bacteroidota bacterium, assembly GCA_018267365.1. Classification (GTDB taxonomy): domain Bacteria; phylum Bacteroidota; class Bacteroidia; order Chitinophagales; family LD1; genus UBA1941. The sequence goes on along the minus strand of JAFDYQ010000001.1, from coordinate 103,233 downwards.
CGTCAAGGCCACGACGTGTTCTTGTTCTCCGTTATGCGGCTCATGGTACAGTGTGGCTTGGGAATGAACGGTTCCCGTACGATGAAGTAGGATTGAAACCAGGGGATAAAATTGGCGGGGAGCATTTTCCTTTGGTGCAGACTTAAATCCAGTGGCGTGCCGAGCTCCTTGAATCATTCTCATTTGGGTAAGATTAATTCAACATGGCAAAAAGTAACTCCCAAAATCTAATTATCTTTTATGCAACATATAAAATCACGGCTTATTTCCGCAAAGGCTTTCATTTTTGATTTCTATGGTACCCTCGTAGAGATTGACCATGAGCCGCCCCAAATGTGGGAGACACTCAATGAACTTGGCTATGATAGCAATCTTGCCCTGCAAGAAATGTGGGAGGCCGACGCATTTGATGGACTTCTCACACCTAGTTTTGACACCACCCCCTCTTACTTGGATTGGAGAAAGAACAACATTAGGCAGTTAATTCAACAAAGCGGAGCCCCTAACGACGCTAATATTGACGATATAATAAATCATTTGCTGAAAATAGAGCAGCGAGCAACGAAAAAAGCCGTTCCCAACGCAAATTCTGTAATTAAACTACTGCGTGAGCATGGGAAGAGAATAGGCCTTTGTTCTAATTGGGATCATCCTATACAGCCATTTCTAGAACAAGCCGGATTACCTGCTTTTGATGGAATTTCTGTTTCCGCAGAAATTGGAGCCCGTAAACCAAACGCTAAAATATTTCATGATATTTGTTCTAAACTTGATGTAAGCCCCAATGAAGCTGTTTTTATCGGAGATAATTGGTTCGCTGATATTATAGGGGCAATGCGGTATGGTCTATTACCAGTTTGGATTAGGCAATCCAATTCTTCATGTCCTCTGCCTAATCGTGTTTTAGAAGTTGAAACGCTAAAGCATCTTGAGGAAAAACTGGAGTTGATATTCAATGAATATTCTCGTCGCTAAATTTATCTTATATGCAAAATGAAACCATCGCAGAGGAATCCTATCTACCTAAAGTTATTTTCGAGGGCACCCATCTAACCTATAAAACAGATATCTGTTTTGCGATTGCTGAGAGTCCTCGTATTGTTAAGGGACGTATACATAGGTATCACTTACCTTTAATTTCCGCAGAATGGGAAATTTTGGATTCTCTTGAACAGAAACCTATTTCTAAGAGAAATAGCCTTATTACATTTCAGCCGGAAGAAGAGGAGTATGCAATGGAAACTTATCGCACGTGGATTAGGCTTATTGAGTTGCAAAGACATTGGTACTGGGTAATTGACCGCTTTCATATTTCGACACGTTCACATCAATTAATTCATGCAAAAAAAGATTATCAATTTGACTGGCTGGAAGATCGATTAGTTGCATTAGATTTTCGTTTGGTATTTTGTACACGACCTCGGGAAACTTTTGAGGAAGCCCGGCGCGAACGTCTTACTTATTCCGAAACACCTTCTAATTATGATAACTTGCAAAAATTTATTGATGAACAGGAATTAATGCGGGAACTAATTAAAAATTCCCGTTTAAAAACTTTGGAGGTTGATGTTTCGAAACATACTGTCGACAGTGCGACAAACCATATTCTAGACTGGTTGGGGGTTCCAAAAACAAATCCCTACATGGAAGCTAGGATGAAAGCAATTTGATATATAGTTTATTGTTATGGATATAACCGTACTGATTATTACAAGGAAAAGAAGTAATTTGCTAAAAAGGGCTATTGCTTCCATAAAAAGTCAATGTTTTGGAGGAACCATAAAAATATTAGTATTTGTTGATGACTGTGTGGAAACGTTGAAGTTCTTAGAGCAGGAATATTATGCGGACGAAAAAATTTCATGGCATTTTCAAAGTAGAGGAGCCGAAGAAAAAAGTGGCCCTGCCCGTTCAGCTTATCTGAGAAATTTAGCAGTCGAGTCGGCTAATTCAGAATGGGTTTCTTTTTTGGATGATGATAATGAATTTGAACCTTTCCATTATTCAGAATTGATGAGATGTGCATTGATTAATAAAGCTGATGCCGTGTATTGCTACAGACAATTATTTTATGCGGATGGAACTCCTTATTGTTTTATAAACGGAGTATATCCCTGGGCACGTAATTCGTTACAAGCAAAAGAGCAGTTTGAACGACTATCTAAACATGGAATTATAGAAAAAGGCTGCAATGTTATTAGAGATCAAATAGATGCAAGTGAAGGTGGAGTAAACTTAGTAGATACCAATGTTTGGCTTATCAAGAGAGAAGTTTTGTTGAAAAATAAAATTCCCGATGATTTTACTCATGAAGATTGGTTGAATATCATATGCGAAGATGACAAGATGCTTCAGTGTTTAATAGACACCAACGTTAAAATATTCTGCAACCAGGTACCGTCTGTAAAATATTATTTAGGGGGGTACTCCAACGTGAACTATGTAAATAGTATCACCAAGCAAAATGTTTATTCCGAAGAATGGGAAGATGAAAAGGACTTGACTTAGTATTTATAATTCGGTATAATGCATTCGGAAGGTTGAAGATTTACACTGGAGAACCAGATTAATTAATTCTCCTATGGGGCATCCTTCAAAACTTTTGCAAAGTAATTTTAATTAACAACTATGGCTTTCCTAGGAAAAAAATTTAATACTCAATTACCACAAGGTAAACCTCGAAAAAGCATTGCCCTTTCTCAAAATTTCATCAATAACAAAGGCATAATCGCTACAATAATGGGATTTGTTGATTTTACCAAAGCAAATCTGATTCTAGAAATTGGTCCTGGGAAAGGTATTATAACAGATGCATTAATTAAGCCTCAAAACAAAGTTATTGCAGTGGAAATGGACAACGTTTTATATTCCGAAGCAAAAAGGAAATATCACGGGGTTGAGAATGTCACCATAGTGCATGAAGATTTTTTAAAATATCCTTTACCTAAAGAAAAGTTTATTGTTGTAGCAAATATACCGTTCAATATAACCGCAGAAGTAATAAAGAAAATTACAGATAAAACCTCTTTATTACAAGCGGCTTATCTAATTACTGAAAAAGAAGCAGCCTATAAATTTGTTGGGCCACCCAATGCAGAGTCTCCACTTCTTTCTCATTTTTTGCATATACATTATGAAGTTAAATTCCTCAAACAAATTAGTAGTTCCAATTTTACACCCGTACCAAAGACCGATATAGGGTTTATTTCTATCGTAAGGCGAAAGACTCCAGTTTTTGAGAAGGCAGACGAGGACCGGTTTAAAGATTTAGTAACCTACTTTTTTACACGTACCGGACCTACGTTAAAGGAAGGACTAAAGCGAGTTTTTAGTAATCTGCAGGCAAAAATAATTTTAGAGAACCTTAATTTATCAGAAGGTGTTCTCAAGAAAAAAGTTGTATTCAGCGATTGGGTTAAAGTATATAAAACCTTTATTGAACATAGTCCTGAGAAATCACGACAGGTGATTCGTGGAGCCTACATAAAATTAAGTGAAGACCAATCCAAAATTCAACCATATAGAAAAATGCAAAAGGCATTTAAACGAACAAATATCTAAATGCTACAAAATTGAGCTATGATGTTCAAAATGCTGAGACAGGCCTTTGGTTTCATTTACATATTAATAACCATGGTCTGCCTCATATATATCCTTATAGTTTTTAGCATTTCAACAGACGTATTATAGTCCAAACGACAGGATTACAGATATGAGGCTTGACTAAATAATAGTATAGCCCAAAAAAACCCTGGTATTACATCACAAGTTGTTTATTAAAATTCTTTAGCCATCGGTATTTATGGTGTATAATTGTATTCATAGACTATGTTCACTACAATTGATGCAATTAAACAGAAAGCCACAGGGCAGCTTGACCAAAGCAAGCGTTCTTCGCTAGGGCAATTTATGACCCCTGCCATTGTCGCAAAATTCATTGCGTCAATGTTTAAAACAGTCAATTCAGACAATGTTCATATACTCGATGCAGGTGCGGGGGTAGGCTCCCTTACAGCAGCCCTTTTAGAACGATTTATTCAAGAAAAAAGGAAAAATAGTATAGAGGTTACAGCCTATGAGATTGACCCTGTTTTGACCCGTTATTTGACCGAAAACTTGGCTTATTACAAATCCAGTTTCTCTAAAAACGGGATTCCTTTTAAGTCTCATTTGATAACCGGAGATTTTATTGCAGATACAACATCTGGCGAAAGCGAAGGCTTCCCAGGCTGTTATACCCACGCCATTCTGAACCCTCCATACAAGAAAATTAACAGCGAATCTATGCACAGGATTCAATTGCGTTCGGTGGGTATAGAAACGGTTAACTTGTATTCTGCCTTTGTAGCCATATCTTTAATGTTATTAAAAGACCAGGGCGAATTAGTCGCAATAATCCCAAGAAGCTTTTGCAATGGCAATTATTATAAACCCTTTAGGGAATTAATTATCGGCAATTCTGCAATACAACGCATTCACTTATTTGATTCTCGAAGCCAAGCTTTCAAAGAAGACAGTGTTTTGCAAGAGAATATTATCATTCACCTAATTAAAGGAGCGAAACAGGGCAAAGTTGTCATTTCCCAATCGGCAGATGAAAGCTTGCATGATTTGACTCTAAATAGCTATTCCTACAGTCAAATTGTTAAACCGAGAGACCAGGAATTTTTTATTCATATCCCAAACGGCGAAAAAAATCATTTAGAAAATTCCAAGTCCATTACCTACACACTTAGCGAATTATCATTGGAGGTTTCTACCGGCCCTGTCGTGGATTTTAGAAGTAAAGAATATATTTCCAAAGAGCCTTTGGAGGGATATGTTCCCTTGTTATATCCCACCCATTTTAACGGTAAAGAAATACAATGGCCAAAGGAGGGTAAAAAGCCCAACGCTATAGCTCTACTCCAAGAAACGCAAAAAATGCTCTATCCAAAAGGCTTTTACACAATAGTTAAACGCTTTTCGTCAAAGGAAGAAAAGCAGCGCATTGTAGCCAGGGTTATTAATCCCCGAAAACTTGATTTTGGCTATATCGGAATAGAAAATCATTTAAATGTGTTTCATTCGGGCAAAGCAGGAATACCGGAAGACCTTGCTTTCGGCTTAGCGGCATATCTCAACTCAAGTTTCGTTGACACGCATTTCCGTAGCTTCAACGGACACACTCAGGTAAATGCCACCGACCTAAAGCAAATGAAATACCCAAGCCGCGATGTATTAATTCAATTGGGAAAGTGGGCTAAAGGATTGAAAGATTTTGAACAATCAGTACTGGATGATAGAATAAAGAAATTACTATGAGCAAAATTGAGGAGGCGCTGGACATTATAAAACAATTAGGGCTGCCGAAAGCGCAGCACAATAGCCGCACCGCTCTTTGTCTGTTAGCATTGCTTGACCTTACCGAGGATAAAAAATGGTCGCAATCCCAAAACCCTCTAATCGGCACGACACCGATAATGGATTTTGCGAGAGACCATTACAACGTCGTTTATAAACCGAACACGCGAGAATCAATACGGCGGCAATCATTACATCAAATGGTGGATGCAGGGATAGCTTTGATAAACCCCGATGATAAAAAGAGGTCAATCAACAGCCCAAAAACTGTGTATCAAATTGAGCCGACACTTTTAGAAGTTCTCAAAAAATATGGCACACCCAACTGGAAAAAAGCGCATGAAAAATATATAGTTGAGAATAAATCTCTTGCACAGCGCTATGCAAAGGAACGAGAAATGGAAATGCTGCCGGTTAAACTTCCATCAGGCAAAGAAATTTTAATTAGCCCAGGGGAACATAGCACCCTCATTAAGAATATCGTAGAGCAATTTGCACCCCGCTTTGCCCCAGGTTCAGAACTTGTGTATGTAGGAGATACCGGTGAAAAAATGGGTTATTTTGACGAGAAGCTTCTCACCTCGTTAGGAGTGCAAGTAGATCATCATGGGAAAATGCCTGATGTAGTGCTGTATTTTAAAGCGAAAAACTGGCTTCTGCTTGTTGAATCCGTTACAAGTCATGGACCGGTTGACGCTAAGCGGCATCAAGAACTTTCACAACTTTTCAAATCTTCCCAAGCCCCGCTTGTGTATGTAACGGCATTTCCTTCGCGCTCAACTATGGCAAAATATTTATCCGTGATTTCGTGGGAAACGGAGGTTTGGTGTTCTGATGCCCCCTCTCACCTAATCCATTTTAACGGTGAACGTTTCTTAGGCCCTTATTAATTACAATACTGCGAAAGACGCTTTCAAACAACGTGCTCCGCAACTTTAGCCGAGATATTTCAAAATTGATTTTTGCCTGAGTTTCTTGTAGTTTGCATCAGTAAATTAAGATAATGTATTCCTGGTATAAACGAATAAACGAGAACGGGCAGGTTCGTTTGGTTTTCGAGGAGCAAACTTCAATGGCGGGCTGCAATAATGGAGTAATAGCCGATGAATTGCGCAAGGTTATAACTGCTTCGGATAATCCGCCTTTAGGATGGACTTTGCCAATCGCGGATAAATGGAACAAGGAAGACTATTCTTTTATCATTGATATCAAACCAAAATCGGATGAAATATTCCTTTGTGAATTGGACAGAGTTTTTGGCTACACTTTTGAAGGATGGACACCAATAATGTTACGGCTCAAATTGCTATTTAGCGATACTTACAAAATGGATAAAATGAATTTTGAATGCCCTGAAGAGCCGGAAGTAATTTATACCATGTTTTATTTATACGGCAGCTTTAAAGATGGTAAATTGACTGGCACATGGAATCCGCCATTTGGCACGATTACCGCTTTACTCTTTTGGCCGGAAGCAATGACGTTTTTCTACGAGCAGGTAAGACGATTTGATCCGCATTTTCTAAATCAGAACTTCAAATTGTTGTCTGTCTAATGGCATAACAAGCAGTGCAAGCAGCAGAATATTCTATGCCAGGGAATGCCAACGAGAATTAATATAAGGTATATAGAAATGAAAATCCAAGGCACTAATAATTCAATATGAGTAAAGGGCCAATATACCTGCTTATCCTCACCCCGTGCCAATACGTCCCATTCGGTATCGTACAATGCTAAGGGCAATCTTGCTTCGATGGCGTGAATTACTTTTAGCTTCCCACCATTCAATCCTTTGTAAGAACTTATCATTCGATACCATAAATAACATATAATCGCTCCTGCGATTGATGATAACAACACAATGGCAGTCGTTTCGGTTATAAATGTTTTGGTTAGCACGAATCCCAAAAGAGCAACCAACGCACTGTTAAGACCGAGAAAAAATTCATTCGTTTTTTGCCTCCTATCGCTTATTTTTTCAGAGGAGTTAACATAAATTTTGTACTGCTCCAAAAGGTGCTCAATGTATTTGTCGCCATACTTTGCGCTATCTGAAACAAAAAGTTTTTTCTCTATATCCTCCGGCTTCATATCTTAAAGACCGTTAAGAAATCTGGAAACGTTATCCCATGTCCAATGATAAATACGTTTTCCTGATACTTCGGCCGGCAGCCTTTTTGCGCCCTCATCGTGGACATAAAGCAATAATACCGGAATACCTTCCTCATATGCACATTTTATCTCCCACTTTACACCTTCTGCATTATAGGTATTATCGCTTATAAAAGCTATCATTCCATGACAGCTTTTAATTCTTTCACGGCACTGTGTCTTCCAAGAATTGTCCCAGGGTGTCTTTACAGACATATCCGTAAAACTAAAGGGGGTGTGATTCTGATTTGCTTGATACACCATGTTGTCGCGTGCAAATCTATCCTCAATCGCAAAACCGATAAATATCCTTTTCATAATTCAAGTGTGTGTTTAGCTCTAACAATAATACTCTTATTTTACCATTTCGGTGCGGATATGGCAATACTCATTTCTTTGCTTTTAAAAAAGACTTTGAGGATATGTTCCGAATCTATATTCTTAAAAATGCTTTTTTGAACTACGCAAATCCTTTTACTTTTGAGGTAAAAGCTTAAAATAATGTGGCCTGTAATTATTGGTTTAGGTGCCTTAGCTCTCGTTGCAAACGCTTTTTCCGAGGAGGAAGAAACTCGACCTCGTAAAAATAAAAGACGTGCTAATAGCGACGGGAATAAGAAAATCTTTGTGAGTTTTGCAATTGAGGATAGCAAGTACAGGGATTTCCTCGTTGCGCAAGCTAAGAATGAAAGGTCGCCATTCACCTTTGTAGATATGTCTGTTAAGGAACCCTGGTCGCAAAAAGTTTGGAAGGAAAAATGCAGGGAAAAAATTCAAAATTGCGATGGAATGATTATGCTGCTGAGCAAAAATACCTGGCATTCAAGCGGTGCACGATGGGAGGTTAAGTGCGCAAAAGAAGAAAAAGTTCCGGTAGTCGGTATGCATATAAAAAAGAAAGGTAGAGGCGCTAAACCACCTGAACTTAGTGGTAAAAAAGTGATTGACTGGACATGGGATGATTTGGATGAAACCATACAAAGATTTTAGTTAGATCAATTTTTAACCCATAAACCCCTCACACTATGTCATGGCTCATTTTTATTGCGGTCATTGTATTAGTTTATTGGCTAATTAACCGCACCGTTGAAAATCCCCAACGTTGGGGACACAGTTTTGATAATCTACAGTTTTCCTCGGAGGACTTTTACAAGTCTGTTGAGGAAGCGGTAAAAAAGCGAGAAGTTCCCGAAGTTCGCTTTTCGCGGGTCAACTATTCCGAAGGTGGCATTATGTCAGCGAACCGTGAATATTTACACATCGTACGCCACGAACTCATTTTTGATATATGCGCAGCCCCGTTTGGAACGGGCTTTTTTGTTTCGGTTTGGTCAGTGGATAAGCCGGATTTTTTCACAAAATTATTCCGCAAAATTGAAGCCCTTGCACCCTGGGTGGAGCGCAAAACCTACTATCAGATAGATACTATTGCTATGTATCGTGGTGCGGTTCACGACAGCGTAATGGATGCAATAGACCAAATGACAAATGCAAAGGGTGTTCGGAAGTTAACAGAGTTAGAGCGTATGTTTAATGACCGGAAAATATAAACCTGAAACCGGCATGGCATGGCAGAATCTCTATCAGAACGGTTAACGTCTCAGTTTTACAATTGGGAGCGCATCGGCAGAGGCTGGTATGTGTTCAATTCCCCTGTGGAGTTAGAGCCGGAGTTTATACCCTTCTTTGGCCATTTTATGCCGCAGCCTCCGGTAATAGACGATGGCAAACGGCACACCGTTTTATCCTATCTATCAGAATCAGTCCGCAACGCGCTTAGCCCAAAGAAACAGGCGCAAGAAGAACTGCAAATTGAGTACGAGACACGCGCCTACCGGTTTGATTCCGAAGAACCGCTAACAGCAGTATCACTTTCACTGCCTGAAGGTGAAAAATTGCGACCTGATGAAATTATCCAGTTGCTTGTAATGCTTTCGCAAACAGAGGCACAGATAAGTTTTGAAATAATTGCAACGGGTCAATCTATAAGACTACAATTCGTATGCAGAGAATCCGACACGCTCCATGTGCAAAGCCAGGTGAAAGCGTTTTTACCCAAGTGCATTTTGCACGACCGTTCCAACGAACTTGCGACTTTTATTGTATTAAACCAGTACACACAGATTTGCGATTTAGGGCTGAAAGATGAATTTACCCGCCCTATTGCCATGCCTGAACGATTTGATGTTGACCCATTAACAGGATTGTTTGGTGTGTTGGAGCATTTACAAGAGAATGACCGAGCAATAATTCAGGTATTGTTTAAAGGCACAGTTAATCCCTGGGCTTCAAGTATTATCCGTTCTGTAACGGACGGCAAAGGTGATTCGTTTTTCATGGACGCGCCGGAAATGCCAAAACTTGCACAGCAAAAAACGAGTTCACCGCTCTTTGGCGTTGTTATCCGTATAGTTACACAGAGTACCACACCGGAGAAAACTAAAGCGTTATTGAATCGCATTAGCGCAACATTTGCCCACGCAGCACAAGCACCAACAAACGCTCTAATACCCCTCGTAAGCGATACCTACGATTGGGACGACTATCTTATAGATATAGTGTGGCGCAGGTCGCGCAGGTTAGGAATGATTTTAAACGCACAGGAACTTGCAACCTTCGTTCACTATCCTTTCAGCATTACTTCTAAAAAGTTAGAGCGCGATTTACAAAAAACGAAAGCTGCACCGGCCATTGCAGAAGGACACACTTTTGCTTTGGGTAAAAATTATCACCAAGGAGTTGAGCGCACCGTTACCGTGTCGCAACAACAACGCCTCAAACACATGCACGTTATCGGAGCCACCGGCACCGGTAAGTCAACCATGTTGCAGTCGTGTATTGTGCAAGATATTAACGCCGGTAACGGTATAGCGGTCCTTGACCCGCACGGTGATTTGATTGAAGGCATATTGCCGTATATTCCCGAAAACCGCTATCAGGACGTTATTATAGTTGACCCCGCCGATTCAAATTTTCCGGTAGGCTTTAATATTTTATCCGCCTATTCAGATATTGAGAAGGATATTTTGGCCTCTGATTTAGTTTCAGTTTTTCGCCGCCTATCATCAAGTTTTGGCGACCAGATGCATTCAGTATTGGCAAACGCGATTTTAGCATTTGTTGAAAGCACACAGGGCGGCAGCTTGATAGATTTACGCCGTTTCCTTATTGAAAAACCGTTTCGTGATTCGTTTCTCAAAACAGTTACCGACCCAAGCATTGTTTATTATTGGAAACACGAATATCCCTTGCTGAAAAGTAATAGCATTGGTTCAATACTTACCCGCTTAGATTCGTTTTTGCGACCAAAGGTCATTCGCAACATGGTTGCGCAGAAAAAGAGTTTGGACTTTGAAAATATACTTGATGCACAGAAGATATTATTCATTAAGCTGTCGCAGGGATTAATAGGAACTGAAAACAGCTATCTCTTAGGAACGTTCTTTGTATCGAAAATATATCAAGCAGCAATGGCACGGCAAGTGCAAGCCAAAGCAGAGCGCAAGGATTTCTTTCTATACATAGACGAGTTTCAGAATTTCATTACACCCTCTATGAGCGCAATTCTTTCAGGAACGCGCAAGTACGGGTTGGGTTGTATTCTTGCCCACCAGGATATGATACAGCTTCAAAAGCAAGATACAGAGATAGCCAGTGCGGTCATATCAAACGCCGGAACACGGGTGTGTTTCAGATTAGGCGACATTGATGCAAAACGATTTGAGGACGGTTTTTCATTCTTTGAAGCACCGGACTTACAGAACTTAGGCGTAGGCCAGGCCATAGCAAGAATTGAGCGACCGGAGTATGACTTCAATATGACCACACTTGAATTAAAGGAAGCAGACCTTACAACCGGTGCAAAGGAAACAGTCATTGCACTTTCGCGTGAAAAATATGGGACAGCCCGCGAAGAAGTCGAAAAAACCCTTGAATATTTACGAGGCGAACAGCAACAAGAGGAAATACAAGAAACACATACAGAAGTCAAAATATCAGAACCGGTGAAAAAACAGCCGACAGTAACAGAAGCGGATTTTTCCGCTTCTGTTACTGTTTCGGTTCCGATTGATGAAGCGCAGAAAATTAAGACGACAGAAAATCTTGTGCGGCAAAAAGAGTTAAGCCAGCACCGGTACTTGCAAACGCTGATTAAAAAAATGGCTGAGGCGCGGGGATTTGTTGCCTCAATCGAAGAACTCACACCGGACGGGCAAGGTCGAGTTGACGTGAGTTTGGAACGCAACGGTAAAAAAATTGCGTGTGAAATTGGGGTTACGACAAGCAAAGTGTGGGAGACGCATAATGTTGAAAAATGTTTGAACGCAGGCTATGAAATTGTAGTTGCCGTGCCGGTTGACAAGCAAGCCACAGAGATTATGAGAAAGCAGGTAGGTAAAAAAATTCCGGCTCAATATCAGCCGCAAGTTTTGGTTTTGGAAGCGGACGAATTATTTCACTACTTGGACAAGGAGATTGCAAAAGATGCATCCACAGAAACTCGAATAAAAGGATATAGAGTAAAAGTTGAATACGACGCAGTTTCGGAAGAGGAAATGAAAAAGAAACGTGAATCCGTTACAAAAATGGTGGTTGATTCAGCGAAGAAAAAGAAAAATGAGCAGTAGAATTTTACTGGCGATTTTTTAGCGATGCTCTGTAATGGCTAGTACTTAATCTGACAGAAGTATCAAAAGTTTTTACGTATTCACTGGTTCAAAATGAGATTCAAGTTCTTTCTCTTTTGCTAAGTTAATACTATCCTTAAAAGTCTGCATGGGGGTCTTGCCAAAGCAGTACCTGCCTGAATGAGGGCGATCATTGTTGTACTTCTCCATCCAGATGTCCAGATCTTCCTGTAATTGCTCAAGTGTGCCGTACATTTTTTTGCGGAAGGCTATAGCATAAAACTCATCCTGTATAGTGCGATGGAAGCGTTCGCAGATACCATTGGTCTGAGGGCTTTTGGCTTTGGTCTTGGTGTGGTCAATATCTTCGATATTGAGGTAAAGTTGATATTCATGGTGAGACCTGTCGCCACAGTACTCTGTGCCTCTATCGGTGAGTATGCGCAGCAGCCGAATATCCTGCTCCTGATAAAAAGGCAATACTTTGTCATTGAGCATATCAGCGGCTACAAGGGCATTTTTACGGTCATAGAGTTTGGCAAAAGCTACTCTGCTGTAGGTGTCTATAAAGGTCTGCTGATAAATTTTGCCGACTCCTTTGATGTGGCCCACATAGTAGGTGTCCTGAGCACCCAGATACCCCGGATGATGGGTCTCAATCTCTCCCTTGCTTTCTTCGTCCTGTTTTTTACGTTCTAAGGCTGCCACCTGGCCTTCGGTGAGTATGAGTCCATCCTGGGCTACTTTGGCCTCTAATGCCTTCAGGCGGCGCTGAAATGTGTGAAGCTCATGTCTGAGCCATACACATCTGACACCTGCGGGAGATATAGATATGCCTTTCTTACGCAGTTCGTTGGATGCTCTGGTCTGGCCATGCGCTGGTTCATCAATAGCATAAGCCACCACCGCCGCTTCAATATCTGGCTCAATCCGGTTCTTCAACAATGGTTTGCTGCGGCTGATCTCTTTGAGTGCCAGTTCTCCACCTTCTTCATAAAGCTTTTGGAATCTGTAAAAACTGTCTCGTGAATAGCCCATTACCTTACAGGCTTCTGATACATTGCCTAACTTCTCTGCCAGTTTAAGCACTCCCAGCTTCGGCTGGATCAGTTTCTTTGTTTGTGTCATGTCTTAATCATTTACTGTTATCAAATTTATATGATAACTGTCAGATTAAGTTTTAACCTTTACAGATGCTCGTACCTCGCAACCCTAAAAACCGTGTGCTTATCCCAAAATCCGCACTCGCAGAGCCTCGCTTGCGTGTTTTTCCTTTGCGCCCACTATCGCAAATACAGGCAGATAGTCGCGCCGGTTTAACCCTCCACGCTACAGCTTGGACTGGCTTACCCTTCGGGTGATGGAGAGCCACTGACCCGCAGCCACCGCACCGCTCTCCAAACACCCGCAACCCTTGTCCATGCTTTCGCGTTCCGGCAACCTTTGCGACTAACTGCCAAACACCGGCATAGAGAGCAAACGGCGCTCCGTTACACTACACGCCTACTTGCTCCCAATGCCTCCAAACAGCCAATACACTTTCCTTTTGTTCTTTCAGCTACGGGTGAACCTTCGCTTCAATCACAAAAAGAAACAACAGCCGCTTTTGCCTTCGGCCAGCCCGCACTTTTTTACCGCTCAAACGCCGCTCATGGCTTTTGGCTATTAGAATAAAATAAAGGGAAGGCACTTCGGTTAAATGCAAACAATTGTAGCAATGGTTTACATTCATTCCTCTGCTATATTATAACAGCCGCTTATTCCAACATTAATCTATCACCACCTAATCGTTTTCGCTGCTCTGCCTTTCGTGCAACTTCAATCAGTTTGAGTTTACTGGGAGAGGATTTTTTAATTTCTTTTTCAAGGTCATCTAAATGTCCAGAATCTTTTGCGGCAGATGCTTTTATGATGTCAACTAAATCATCAATGCTTTCAACGCCTATAACCATTCCTCCTGTAACATTGGCAATCCAGGAGAAAAAATTTGGCGCTGCCAGATGAGATTTTCTTGAAGTGAAGTCCCCCACATTTACATTTTCAAGTTTCTGTAATTCCTGCTGATTATAGTGGCTACAATAAACACTATTGATTGTAACTCCTTTCTGATAGAGTTGCTTTGTCAAGTTAAAGAAGTCATAATGAGACGGACATTGGTTAGCGGGGTGTGGGCTTGCATCACCGAAGATTACAACTGAATGGGAATTAGATTCCTTCCAATTCATATTTTGCAATAAATCATTCAACGCATCTTCTACCGCTTCATCTGCATCGCCTCCATCTCCTGTTGAAGTAGTATTAATAAAGTGAATTAATTCCTGAGTACTTGCTGTCAATTTATGTAAACGAGTTACATAAGCGTCTCCGCTCCCGTGATCCAAGTAAAAGACTATTCCGATTTTCAAATTTTCTATGAGCGGAAAAAGTTCGTTGCATAAGTCAACGAATTTTCTTTTTAGGAGCGTATGGTAATTGTGCATTGAACCTGTCAAGTCACCAACCAAAACTAAATCCAATCCTCTTTCGGATTGAAGAATTTCCTTTTGAACTGAAGTCGCCTCCGATTTAAGGATTGAACTAACCGAACTTTTTTTGTTTAAATCCAAAGGTGCAACCCCTTTTTTTGTCAGTTCCTTACTTAAACCACCTCCCTTTTTAATGGCCGGAAGGTTCAGCCCCTTGTTGTCCTCGCTCATGATTATTTTTTTGATTACGCTTTTTTCGTTTTTCGTCAAATGCCTTTCTTTTCTCAGTATCGCTTAAAATTTCGTACGCCTCGGCAGCCTTCTTGAACTTTTCCTCGGATTCTTTGTCGCCGTGATTTTTATCTGGGTGATGCTGCATTGCTTTATTACGATACGCCTTCTTGATTTCCTTTTCGTTTGCCTCAGGGTCTACTTCAAGAACTTCATACCAGTCTGTAAAGTTTTCTTCTTCGGCTTGAGAATCTTCTTCGGTACTTGCACCCTCTGGCTCAAAGAAAATTGTCAGAATCAATTCATAATTTTTACAAGTAGCCAACCCCCAAATGATATTTCGATACGCTTCCGAAAATTCCCACGACTTCCGATACTTTTCAGCATTTATAATGCACTCTTCAATATGCCCCAGCCATTTTGAAAATGATGCAGGTAAATTTTCCTGTGTAGCGATATGATCTTTTACTTGGGTGTATTGAGTTTTGAGCGCTTCAAAATTATCATCAATCTCTGAAAGTGGGGTTGCGAAACCTTTAAATGTTCCGCTTGAATATTTTTCGTCAAGTTCCTCAAATTTTGTTTTGATGTCGGTTAGTGTTTTCTTTGCTTGGCGAATTGCCTCCTTCACAACAATTTTAGCCTCCTTTCCTTCTTGGCTCTTGTCAAACTTTACATCATCAACAATTCCTTTGACTGCGTTGAGGTCTTCAAGTCGTCTGTCATATTCTGCGATTTTTTCATTCAGAGCTTTTTCAATGGATTCTCTGTGTTCTTCAAACTTTGCCTCTTTTGCTTTAATTTCTTCGTCAATGACCTTTGATTTTTCAAAAATTGAATTCGCAATGGCCGTCTTTTCATCCGCTTCTTCATTTTTTCTCCTAGCGGCTTCTTCCAAAGTGCTAATGTTATCCTTGTCAATCTCTAATTCATCATATAGCGTTTGATATTTTTCTTTTACACTCTCCGATTCAGTTTTTACTTTCTCTGCTTCGGTTTCTCTATCCGCCACCCGTTTAGTTTCTGCTTCGAGATTTTTTTGTTGGTCGGCAAGAAGATGTTCATTCTTTCTGATTTCAGATTGCCGAGCTGTGCTTTCAATTTCTTCGCGCCTTACTTCTTTTTGCCGTTCATCTAACTCATCTTGCTTTGCCTTAATTTTATTCTCACGTTCAAGGAGTAAATTCTCTTTTCTCTCATTCTCTATAACAAGCTGTGTCAATTTCTCATTTAGTTGCTGATTCTTCCACGCAATTTCCATTGTGGATTTTTGAATCTCTGTATTCTTTGCTTGAACATCTGCATTTTGTTCCTGAACCTGAGTTGTCTTTTGCAAATTGACATCAAGAGCGTCTTGCCGTTCCTGAGCAATCTTTTCTCGTTCTTTCTTTTTCTTATTACTGAACAGGTCGTCTAAAAACATGGGGATTATATCGTGGGTGTAGTAAAGGTAGGGAAAGGGCAAAAGTCGTACCTTTGGAAAGCATCAGCCAATTTGTCCGTTCCTTGTGAACGGGCTACCGATATTCAACTAAAAAAGGACTGCTTAATTTCTTAAACAGTCCTTAAAGTTCATTACAAAGTAGTTCGTTCAATCGGTTCAGGTTTGCCCCCTCCGGCTTAAACTTTCCCGTTTCCCATGTGCTTATTGTCGCCGCATCCACCCCCACAATCGCCCCCATTTTTTTATGGCTTAACCCATGAATAATGCGGTAATTCTTGACCTTGCCGCCCAGAGTTTCAGTTTCCACCTTATAGGGATTATATCCCAAGAACTCTATGACCTTTGGGGCATGTTGTATCTGTGGTTGAGCAAAGCCAGTCTCCCAAAACATGATAGATTCCTCAGTTACCCCGACCAGCAACGCAACGTCCTTTTGCCGGAGTTTGAGGTCAAGCCGTTTTTTCTTAATATGCAGTCCGATTGATGAAGCTTCGTCTAATACAATGGTTTTCAGTGGTATGCGGAACGTTACCGTCATATTCCAAAAGGGCAACGCACGTATGCCCTTGCGGATTTTACAATCATCCTGACAAGGAGTGCGTATGCGCGCCGGGCGTAGTACAAAAATACCTCAATAAAATATCTGGTCCGCTGCTGGACCGGATAGACCTCCATGTAGAGGTCACGCCAGTAGCCTTTAAGGAGCTGAGCAATCAGCAGCGCGCGGAGCCTAGTGATGCGATCCGCGAGAGGGTAATCAGAGCCAGACAAATACAGGAAGAACGCTTTAAAGGAAATGAAGGCATGTATGCCAATGCCCAGATGGAGGCCAAGCAGGTAGAAGAGGTATGCCTGATCACTGATGCGGCACGCAATCTGCTGGATCGTGCTATGCAAAAGCTACAACTATCTGCGCGGGCCTACAGCCGTATCCTGAAGGTGGCTCGAACCGTAGCAGATCTGGCTGACAGCCCGGACATAAAGACTGAGCATATAGCTGAAGCTATCCAGTACAGGAGCCTGGACAGAGAAAACTGGGCAGGATAATACTAATCTAATTGTAGTTTAAGTATCTCGTGCTTTTGAGTAGCGAGATTTTGCGCTCCGGCCCAGTAGTATGTACCGTCATAAGCTATACTGGTCAGATTGTACCCTTCCACATACCATGTGTCACCTGGCAGAAGGTAGTAGGGGTGCGACCTATATAGCAGACCTGTATGAGTGAAAAGCAAATAACCATTAGCATAAGCCAGATCATCTACATAATTGATAAAAGAATGAGAGTTTGAGGTCCAGCCGGGCGTATTTGGATCAAATACCTGAATACTATTATAAGTATAGGTGTAGATACCATCAGATTTAGCCGCTAGTGCATACGTGTAGCCCGGAGCTGCATTATCAGCTGATGCATATGTATTGATACCTGTCGTTACGTTCAGCTTATATAATTTTTTGCTACTACAGGTCCATAGAGTACCATCCAGAAAGTCGAGGCCATCGTAGGTCATATCCGTCACCACCTCGTGTACTACGCGTTGCTGCGAAGGGTCAAAGTCAAAAAGCTTAGAGTAGTACGGAGATCCGGAATATGTCTTGAGGCCATATAGATGACCGGCATCAGTAGTCAGTGCCTTCACACCGGCCGTATCGGCAAATGAAATTAAAACCTTAGGCATGGACACCCATTGATCTACAGATGCAGGTGCCGTGTTACTGGGTACTAGTTTAAGGTAATCTATATTGCCATCATTGAGTATAAATGTATCTCCGCTAAACCGTGTGTTATAGAGTTTGAGGTCTGACATCCCTTGAAGCTTCAACTGTGTGCCGCTATATTCATAGTTATACGCGGCTATGGTCTTAAATCCATCATTGTCTTTACCTGCTATATACCACTTGTGGTCTGCCGTAGCTATGTAAAATTCTTCTGTAGTTCCAGCCTTTAGCCATCCGCCCGTGATGGGCTTTGCAGTTGTAGGTTTATCCTTTTTGCAGGATCCTATTGTCACAGCGGTCAGGCATAATATTATATAGATATTGATAGAATGATTGGCGCGCATTATATTTCTGTTTAGTTAAGCGTGATCTTTTGAAAACGTCCCGGGGCTTGTAGTTTATCGTCCAGATATACCCAAAAATCGCTGCCTCCTGCGGACGCGATCACCTGACTACCATCTCCATCTGGGAAGCGATACGTTTTGAGTATCGAAAGGGTGGCAGGATCGATCTTGTAAATATTAGAATAGCTGATAGCATACAGATAGCCGCCGCCGAAGGCCAGATCATGATAGTTATCCGGCATCTGATAAGAGTTGAATGAATTGGTAGCAATATTGTACACATCGACTTTGGAATAACTCTGACACCAAAGGCTATTGATACCATCATATGCCAGTACGGTGGGATTGCCCGATCCATTGGGCACAGAAGGAGAGGTGAAAGTAACAGTCTTAGTGACCGGATTCACTTTTATCAATTTACGTTGCGTTTCATCATACATCCATAGGTCAGTGCCGGCAGCCTCTATACCGCTCACATTATTGCTGGTAGTGATATCGCCACCGTATAGGCTGCTACTGACATTATATGATCGGGCTATTGCGTCATATTGATAGGTCGTCCATAGGTTATTGCCCAGTATGGTCAGGGCATCCATATTAAGGTTGGGCCAAGGCAACGAACTACCATAGACTGCCAGCGGCATCCAGGCGTCCAGCGTAGGGGTAGAAGCATCCATCACCAGCACAATATTGCTGCTGCTGCCAGGATTACCTATATCCTGCAAAAGCTTCAGGGTATCTCCCGATTTACTACATTGATAGAGCACGTTATTGATCAGTACAGCGTTAGATTCGATCTCATATGGATACTTATTGTAGCTATGGGCACCCGTAGAGGAAGCAGACAGCCTCGTGAATGTCTTATCCTGGCTGATGATCACATATACGGGGCTATTTCCGGCATTGATCTGGCGCCATTGTCCTACCAGTATGTTGGCCGCGCTGTTGTTTTTCTTGCAGGTGGATAGAGTCAATATGGCGAAAACTAAGGCCGGCAAATATTTGAGAATAGTAGATCGTTTCATACTATGGAATGTTAAATTTAGCTAGATCTATATGAATGTCATATGCCGAAGGGCCCTGTGTGACCTTTTCAGTCACAAACGAAGTCCCATCATAGCACAAACCGAAGCAACTGCCATCCAGGCCCAGTCCGGAGGATGCAGATTTTATAGAATACGTTTGTGTAAACTGACCACTGGCAAGGTCCATCTCCAGCAGATAATTATATAATAAGAGATATACCTTATTATCCTTATACTCTATATCCAGGTAGCCGAGCGGCAACCCTCCATTGGAAGAAAGAGCAGGAAGCGTGACCAAGGGAGTAAAATTATCCGCTACCGGGTCATAATCATAAAACGTACCAGCTACAGTGAGTGCAAGTATCTTATTTCCATGACGCGCCATAGAGATTACTTTCTCGGGGGCCGGTGTGGAAACCGTAGTCACGGTAGATGTAGCGAAATCAATTTTTCTTAAACTATTATCCAGATTGGTAGTGGAGATCCATATATCCCCACCTATGCTGACCACAGCTGGTACAGTACCCGGCATAGCTGCCGTGGAGTCTATCTGCTGCGTATTAGAGCCGTATATGTTGTATAGTTTCTTGACGTAAACCCCACTGATGAGATAGTCACTACCCGCATAGTCCATCGGGCCAAACCAGAATCCATTACCTGTAGACGAGGTGGCGGCTATATTTATGTCCTTTACCCAGGTGTCCGGGTTTTGATCGGCATCTTTTTTAAAACGGATCGTACTGCCCGGGCTGGTCATAGAGAGGGTATCATGGGAGAGCGTATAGCTATATATAGTCGCGTTGCCACCCCCCAGAGCGATTGTGATCTTGTCACTTTCTAATAGGTAAGGAACCCCCACCTTGAGGTGAAAATTGTTTACAAGCATACCTAGCGTATACGCCGTCCGGTCACTACGTAGTACAAGGTACTTTAGACTGACATTAGAAGTGTCTAAGTTGCGCCAGGTACCGGTCAGATCAGGTGTGCTGGCAGAGTTCTTTTTGCATCCTGCAGCTACGGTCAGCATGATACTGACCGCTAGGATAGCGGCTACTGATTTTCTTATAGTTCTGAGCATCAGTCAAATATTTTGTTAAAACTAATCATCTCCTGCCATAAAGCCAAGAACTCAAATTTCTAAATGCTAATCCGCTAGAAAGTCAAGAAGCTACGGGACTGCCTGGGGTTGTAGACCTGATCGGGCAGTGCTTACTTATTAGCGCAGCCCAGCGAGCGGTACCATCAGTGACCGTATTCTGTCTCGAGGTACACTTATTTCCACGATCTTTTTTTGCTCATCATATCGCCAGCTGTTTCCCTCCGGGGTTTTAGTCCAGTCGGCGCTTATACCTTCTGGTTTATTGCTATCCATGATACGGATCATATAGCTGCGGCTGGTCGGCTCACCGCCATACTCACCTCTGCCCGGTGTGACAGTGAGTGATGCATGGTCACCCGTACGCTGATATTTAAATCTGGTGAAGGTATATTGATCTTTCTTGTAGTGCTCTGTGCTACCGTCATCCTCATACAGGTCCAGGCTGGCCGCATCGGCGGGGTATATGGCTAGTATCAGTGTATCGAGCGTACTACCTGATATATGTAACTGCGGAGTCTGCATAGGTATGATACTTCCTGCCTTGACAAACATGGGGATGTCATTCAGTCCATATGCATCGTCTACATATTGATCACCTGTTATTTTTTTTCCTGACTTAAAGCTATACCATTCGCCCGCGGGCAGCCAGGTTTTCTGCCGGATAGTCAGCTGCCCGTGCATACTTTTGCAGACCGGATCAATGATGATATCGCTACCAAAGTAATACTGGTGGGGCAGATGGTAGGCCAGCTCCGTCTCGGGATACTCATAGTACATAGGCCGGATTAGGGATACCCCGGAGTCGTAGGCCATACGA
Organism: Bacteroidota bacterium; assembly: GCA_018267365.1. Taxonomy (GTDB): domain Bacteria; phylum Bacteroidota; class Bacteroidia; order Chitinophagales; family LD1; genus UBA1941. The sequence continues at coordinate 81,970 of JAFDYQ010000001.1, read as the reverse complement.
GCGTATGTGTAGATGTATGGGAGCAGTGCATATCTCAATTGCAGGGCTTCTCTCATGGCCTCCAGATTTGCAGCTGGATACAGCCACATCCGGCGTTCTATTTCTTTGTCATTTGTAGCATGAGTGCGAAAGACGGGACTCATAGCCCCCCACTGTATCCATCGGGTATATAGTTCCGCATCTTGTTTGTTTTTTTTACTCAGTCCCCAGTGGCCGCCTATATCATGGCTCCAGTAGCCAAAACCTACGTTGGAAGCTGTGGCAGTGAACTCGGGCTGATAGGCCAGGCCCTTCCAGTTGATCATATAGTCTCCGGAAAACCCGATCTGGTAGCGATGGTTGCCCAGACCCCCATACCGGTGAAATATCAGAGGACGCTTGGCCTGTCTTTGCATGTCAGTATAATGTACATAGTTTAGGTAGAAAGTGGGATTAACGCCTTTGACATCGGTGCTACCCCACTGCTGCCAGTCCAGCCACCAGAAGTCTACACCTTCTTTCTCGTAGGGATGTAGCAGCACTTCAAAGTAATTTTTAGCAAAGGTCTTGTTAGTAATGTCAAAGGGTATAGGCTTATGGCCTGTAGTGTCGGCATGCATAGCCTGTGCAAAGGTACTATACCCCGCTTCATGCGCCTGCACACCGGCAGCAGGGTGCAGGTTGAGGCAGCTATGCAGATGGCGGTCATGCAGCCAGCCCAAAAATTCTTTGTGGTCGGGAAAGTACTTTTTCTCCCAGGTAAAGCCCGTCCATCCATTGAGCTTCGGAGTATATTTATTAAAGATCTCCGGACTTGATTTTTCCGTCAGGTGCCAGTCCATGTCTATGACCATGACATCCAGAGGAAGATAGTTTTTAGCGTAGCCTTCTACGATATCTTTCATCTCCTGCTCAGTATAGGCCCAGTAGCGTGAGTACCAGATACCAAAAGCATATTTGGGAGGCAGGGAGATCTTGCCTGCTACCTGGGTAAAATCAAAAAGTGCCTTTTTGTAAAGAGCACCATAGCCAAAGAAATACCAATCCTGCTCTGTCGTTTTTCGAGTTTCTACCCACGGCCATTCGGAGCTGTCCAAAAGGGGGCGCTGCGAGTCGTCTATCAGTGCCCAGCCACTACGGGAGAGTATGCCATCTTCCAGCCTGATTTTTTTCAGGCCTGGCAGGCTAAATTTTCCTGAAACTCCGTCCAGTGTCCGGGTTGTGCCTTTAAGATTCCGTTTATCTTTCATGCCGGGATGCCAGACGAACTGCCTCACACCGTCATCATATCTGATTAAAAGGTTTTTTTCAGAAAATGGACCGGTCTGCTCCGTATAGCTCAGTTTGAGCAGATTGGTTGCTATTAGAAGCTTGCCGTCCTTATGGCGTACCTGATATATTGGTACCGGCAGTTTTCTGTTTACAAAGGTCAGCGATGCCTGATCTGTAAAGGTCGTATCCGCTGAGTACTCCATACGGATCAGTCCGTCTGTCAAAACCGTAAATCGTGCGGGGCCGTCAGTGACCACTGCTGCCGGAGCGGCCATAGGGCGGTAGTCCTGAGTGAGACCTGCCCGGGAGAGCGATAGTGCAATAAATAGGAGGATATTGGATTTCATACCTTGAATATATAGAATACTGCATCAGAGCGCCATCGAGGGTTTTCTTTAATGTTTGCCCCCTATACTTCTGAGGCTGTGCCTTGATGGAGATCACAATCTATTCACCGAAGGTATCCTGCTGTATACCGCAGTAGAATTTTTAGTAAAATTTTAACGGTAGAAACTTGTTGATAGTCTGTCACATTCACTATCATTGCATCCCTCAAAACGAGCGATGCAAATCGAAGCTACACATATATGGATGGTCAGGATCAGCCGAAAGCTTTTTTGCAAAAGGTCATTCGCCTTGACTGGTACTGCTTTTACGATAGATGCACACGCTGTTAGTTTTACCCTCTGTACTCCGTTTTTTCCCAGGCGTTGATGCCTGATTATACCCGCCTCCCTTTTTAGATGGGCATATAGTTTGCTCATGTCGTGTCTCTGATGAGATGATGTTTTAGTAATTTTTTCAATTGGAAAACAGGAAATGGATAAGTCGTTTAAGGTACTTATTGCCGATGGTAGTCATGAGCATTTGGCTGAGCAGATATGCACAGAGATGGAGGTGTCCGCGCGTGCGCGCGGCACAGGCATAGCCAAGCGGTCTCCGGACTATGTGCGCGAGAAAATGCGTGAGGGCAAGGCAGTGGTAGCGCTCACTACAGAGGGGGCATGGGCAGGCTTCTGCTATATTGAGTCCTGGGGCCATGGCAAATACGTAGCCAATTCGGGCTTGATAGTGGCCGGGCAATTCCGAAAAAGCGGTCTGGCACGCGAGATCAAGAAAATGATATTCGAACTGTCACGGGCACGTTACCCTGAGGCTAAGCTGTTTGGGCTGACCACTGGTCTGGCCGTGATGAAAATAAACTCGGACCTGGGCTATGAGCCGGTCACCTACTCTGAACTCACAGACGATGATGAATTCTGGAAGGGATGCCGTAGTTGTGTCAATTTTGAGATACTGCAGAGCAAAGAGCGTAAGAACTGCCTCTGTACAGCCATGCTCTATGATCCTGCAGATAAGAAAAAAGGCGCTGCCGGGGTAGGAGGCAAAACAACTACCAATACTCCATCTATCTGGAAAGGCTTTCTCTCCATTTTATTCTCACCAAATCACTGAGCACATCATGAGTCAAACAAAAAAAGTCGTACTCGCATTCAGCGGCGGATTGGACACTACCTTCTGCGCCATCCATCTCCGGGAGGAGCTAGGCTATGAGGTACATGCCTTGACTGTCAATACTGGAGGCTTTTCTGACGAGGAGCTGGGCAGGATAGAAGCGCATGCCTTGAGGCTGGGCGTGAAATCCTTTAAGGCAGTAGACGCCCGCCATGACTACTATCGCGATGTCATCCGGTACCTGATCTTTGGCAATGTGCTGAAGAATAACACATACCCATTGTCGGTAAGTGCCGAACGTATCGTGCAGGCCATAGCCACGGCTCGGTATGCAGCGGAGATAGGGGCTCAGGCAGTGGCGCATGGCAGTACCGGTGCGGGCAATGACCAGGTGCGGTTTGATATGGTGTTTCACATTATCGCTCCTGATGTACAGATCATCACTCCGATCCGCGACCTCCGCCTTTCCCGCGAGGCTGAGATAGAATATTTGAAGGGTCATCATGTGGATATGAACTTTGAGAAGGCAGCCTATAGCATCAATAAAGGTATATGGGGCACATCTGTGGGTGGTCGCGAAACGCTCACATCACATGGTAGTCTGCCCGACTCAGCCTACCCGACCCAGCTCACTGCGGAGAAAACTACCGAAGTAAATCTTGTTTTTGAAAAAGGAGAATTAAAAGGCATCGATGGCGTGCGGTATGATGATCCGGTAGATGCTATCCTGACGCTGCATTCACTGGCAGCTCCATATGCCATTGGTCGCGATATACATGTAGGAGACACCATTATCGGCATCAAAGGCAGAGTGGGCTTTGAAGCAGCAGCTCCGGTGATCATCATCAAAGCGCACCACCTGCTGGAGAAGCATACACTCACAAAGTGGCAACTATACTGGAAGGATCAGATGGCCGCCTGGTATGGCAACTGGCTGCATGAAGGTCAATACTTTGATCCTGTGATGCGGGATATAGAGGCTTTTATGGTATCTACACAGACATTCGTATCCGGTCAGGTGTCAGTGAGGCTAATGCCGTATCGTTTTGAGCTGATAGGGATCACCTCACCTCATGATCTGATGTCCGCTAAATTTGGCAGCTATGGTGAGATGAATAAGACCTGGAGCGGCGAGGATGTAAAGGGATTCACCAAAATATTTGGCAACCAGACCGGTATTTACTATCAGGTCAATAACCTCAATGCCGGACATGAAAAAGATTAAAACGGGGATCATCGGTGGTGCGGGCTATACCGGTGGCGAACTCATACGGCTACTGCTCCGGCATCCGGTAGCAGAGATCACTTTTGTACAGAGTGCGAGTAGCGCCGGCCAGCTCCTGTCTGATATACACACTGACCTCCTCGGCGATACAGCTATTCGTTTTGCAGCAGATCATGATACTGATATTGATGTGCTCTTCCTGTGTGGTGGCCATGATTCAGCAAGAAAGTTTCTCAGCGAAAATGCTATTCCTGATGCCATAGTGGTCATCGATCTTAGCCAGGATTTTCGCCATTCAGTTACCAATACCATAGGCAATCGGGGTTTCATATATGGTCTCCCAGAGCTAAACAGAGAGAAGATAAAGGGAGCGAAAAGTGTAGCCAATCCCGGATGCTTTGCCACAAGTATAGAGCTCGCATTACTACCACTGGCAGCCGCGGGAGTCCTCCGTGATGATATCCATATCAATGCTACCACCGGTAGTACAGGGGCAGGCCATGCATCGGGTGCTACTACTCATTTTAGCTGGCGTGATAGCAATTTATCGGTATATAAGCCCTTCACACATCAGCATTTGGCAGAGATAGTGGAGTCACTCAGTACGCTGCAGCCGGAATGGACCTCTGATATGGTATTTATTCCTCAAAGGGGTAATTTTGCTCGTGGTATACATAGTGCAGTTGTGGCACAGACAGATGAAAAACTGGATTCGTTATTAACCTTGTACCATGATTATTATGCCACGCATCCTTTTGTGCACCTTAGTACACGTGAAATCGATTTGAAACAAGTGGTAAATACGAATAAGTGTCTACTTCATCTTGATGTACGCGCAGGCAGGGTGCTGATCACATCAGTGATAGACAATCTCCTCAAAGGAGCATCAGGCCAGGCTGTGCAGAATATGAATATCATTTTTGGACTCGACGAGACCGCTGGTCTTTTGCTAAAACCATCTGCATTCTGATCATGAAGTTATTTGATGTATATCCGCTATTTGATATTACCCCTGTGAGGGGTGAGGGCGTTTATCTATATGATGACAAGGGAGAGCAATATATGGACTTATATGGGGGGCATGCGGTTATTTCTATAGGCCATAGCCATCCTCACTATGTAAATATGCTGGATAAGCAATTGCGCCAGATAGGATTTTATTCTAACTCTGTCAGAATACCACAACAACAGGAGCTGGCGGATAAACTAGGTGCCCTGAGCGGCTACAATGACTACCATCTATTTCTCTGCAATTCTGGTGCGGAGGCAAATGAAAATGCCCTCAAGCTTGCCTCTTTTCAAAATGGACGCAAGAAGATCATCGCTTTTGAGGGTGCCTTTCATGGCCGGACATCGCTGGCAGTAGCAGCTACTCATGACCCATCTATCCAGGCTCCTATCAATGAAAACGCCAATATCATCTTTTTGCCATGGAACGATGAAGGCGCGCTCAGAACTGCGATGAGCAATGAAATAGCCGCAGTCATTATAGAGGGTATACAAGGGGTCGGTGGCGTCCGGATGCCTTCCATTTCATTTTTAAAATCACTACGCACATTGTGCGACCAATACGGTGTTTCTCTTATTCTCGATGAGATACAGTCTGGCTATGGTCGTAGCGGCTACTTTTTTGCACATCAGTATGCAGATATACAGGCTGATATAGTCACTATAGCCAAGGGCATGGGCAATGGATTTCCGGTAGCAGGCGTACTCATCAGTCCGGACTACAAAGCTCGCCATGGCCTGCTGGGTACCACATTTGGTGGCAACTATCTGGCAGCTACTGCGGCGATAGCCGTACTCGATGTGATAAAGGAGGAACGCCTCGTGGCAAATGCCGCAAATGTAGGCACCTACCTGATAGATCAGGTGCAGGCATTGCCGGGTATCAAAGAAGTGCGAGGTATGGGTCTCATGATCGGCATAGACCTTCACGTACCTTGTGCTCCGCTTAGAAAGAGGCTCCTGGAGGAATATCACATTTTTACCGGAACATCTTCTAATAAAAATACTCTGCGTGTTTTGCCACCGCTAACTTTGACGAAACCCCAGGCCGATATTTTTCTTGCTGCATTGGCCTCTTGTCTCAAACTAACGACCGTTAATATATGAAACAGTTTCTCAGCGTAAAAGATGCAGGTGACGTGCCATCATTGGTGCAGGAGGCCCTGGATCTTAAAGAAAATATAGGGCAATATTCTGATCTGGGTAAGGGCAAGACATTGGGTTTACTTTTCCTAAATCCCAGCCTGCGTACGCGTATGAGCACCCAACGGGCCGCATACAATTTGGGAATGAATGTCATAGTACTCAATCTGGATAAGGATAGCTGGCAGATAGAATTTGAAGACGGTGCCGTGATGAATAGCACTAAGAGTGAGCATATAAAAGAAGCTGCAGGGGTGATATCACAATACTGCGATATTATAGGATTACGTAGTTTCCCGGGGCTGGTAGATAGAGAAAAAGATTATACCGAGCAAATACTGCACAGCTTTAAGAAGTATTGCAGCAAACCACTCATCAGCCTGGAGTCGGGTACACGCCATCCGCTGCAGAGCTTTGCTGATGTGATCACTATTGCAGAGACAAGTACACAGGCGAAACCCAAGGTAGTACTCACATGGGCACCTCATATCAAGGCGCTTCCGCAAGCAGTGCCAAACTCCTTTGCCGAGTGGGCCGTGGCTACCGGGGCCGAGGTAGTGATCACACAGCCCAGAGGATATGAACTGGCACCGGAATTTTGTCAGGGAGCTGAGATCACCTATGATCAGGATGCGGCACTGGCCGGAGCTGACTATGTATATGTCAAAAACTGGTCCGCCTATAGAGAGTATGGAGCCATGCCGCAGGTAGAGGGAGACTGGCTACTGACCTCCGACAAAATGAATGCAACAAATCACGCTAAGGTCATGCACTGCCTCCCTGTGCGGCGCAATGTGGAACTCATAGATGCACTGATAGACGGGCCTGACAGTCTGGTACAAGTCCAGGCAGGCCACAGAGTGACAGCGGCACAAACCGTTCTGAAAAAAATCCTGGAGACTGCCTGATGAAGAACTTGATAGTCATAAAAATAGGCGGTAATGTGATAGATGATAAACCGCTGCTTGACAAATTTCTCAGGGATCTGTGTGCAATAGATGGCCCTAAGATACTGGTACATGGCGGTGGCAAACTGGCCACTGAACTAAGCAGCCGTTTAGGTATAGAGACAAAAATGGTAGAGGGCCGGCGCATCACAGATGATGAAACTATACGGATAGTCACGATGACTTATGCAGGTTTTATTAATAAGACTATCGTGGCCAAAATGAATGCATGTGGGGGAAATGCTATAGGCTTGAGCGGTGTGGATGCCCGGCTCATACCTGCGGCAAAACGTCCTGTAAAAGACATCGATTATGGCTGGGTAGGAGATATACAGACCGGAAAAATTAATACAAGCCTGCTGACTTCGCTTTTGTCTGCCGGGCTTACCCCCGTTATAGCGCCTATATCTTGTACAGCAGATGGCTACCTCCTCAATATCAATGCCGATACCATAGCACAGTCCCTGGCTGTAGCGATGAGTGGTCTGTATCAGACGTCACTGTTATATTGTTTTGAAAGGAAAGGAATATTAAGCGACATTTCAGACCCTGAGAGCGTGATACCACGCATCAGGATATCGCAGGCAGAAGAGCTAAAAGCAAACGGCACCATAGGCAGCGGCATGATCCCGAAAATAGACAACGCCTGCCTGGCTATTTCTGATGGTGTTTCGCAGGTCATCATAGGCCGCTCGGACGATATTGTCCCAATAGCAAATAATAAGCATGGCTATGGCACACGTATCTGTCAGTGATATTGCGGCTGAGATGATCATCCTGCTTCAAAGGCTGATAGCTATACCCTCCTTCAGTCGCGAGGAGACTGCCACGGCAGACCTGCTGCAATCCTGCTTGTCAGGTAGAGGTATTCTGTCTCAGCGCAAGGGAAATAATGTCTGGGCGAGAAACAAACTATTTTCTGCTGGCAAGAAAACGCTCTTGCTAAACTCACACCATGATACTGTGAAGCCGAATAAGGGGTATACACGCGATCCCTTTTCCGCACAGATTATAGATGACAGGCTTTATGGTCTGGGTAGTAATGATGCAGGCGGCTCTTTGGTTTCATTGCTTGGTGTATTTCTGCATTACTACGATCGCGCGGATCTCCCATTTAATATTATCTACGCTGCGACAGCAGAAGAGGAGATATCAGGCACCGGAGGCGTAGAGAGCATCATAGAGCACCTGATACCTATAGATCTGGTGATAGTGGGGGAGCCCACACTTATGCAGATGGCTGTCGCTGAGCGCGGACTACTCGTGCTGGATTGTACCGCGCATGGGATAGCCGGTCATGCCGCGCGCCGGGAAGGTGTCAATGCAATCTATAAAGCTATACAAGACATTGACTGGTTTCGCACATATCAGTTTGACAAGGTATCACCATGGCTGGGCGAGGTCAGCATGAATGTAACGACTATTAATGCCGGATCCGCCCATAATCAGGTACCGCCGCTATGTACCTTTACAGTAGATATTCGTTTGAATGATTGCTATACGCATGCGGAGGTGCTGGAGCTGATACGAAATCATGTTTCCTGCGATATCAGGGAGCGCTCTACCCGTATCAAGGCCTCCTTTATACCTGTAGATCATCCCATGCCGGAGGTCGCACGGCAGCTGGGTATAAAGCTCTATGGATCACCGACCACCTCTGATATGGCACTAATGCCCTGGCCCAGTATCAAAATGGGCCCTGGCCATTCCGCTCGTTCTCATAGTGCTGACGAATACATCCTTATACAGGAGATAAATGAAGGAGTCAGTGGTTACATTACATTGTTAGATCAGTATTTCTCAAAAGCATAAACTCCCTATCATGAAACTCTGGCAAAAAAGTAATACCGCTCAGGATGATCGTGCTCTGGTCACCGAACGTTTCACTGTAGGCAACGATCGCCACTGGGATATGCGCCTAGCGCAGTTTGACGTCCAGGCATCACTAGCGCATGCTGAGATGCTCGCCCACGTGGGCATTATTACTATGGATGAGTTTGAGCAGATCAAAGCGGGCCTCACAGAGATACTGTCAGATATCGGCAGGGGAGCCTTTGAGATAGAGGAGCATGTAGAAGACGTACACTCGCAGATTGAGAAGACTCTCACTGAGCGCATCGGTGAGGCCGGAAAAAAACTGCATACAGGCCGCTCACGTAATGATCAGGTGCTGGTAGATATCAAGCTATACCTGAGGCACGAGCTCCGGCAAGTAGCTGGCATGGTCAAAGAATTATTTGACCGATGGCAGGAGCTGAGTGAGCAGCATAAGGGTGACCTGATGCCGGGGTACACACATTTTCAGCTGGCCATGCCTTCATCGTTTGGGCTGTGGTTTGGTGCATATGCAGAGAGCCTGGTAGATGATATGGAGGCGCTAGCCGCAGCATATAAGGTAGTCGATAAAAACCCACTCGGCTCAGGTGCAGGCTATGGTTCCGCATTTCCGCTCAATAGACTTATGACTACACATTTGCTAGGTTTTGGTGAGATGAACTATAACTCTGTATATGCCCAGATGACACGCGGCAAATCAGAAAAAGCGGTATTGACAGCTATCTCAGGTGTGGCAGCGACTCTCTCGCGTTTTAGCTATGATGTGTGCCTCTACATGAGTCAGCAGTGGGGGTATATTTCTTTTCCTGATTCGCTCACTACAGGATCCAGTATCATGCCTCACAAAAAGAATCCGGACATTTTTGAGCTGATACGTGCGCGCTGTAGCCGCATACAGGCCGCTCCGAATGAGATGACACTACTGTGCAATAACCTACCGTCCGGCTATCATCGCGATATGCAACTTACCAAGGATATTACCTTCCCGGCTATCGACAGCATAAAAGATTGTCTGGCCATCCTGCTATATGCGTTGAGGGATGTACAGGTACGCCGGGATATCCTGGGAGATGAAATATTCGATCATCTTTTCAGTGTAGAGGAGATCAATAATCTGGTGGTAAACAAGGTGCCGTTTCGCGATGCCTATAAGTCCGTCGGCGACGCTATCAATAATGGAACATTCAAGCCCTCCCGCGACCTGAGCCATACACACGAGGGAAGTATCAGCAGGCTGTGTACGACCGAGATCAGAGAAATGATGGATCGCACCTACGCAGCCATATCCCGTCATGGGGTCTGATATTGCCATTGGTTGAAATCTTTCTTTTAGCGTCTTCTCTAATGTTTCCATGTCATGACGGTATTTGTAAATTGAGAATATGGGAAACATCGGCAATATATATGCTACGCTTACACCTATAGCGATCGTCTTTGTCGTACTGGAGATCATACTCTGCTGGTATTACAAGAAAGACCTGATCAGCTTTGAAGAGCTGATTGCCAATTTCGGTACTGCGCTGGGAAATCAAACAGTCAATGTCCTGGTAGCTGCAGGAGTATTTGTAGTATATGGTTATCTATGGTCGCATTTCCGGCTCATTGACAATATTGAGATGACCTGGTATAATTTCTTGCTCCTGCTGCTGGGGGTAGACTTCATTTTCTATTGGGTACACCGCTGGGGACATCATATCAATATCATGTGGGCCGCTCATTCACCCCACCATTCAGCAGAGGAGATGAACTTTGCTGTGGCCTTGCGCGCCAGTGTCACACAGCGCCTGTTTTCCTTCTTTTTTTTCTGGCCGCTGACCCTCATCGGATTCAAACCAGTAGATATTTATGCTATGACCGGTATCCATCTTTTTATAGCCTTCCTGCACCACACAGAGCTGATACCTAAGCTCTGGCGCTGGGTCGAGTTTACATTTACCACTCCATCTCATCACCGTGTCCATCACGGCGTCAATTTCAAATATCTCGATAAAAACTTTGGGGAGTTTCTGATCATCTGGGATCGGATGTTTGGCACATTTGAAGAAGAAAATGAAAAGGTCATCTACGGGATGTACCATCCGCCTCATTCGTGGAATCCTGTCAGCATTAACTTTCACTACTACCGTACACTCTGGAGGGATGCTGTAGCTGCGCCCTATGTCATAGACAAGTTCAAACTCTGGTTTATGCCCTTGGGGTGGCGTCCACGCGGCCTGGCACCCCTGGAGCCAATCGTAGAGGTGACACCGGCTAATCAGCAAAAGTACCGCCCTACGGCGTTCGGTCATGCGCGGCCATATCTGATCCTTCATTTGATTTTAGGAGTCATCCTGATGATGTATGTGATCAAACCTGACTCTGACTGGGCCACGTGGCAGCGGTGGATAGGTGCCTTGCTACTCTGGCATACTATTATAGACTGGGGCGGGATCATGGAGAGCAAAAAGTGGGTCTTGATATCAGAGAATATCCGCCTTATATATGGCACCATAATCGCGGTCTATTTCTGTGGACTGGGGCTAATGTCTCAGTGGTTGTATATTTTAGGTATAGTAGCATTGATCTCTATTATCTGGTGCTGGAGATATTTCAGGCAACAACCATAATCTCATCCCGAGGAGTACTTGATTAATTTTCTCTTAATGTTTCTATATAGATGTAATAACAAAGTGGGAATACTTTTGGCCGTCCCCAAAAACCACCTTGTTGAGAAAGTATTTTACCCTTGTTTTCTGGTATTTTTTAAGCATTTCTGCAGCCTACGCCCAAAGCAGCATCACAGGTAGCGTAGCTGATGGCAAAGAGCCTCTGCCGGGTGCATCAGTGATCATAGATGGCACCACCACTGGTAGTACAGCCGATGAGAAAGGCCACTTTACTATCCATGAAGTAGCACCTGGCAAATACATCCTGGTCATCTCATATCTGGGCTATCAAAAGAAGAAACTATCTGTCACTGTCCATGACGCTGCGCCACTAAATGTCGGCAGTATACAGCTACAGGCTGACAACACAAATCTGAGCGAAGTCACCGTGAAAGGCAAACACAGACAAGGCTCAGAGACACAGGCTATAGACATGACTAAGAATTCGCAGCGTGTAGTTACTGTGATATCTTCGGAAAACATCAAGAAGCTACCGGATAAAAATGCCGCAGATGCGTTAAAGCGTGTAGCGGGTGTAGCCATACATACGAATAAAGGTGAGGGTGGCTATGTATCACTGCGTGGTACACCTGTGGACTGGACTTCAACCCTCATCAGCGGAGACCGTCTGCCTGTAGCTGACGAGGAAAATACGTCCCGCTCTTTTGAGTTTGAGGTGCTGCCCGCAGATCTGATAGACCGTATAGAGGTGACACGGACTGTGACACCCGATATGGAGGGGGACAATGTGGGGGGCAGTATCAACTTTATTCTCAAGGAGCCGGTAGACAAAAGGACTTTCGTTTTAAATTCTGGCTTGGGGTTTAACCTGCTCTCTAAGAAACCTACAGGCAACCTGAACCTGCTGTGGGGAGACGTGACTAAAGATGGCAAGTTTAAATATGTGGTCAATGCTACGGTACGTGAGAATTTCTATGAAGTAGATGCCTACAAGCTGATCTACGGAAACAACTTTAACCATGCCATCAATCGCTATGACCTGAAAGATTATTCCGGCAACAGGACGAACTTCGGCACTAATGCGGGTTTTGACTGGCAGATATCGCCAAAGGTCAAACTGGCCTTTAAGGGTATGACTGGCCTCATGTGGGATAATAAGTACCAGAATAAAATGTCCTACACTTATGCATCCGGAGAAGGTACAACTGTACAGCCGCAGTTTATCCACGGATTGCTCAATCGTCAGCTTTTTGGTGGGAACATAGGTTTAGAGATCAAACCTACATCTAAGCTGCAGATCAATGTCAAGTACTCTTTTTACTATAATCGCTTCTTCTACGGCTCACCAAAACAGGACCCTGCCAATCCAAGAGATGGATATTTCCAAGCTATCTTTACCAATAAGACGCCGGTCATCTACTCTGATGTTGACCCAATCTTACAGAACGGTACTAAGTATGATCCTAATGCACCGTACGATCCTAAAAATCCACTCTGGTCTAGCTCTAAGTTGCTGGATATAGATAATCCGTATGGACACGGCGACCATTGGACTAATATTCAACCTAAGCCCCTCTAGCCATTTAATGCCAGTACGCTTGTATTTCTCGAAGCACGGCTGGAGACAAACTATACCTACGAGGTAGATCCAGGCGTACTATCTATAGACTCAAAGTATGAGATAGCACCCAAGGTGATCCTGCAGCTCGGCGTGAAGGGACGCTATAAGCAAGGTGAGCGTAAGCTAGGATTCCACTGGTGGACACAAAATCCTAACAAAGGTCAAAACTCAAAGGACTACTTCCTCAACATGTTTGCCACGCAGCCATCGCGTTGGAAAGATTTTCTCTCTAAGTATGGTAGCAACTATGCCAATCTGGACGTACCAAATATGACCAGGGATCAGCTAAATAATTTCATAGCAGATATGGAGCGATGGGGAAACTCAAAGATGATCAACCATTATGTTGATTCCTTTAATGAGCAATATCCGTACTGGGTCGGGTCGACATACGACTATAAGGAGACACAACTATCAGGCTATGCTATGGTGGATGCTACTATAGGTAGGTGGAATATAGTAGGTGGTCTCAGGATAGAGCACACACATCTGTATGAGCATGCACTGGATCTCAATTTCTCATCGCTGCCACAGTACGGTATAGACCCTTATGATTCTCAGATGCATGCCTATCAGCCCGTCGTAGATTCATTTACCAGGCAGAACTATTTATCTATCCTCCCCGCGCTGAATGTGAACTACAGGATCAATGACAAGATGAACCTGCGTGCTGCTATATCACGTACCTTTCACCGGGCAAATTTTCAGGAAACAAAACCCGGCGCACCCCTCATTAAATATCAGGACTATCTGTACATCAAAGGCAATCCTAACCTGAAGCCGTCCTACTCCCACAATTTTGATCTGAGTTATCAATACTTCTGGGGCAATAAGGGCCTTCTCACGCTCAGCACTTACGGCAAGTATATCGTAAATCACATTATCGTCACGTCTACAGGCGGTATAGATCCCCTCACTTATTTTGTCACAAAGAGCTACGGCAATGCAGATTCCTGGGTGGTAGGTGTGGAGGCAGAGATCAAGCGCAAGTTTGATTTTCTCCCTCGGTTTGCGTCAGGCTTTGGCATCGGGGCCAATATCACATACTCCTACTCACGTATGCACGTAGCCGGGCGGCCAAAGACACAAGCTATGTCCGAGCAGAGCCCACTGCTCTATAATGTTTCCCTACTGTATGAGAAATATGGTGTCAAAGCTGCACTGGCGCTCAACTACAATAGCCCATTCCTGCTGGAGCTAAACCTGGCTACGCTGCCTAATAGTACCAACGGTGAGCTGATACACAAAGACCGGGACTTTGACATTTTTATGGGCGAACAGTACTCTATGGATTTTCAGATATCGTATGATTTTAAAAAGCACTTCTCTGTATACTTTGAGGTAAACAACTTGCTCAACTGGACTTACAAAGAGTATGTAGGAAACGCCAACAGGCCACTGAGAGTAGAGGTCTATAAGCAGCGGGGCCAGGTAGGCTTCAGGTACGAACTATAAAGCATCATAAACTACTAAATAATAATGACATGAAAAACAAAATTACACTTACTCTTATTTGCCTGCTCGCTGTGGTGTCAGCGTTTGCCGGCCACGGGGGGCACAAGCGCAAAGTATTGATCATCGGTATAGATGGTTGCCGTGCTGATGCGCTGAAGCAAGAGATGGATTCGGGTCATGCCCCTAATCTTCTTGGCCTCTGCAACACGGGTTTTTATACACTCGACTCATGGCACCTGGACATCACAGTGTCAGGCCCGTCATGGTCGAGTATTATGACAGGCGTCTATCACGAGAAACACGGAGTGACCGGCAATACCTATGGCGGTAGCAACTACAATCAATATCCATACTTTCCTACTCACGCCAAGGAAATAGACACAACGTTCAAATGTATACAATATACAGAGTGGGCACCGATGAGCAATAACGTGTATAACGATGGCTGGGACCAGAAGATCATCGGTACGGATGGCTATACCCAGGGTACAGGTGCTGCCGCATCTCAGCTCGTGCAGGACCCTGATGTAGATGTATTGTTTACTTATTTTGACAAAGTGGACCTGACAGGCCATAGCTCTGGCTTCAACCCAAACAATCCGGCATACACACATGCTATAGATAGTATAGATTTCCAGATAGGCAAGATACTTCAGGCTATGCGCTCACGTCCTACATACGCACAGGAGGACTGGCTGGTCCTGGTCACTACCGACCACGGTGGTACCGGTACCTGGCATGGCGGTGTGAGCTATGAGGAGCGCCACATCTGGTGGATAGCCAACTCTGACCGCGGAGTACACCTGCAGGTATCAGGCCCCCAAAACGCTGCCCACAATACACCGCCAGACCCAGGGACCTTTCTGGCATATCCTATTACCAAGCCTGATACCGCTCTCCAGCACCAGTCTCCGGTACAGGTAGATATAGCTATTACAGCACTTCACCACCTGATCTATGGTAGCGGTATACGCCCTGAAAATCAAACTGCATGGGCCCTCGATGGCCGCTCGTGGCTGTGCGAAATAGGACTTTGTGACCTGACTGGTGTCAATGACGTGACAGACAATGCCATGATACGAGTCATACCAAATCCATCTGCCAGTGGCTACTTCATGGTTTCTTGTACGCAGCTACAGGGTGAGGTCTCTGTCTATGTCACAGATAATCTGAGTAGAGTGGTACTAATGGATGAAATGCCGGCCATCGATCGTCTATATCCACTGGATCTCAGAGGCCAGGCTAAAGGTATGTATCACCTGACATTGAGAAGCGCTGATAAGTCTATATCCGGTAACATCGTGATAGAATAAGCAAACCCTTATTTATATTCAGCGAGCCGCTCTTTATGGGCGGCTCTGTTTTTATTACCATAACGATTAATTATTTCCTTTGCACACCATGGATAAATTGCTTTTCACACCCGGCCCCCTCACCACGAGCCTGACTGTCAAGGAGGCCATGCTTCATGACCTCGGGTCACGTGATACATCTTTTATCAATACAGTGAAAGAAATACGTGAGCAGCTATTGGCGCTTGGTGGAGTGTCTAAGGAGGCAGGCTATGAGACGGTTATTATACAGGGCTCTGGTACCTTTGGCGTGGAGGCTATGATATCCTCCGCCGTCCCCAAAGATGGCAAACTCCTCGTGCTGATAAATGGCGCATATGGAGATCGCATAGCTAGGATCGCCTCTATCCATAAGATACCATATGAGGTACTGGCCTGTGATGAGGACCAGATACCAGATCTGCAGCGGGCAGAGGAACTACTCGCCGGAGGCAGCTTCACGCATATGATCATCGTACACTGCGAGACTACTAGTGGTATTTTCAATCCTATAGATCAGTTTGGTGCATTGGCGGCGAGATATGGCGTCCGCTACTTGGTAGACTCTATGAGTGCCTTTGGTGCCGTACCGGTAGATATAGCAGCATGCCATATAGATTTTCTGGTCTCTTCTTCCAATAAATGCATCGAGGGCGTACCCGGTTTCTCCTTTGTGATAGCGCAGAGGGATAGCCTGATCAAATGCCAGGGCCAGGCCGATACGCTGGTACTGGATATGTACGCTCAGTGGATAGGATTGGAAAATGACGGCCAGTTTCGTTTTACACCACCCACCCATGCATTACTGGCTTTCCGCCAGGCAATGCGCGAGCTGGACGAGGAGGGCGGTGTATCCGCCCGCGCCGCCCGCTATCAGAATAATTTCAATACGCTGGCAGAGGGTATGAGCGCCCTTGGATTCCAGGAATACCTGAGTCGCAATAAACAGGGGTATATTATCAATTCCTATCACTACCCGGAGAGTGCGGCATTTGACTTCAAAATATTTTACAATAAGCTAAATGACCGTGGCTATATCATCTATCCCGGCAAACTGACCAAAGCCAATTGCTTCCGTATCGGCAATATAGGCAGGCTATATGCAAAGGATGTAAAGGCGCTGCTGGCGGCGATCGCTGAGGTGAAAGTAGAAATGGGCTTCTAGCAGAGACTAGGCATCGTGTAGCGCATTGTAATCTTTGATCACAGTTTCGAGAAAGGTCTGAGGGAAAGTCTCTGAGCGGGTGATATCCATCTTGGCCTGTATCTTATTTGTGAGTGTATATACCATATCATAGTTATCCAGATACTCGGGTGTATTCAGTACTTTCTTTATGAGTGCTACATCCTCAGCCGTGAGTTTAGTTACTTCTTGATATGTTATCACGTGAGTGGAATGAAGTTTCTCATAGATGGTATCACGCAGAGATACCGTATCGCTTTCTTTTATCACCGTTGTCTCAGCTACTATATCACCGAGGCGTTGTCCCTTTTTATTGATAGCTATACATAGTACTCCTATGATACCATACAATATGTGAAGATCTATCAGGAGAAATAGCCAACGAAGAAAGTATGCGCCAAATGTGGCCTGGTCGCCATCTATCCGTACTACTTTTATCTTGCGAAATTTTTTGCCGGGCGTCTGCCCCTGCATCATCGTCTCAAAAAGAAGTGTATAAAATAAAAGTGGTAATGCAAGGATAACTGCAATAGCTATAGCCGCATCCTGGGAATCTTTCAGTATCAGTACAATCAATATAAGACCAAAAGTGTAGCCTGCTTTAATCAGGCCATCGAGGATCCTGGCCAATATCCGCTCTCCCAAACCAGCCACCTCATATTGGATAGTAACGTTTTGCGAAGTGCTGATGCTGAAAGAATTGTCGCTCATAGCCGTTTTGCATAAATATTAAATGTAAATCTTACATTAGTAACGAAAATACAGAAAACCTTGAGAGAAATCGCTTTTATAAAGCAAAATGCGGAAAAGTGGGAGCAGTTTGACCAGATCATCAAAAACCGGCAAGCACTCTCTCCCGACCGGCTCTCTGACCTGTATCTCAGCCTGCAGGATGATCTCTCTTATGCACGTACTTTCTACCCTGGCAGCAATACCACAAAATATCTCAATGAGCTCACTGCTCACTTTCACCGCAGGATATATCAAACCAAAAGTGAACGCCGTAGCCGTTTCGTTGCTTTCTGGAGATACGAAGTACCATATGCAGTTTCGCGGAGTCATAAAGAGCTGCTTTATTCCTTGTTGTTCTTTCTTCTTTCCATAGCTATCGGCGTAGTTTCAGCCGCACATGATGAGGATTTCGTCAGGCTTATATTAGGCGATAGCTATGTCGATATGACTTTAGAGAATATTCGCAAAGGCGACCCGATGGCGGTGTATGATTCCATGCACCGTACAGGTATGTTTATCGCTATCTCCAGCAATAATATCATGGTATCGTTTATCACCTATGTGGAGGGCATTTTCTTTTCACTGGGGTCATACTATCAGCTCTTCAGAAATGGCATCATGGTAGGTGTTTTCCAATATTTTTTTTATGAAAGGGATCTTTTTTGGACGTCCTTTTCTGCTATATTTCTACATGGAGCACTTGAGCTTTCTGCTATCGTGATAGCAGGGGGTGCAGGTATCGTTTTGGGCAATAGTCTTTTATTTCCCGGCACCTATTCCCGCCAGGATGCATTGGTCGAAGCCGGCAAACGTAGCCTTAAAATTGTGGTGGGGCTTGTGCCTGTTTTTATCACTGCAGGTTTTATAGAGAGTTTCATTACCCGCCTATATCATCAGATGCCGCCATCAGTCCATATCATAGTCATCGGATCTTCTATCGCTTTTATCATCTGGTACTTTATTATCTATCCACAGCAACTCGCAAAAAAATATGGAGCAGCAGAGATTTCACTTATTTAAGGTGCGTCATTTTACCGATGCTATCAATGATACTTTGGCTTTTGCACGGGATTATTTCCGGCAGTATGGCTATGTATTGCTCACTCTGGTAGCCCCGATATATCTGGTCGGCTCATTTGTCTACTCCAGCGCTATGACATCATTTGCCATGGGTACCAACTTTATGCGAAACCTGTCTCGCATGGGTGCTATGAGTGGATTAGGCTTTGCCGGTATTATGATTATCGCATTGGGTGCTTTAGTCATACATCTCTTATTTATCAGTACTTTTCTGGCCGTAGAGCAGTCGGAAGATGGTCGGATAGATCACACGGATATTTTCAGAGGCATGCGTGAGCATGCGGGCAGGATGATCGTCCTTTACCTACAGGTACTGCTCATCATGCTGGTGGTAGCGGGCATATGCGGATTGTTTGTTTTTGCTTTGATTTCGATCCATGCCACTGCTTTGCTCTTTCTGGGTGCGGTGGTCTTGTTTGCAGGAGCCGGTTATATTGCCGTACCACTTAGTTTTTTAAGTATAGTATACATCCGTGAGCAGCTACCGCTGGGGCCTGCCATGTCACGTTGCTTTTATCTCGTTCGTAGCAATTTTTGGTGGACTCTTCTGATCTTATTTGTTGCAGGTCTTATCGGAGGTTTTGCGGGGGCTGTTTTTCAGATACCGGCCATGATATTAAATTTTATGAAAGCCTTTACATCTGTCCGTTCAGGTAGCTTGGATTTTGGGATGGGTACAGCAGATAGGGTAGCCATGGGGCTATCGCAGTTTGGCTCTATTGTCACTACTACTGTTACGGCCATTGCCACCTGTATCCAATATTATAGCCTAGTGGAGAAAAAAGATGGCACCACATTGCTGCAGGAGATCGAGAATATAGGTACTGATAAAGACTCAAACGACTACTACAGGTGAATCGTCCCTCCCGCTTGCCTTTATTTTATCATTTCTGCACGGTCTTAGTCTTGTGGCTGATGTTTTTTGCTGTGCGGGCTCAGGACTCCACTACATACGCCGGCAGAAATTTTGACCGGGATGCGCTTAGAAAATATGCAGGCCAGAAAGAATTTATCTATGAGATAGAGACCCCTCCGCAGCAAATGACGATCTGGCAATGGATCCACTATAAAATTTCCGAATGGCTCGAAAAAACACTTGGAGAAGGCGGTGAAGTAACGATCACAAAGGTGATCTTTTACGGCTTGCTGATCTTTGCGATAGTAGCCATCATTCTTAATCTTGCCGGTATAGATATACGCAGATTGCTGGTAGGTGGTCCCCGAGCAGTGCTCACCACAGGTATCGTAGAAGAGGATATAGCGGAAATGGATATGGATCAGCTCATAGCCCAGGCTACTGCAGAGCGGCAGTGGCGCCTGGCAGTGCGCTATCAATATCTGAAGGCCCTGCAAATGATGACTGACAGGCAGATGATACGCTGGCGTCCTGGCAAAACGAATATGGATTACTACCATGAGCTGAGCGGAGACAGGCTCAGGGCGGCATTTCTCATGGCCACTGACGATTTTGAGAATGTATGGTACGGCAATAATGCGGTGACCGAGCAGCATTATGATGACTCAAAGGCGGCACTGACTACTTTTTATACGTTGATACAGGAGCAGGTGGCGCTATGAAGGGTAAAGGAGCATATGTAGCACTAGTGTTGATTTTGGCCGGACTGATAGTGTTGGCCAGGCTCACTCCAGATAAAGTCGTGTGGGTACCTACTTTTGATAGCAAAGACAAGATACCCTATGGTAGTTTTATACTATATGAGCGGCTGAAGGATATTTTCCCCCATGGCCGTATAGAGACTGCAGACTATAGTTTTTATAATTTTATGGAGCGAGGCGAGGATAGCGGAGCGAGCTATCTGATAGTGACAGGAGATCTCAGTGCCTCTGACCTGGATGTGCGGAAAATGACTGCCTTCGCAGCTGCGGGCAATAACGTCTTTATCGCCGCAGACCATATACCTCAGCTGCTCGCTGATACGCTCGGTATAGAGATCAAAGAGGAGATGGACATACTCAGCGCGGACTCCACTGGATATCTGACCAGGCTGGCAGACTTAAATTACAGCAAGGATACATTCAGGATCAAAGATGAGGCTGTAGCACGCTGGATGAAAGACGCTGATCCCCGTGCTAATCTGTTGGGTGAGGAGATGGATGCTCCCCGCCAATCGGTCGTGGCAAGGCCTCGTCTCACACTGGGGCTAGACCTGCATGGCAGGGCTAACTTTGCGAAAATTCCTTTCGGTCAGGGAGCTTTTCTTATTCATCTTATTCCTCTCGCTTTTACTAACTATAATATGCTAAAGCGCAATAATAATGAGTACGTGGCCGCGTGTCTCAGCAGGCTACCTGATGGCGATATCTACTGGGATCAATTTTATAAACCTTATCACAGAGACCGGGCTTCTTCACCTTTTAGGTTTATAGTATCTGTCCCAGCCTACCGCTGGGCCCTCTATTTAGCTATTGTCAGTGCTATCATGTATATGGTTTTTGCAGGCAAGAGGCTACAGCGTATCATACCTATACTACAGCCGCCGGCCAATCTTTCATTGAAGTTTACCCGTACCGTCGGCACCTTGTACTATCAGCAGAAAGACCACCGGGATATAGCCATCAAAAAAATGACTTACCTTCTGCAGCGTATCAGGCAGTACTACATGCTGCCTACTGGTGATACAGGCTCCATATTTCGTAGCAGACTGGCATACAAGAGCAATGTGGATATCGAAACTATCAATGATGTTTTTGACATTTTCGATCGGGACATCATACGCGGCCGTCATATCACAGAAGGGGTACTGATTGAATTTAATACTGCCCTCGAGAAATTTTATAATGACTCAGGATTGATCAATAAATAAAAACAACTATATGGAAGAGATACAGCAAAACTACACTCCTGCTCCGCCGCATGATCTGGATGCCCTGCGTGATGCAGTAGCCCGGGTCAAGGATGAGGTACGCAAGATCATAGTGGGTCAGGATAGCATGATAGACCTGCTTATTACTGCTATCTTGTCCAATGGGCACGTACTGATAGAGGGCGTACCGGGTGTAGCCAAAACCCTGAGCGCAAAGATCATTGCACGCTGCATATCGGCGGATTTTTCGCGTATCCAGTTTACGCCCGACCTCATGCCGAGTGATATCCTGGGTACCAATATATTTAACTTCAAATCTTCAGAGTTTGAGTTTCGCCGCGGCCCCATTTTCTCCAATATCATCCTGATAGATGAGATCAACCGTGCGCCTGCCAAAACGCAAGCTGCCCTCTTTGAGGTGATGGAGGAGCGTCAGGTGACCATAGACAGCACGACGCACATGATGAGCGAGCCGTTTATCGTTTTCGCTACGCAAAACCCAATAGAGCACGAAGGTACCTATCGCCTGCCGGAGGCGCAGCTGGATCGTTTTATATACAAAATAGAAGTAGGCTACCCCACACTGGAGCAGGAGGTCAGGATCCTTACAGATTTTCAGGAGCGGGGAGGTATGAATGATCTCAAAAAGATAAATGCCGTGCTCACTGCAGCAGAGCTCAAAAAGTATCAGATAGAGGTGCGTAAGGTATATATAGAGGCAAAGCTCGTAGAGTTCATAGCCCGTATCATAGCCCGGACACGAGACAATCCGGATCTATATGTCGGCGCTTCACCGCGTGCCTCTCTCGCGCTGCTCAGCGCTTCTAAGGCTATGGCTGCCATACGTGGCCGAAACTTTGTGACGCCCGACGATATTATTTTTGCCAGCAAGCCTGTGCTGCGACATCGTATCGTGCTGACACCTGAAAAAGAAATGGAAGGTGTCTCAGCCAATCAGGTGATTGAGAACTTCATGAAAAATATAGAGATACCTAGATAAAGGCATGATCCGATTCCTGCGCTCGCTCTATCTGCGGCCGAGGCTCTATATAGCACTGGGAGTTATAGTTGTGTGCTTTTGTGTGAGCGCATCTGTACCGGTATTTTTCTTCGCTTCGCAGTGTTTACTGGCCGCATTTGGCATTACTGTACTATTGGATATCCTGCTGCTCTATCAGCGTCGCCAGGGCATCTACGGCACTCGTGTCCCTCCCGACCGGCTCTCAAACGGGGATGAGAATGAGATCAAAATTTTCCTGGAAAATCACTATCCCTTTGCCATCTCCCTGGATGTGATAGATGAGATACCGCATCAGTTTCAGCGGCGCGATGTACTCTTTTATGCACAGGTGCCGTCCGGGCAGGAGCGCACGGTCAGCTATCACCTCAGACCGGTGGAGCGTGGCGAGTATAGTTTTGGAGGGGTCAATGTTTATGCATATACTTTTCTCGGTCTGGTATCGAGGCGCTATATTTTTGATGCACAAAAAACAGTAGCAGTCTATCCTTCTTTTCTTCAGATGCGAAAGTATGAGTTGCTCGCCTTTCCCAACAGGCTCAGCGACTATGGCCTGAAAAAAATCCGTCGCATAGGCCACAGCATGGAGTTTGAGAAGATACGTGAATATGTGAAGGGCGATGACTACCGTACCGTAAACTGGAAAGCCACAGCACGCAAAAATCAGCTGATGGTAAACCAGTTTCAGGATGAGAAAAGCCAGCACGTCTACTGCGTGGTAGACAAAGGCCGGCTCATGAAGATGCCGTTTGAAAAAATGACCCTGCTCGACTATGCTATCAATGCGTCTCTGGTCATCTCTAATATAGCGCTGAAGAAAGGCGATAAGCCCGGGCTGGTCACTTTCTCTCAAAAAGTGAATGCCTTGCTACCCGCAGATAGCCGGGGCGCACAGATCAGCAAGATACAAGAGGCGCTCTACCGAGAGAAAACTAACTTCCTTGACTCCAATTTTGAATTGCTCAGCGCCACGATCCTGCAGAAGATATCACAGCGCAGCCTTATTTTACTCTATACCAACTTTGAGTCGCTGCAAGGTATGCACCGGCAGCTAAAATATATGCGCTCATTGGCGGCCAATCATCTGGTAGTGGCTATCTTTTTTGAGAATACAGAGCTGAGGGATTTTATAGAGCACCCGGCCAGGGATACAGAGGAGATATATCAAAAGGCGATAGCCGAGAAATTTGCCTATGAGAAGAGACAGATCATAAAGGAGCTGAAGGTACATGGCATACATAGTGTGCTGACCCCGCCGGAGCAGCTGACGGTCAATACTATAAACAAATATCTCGAGCTCAAGGCCCGCGACCTGATCTAGCCCGCCCAGGTCTGGTTTTTTACGTTACATTTGCCGCCGCTTATCATGAGTAGAGGCGGTACACAATATATCCTTCTGGAAGTGGCCAAGGAAATCCTTTGGTGGCTCCTCAGCGCGGTAGTGGCGGTGATCGTCATGCTACCGCTCACTTCTAAATTGTATTTCAAGCCCTTCTGGATCAACGGCGCACTTATAGTCATGGCGCTGACATATTTCAGGTATTCTGTATTGTTAAAGACTACCTTTGTGCTTCGTCCCGCCTGGGTGAAATTTCTGCTCGCCGTATTCAATATCAATTTCTTTGTCTATGTGCTGAGGCGGCTACAGGAGTTCATGCATATTTATGATTCATTTACCATAGAGGCTATGGGCACACCTATCCGTCCGCTGGCGCCTGAGGAGGTGGATCCACTGTTCCGATATTTTTTTGATGAAATAAACCTGGCTTGTGTGGCGTGTCTTTCATTGTCGGTTGTATTGGTTATCAGAATGATAGCCACCTACTGGAATAGTGCGCGCCTAAGATTGAATGCAGGCAGTGAGGAGTAAGAAAATAGCATTTTTGGCATATGTAGCTATGTATCAAAATGCCTTATTAGCAGTATATTTGCATACTTATAAATTAATGTGATGAAAAAATTTTCCGAGATAGAATACCGCAGGCCGGACCTTGAGAAAGTGCAGACTGAATTTCAGGGGCTCCTCCGGCAGTTTGACAAAGCAGCAGATGCCCAGGAGCAGGAAAACGTGATCAATAAGATCAATGATCTGAAAGCAGAGTTTCAGACTGCCGGCAGCATAGCTACTGTGCGCAACTCTATAGACACCTCTAATGTCTTTTATGAGACGGAGCAGGAGTTTTTTGATAATACCGAACCTATCTTTCGTGATCTCAATATCCAGTTCTATAAGTCTCTGAATAACTCTCCTTTCAAAGCTCAGCTGGAAAAGAAATTTGGCAAACAGATATTTGATATCGCTGCTACCAGTGTCAGGAGTTTTGGTCCGGCGGTGATCAGTGACATGCAGGAGGAGAATCGCCTCGGTACAGAATATTCTAAGCTGGTAGCCACAGCAGAGTTGGAGTTTCGCGGAGAGAAGTACAACCTGGCAGGTGTAGAGCCGTTTGAGCAAAGCACGGACCGGGAGACACGCCGGGAAGCCGCCACTACTAAATACAAGTGGTGGGCAGAGAATGCAGATGAATT
This sequence comes from Bacteroidota bacterium, assembly GCA_018267365.1. Taxonomy (GTDB): domain Bacteria; phylum Bacteroidota; class Bacteroidia; order Chitinophagales; family LD1; genus UBA1941. The sequence goes on along the minus strand of JAFDYQ010000001.1, from coordinate 56,725 downwards.
TGATACCATTTACGATAAGCTGGTCAAAACCCGCACTAAGATCGCCCATAAGCTGGGTTACAAAAACTTTGTAGAGCTCGGATACGATCGCATGCTGCGTACGGACTATAAGGCTGAAGACGTAGTAAAGTTTCGCCAGCAGGTACTCGACCACGTAGTACCACTATCCAATGAACTCCGCGAGCGTCAGCGCCGCCGCCTCGGGCTGGACAAGCTGAAGTACTACGACATACCACTCAACTTCCTCTCGGGCAATGCCACCCCAAAGGGTTCTCCTGAGTGGATAGTAGAGAATGGCAAAAAGATGTACAGTGAGTTATCTCCTGAGACCAAAGAGTTCTTTGACTTCATGATGGACTACGACCTCATGGATTTGAATAATAAGAAGAATAAGCAGGCGGGAGGTTATTGCACGCATTTCTCTCAATACAAAGCGCCCTTTATCTTTTCCAATTTCAATGGTACCTCTCACGATATAGATGTGCTCACGCATGAGGCAGGCCACGCCTTTCAGTGCTACCAGAGCCGCAATAACAGTATAGAGGAATATCTCTGGCCTACTTATGAGGCATGCGAGATTCACTCTATGAGCATGGAGTTCTTCGCCTGGCCGTGGATGGACCTTTTCTTTAAGCAGGACACGGAGAAGTATAAGTTTTCTCATCTCTCTTCTGCCATGCTTTTCCTGCCATATGGTGTTGCGGTAGATGAGTTTCAGCACGTGGTGTATGAGAATCCCGATCTCACGCCAAAACAGCGCGATGAGGTATGGCGCGATATAGACCGCAAATACAGGCCTTATGTAGATTATGATGGCAATGCGTATCTCGAGGGCGGCGGCCTGTGGAAACGTCAGGGCCATATCTTCCGTTCCCCGTTCTACTACATAGACTACTGTCTGGCGCAGATATGTGCGCTCCAGTTTTGGAGCAGGGCGCAGAAGGGAGACAAAACAGCCTGGCCTGACTATCTGACCCTGTGCAAGGCCGGTGGCAGCAAATCATTCCTCGACCTGGTGAAACTAGCCAACCTCAATAATCCGTTCGAGCCGAGCACCGTGCAGCCTGTGATCACCGAGGTGAGGTCATGGCTGGACAAAGTGGATGATACCAAATTATAAGATGACACGGAGATCATAGACGCATGATCTGATAAATACAAAATGGGCTAAGCGCAATATGAGATTGACTTAGCCCATTTTATTTTAGTATCAGTGGATTGTAACGTGTATATATTACCCGATCACCTGATAGATCACTCTCCCTTGCCCGATCCTTTAAACTGATCTTCGGTATACTTGAAAAGTACATTAAAGCTGGTCAGCGAGCCATAAATACGTGTGATATATTGCTGCAGGTCTACCTTTTCTTCGTCAGTCAGTACCTTATGAGCATTGATATTTTGCTCCAATACACGCAGGCGGTCACGTACCATTACTATTTTATGAAAGAATGTATCTATAGGCATTTCTTTCGATTGTACATCTGTGCTGCCGGGTTTGAGGACCAAAGTGCCTCCGGTCCATTTAGCACCGAGTGCAATGTTTTCAGATACGGCCGCTTTGCGATCCAGTACCTTCTCCAGTGCTGCCTCTATATCTGCCATGGTAAACGGAGTCTGGTCGCTTTCCACTTTCTCCAGTACCTGTAGGCCATCGTACTCCCGGTCTATACCGCGGGTAGAGCCACCATCTCTAAACCAGATGCTGTAGTAGGAAGCGTCCATGTCTACGATTACACCTTTGCCATATTTGGGATGTTCTATGCGGGATCCTACGCCCAGTTGTGAGTCGCTCATCAGGATTGTTTTGTCACAATGCTACGGGATAATGAGCAAACTAGCAACGAACATGATCTATTTACATTGATCTTTAGACCAAAGACTGACTGCCGGCCTTGATCAGTGTTTCCAATAGTAGCCTTCTCGTTTGCGTATATCCTCGCGTATATCTTCCCAAAAAAGATTGATATCCGCTATATGCAGGTTATCATACTTTCTGGCCAGTGGTGCATCCACATTTACCCATAGTATATTTTTGTGGATGCGCGCAGTAGTTTTGGGATGCAGCTCCTTATTAAAGTTAAAAAGAACCATCCCCTTATGTTCCGTCACGAGACTGCAGGTGGAGTCATTGCGCCAGGTCACGGGATTGGTACAGATCGCATCACCATAAAATTTTTCCATGCCCACTGGTTCAAATCCATCGCGGTAGGAGGCCCATGAGACGATACAGCCGGTCTGCGTCTCGTCATTGCATTGCTTTAGGTTATTATACTCTTTCTCAAAAACCGGGAAGCCTACTACATAGGCGCATACCAGTTTGCTGCGCAAGGGTTCTTTGTCAAAAAACTCTTTGAGTAGCCTGCGCGCGTGATAGGAGCCCTGCGAGTGAGAGGCTATCACTATCGGCCTGCCATGGTTGTAGTGGTCCAGATAATATTGAAACGCGTTCCGCACATCTGTATATGCCAGGTCCAGCGCCTCCTTGCCATCAGGTTTATCTTGTATGAAAAAGGAACGCAGGATAGCCTGGCGGTAGCGTGGTGCATAGACACGGCAAGATCCATTCCAGGCAGAAGCCTGGTATTTCACGGGTCGTTTATCCACTACTTTATTCAGTTTAGCATCGCGCACATCCGCATTCCAGGTAGGGCCATTGCGATAGGTAGTAGGGTGTATGTAGAAGACATCTATCTGCTTGGCGCTATCCGGCACAGCTGCTATGCCGTGTGGTACTGCATCCGCCGCATCGAGACGGAATGGTAGCGCAGCCCAGTTTTGCTGCTGGCTGTAGTCCGGCGCCGGCGGGGCAGGCACGCTATCAAATGGTGGTAGCGGTGTCACATGCTTATGCTTCCTCATTTGCTGAGCTGAAGCGCCAAGTGTAGTAGCACACAGTAGCAGCAGGAGTATATATCTCACATTCATGGTGTGGGTTTTTTGTCTGTAGAGCCGCCTAGTCCCTCGGTAAAGAATACCAAAGCCTAAGCGCGCTTTTTATATTTTTATCGAAAATAATACACGCCATGTCAAGGAAGTCACGGACCCTCGTTTTTTTCAGCCTTTTTATCATAATAATTTCGGCTGCGGGATGCAAAAAGAAATGTGGGGTGTGTGATTACGGCACTGCGTGCAATAATGGCTATTGCTTTTGCCCAAATGGATACGAAGGTGATAGCTGCAAGACCCTCAGTGCTACCAAATACCTCCATAATTTTACGGTCAGCGACCCATGTAGCGGCTCGTCCTCATACAGCATCTATGTGACAGCCGATCCCTACATAGCTAATAAGCTTTGGTTTAATAATCTATTCGGTCAGTCTATAGAGGTAGATATCTTCTCTGATGCCAGCAAGCAAGGCGTCACGCTTGGTATTCCTGACCAGAACTTTGGTATCGCTGAGGTGACAGGTACCGGTACATATCAGTCTGTGAATGGCTATGGTCGTATCACGCTGAATGTGGATTATGTCTCGGGCGGTGTAGACCGTCAGTGCACAGTTACACTTACTCAGTATTAATATAGTGCAGCAGCTATGAAGGCAGGGGAACTGCTCATACAGTGGGAGGAGCAGTTTCGCTCGTCTGATTGGTTTGTGACGCGAGATGGCAAAACCCGTTTCAACTATTTCAAAGCACGCACGCTCTATTTCGGTCTTTCATCCCGTGGCGATTCGGCTAAAGGGTTTCAGCAGTTTTACCTCGATCACAGTGCCCGGCCCAAAGCAGACAATTCGATCATAGTCAGCGAGGGCATCAATATTTTTCTCAGAGCCGGTATTGACCTTACTGCTCATTTCGATCTTTTGCGCAGCCATCCTGCTTTTGTGCAGCACTGCAATCAGATCTTCCGCGCCTTTGCCAATCCGCGCAATCAATATGAGTTTAAGGTATCGGATCCATTCAGTATAGTGAGAGACGATATCGCTGCCATAGCAGCTATAGTTTCAGGAGAGGTGCAGCCGCCCGCCGCTCCTGTGCAGCAGGGGCAGTTTAATCGCTATATCACTATCCCCCAAGGCTACCTTGATGATCCTTTTATCAGTGAGCTTTTCAATAAGCTGGAGCATACCCATGGCAATTTCTTTATCACAGGCAAGGCTGGTACCGGCAAGTCTACCTTCCTGCATTTTCTGGCGCAAAATTCCCGGAAAAATATAGTGATAGCAGCCTATACAGGTATCGCCGCCATCAATGTGGGTGGGACGACTATCAATTCTCTTTTCATGCTGCCATTCCGGCCTCTGCTGCCCAGAGACCAGGAGATCACCCGATTTCACAAGTACAATCCGCGGCGTGCTATCATTGCTAATATGGATATGCTGGTGATAGATGAGGTGTCTATGGTCCGTGCCGACATACTGGAGGCTATAGATCACTCCCTGCGCCTGAATGGCGGCGACCCGTTCAAACCCTTTGGCGGCAAGCAGGTAGTACTGATAGGAGACGTATTCCAGCTACCGCCTGTGGTCAAAACAGACGATCCTACAGAGTGGCAGATATTTGAGGAAGTATACAAGACACCTTACTTTTTTAGTGCGCCCAGCTTTCAGATGACTCGCTTTGAGTTTGTCGAGTTTACAAAGATACACCGCCAGTCTGACGAAGACTTCAAAACCATTCTCAATAAAATACGCATAGGAGAGGCAGACAGTGATGATCTGGAGCCTGTCAATAAACGCGTCTACCCCAACTATGAGCCGCGCGAGCAGGATTTTGTACTCACACTCGTCACGACCAATAAGCTGGCGGGAGATATCAATGACCGTAAACTAAACGCTATACAGCAGCCTGAGTTTACCTACCGGGCCAATATCACAGGCGACTTTGGCAAGGATAAATTTCCTACAGATGAAACGCTCAAACTGAAAGTCGGTGCACAGATCATATTCATCAGAAATGATACCACGAGCGAGAAGGGCGCCAAAGACAATAAGCGCCGGTGGGTCAACGGTACGATAGCCAAGATCCATGCCCTGGCAGAAGATGAGATAGAAGTGATCTTTGAAGATAGCTCTATCTCAAAGATCACACGAGAGACATGGAATAACAATGTCTATAAATGGAACAGGCTGGAGCGCAAGATCATGACAGAGACAGTCGGTACATTCGAGCAGTTTCCTATCAAGCTATCCTGGGCTATCACTATTCACAAGAGCCAGGGCCTTACCTTTGATAAAATGGTGCTCAATATGGGTGCTGGTGCCTTTGCACATGGGCAGACTTATGTGGCGCTCAGCCGTGCCCGTTCTCTGAAAGGGCTCGCCCTGAAGCGGTCCATCACCACCCGTGACATCATCATAGACGACCGGGTGCAGGATTTCTATAGAAAGCATTTTACCTTCAATGATGAGTATCAGGAATCTCAGGAGACGCTGGAGTTTATCCTGGAGCACTCAGACTTTTTTCTGGATCTGCTGGTAGCCCATTATCCCTTCTCAGAGGAGCAGTCAGGTAGATACCGCATACTGCTGGACGCGCGTCAGAAAATGCTGCGTGTGCCGGCCGACAAAAAGGAATATGGCAAACTCTCCTTTGGCGAGATCAGAGAGCTGATGCTCCGCCGGGATATCATCTGGAATGAATCCTTCTGGACGCATAATTTTGCTTACTTCTTCAATGATCAGATAGTAGCCACTATCATGGACTACCTCCTGGAGCTGGACAAAGTGACACGCTGGCAGGAGGGAGATGATGAGGAAGAGTAGTTCGATTATTTCTTTCTCTGCAGCTCTATGATATCAAAAGCAAATGCATGCTTTTCATCACCGGGGTAAGATTCTTTGCTCACCTCCTCCCATTCCTTCATATCCAGCTCCGGGAAGTGAGTATCAGCCTGCGGAAAAGTACCATGTACACGCGTGAGGTAGATGCGATCCGTGAAAGGCAGTGCTAGCCTATAGATCTCACCACCGCCTGTGATCATGAGTTCTTTCTCGCCATTTATTTCGGCAAATTTTATTCCCGCTTCTATAGAGGTTACATTCTTGCAGCCATCATAGCGCAGGTCCGGGTCGCGGCTTACCACTATATTCGGACGGCCCGGCAGCGGGCGGTATTTCGGCGGCAATGCCTCATAAGACTTGCGACCCATCAGCACGTGGTGCCCCCAGGTTTTGTTTTTGAAGTGTGCCATATCCTTCGGCAGCACCCATAGCAGGTCTCCATTGCCACCTATTTCATTGTTCAGGCCTGCTGCTACTATAGCTGAGATGATCATGGGGGCTAAGTTATAAGTTATAAGGAGATCAGTTAAACCGTTACTGCATTTTGAGTTTCCCGATCTACTGATTTTCTGACCCCGGTTCGCCACCCTTGCCCTTCTCACCTTTTTTCTCTAAATTAGCTATAATGGATCAAGCTCCCGTCATAGATCTCGAAAGTCAGAATAAGCTCATTCTCAAGCATTACAGAGCCCTGCTGCGCACCCTCAGACCTAATACTACTCGCCAGGAAAAGAAGATGATACGGGAGGCGTTTGAGCTGGCCATGGATAGTCACAAGGATATGCGCCGCAAATCCGGCGAACCCTACGTGCTCCATCCGCTGGAGGTAGCCCGGATAGCGAGTGAGGAGATGGGCCTGGATGTCACATCGATTGTTTGCGCGCTGCTGCATGATGTGGTAGAAGATACCGATGTCACACTGGAGGAGATCGAGCGCCACTTCAATAAAGAGGTCGCCAAGATAGTAGATGGCCTCACGAAGATATCGGGCATCTTTGATCTCAATAATCAGAACTCCTCGCTGCAGGCAGAGAACTTTCGCAAGCTGCTGCTGACGCTCAATGATGACATACGGGTCATATTGGTCAAGCTGGCCGACCGCCTGCACAATATGCGCACGCTCGACTCGCTCAAGCGGGAGAAGCAACTCAAGATCGCATCGGAGACACTCTTTCTCTATGCACCTCTGGCACATCGTATGGGCCTCTATGCTATCAAGACAGAGCTGGAAGATCTCTCGCTGAAGCATACCGAGCCGGAGATGTATAAAGAGATAGCACGAAAACTCTCCGAAACCAAACGCGAGCGCACCCGTTTTATCAATGAGTTCATCAGGCCTATCAGGGAATTGCTGGAGAGGAAGCAATTTGATTTTGATATCTATGGGCGGCCCAAATCTATCTACTCGATCTATAACAAGATCAAAAACAAAGGAGTACCTTTTGAGGAAATATATGATCTCTTTGCTATCCGCATCATACTACGCTCAGAGCCTGAGGACGAGAAGGCCGACTGCTGGTCCGTCTACTCTACCTTGACAGATGTCTATAAACCTAGCCCTGACCGTCTGCGCGACTGGCTCTCCAATCCCAAGGCCAATGGCTATGAGGCTTTGCACACGACCGTGATGAGCAATAGCGGAAAATGGGTGGAGGTGCAGATACGTACAGAGCGTATGCATGAGATCGCAGAGAAGGGTTTTGCCGCCCACTGGAAATACAAGGAAGGCTCTGCAGATAGTGCGCTGGATGTGTGGCTCGAAAAGATACGCGCCGTACTGAGCAGCGCAGATGGCAATGCGCTGGACGTGGTGAATGATTTCAAGTATGAGCTTTTCAGTGATGAGATATTTGTATTCACACCCAAAGGTGATCTGAAGCGTATCCGCAAGGGTGCCACTGCACTTGACTTTGCCTTTGAGGTGCACTCTGCCATCGGCAAAAAATGTATAGGCGCAAAGGTCAATACCAAGCTGGTGCCGCTGAGCCACAAACTGCGCAACGGCGACCAGGTAGAGATACTGACCTCTAATAAGCAAACCCCCAATGAAGACTGGCTCAGCTATGTAGTGACTGCCAAAGCCCGCTCTGTGATCAAGCAATCTCTCAAGGATGAGAAACGCAAGATCGCTATGAATGGCAAAGCGGAACTGGAAAAACGCCTCAAGGCAATGAAGATAGAGGATAGCGAATCTAATCTCGTGCTGCTGATGAATTTTTTCAAGGCAATGTCCTCTACGGAGCTGTACTATGATATCGCTACTAGAAAAATAGATCTGGCGGCTATCGCAAAGCTGGATGTCATAGCCGGGAAGATCAAGCTGCCAAAGGTGCATACCGAGCCCAGGCTGAGTCCCGGAGATATAGATGATGCGGTCAAAGAAGCGCTCAAAAAAAATGCAGAACTGCTCATCATGGGAGAGAGCAGTGATAAGATCGATTACAAATTTGCAGCCTGTTGCAATCCTGTACCCGGAGATGATGTTTTTGGATTTTTGACCGTCAGTGAGGGTATAAAGATACACAGGACCAACTGCCCCAATGCAGTACAGCTGATGGCCAAGTATAGCTATCGCATAGTCAAGACCAAATGGACGCGCCAGCACAATATAGCATTCCTCACAGGCATCAAGATCAATGGCATAGATGATGTAGGTCTGGTCAATAAGATCACCAATGTCATCACCGGTCAGATGAACCTCAATATGAGATCGGTTTCTTTTGACAGTGAGGATGGCATCTTTGAGGGCAATATCATGATCTATGTGCATGATACATCTGAGCTGGACGATCTCATAGCGCGATTGTCCTCTCTGGATGGCATCCTCTCTGTAGAGAGGTACGATACGGATGATAAGGTCAGCGATCAGTCAATCTCTCCGCGTCGCTGATAGGATTAACTTTTTTTTAAAAGTACTATTGATTACTAGCTGTTTTGGTCAAGTACCAGATACCGATTTACCTTTTTTAGTCAGGACTCCGCCGCATATACGCAACCCTCGGCTCGATTTTCGCCTCTTTTCTCGTATATTCGCGGGTCAAATTTTGCATGTGAGTCAGCTACTTAGAAAGATATTTTTTGCCACAGGTCTTTGGATCGCATCTTTAGCTGTTTTTGCACAGGTAGATGCATGCGATACCTCCGCTATGAATGCATATCTCAATCCGCGGGGCTACTATCGTGTGTGGGTACCCACACAGCCCTGCAGCGCATATTTTCATAGCACGGCCCCAAAAACCGGTATAGATGCGCATCGCGATGCTGCCAATATCGGCATACCACAGCTGATCATAGATAATGCGCAGGAAAACAGTGACGTGAGTGCCGCGCTCTGGGCGCAAAATGTCTATCAGATATCAGGTGCCGGCTCGGCTGTATGGCTAGGTATGACGGATAGCGGCAGTACATATAACTGGCGTATTTTTGCCACTGGCGCTACACCCACCTATTATAATTGGACAGCAGGCGATCCTAATAATCTTCATCCCGGATGCTACAGCAGCACCTTTGGTTGCAACTTCTGTACTGGTACTAATGCCTATTGGTGTTTATACGGTGAGGATTGTGCCATCATGAATGCCAGCGGCCAGTGGCTGGATAATAGCTGCAACGGTACCACCACAGGCAATGTTGGTGGTCCGCCTATACAGCGTATAGTCGTGCTGGAGATCAATACCTGCCCTGTGATAGCCAAGCCACGGGATACGACCATCTGTGCCGGCAACTCTGCCATTATGAGCACGAGTGTGGTATCAGGCGGCACGACACCATTTACGTATGCATGGTCTCCGGGTGGGCAGACTACGCAGAGTATTACCGTGTCACCTACCACCACTACTACCTATACGGTAGAGGTGGCTGATCGCTGGAGTTGCAAGGCAGACTCTACGGGTACTGTCAATGTCTCCACTCCTACACCGCCTACCATCAATGTCAGCCCTGCTGCTATCTGCAAGAACACAAATGCAACTGTATCTCTCGGTACCGTATCCGGTACGGCTACCTATACCTGGAGCTTTGGCGGGGGGACCATCAGCAGCGGTAGCGGCGGCGGGCCATATACGGTACAGTGGGCTACCGGTGGCACCAAGACCATCTCTGTGACGGTATCGGACAATGGCTGCAGCACTTCAGCCTTTCAAACCCTGACCGTAGACTCTGCAGATGCCGCGTTTGCTATCAATCCTGCCAGTACTTGCGCCGGACAGAATGTTGCCATCACAGTGACACATGTTTCGGCTACCGCTACGTACACCTGGAGCTTCGGCGGCGGTAACGTGGTGAGTGGATCCAATGCAGGTCCTTACACTGTCAATTGGTCAGGCACCGGCACTCAAACTGTCAATCTCACTGTGACCGATCACGGCTGCACAGCTACTGCTTCTGGTACAGTTTCTATCAATGCAGCACCTGCACCGGCATTTACGCTCAATCCATCTACCACCGCGTGCCAGGGGCAGCCTGTATCAGTCACACTGACCGGTACATCATCACCTACGGCCACTTATGCCTGGAACTTTCACGGAGGTACAGTGATCAGCGGCTCCGGTGTCGGCCCCTACTCCGTGAGCTGGAATACGCAGGGCAGTCAGAGTGTAGACCTGACCGTGACGGATGGCGGCTGCTCAGGCACTGCCACCACGCAGACCATCACCATTACCGGCGGCATCACTGCCGATGCCGGGCCTGATGTACAGCTCTGCCCTGCAGTACCCGGCCAGCTGGGTGCAGCGCCCGTCTCCGGCTATACCTACAGCTGGTCACCTACGCTGGGCCTGAGTAGCGCCACGGTAGCCAATCCTACCATTGTCATTCCTATCAATCCGCTGGGCAGGCCCATAGATACTTTCTACGTGGTCACAGCTACATCCGGGTCCTGCTCTGCTACGGATACTGTACGCGTCACTCTATACCCTAACCCTGTGAGCACATTTACTGTCAATCCTGCTACTACCTGTGTGAATGTGAATGTGACTGCCACCTACTCCGGAGCAGATAGTGGCTCGGCTACGTATAGCTGGAACTTTAACGGTGGTACAGTGGCCAGTGGTAGTGGTGTGGGTCCCTACTCGGTGAGCTGGTCTGCGCAAGGATCCTACTATGTCCATCTGACGGTGACGGATCATGGCTGTTCTTCTGGCTCTACCGATACAGTCACAGTAGCAGGTTCATTGACGCCGGCCTTTACGCTCAATCCATCTACTGCTGCCTGTCCGGGCCAGCCTGTGGCTGTGACACTGAGTGGTACTCCATCCGGCACGGCTACCTATAGCTGGAATTTTAACGGAGCTACTGTAGCCAGCGGCTCAGGAGCCGGGCCATACAGCATAAGCTGGAATAGCAACGGTACTCAGGCTGTAGATCTCACTGTGACTGATGGCGGCTGCACAGGCACTGCCTCACAGTCTATCACCATAGCAAACACCGCAGCGGCTGATGCAGGCAGCGATATCCAACTGTGCCCGGGGGCTACGGGCAATCTCGGCGCACCACCTGTCACCGGCTATACCTATAGCTGGACGCCTGCATGGGGGCTCAGTAGTGCTTCTGCGGCCAATCCAACCATCACGATACCCGGCAACCCTACAGGCGCTACCATAGACACCTTTTACATCGTCACAGCCACTACGGGCACCTGCTCGGCTACAGATACTGTACGGGTCACTATTTACCCGGATATAGACAATGCATTTGTAGTCAGCGCTCATAGCGGCTGCGCCAATGATGTGATCACCGTGACCTATGCGGGCACTGTCAGCCCTACTGCCACATACACGTGGAATTTCTCCGGCGCTACTGTCATCAGCGGATCGGGTGCCGGGCCATATCAGCTCAGCTGGCCGGCTCAGGGCAGCTATAGCGTATCTCTTGATGTTTCTGATAATGGCTGCACGGGTACGGCCAGCTATACTACTATTGCTATCGGTACGCGCCCTACTGCCTATGCCGGCGACGATACGACTGTCTGCTCCGGCACCAATGTACAACTCGGTGCGGCTGCCGTTTCCGGTGTGACATACGGGTGGACGCCCGCGGCAAATCTCAGCAGCGCGACAATATCAGATCCGGTTTTCTCCCAGACAAATACAGGCTCCGCACCGGTAGTGAATAACTACATGCTGATAGCTACCGGCGGCTGTGCAGATACGGCCTACGTAAATGTGACCGTGACACCTGTCTCCCCTATGTCTATCGTGGCATCCGGGCCTACCTCTTTCTGCCAGGGGGATAGCGTGGTGCTGGGTGACAATCTCGCTCCGCAGACCGACTATCTCTGGTCCAGCGGAGATACCACAGCTACGATCACTGTGCGGAACTCCGGTACGTATACATTGACAGCGCATGATGCTGCAGGCTGCGCGTATATCAGCGCGCCGCCTGTCACAGTCACCGCCAATGCCAATCCTGCTCCGGTACTGGCACCTGGCGGGGAGGTAGACCAATCCTGCGCCGGCCTGAGCGATGGTAGCCTCACTGTGACCACTACCACAGGTACTGCACCATATACCTATACCTGGAATACTACACCTGCACAAAACGGCCCTACAGCATCCGGTCTCGATCCGGGTATCTACTCTGTATCAGTCTCTGATGCCAATAACTGTACCGGCTCTATCTCATATACCGTACAGGCAGCCCCGGCTCTTACGCTAGATATAGACACGCTGCAAAACCTCACGTGTAACGATCAGGCGAATGGCGCCATACACGCGGTAGTGCTCGGGGGCACGCAGCCTGTATCCTATCTCTGGTCTACAGGGGCGGCGACTGCCGGTATCTATCATCTCCCTGCGGGTAGCTACAGCGTGACTGCTACAGATGCGCACGGCTGCTCGGTAGACTCTGCTGTGGCCATCACACAGCCGCAGCCTATCACTTTTACTTCAGTGAGCCCGCTGCGTATCAGCTATGGCGGGTCGGAGTCTATACAGTTAGACATCACACCGGCGGCCAACTATGTCTACAGCTGGACTCCATCTGCCGGACTGAGCTGCGACTTCTGTCCCAATCCTGTAGCCTCGCCACTTGTGACGACACGTTATATTCTCACCGTGACCGATCCTGCAGGCGGGTGCAGCGGCATAGATACTATCACGCTATATGTCGATGCATCCAAGCACTTTTTCGTGCCCAATGCTTTTACACCAAACAATGACGGCAATAATGACATCTTCTATGTTTATCCCGCGGGCCCTGTCAAATTATTTGAGATAAATATTTTCGACCGCTGGGGCGAGCATGTTTATTTCTCAAATGATATAGGTGCCGGCTGGGATGGTACCTACCGCGGTGTCTATGTATCACCGGGAGATTATGCTTATACCATTTCCGTCACCTTTGCCGATGGCGAGACCCTGACTACCAAAGGCAGCCTGACTGTGATCCGCTAGCCTGCAGTCCGGCGGAAAGCATTACCTTTAGCCTGTAAACAAAAGTAAAATGAAGTTTCTGGAGATACTGGAGCGGGCCTGGATGATAGCTGCTATTGCAGCTGTGGCGCTTGGTGTGTTTAATCTGATCAGCTATCAGAAGTTTGACCGCCTGGTGTACTTTCCTGTGATCTGCGCAGGTTTCTGCGTGCTGATCTATATGAATATCCGTGGTCAGCGCCGTTTCCGCGAGAAAATGCTCCAGGAGGAGGCACAGCGCAAGACTGAAACGCCAAAAGGCGAATAGCATTATATTTACACTCCCAGATGGAAGTTTTCTTACTCTTACTTAGCCTTTTACTGATCGCCTTTTTCTCCGGCATAGAGATATCATTCGTCTCTGCCAATAAGCTCCGTATCGAGCTGCTCAAAGAGAAATCAGGCAGCGCGCGTATCATAGCAGGGTTCAATCAGGACCCGTCGCGCTTTATCAGTACCATGCTCATAGGCCTCAATATCGTACTCGTACTCTTTGGCAGCATGATGTCCAAGATACTGACGCCGGAGAAGCTACCTTTTCTACCGCATGGCGAGGTACCTCTCCTCATGATCCATACACTGGTCACCACCGTGCTGGTGCTTATACTGGGTGAGCTGCTGCCCAAGCTGCTGTTTCGCATCAATGCAGACCGGATGCTGCTCATCTTTGCCTATCCTGTGCGCGGTATCTACGTACTGCTCATGCCGCTGACCAATATCTTTCACACGATCTCCAGCAAGGTGATCAAAGCTGCCTCCGGCAAAGACTACCACGAGGGCAAGCAAGACTTCACCGAAGATGACCTGGAGTACCTGATCAAAGAGTCAGCCGCCAGTGAAGAGAAGGATGAAGATGAAACTGACAACCTCAACTCAGAAATATTTGAGCGTGCGCTCAACCTGAAAGAGGTCAAGGTCAAAAGCTGTATGGTGCCGCGCCCTGAGATCTCAGCTATAGAGGCAGACGAGCCGATAGAGGAGCTGCACAGGAGATTTCGCGAAACAAAGCACTCGCGTCTCATAGTATATGATGACTCGATAGACAAAGTGATAGGCTATGTGCATCACTTTGACCTGCTGAAAAACCCCGTATCCATCCGTCAGTTTATCCGGCCTATAGAGGTAGTACCTGCCTCTATGAATGCGCAGGACCTGATGGTACAGCTGGTCAAAGAACGTAAGAGTATAGCCTGGGTAGTAGATGAATACGGTGGCACTGCCGGCATCATCACACTGGAGGACCTGATGGAGGAGATCTTTGGAGAGATAGAAGATGAGCACGATGTGGAGGAGCTGACTGAGAAGAAGATCAATAGCAAAGAGTACATTTTCTCGGGCAGGCTGGAGGTAGACTACCTCAATACAGAGTATGACCTCGACATACCGGAGGGAGAGTATGAGACTTTGTCAGGCTATATAGTAGCGCATCATGAGGATATACCTGAGCAAGGCGAGACCATCATGGTAGATCACTTTGAGATCAAGATCATAAAGGCGACAGACAAGCGTATCATGCTCGTGCAGCTACGCATAGTAGAGAAAAAGGAGGAGTGATCAGCTCTACAGGCTACCGGTCCTGCCGCCGTCTACAGGCACATTGATGCCACTGATATAGGCTGCCGCCGGTGTAGCAAGGAATGCTACTGCCGCAGCCACTTCCTCCGGCTTTGCAAATCTACCCAGAGGTATCTCTGCCAGCATTTCTTTCTCTACGAGGTCTGCCGCTATTTTTTGCTTCTCGCTTTTATTGGCTACTATCTCTTTCAGCCTCTCGGTCTGTGTAGCGCCGGGCAGTACATTGTTTACTGTGATACCATATTCGCCTAGTTCATTAGCCATGGTCTTTGCCCAGCTGGCCACTGCACCACGTATGGTATTGCTCACGCCGAGTCCCTTGAGAGGTATCTTGACAGAGGTAGAGATGATATTGATGACACGGCCGTAGCTATCTCTTTTCATCCCCTCCATCATGAGTGTGGTCAGGAGGTGATTGCAGATCAGGTGGTTATTAAATGCGCTGAGAAACTCATCCTCCGTAGCGCCTGTGATCTTGCCTGAGGGTGGGCCTCCGGTGTTGTTTACCAGTATGTGATAGGTCTTATTGGTCTTGAGCATGTGACGCTCTACGCTCGCCCTGAGCTTCTCGGGATTGGTAAAATCTGCCACCAGGTAGTCATGGCGCTGCTCCGCCCCCGCGCTGAAACTGAGATCTATCAGACCCTGCATCAGGGCGGTCTCGGTGCGCGCTACGAGGGTCACATTGGCACCGAGCTTAGCCAGTTCTGTAGCCACAGCTTTGCCTATACCTTTGCTGCTGCCTGATACAAAAGCATTCTTGCCGGAGAGGTCGAGATTCATGGGATATGGATTTGAAAACTACCGTGGTAAAGTAAATAAAAAATAAGATGGCGATCCGATTCAGACGCTGTGGGTGCAAAAGTCATTCTTTTCTTCTATCAGGTTGTGTATTTTCACAGGACAAAAGCATATCACCATGATCACTCCTGCCTTCAATTTCAAGAAATGGATAGATGAGCACCGCCACCTGCTGAAGCCACCGGTCATGAATCAGGTAGTGTACAAGGATAGCAAGGACTTTATCGTGATGGTAGTGGGTGGCCCCAATAAGCGCAAGGACTTTCATGTGAATGGCACAGAGGAGTTCTTCTATCAGCTGGAAGGCAATATCGTAGTGAAGACTGTGCAGGATGGTAAGATAGTAGACGTGCCTATAGGAGAGGGGGAGATATTTCTCCTGCCTGCGGGCACGCCTCACTCACCGCGCAGGACAGAGGGCAGCGTAGGCCTGGTCATGGAGGTACCGCGTCCTGATACGATGGTAGATGGATTTCAGTGGTACTGCGAGAACTGTGGTCACCTGCTCTACGAGGCCAAGGTGCCCGTCAAAGATATTGTAAAGGACCTGCCGGTAGTCATGGATAAATTCTATGCCGACAAAAGTCTTTGCACCTGCAGCAAATGCGGGTCTGTGATGGAAAAACCGTAGGGCGAATTAGTGACCGGAGCTCAATTCAGCGCAAAGGTCGCTTCCAGCTTGAAGAGCGGGATGTGTACCTCAAATATCTCCTGCGTAGCCTTATTCTGAAAGAAGTATGACCCCTCCATAGTGCCAAAAGGTGTGATGAGGTTGCAGCCCGATACATACTCGTGCATATCACCTTTGTACAGCACGGGCTGGCGGCCTACTACACCCTCACCCTCCACGATCTCTACACCGCCTATACCATTGGATATGATCCACCGGCGGCTGAGTAGCTGCACCGTGTGATCATTATGATTGGAGATGCTGATTTTGTAGGCAAACACAAACCGATTCTCGTCTGGCCGGGAGTGCCCGTCCTGATACATCGTCTGTACGGAGACCTCTATACCTGCTGTGATTTCTGAGACCATGTCCGGAGGATTTATGCCCCGAAGTTATAAACGGAAACGGTACTGTCAAGAAATGTATCTAAAAATAAAAACTCACTTTTCTCAGATCGGTTCTCTACCTGAAAGACAGTCGTTTATACGTGAAATTCTTTGGCACCTTGTGGGGCTTCACTTTGTTTCAGAAAGTTGGTGATCACATTCTTGACATTCATAAAGGCAATATCAAAATCATCATTCACCACTACTTTGTCAGCTTTGTCGCGATAGGATAGTTCTTGTTCGGCTTTCTTGATGCGTTTTTTCAGACTGTCTTTGCTCTCTGTGTTGCGGTTGGTCAGGCGGCGTGCCAGAGTTTCCTTGTCCGGTGGGGCTATAAAGATCACCAGCGCATCCTTGCCGTATGCCTTCTTGATATTCTCGGCCCCTTTTACATCCATGTCGAAGATCGCGATCTTGCGCTGACTCCAGATGCGCTCTATCTCACTGCGTAGGGTACCATAGTACTGCCCGGGATATACCTCCTCATGCTCTACCAGGTCGCCCTTCTGCACCCTTTGCTGAAAGTCATTATGTGTCACAAAGTAGTAATCTTTGCCATCTACCTCTCCCTCACGGCGCTCGCGGGTAGTGAGGGATATGCTAAACTCCAGGTCTATACGCTGCTTGATCAGCTTGCGTACGATCGTAGATTTGCCCGCGCCGGACGGTGCGGTGATGACGATGATCTTTTTGGGCGGTACTACTACATGAAATTCGTGAGACATAAGACTATGATTTGAGAGCGCTAATTTGATAAAAAAATCAGAGTATGTTGTTGATCTGCTCTTTGATCTTCTCCAGCTCGTCTTTCATATTGACCACTAGCTTTTGTATCGGAGCATGGCTGGCTTTCGAGCCTAGTGTATTGATCTCGCGGCCTATCTCCTGTGATATAAAGTTGAGCTTGCGGCCTTTCATATCATCTTTGCCGGCCATCACCTCACGGTAGTACTCGCAGTGCGCCTTGAGGCGGGTCAGCTCCTCCGTGATATCGAGTTTCTCTATGTAGTACACCAGCTCCTGCTCCAGGCGGTTAGGGTCTATCTTGTCCTTGCCCACTGCAGCCTCTACACTAGTCTCCAGGCGCGCCTTGATCTCACTCACGCGTTCCTTGTCCATGCTGCGTACTTCCTGAGCGTATTTATCTATCAGGGCTATGCGCTGTAGCATATCTTCTGCCAGTATCTTGCCCTCGTCTGCGCGGAAGCCATTCAGCCCGTCCAGCGCCTTCATGATGGCTCCCTCTATGGCTTTCCACTCCTCCTCGTCAGACTCCTCTGCGGCGCTGGCTGCTATCTCAGGCAGCTGGAGGATAGTAGAGAGCAGGTCTGCCGATGGCGCACCTACCTCATCTGCTATCTGGCGCAGCTCCTGATAGTAGGCTTTGATCACACGTTTATTGAGCAGGACCTCAGGGGTGTGGTCTTCTTTCTCTATGGTCACATATACATCTACTTTGCCGCGCTGTAGCTTTTCAGAGATCAGGTTGCGCAGGTTATACTCCTGCTCGCGAAACTGGGTTGTAAACTTCAGGGAGAGGTCGAGGCCTTTCTGGCTATTGAGAGAACGTACTTCGGCTATGATCGTCTTATTTTTGAAGGCCACCTGGGCCTTGCCGAAGCCCGTCATGGAATACAGCATGGCAGATATTTTACGCAATATACAAATGATTATACTTTTGGGCTATGGCAAAAACACTCCTCTCCCTGCTGATCGTGCTGCTGGCTCTCTCCGCTACAGCGCAGGAAGCTATAGTCAATCAGGCCACGCTGCTCATAGCCGAGGGCAAATACAAAGACGCCGAAAGCTATCTCGACTCGATACTCCACGCAGAGCCGAAGAATGTGACAGCGCTGATGATGAAAGGCAACGTGCTGCTAAACTATGCACTGATAGAGACGCCGGCGCTGCATATCATCTCTGCTGAAGACGAATCTATACTCAGCCCCGACCTGGCCGGTCTGAAAGATAATGTGACCGTAGTACCGAGAGCAGCTGCAGCGCGTATAGCCAGGCTCTGGCTGGAGGGCATAGCTATAGACTCCTCTCGCCTGGACCTACGCAAGGGTCTCTGCAGCCTGTATGGTATGGCGCTGATGCGCGATGAGCTGATGGCCTACCTGCCCGTCATGAAAGAGCATACCAGGGAAATGGGCGGCAGTTTTGCATATACCCTGGCTGACTATGCCCGCCTGCTACATGAGCGGGGAGACACTGCAGGAGCCTACAGGGTCTACCACCGTATCATCGAGCTATATCCCGCAGAGCACGGACTGAACTGTACACTCGCGTCTTTGTATTTCTCCGCAGGAGATGTATCCCATGCCTTAGGCTACTCCAAGCGAGGGCTATCTACAGCCACAATGGATAGAGATGCCTGCGCGGATGCCCGTGAGATATTTACACTATTGGCTCCGATAGAGATCGTACCTGATATGCTGGAAGCAGACACTTCATACGGCGACCATTTCTTTTATTCCGGCCTTTTAAAATTTTCCAAACATGATGACGGATGGAAGAAGGATATGAATCGCTATCTGGGCAAGTTTCAGGTAGCGGCGGATAGCAATCAGGTATTTGAAGCGGCGCTATACCTGGCCACCGATCCGGAGGCTGATACATACAATGGATTGATGTCTCTATTGACCTACAGGATAGGCGACTACGGAGCGCGGCTGGTCACTACCCGGCTGCGTCATGACTTTGCTGATAGCACCCTGCCATATATCATCGAGGCCCAGATACTGATCAACGATAAACGCTACAACGACGCCGCTTCGCTTCTTGCCGGTTTTATGAACAGCCATACCGCTAGCGCAGATATGCAGGAGTACTATGCCTACGCGCTGTACCAGTCCGGAGACCACAAAAAATCTATAGCAGCCTGGGCAAAGTATATAGAGCTGCAAAAGCAGGCCGGCAATACATCCGATAGTATCCTGGCGGTCCCTTATTACTATACTGCCAGGGCCTACTGGCTATCAGGAGATAAAACGAAGGCCGGTGACTACTTCGGTAAAATACTGGCCGGCAAAGACGATTCTAAATATGCCTATCTGGCAAAGCTGTCGCTGGATGCACTGAAGAAGTGACTACAGTACCTCGCGGCCTTCTACAGGTGGTGTGGTGGTACCCGGTTTCTCCTCAGGCACCTCCATCACACCGCCGGAGAGGATATACTTCATAGCATGAGCCGAGCCTACATGAGGCAGGGTGCGTACGAGGTCTTTGTCCACTACATAGAGATTGCCGGTAAAGCCGTACGAGTCCGGGCAGTACACCGCTACTTTATCCTTGATGTCAAACTCGTCCAGATCGTCCTGCGTGATGAAGCCCATGCGGTAGAGCCCCGTACCCCTGCCCATCTCCATGATCACAGGCCGGTTAAACTTCTTCTTATTGCTGATAAAGGCTGAGATGAAATCCTTGAAGGAAGAATAGATATCCTTGACCAGTGGCGTATGCTCCAGCAGGTTCTCTATGATCTCCATGAGCGGCCTGACTATCACAGTAGACCCCAGAAAGCCTATCAGCGTGATGAACGCTACAAAGATGATGATCCCTATGCCGGGAAAGCTGAAATGCAGGAACCGCTGAAAAAGCGGCTTCGTATTGCTATCAAAGAGATCAAAGATCTGGTAGATAGCCCAGAAGGTGAAGAAGGCCGGGCCGACCAGCAGCAGGCCCTGCAGAAAGTAGGATCCGAGGCGGCGGCCTAGTGTCTTTCTTTTTTCGCGGAGGTCTGAGATGCTGGTCATATAGTATGCAAAGGTATGTCAAAACGGATGCCACGAAAGTTTTTCCCTGCTTTTTCAGTAAGTTTGGAGGGATAGCCATCCAATGAGACTTTCCCGGCCTGTTGTCGCTTTTGTCCTCCTGCTGTGCAGTCTGACTGTGCGGGCAGAGGATGCATCAGGCTCTTTTCGCAGTGGGCGCTGGGGTATAGAGGCATCATACCTGGCGGGCAAAATATTCAAGCATAGCCCAAAGGTAAACCACGTACCGCATGAACTCTCACAGGGCTTTCAGATAGATGTCTATAAGAAGACACTGGGGGAGCAGCCCTGGCACAAGCCACTGAACTTTCCTGAGTTTGGCGGCACGCTACTGTTTATCCGCTTTGGCGAAAACAAGGTCTTTGGAGATGTGATCGCGCTCATGGGCTACGGCAAGTTCTACATGTACAGGAGTAAGTATATAGACCTCTACACCCGCGTAGGTGCCGGCTATGGCTATATCACAAAGAAGTATGACTACCTGACCAATCCCACCAATAACCTCATCAGCTCCAATCTCAATCTCAGTGTGCAGATCAAGATCGGCGCCGAGTGGAAGATGACACCCAATGTCATGCTCAGTACCACCTTTAGCTTTAACCATCTCTCAAACTCTGCTGCCAACCTGCCTAACTATGGCGCCAACCTCCTCATGGGCTCTATAGGTATCAAGGCCATACCTATGGTCAAAGACCTCCGCTATAACTGTGAGCGGCGTAGCGATTTCCTGCGCAATGAGATCACGGCTATGTATATCCTCGGCATACAGGAGAGCTATGGATTCAACGGGCCAAAGTTTCCTATACATAGCGCGCTGCTCACCTATGCCCGCTATACCAGCCCCGGCAATAAGATCTTCGGCGGCTTCTGCTACGAGTATGTGCGCTCCGTGCACGACTTTCTAAACTACAACGAGATCACAACCCGCTACACGCATACCATGGAGGCTACCACGGCGAGCTTTGTGGCGGGCGACGAGATCATGCTCGGTCGTGTGGGCATGTACTACTCTGCCGGTGTGTACCTTTGGAAAGACTACGCTACGATCAACCCCATGTACTTCCGCCTCGGCGCCAACGTGTACTTTGCCCAGTTTGGCAAAAAGCATGCGTTCAAACTCTTTGGTGGCAACTATGTCAAGGCGCATACCTCAGTAGCCCAGTCCAATCAGTTTAGCCTGGGCGGGTCCGTGGGTTTCAAATAGTGGCTTACCGGATCAGGCGGGCCAGTAGTTTGACCACCAGTTCTGACACATTCTTTTGCGCCAGGCTGTATGCCGGCACTTCTTTTCCTTTATAGATCAGCATCAGGGCCACCTGCTTGTGAGCGGCTGCGAGTTTCAGGTACAGGCCCTGCTTCTGATGGCGGTAGCTCTCGCGCAGCAGGCGCTTGATACGGTTGCGGTCGGTAGCGTGCTTGAAGTACTTCTTGGGGACACTGAAGGCTGCCTGGGCAGGGTAGAAGGTAGGCAGGCTGCACTCCAAATAGACGAGGGTAAATCCGTTTTGGGAAACGGACTTACCCTCGCTAAATAATTTATCCAGTAGGACCTCACGGCTGAGCCTTTCGTCCTTGCCTAGAGACCGCAGCGCCAGCTGGCGCGCAGGATCATAGGGCACAGAGCTGGCTGTGGCCGTCAGATTACTTGAGCCTTGTTTCGCTGGAGACAGTGAGCTTTTTGCGGCCCCTTGCCCTTCTGCGTGCAATGACTTTTCTTCCATTCTTAGTGCTCATTCTCTCTCTGAAGCCGTGCTTGTTGATCCTCTTGCGGCGGCTTGGCTGAAACGTTCTTTTCATCGCTTATGAAGTTATTGGTATTTTCCCAAAAGGGAGGCAAAACTACACATTTTTTCCACAAATCATAAGGATAGGGGCTAAAAAGTTGGAATAGGGCTCATTTAGAGGACGTTGTGCATGGTAGTGGGTAGGGCGTAGCAAGTTTTCCGACTATACAGGGGGACGGGGGACGAGGGGCGGGGGACGAAGGGTTAATACAGACAGGCTGGCCACAGAGCAAGTTTTCCGACTGTAGAGGAGGGGCGGGGGACGGACGGCGAGGGACGAGTAAAAGGACCGGGATAGCTGGCCAGAGTACGGAGCTCCCCACGGCAGCCCATGATATACAATGAGATAGATAGGGGTGGTGATACTCTGGTAAGCGATGATAGTGACCACCCTGACGTAAATGCCTGACTATTAATATGCATTCAAGTACCTGTACGTCAATAAATTAGGGGCTATTTTGTGAATAAAAGGCGATGAAAATAAGGTGGATGGTGGCTATGTTTGCAGTACTAAAAAACACATCCTATGTCAGCAGCTACAGGCAATGCCTACGCCGAAAAATGGACGCTGGAGCGCACCCTACGCACCCTCGCCACGATAGACCAACTCTCTCAGGACAACACGTACCTCTACCTCGGCCAGGTGCTGAGCGCAGTGGGCACCTATGACGATGTCTGGCGCTACTGGCGCAGCAAATGGCGCAGGCGCCCGGAGATACTGGACCTGATGAAGCAGATCATGCAGCGCTTTGAGAGCCGGATCTTCGTAAAGATGGCCAATAAGGAGATACCGGAGCGTGTGGGGATGTTTGCCCTGCGGCACCACTATGGCTGGTGCCGGGAGAAAGACGAAACTACCCAGGTGGTGGATAACAGCTATATAGATCAGGAGCTGGTGCCGGAGTCTGCGCCTGCCACTGACCAGACACCGGCCCGGCAGAAGGAAACTATCGCGCCACCGGTGAAAGCTGAGGCCGCACCCTATGGACCGATACATGATGCCGCCCGCTCGCGCCACATGCAGGCTAAATACAATCAAAGGCATCCTGACCAACCGCTCCGCGAGCCGCTGCCCTACTACAAAGGTGCCCCACCCAAGGACCTGCCGGCTATCAAGTTTGAGAATGGGTATTTTCTGGGGAGGTGTGCGTGAGGAAGGGGTAGCGTTGTAAATGAATGCAGAGTGATCACGCGTTTGGAAAGGCGGGATAGAGGGAATGACTAACTTGCTCGAGTAGATCAGCAGTCCAATAAAGTCGGATTGCAAATCCTTGTAGTAGTAAGTTCGGGATTACAAATCCCGAACAGCGGGGGCACCTGACCGGCAGCAGCAAACTGCTGCGCCATCTGTGAAAGCTGAAGCAGCACCCTATGGCCCGATACATGATGCCGCCCGCTCACGCCATATGCAGGCTAAATACAATCAAAAGCACCCCGACCAACCGCTCCGTGAGCCGCTGCCCTACTACAAAGGCGCGCCACCCAAGGACCTGCCGACTATCAAGTTTGAGAATGGGTATTTTCTAGGGAGGTGCGCGTGAGTATGCTTGCGTTATAAACGAAATGAAGAGGGGTCACGCGTTTGGAATGCGCGACAGAGAGTCGACTTAGTTGATCGAGTAGACTTAGCAGCTCCATATATTCGGATTGCAAATCCTCATAGGAGTAAGTTCGGGATTACAAATCCCGAACAGCGGGTATTTTCTAGGGAGGTGCGCGTGAGGATGCTTGCGTTATAAACGCAATGCAGAGTGGTCACGCGTTAGGAAACGCGCGACAGAGAGAAACGCGCGATAGTGAGGCATTTTCTATTTTTGGCTCAAGGAATTTTTCTTGAGCATCCGGGTTTGCTCTATCAGCTGCTGCTGCGATAGCTTCGGCTGCTTCAAGATTGCCTGAAGGACCTTTATCTGCTTTTTCAGATGAACCGGATTGTTTAGAGGACTCTTCATTATCTATGAGATTATCCAAAGAATGGAATTTAATAAGGTAAAGATAATAGATTCAATCGTCTCTGGAGCAAGTCATCCCTCAAATGAATTCCTTCTTATAAGATACCGTCACTTGACACTAAAGCTAAACTGAAGATTGCTTCAGCTTTTATCATTCTTATTTTTATAGTTGAAAAAGCTTCGCAAAGGAGGCTTTGTAAAACAAAAAAAGCCCCACCGCATCCGGTAGGGCTTTGTAATATTAGTTAGTCGCAGTATTACGAATTCATTGACACGAGGAACTCCTCGTTGGTCTTGGTACCGCGCATGTGCTGGAGGAGGAACTGCATGGCTTCTTCCGGCTTCATGTCTGCTATGTAGTTGCGGAGGACGTTCATACGGGTGGTCACCTCGCGGCCCAGCAGGAGGTCGTCCTTACGAGTACTGGATGATACGATATCGATAGCAGGGTAGATACGCTTGTTGGCCAGTTTGCGGTCCAGCGTGAGCTCCATGTTGCCTGTACCCTTAAATTCTTCGAAGATCACTTCATCCATCTTAGAGCCGGTCTCGATCAGCGCCGTAGCGATGATGGTCAGGGAGCCGCCGTGCTCTATCTTACGCGCCGCGCCGAAGAACTGCTTAGGCTTTTGCATCGCATTGGCCTCCACACCACCGGAGAGTACCTTGCCGGAGCTAGGCGCTACGGTATTGTGCGCACGGGCCAGACGGGTGATAGAGTCCAGCAGGATCACTACATCGTGGCCGCACTCTACCAGGCGCTTGGCCTTCTGGAGCACCACGGTAGATACCTTCACGTGCTTGTCTGCAGGCTCGTCAAAGGTAGAGGCGATGACCTCTGCGCGTACGCTGCGCTCCATATCTGTCACCTCCTCCGGACGCTCATCTATGAGCAGTACGATGAGGTACACCTCAGGGTGGTTGGTAGCGATGGCGTTGGCTATATCTTTCAGGATCGTGGTCTTACCTACCTTAGGCTGCGCTACGATCATGGCACGCTGGCCTTTGCCGATAGGCGTGAAAAGATCTATGATACGCGTGCTGAGACGGTCGTGCGTAGTGGTGAGGTTCAGCTTCTCCTCAGGGAAGAGCGGCGTGAGGTAGTCAAAGCCCACCCGGTCGCGGATATCCTCCGGCAGGCGGCCATTGATGGTATCTACTTTAAGTAGCGCGAAGTATTTCTCACCTACTTTTGGAGGGCGGATGTAGCCTTTCACCGTATCGCCTGTCTTGAGGCCGAAGAGCTTGATCTGCGATGGAGATACATAGATATCATCCGGCGATGATAGGTAGCAGTAGTCAGATGAGCGCAGGAAGCCATAGCCATCCGGCATCATCTCCAGCACACCCTCGCCCTCTATGATGGCATCCGTCTCTACGCTGAATATCTCCTGCCCCTGGCGGTTGCGCCATTGGCTCTGCTGATTATTCTGCTGGTAGTGCTGCTGATGTTGATTTTGCTGGTTTTGATTTTGCGGGCGTTCACCTTGTGTTACTTCGGTGTTGCCATCGGCATCCGGCTGTGCCTGCTGCTGGCCACTGTCAGACTCCTGTCCTTCGCCCGGGGCCGGAGGCATAGCATTGGTCACGGGCAGCTCGGCCTGTACCTTTGGTTTATGTTCCTGCTTATTCTGGTGTTGCTTCTTTTCGTGCTGAGGGTGGGGCTTGCGCTCTTCTTTTTTCTGAGGGGCGGGGGCCTTTACCTCTTCTGCTACCGGGGCGGCAGCTTCTTCTTTCTTAGGTTCTTCGGCAGCCGCCTCGGCTGCTTCCGGCTTTTCGCCCTTTACTGGCTTGCGGGTGCGGGGGCGGCGCGCTTTTTCTGAGATCGGTTTGTCGTCTACATCAGGTGAGTCTGTCAGCGCCTGCGCATCGAGTATTTTGTGGATCAGATCAGACTTTTCGAGCTTGGCAGCTCCCTTGATCTTTAGTTTGTCAGCTATCTCTGTGAGTTCCGGCAGGATCATCTCATTGAGCTGGAGAATGTCGTACATGCGTGTGTTTTGTGTTTTTAGAAAGCCTTGCCGTACGTGGCAATGGGATTTTGGAGAAAATGATAACAAGTGAAAGAAAACGGCACTTACGTGGGTGGTCTGGTCGCTTCGATTTGTTTTAGGAAAGGCGAATGCGCGTGAGTGCTTGCGTATTGCGTCACGAATGTAGAGATTCTTTTTGAAACTGCAAAACAGCAGCCCCTAAATCCCTGCCTACCGTCAGGCAGGCCCAAAGGGGACTTTAACAGCCAACTGATTTGATTTAGTAAGTCTTTTATAACTCTTTCTGGCAATGGCGGCCGTGAGCAGCAGCTAGTGTCAGTATGAATACGTTTGCCG
The DNA here is from genome assembly GCA_018267365.1 of Bacteroidota bacterium. Classification (GTDB taxonomy): domain Bacteria; phylum Bacteroidota; class Bacteroidia; order Chitinophagales; family LD1; genus UBA1941. Next base: position 30,316 of record JAFDYQ010000001.1, on the reverse strand, counting down.
CAAAAATCTATCTTTGCCGACCTAAACGCCGACGCGAACATGATAGAGATCAATATCATACGAACCCAACCGGACCAGGTAAAGAAAGCCCTGGCCAAGAAACAATTTAGAGACCTGCACCTCGTAGATGAGCTGCTGCAGGTAGATGAGCAGCGCCGTAAAGTACAGCAGTCGCTCGAGGAGATACGTGGCAAAGAGAACATATTTGCCAAAGAGATCGGCGAGCTTTTCAAGTCGGGAAAGAAAGACGAGGCCGATCAGAAGAAGGCACAGGTGGCAGGACTCAAAGAGGAGTCTGCCAAACTCAATGAGCAACTGATCAAGCTGGAAAACGACCAGAAGGATATTCTCGTGAAGCTGCCTAACCTGCCGCACAGCTCTGTGCCGGAGGGCAAGACGCCTGAGGAGAATGAAGTGGTGAAGCAGGTAGGAGAGATACCTACCCTGTATGAGGGAGCGCTGCCACACTGGGATATAGCCAGGAAGTATGACCTCTTTGACCTGGAGCTGGGTGTCAAGATCACCGGTGCGGGTTTCCCTGTGTACAAGGGTAAAGGTGCCAAGCTGCAACGCGCTCTCGTGAGCTTCTTTCTGGATCATGCTATCGAGGCCGGCTATGATGAGGTGATACCGCCATACATGGTCAATAAAGACTCAGGCTTTGGTACGGGCCAGCTGCCTGACAAAGAAGGCCAGATGTACCATGCTACAGAAGATGATTTCTACCTGATCCCTACTGCCGAGGTGCCTGTGACCAATATCTATCGCGATGAGATCATAGACGAGAAGGACCTGCCTAAAAAGAATACAGCCTACAGCCCGTGCTTCCGCCGCGAGGCCGGCAGCTATGGCAAAGATGTGCGCGGCCTGAACCGTCTCCACCAGTTTGAGAAAGTGGAGATCGTGCAGATCGTCCATCCTGATAAATCATACGACGTGCTGGAGGATATGGTGAAGCATGTAGAGGTATTGCTGCAGAAACTCGAGCTGCCATACCGCATCCTGCGCCTCTGTGGTGGTGATATGGGCTTCGCATCTGCGCTCACGTATGACTTTGAGGTATACAGCACGGCGCAGCAGCGCTGGCTCGAGGTGAGCTCTGTCTCAAACTTTGAGACCTTTCAGACCAATAGGCTCAAGGCGCGTTTCCGCGATGAGAATAAGAAGGTGCGCCTAGCACACTCTCTGAATGGTAGCGCTCTCGCTCTGCCGCGCATCGTGGCATCTCTGCTGGAAAACCACCAGACCAAAGATGGCGTAAAGATACCGGCAGCGCTCGTGCCGTACACTAAGTTTGACAAGATCGGATAGCCCATCAGACACAGTCTGGGGAAAGGATGTCCCGACACATAGTTAGGCCGTAATACGAATAACTTTTTAATATGTCGGGCAAGAAGTCTTTTGTCCGGTAGCTAGATTATGCTACTATTCTCTGATAGTGTGCACCCGGCTATGCAATCCGGATAGTTTGCATCCGTTATCATAAACCCTGCCAAAGTCTCGTAGGAAATATAGCCACTACCTAAGCGCGTTTTTTCTGTGGGTAAGTAATGACAGTAGCATGACTCTTGCAGATGCTAAAAAGGATAAGTTTACGTTACAGTAATATAAGTTACTCGTTATGAAGTCAACCACCGCTATGAATGTCCTCCTGCTGGCTTTTTGCGCTACGTTGCTGGTATTTGTATTCTTCAGCTCCCGCCTGACCGAGCTCAATAAGGTCCGCCAGGCGCAGCTGGAGTCCACGAGCAGATAGGACACAGATCGTACATTTAATGTATTCTCTTAGATGGGGGCTCTATACGGCCCCCTTTTTTGTGGGTAGTGGGATAAAAGCGCTGGTGCGCTTCTGATAATCTTCGTACTCTTTATTACCCTTGTACTTGCTCTCCAGCATGGTGACACCGGATACGCGGAGAAGGAGGAAGGTGATCGTGAGTGGCCCGATCATGCGCAATATAACTGCAAGTGGGGTCTCCGCAGAAACGCAGCTCAGAAGGAAAATGCCCCACCACATACTGGCTTCGCCAAAGTAGTTAGGATGGCGGGTGTATTGCCATACGCCGTATTTCATTACGCGGCCTTTATTGGCTGGGTCCTTTTTGAATCGGGCGAGCTGGTAGTCGCCGACTGCTTCGAAGAAGAAGCCTATGAGCCATAATGCAGTGCCGGTCACCAGCAAAATCGGCATCAGCCACAGCAGGTCTTTGTCGTCCAATATTTCGTATGAAGTATCAAACGAAAATATGATCACAGAAGCTATCACCAGCATGAGGAAACCTTGCAGCATAAACACCTGCAGGAATGTCCTTATGACCACTTTACTGTCCCACTCCTCCCGCCACCTAGCGTATCGCCAGTCCTCTGGTTTACTCCAGTTTCTTAGGAATAAGTAAATGAATAACCGCAGGCCCCATAGTACTACGAAGATCAATATGTATAACTGTCCCGTCATAATACTACTACCTGAAGCGCTGCGATATAGCACAGCTACTGCTGCTATGATGACAAATCCCAAAGGCCAGCCTATATCTGCCATATCATTTTTCTTCCTTATCAATGCGACTACGAATATTGTGCACTGAAAGAGAAAAACGGCTAAAGCAGAATAAAGAAAAATAGTCATACCTAAATTTTAAAACAACGAAGGATCATCATCCAGCAGCTTCGGCAATGGTATATTCAAGCCCGCCTCCTTATTGATCTTCTCGATGCTATACTTGCATAGTTTCGGACTGTTTTTCTCCTCATGTGTATGCATGAAGAAATACACCGTGTCCACGCCCGCCTCGATCCACTTTGCCAGTCGCTTGGCCCAGTCGTCCATACGCTTCCAGTCTGTGGGGTCGCCGTCATTGCCCACATAGCGTATGAATGCCGTAGGCGTAGTGAGCCGCATGTGCAGCACATCGCGCCTGCCTGCCGTATCGGTGATCACGGTGGAAGCCTTCATCTGGCGGAGCATATCCCAGCCTTCTTCTGCTTCTACTTTCTCCTGAAACCAATCCGGATGGCGAAACTCTACCGCTACTTTAAAATCCTTTGGCAGGAATCGGAGATAGTTATGTAGGCGACTTATGTTTTCTGCATTAGGTGCGAAACGGTCATCAAACTGCAGGAAACAGTGACCCATATTGTCACCAAAGCCAGAGAAGCTCTCCAGTATGGCTTCAGTGTCTTTCTCTACATTCTTCAGCCTGCGTATGTGCGTCACTATCTGCGGCATCTTAGGCGCAAAGCGGAAATCATCTGCGGCAAAGCCGGCCCATTTCTCCACCGTACTTTTTGGGAAGACGCGGTAGAACATAGCATTCAGCTCTATGCTGTTAAACTCCTTCACATAAAACTTAAGGAAGTCAGCTTCCTTTGTTTTCTTGGGATACAGGGACCCCAGCCACTCCTTGCGGCCCCACTTGGCGCAGCCGGCATAGACCTGGGGCGCAGCTTTCTTTTTCTTTAGCGATGCCAGCAATTTTTCTGTAGTGGGATGATCTGCCGGGAGCTTAAATTTGACTTTACTCAGGTCGTCTACCTTTCCAAAATCCATGATCAGTGTTTTTGTTTTATCTCTTATCCCTAGTTTCTCATCTCATATCTCACAGCGCCTGCTCCAGGTCTGCTATGATATCCGCCACATCTTCTATCCCTACCGATAGCCGCACCAGCCCATCCGTGATGCCAAACTTCTCCCGCTGCTCCTTTGGTACAAAGTAGTGCGACATAGAGGCAGGGTGCTGTATCAGCGTGTCCGTCGTACCCAGCGAGGCAGTCAGCTTGCAAAACTTCAGCCGCTTCATCAGTTGCTCGCCGGCCTTGTAGCCCTTCTTCATTTCAAAACTGATCACGCCGCCGTAGCGCTTCATCTGTTTCTTAGCCAGCTCATGATCGGGGTGTGACGGTAGTCCTAAGTAATTAACCTTTGAGATCGCTTTATGTTTGCTCAGCCATTCTGCTATCTGCATCGCATTGCTGCAGTGCTGCTCCATGCGCAGGCTCAGGGTCTTCATACCCAGGTTGAGCAGCCATGCATCGAATGGCGAGATGATAGAGCCATGTAGCTTGCGTATCGTCCAAACTTCTTTCTCCATCCACTTCACATCAGCGCTGGTCACCACTCCACTCAGCCCCGTGCCATGTCCGTTCAGGTATTTAGTAGAGGAGTGGATGACGAAGTCTACTCCATACTGCAGAGGGCGCTGCAGGTATGGCGAGGCGAAGGTATTGTCTACCGCCATCCGGGCTTTGTATTTTTGCGCCAGCGCAGCCAGTGCTTTCAGGTCGTAGCAGTTGATCGTCGGATTGGACGGCGACTCCGCATACAGGAGTTTCACCTTCTTATCCTTCTTCAGGATCGCCTCTACTTTATCCAGGTGATGCAGGTCTGCGTAGTAGACTTTCAGCCTATACTGCTGCGCTATATGATTGACATAGTCTATCGTAGTACCGTAGATATTGCCTTGTACCAGCAGGGAATCTCCCGGCCGCACTATAGACTGAAACAGCGCCGAGATAGCCGCCATGCCGGAAGAGAATAACAGCGATTTGCAATCACCCTTTATCCCGTAGGATTCCAGCTGCTCTATCTTTCGCTCGGCCAGCTCTGCATTGGGGTGGCTCCAGCGGGAGTAGATGTAGGCTTTCTCTTTACCTTTAAATACCTCCTGCGCCTTCTCCGGCGACTCATAGATATAGGTAGATGAGAGGTACAGCGGCGCGGTGTGCGGCATCACGTATTCTCCGGCAGGTGCATTGTCCTGCGCCGTCAACGAGGCGAACTTTAGATCTTTCTTACCTTTACTCATAGAGCTATTACTTCTCTTATTTTGTATTTGTCTTAATACTAACCACTCAATACGCGACCATGTACACCCTCCTAGATCATCTCGGCTACTCCGTCTGGGCTACTACCAAATTATCACAAATATTGGAAAAGGCAGATGAATCGCTGCTCCGTCAGCCCACACCCAGCAGCTTCCCTAGTATAGAGAAAACCATCCTGCATATATGGGATGCAGAGATAGCCTGGTTTAAGCGGCTGCATGGTATCAGTATCACGGAGTGGCCGTCCAAAAGTTTTACCGGCGGCAAAAAGGAACTGCTGGAAGGATGGCTACAGAGTGGCGTCGAGTTTAAAAGCTATATAGAATCGCAGGGAGCGGACTATCTGCAAAAGCAAATAGACTATAAGAATACCTCGGGGAAACCCTTCTCAAATACTGTAGAGGAGATCATCTATCATGTGGTCAATCACGGTACTTTTCACCGTGGCCAGATCATCACGATGCTACGCGCCAATGGCTGGACTGAGAAACCTGAAAATGAAGTGCTGACCAGCACCGACCTCGTCACCTATCTCAGAGAGACGAGGCAGTAATCTAGTATCCCGGCGTAGCTCTTTTCATGGCCTTGGTACCTTTCACGATCTTCACAATACCGGATATCAGCAGCGGTGTACCCACCAGCAGCGCCAGCCCGCCACCGCCCACTTCAGACCCATGTACGATGTAGTCGTGCACTGGGGTATTGTCGCCGGCTATATCACGTCTGAGCGCAGGTACACCTACTGCCAGTAGTGCGGATCCGCCAGCAGCAAAGACACTCCCTATCACGGTCAGCGCTATGCCACCGTTGCGCTGCCTGCGCCCAAACTTATACTCCGAGCTGTTATAATTGGCACTGCGTGAGCCGGAGTCAGCCAGCTGCATCGAGCTTAGGTTTGCCAGCGCATTAAACGCCACAACGGGCTCAGTATGACTTTTGAAAAGTACGGAGGCATGATCTGACTGCGCAAAGGCAATACAAGCTATACAGATCATGGAGCAGAGAAAGAAGATGCGTTTCATGACACGGCATTTAAACTGTGTCATGCAAACCCCGCGCCACTGCTAAAGTGGGGAAAACAAAGTCCTTGCAGCGCGTGAATTATCCAGAACTACATAGGAAGGACAGTTGCGGTGTCTACACCCGCTCCAGCTTGATCTGCTTCGCGCCTTTGATACGGATAGGCACCATCTCTTCCTCCACGTTGGTCAGCTCCAGGCCAAAATCCTCTGGCGTAGAGAGGCTGATGGACTTGATCAATCGGTAAAACTTCACCACAAACTGCTCAAATGGCGTCAGTGCATCATCTATCGCCACACGGGTATTGAGGATGATAAACTTAAAGTCCGCCGGCATGTTGTATTTGCGCAGCGATGGATAGTGAGACAGCTCATCTACCTCTCCGCTGGCCACCATCTCCTCCACTATCTTCTTAAACATCAGGTTGACCTTATGCTCCACCTTAAATCCGAAAGACAACTTCACAAAGAAACACCTCCGCGGTATGATCGTATCTACCCCATAGGTGATGCCATATGGCTCATTGGTGATGTCTACGTGCACAAACCAATAGATATCCGCACGCTTAGGCCGCTTGCGGAAGATGGAGTACACGATATTTGAGTCTATATGGCTCTTGTCATTGGCCATGCTGAGGTATACCAGGTTGTTGGCTTCCTTGGCTATGGATTCGTCCTTCATCAGGTCTTTGAGCGGAGCCACGTAGTCTTTCACCTCTACAAACTCCGTATGCTTCTTGCGCAGCAGGCGAGCCTGATAGAAGATATACATGATACCAAAGAGCACCACGGCTATCAGGAAGGTGAACCAGCCACCGTGCGGAAATTTCTCGAGATTAGATACAAAGAAGGCACCCTCTACCGTATAGAGAAATACAGCCAGCCCCACCACCATGACCAGCGGTTTGCGCTGTATATGCTTCAGGTACACGAGCAGGGCTGTCGTCATGAGCATATTCAGCATGATGGCCAGGCCGTAGGCAGCATCCATCTTGGCTGATTCCTGGAAGATAAATACCACCGCCACACAGCCGAAGAAAAGAAACCAGTTGATGAATGGAATGTACATCTGGCCCTGATGCTGGGTAGGGTAGATCACCTTCAGGTTGGGCCAGAGGCGCAGTTTCATGGCTTCATTTACCAGCGTAAAACAGCCCGTGATCAAAGCCTGTGAGGCGATGATCGCCGCCATCGTAGCTACAGCCACACCTATAGGCAGAAACCACTTGGGCATCATGTCATAAAAAGGAGAACCTGTAGAGCAGCCCTGGTCCAGGCAGCCCAGCAGGTAGGCCGACTGGCCAAAGTAATTTAGCAGCAGGCAGCCCAGCACAAAAGCCCAGCTCACGCGGATATTCAGCTTGCCGCAGTGGCCCAGGTCAGAGTATAGCGCCTCGCCTCCCGTAGTGCAGAGGAAGACAGCCCCGAGTATCCAGAAGCCGCCCGGATAGACGGTGAGCAGATGGATGGCCCAGTAGGGATTCAGCGCCTTTAGTACGACCGGATTTTTGATGATCTCTATCACCCCGAGTGTCCCTATCATGATAAACCAGATAGTCATGACCGGGCCAAAGATGCCCCCTACCACGCGGGTGCCAAACTGCTGGAAGACAAACAAACCGATCAGTATGGCGATCACTATAGGCACCACCGTAGTGATATTAGGATTGATCAGGCGCAGGCCCTCTACGGCAGAGGAGATAGAGATAGGCGGGGTGATAAATCCGTCTGCTATCAGGCTCGCACAGCCTATCAGCGCCGGAAAGATGGTCCACTGCACCTTGTACCGCCGCACGAGTGCATAGAGGGCAAAGATACCTCCCTCACCACGGTTGTCCGCATCGAGGGCCAGGTACACATACTTGAAAGTGGTCACGATCATCAGCGTCCAGAAGACACAGGACACCCCGCCAAAGATCAGCTCCTGCGTGAGATGGCGGTCGTGTATGATGGCACTGAGAACGTATATGGGTGAGGTACCGATGTCTCCGAAGATGATGCCCAGCGTGATCAGTACACCTGCAGCACTTAGTTTGTGCAGGTCATTATGGTCTGACATGTATAGCTCCTATAGTAGATGAACAAAACGGGGGAATAAAGACATAGCCGCCGTGGCGACACTCGCAGATATCCATTTTGGGGCGGTGTTAATTTTGGTTATACAAAGTTAAAACCTATTTGCGCACACTATAAAGCTTTGGGTCAAAAATATTTACCACCTTACGCAGTGGCAGTTTTTCGGTTTGCCATTTATACGTATATATTCTTTATAGAATATGGCGAAGCGCGGCAGGTCGTCTGCATTGATCCAGTCTACCCCCGCATCGAGCAGCGTACGCCATACATTCTCATCCTCGGGTGCGGCGTAGAAGCGTATCTGACGCCCGTGGTCATGAGCGGTTTTGACCAGTCTGTCCAGCCTGGCGCGTTGCTTCTTAGGCATCTGCCCGTGGCCCCTCCAGGTGAAGTGGCTGCCGTAAGGATCGCTCACCCGCTCTATGATATGCGGCGGCACCGAATCTGCCGACTGGCTGATGGCACCATCTGCCGTGATATATAGCTCCCGGTCAGTATAGAGGCTCTTCCACGGCCTGTTGCCGGTGATCAGCAGCTTGATAGGCCCGCCGTGGCCCAGCCGGTCGGCAAATAGCCCCTTGTATTTCTCTATGAGCGTCTTCAGCACCGCGTAGCCCGCCTCGGGGTCGTTTTTAAACTCCACCATAAAGATCGTCGGTGTCGTATCTCCCGGGTAGACCCATCCACCGTTAGCGCGCACACGCTCCTGTATCGGCTGTATATACAGCTCCTCTATATCCTTCTTGCCGCTGTCCAGCGCGAGGCCGTTGTGGTCCACTATCAGCCTACCTCTATGCAGCCACACATCTATCTCTATAGACTTGTAGCCGTACTGCAGGGCATCAAAGAGCGGATGCACATGCGTATAGTCATTGTGCGAGTGGCCGCTCTCCAGTATCGTCACGGGTGCGATGCTCTGCGCCGATAGGGTAGTAGCCGCCACGAGGAGCAGGCAGGTCATGATCTTTCTCATACCGGCAAATATAACAGATGTGCGTTGCGGGAAGGTTAAAGGTGATAGATAGCCATCTTTGCGAACAAAATTCCTGGTTTGTCTTTGTCATGCCGTCGGCTTGCGAAGCTTGCCAGAGGCATCTTGTATTCGGATACTTACGCCATCATGGGCCAATCTGCCAATACAAGATGCCTCCATAAGCCTGCCTATCGGCAGACAGGCTGCGCAAATTACGGCATGACAAAGTGTTTGCATCCGTACCACCACGGATACCGCACAGCCCACTATTGCCGTACCTTTCCATCACCTAATATTCACATAAAATCACCCCAATGAAAAAGCTACTCCTCCTCGCCCTCACCACAGGCATCATAGCCGCCAGCTGCTCCAAGGTCAAAGACATCCTCACCGTCAAGGCCATCTACAATGCCAATGCCTTCACAGAGACAAACTGCGACCAGATGTCAGGCCTCAAGTCTCAGAACTCTCTGACTCCCATAGACGTGACCTTTACCAATCATAGCAAGCGCACCCTGCATATCAACTGGCTGGACTACAACGGTAGTGAGGTCAGCTACAAAGACCTGGCCGATGGCGACTCATGGACCATACCCACCTACCTCACGCACCCATGGGTCATCCGCAAAACTGACAACGCCTGCTCTACCATCCTGATACCCAAGACAGGCGCAGGTAGGACTGAGACTGTATCGTTTGGGGAGCAGTAAATAAACCAATCAGACCTTTGCTAGAAAAATTCAACTGAAATATAGACGCGATGTTTTTCGAAGCAATCTTCAGCTTTGAGGCTGTTAAAGTCCCCTTTGGGGATTTAGGGGCCGGGGCGTCCGGGCAGCCTGTCCCGATGCATATCGGGAGGCTCTACGCTCCTAGTCCTCGCTCCGCTGCGGGCTATCCGCTGCGATCCCTGACGCGGTGCGCCATTCTAACTGTACTATTCGCGCTTTCTAAATCTATTTTAATACAAGCGCTACCTGTGGTCGTGTGTTATCACCGACCACAAGTTTAGCGCCGAGCTCACGGTCGGTGATAACATCAGCCGAAGGTGAAATAAAAGGTGAACTGGCGAATGGAACTCTTACTTTACTATACCTATCCTGCCACTCAGTTGATGGCCATGATATAGCAGTCTGACTGTGTAGATACCGTCTGCCAGACTGTTATCTATAGATAGTGAGTTGCCAGTCCAGTCTCTGCGCTGCAGCACCACCCGGCCGGCCAGATCATAGAGTGCTACCTCTGCCGGATCGCTCACCAGCTCGGAGAAATGAATAGCATGACCGTAGTAGCTCATCTTCATATCTGGTGGCGTGAGGCCTGTCACGCCCAGAGGATATTGCACTACCGTGAGAGAGACCATCTGGCCATCTGTTTTGTACAGGTAGGTGTTAGAATCACAATAGCTGGCAGAGCAGCCCAAGGTATCACTCACGCTTACGCAGATATTGTAGTAGCCTGCGCTGTCATAGGTGTGCGAAGGGGTGGCGATAGTGTCGTATGACTGGTCTCCCCACATCCACGTGTAGGATATATCAGCGCCTGCGCATTGATTGTTTACTATCCAGCTATGTGCCGTAGCAGGGTCTTGGGTTAGTGTGAAGTAGGCCGTTGGCTTTTGCAGGAACCATGTCATAAACGAAGCACTAGCGCTCACGCCGGCCGCATTGTCAGTCACTGTCACAGAGTAGCCACCACCGGTAGTACAGGAGATAGACTGCGTCGTAGCGCCCGTAGACCATAGATACGTGTACTGGCTGCCAGTATCAGCAGTCAGCGTCGCACTAGCAGGGAAAGTATCTACACAGACTCCACCCCATGGCGTAGTACCGTATATGTGCGCACGGAATGGTGGGGGACACTGATACGTGCTGGCTATAAAAGGGCTGACCGTGTCAGATGCATAAGGATGCCCCATAGTCTGGCACCCGACCCATGCGTGGTAGCGCAGTCGGGAGAGGGGCTCCAGGTCCTGATTGGTCAGGTTTACACCCGCGTATGTGAGATCTACTATCATACGCAGCTTATAGGTACCCTGCGCACTGGTCGGCGTGCCACTGATCACGATGGCTATCGTCTGTCCGTTTGTGATCGTATTATTAGTCTTATTGGTAGACCAGCACAATCCGGCAGGCAGATAGATACTATCAAACTTGAGTGAAGTAACAGAGATACCTGATGGAGGCGTACCATTGTAAAAAAATAGCGTATCTCTCATTGCGTTCCCTGGTATCAGCGCAGGCCACGTAGTATCAGCCGTGGTAAAGCCAAATGCTCCCGAGTTGGTAGGAGACGAGACATTGTTAGTACTGTTATGGCAGGAAGAAAAGTAGTTTTGATCCCAGTACAGGGCATTTTGCGCTTGTGTAGCAGCAAATGCAAAACATGCCGCCACGATAAGGAGTAGTTTTGTTTTCATATTTTTTATGTTGGTCGCAAATATATAATTTCTCTGATTTAATGTTCATTACACCGATGGCTAACCTTTCCCCCCTATGGCGCAAGAATGCAGGGTAGGCCTGCGGGTGGGTTCTTACACCAGCTATTCGTAGTTAAAAATCTAACAATCCTTGTCCGTAGATGAAGGCAGGCCTGAGGCAGGCTTCTACGGGCCCACACTGTCACTTTGCAGATAAATAGCTAAATTTATAGTCTACCAGCCATGCTTACCATCCCAGACGATATATTAGCCATCACCAAAATGTCCGCCACCGAGCTGAGGCAGGAGGTGGCAGTGTTCCTGTATGCGAAGCACAAACTCAGCTTTGGCCAGGCGCAGCATCTGGCTGGTCTGGATGTATTGCAGTTTCAGGCCCTTCTTTTTGAAAGAGAGGTTCCAATGCACTACGATGTAGCAGACTTTGAAGAGGATCTTTCTACGCTAAACGAGCCATAGTGATAGTCATAAGCGATACCTCCCCGCTCAGCAATCTTTTTATCATCGGCAGACTTGACATTTTAAAACAAATGTATGACAGGCTCATAGTGCCGGAGGCCGTCATGGCCGAGCTATTAGTTTTGGAGCAGCGGGGCATAGACCTGACGGAGATAAGGACTGCGGATTGGATAGAAGTAAAGACTATCACAGATGCCGCCGCTGTAAATACTCTTCTGGCCGATCTGGATAAGGGAGAAGCAGAAGCTATTGTTTTGGCCGAGGAACTTCACGCGCAATGGCTCCTGATGGATGAGACCAAAGGAAGAAGCATAGCGAGGGCGCATGGCCTGCGTATTATCGGACTATTAGGCATTTTGCTGGCTGCTAAACAAAGGGGAATAGTTGTCAGTGTGAGGGAATTGATAGACACTCTCATTTCTCAGGCAAAATTTCGTGTCAGCGAGGAACTCTACATAAAGGTTATCTCAAGTGCAGGCGAATGATCCTCTCACTGGTCTAAGCTTTCAGCTTAGACGCTCCATTAGGTTAAGCTTTCAGCTTAACCACCAGTCGCACCAGCAGCTGGTAGAGGGTTTGTATTATCTAAATACTTAATACTATCTACTAAATACTAGCATAAGCATAATTGTCCTCCCATACTTGCACTTTTCCACATTTTGTGTATCTTTGCAATCCTTTTTTGGAAAACGCCTCTGAACCAGGGCGGGGTGACTAAACATAGTGGCTGTGAAGAATCTGAGGGAATTTCAGATCCCATACGTGGGGCTAAAGTTGGGGGTACATGAGTTTCAGTACCAGATCGACGCCGGGTTTTTCAGGCATTTTGAAGAGTCGCCCATCTCTGACTGCGCTGTCAAGGTGCGGCTGGAGTTTGAAAAAGGAGAGACGCTCTTTACCTTGAGATTCTATATAGACGGTACGGTCCGGGTGGCCTGCGATACCTGTCTGGAGGCCTTTGACAAGGAGATATTTGGAGATTTCCAGTGCCTGGTCAAGTTTTCAGACGAGCTGAGCAAAGGGACGAATGACGATGACGAGATCATCTACATCTCCCGCGATGAGAGCCACATAGACGTGTCGCACCTGATATATGAGTACATCATCCTCTGCCTGCCTATGCAGCTGCAGGGCTGCAAGGAGCCGGGCTCGGACCCGCGCTGCAATCAGGATGTGATCAAAAGGCTGAAGAAAAGTCCGCTCAATGAGCCGGGCGAGGTAGACCCCCGCTGGGCAGAGTTGAATAAGTTGAAGTTCAATAAAGATTAAATAAAAAGATAAAATAACGCGTCATGCCACATCCTAAACACAGGATCTCCAAGCAGAGAAGAGATAAGAGAAGGACCCACTACAAGTCAGAGGCTCCTACTACATCTGTAGATAACCTGAGCGGCGAGTCACACCTGCGCCACCGTGCACACTGGAGCGAAGACAAACTGATCTACCGTGGCAAAGTGCTCGTAGATAAGTCTGCTGCGTAACATCCGGTAGCACCTCTATCAGGTCTCAAAATATACACTGACCCCTCACGGCCCGGCCACTGAGGGGTTTTGTGTTTGTGTTTATTGATGATATAGTTTAATTTGTATCATGCTGATAATCAAAATTAAGAAATTCCCGATACAGTCGAAAAACATGGTGCCCAAAGTCCGGTAGGGACAGGTCGCGACCTGTCCCTACCCATCCATCACCTACCATATCAGGCCACTGACAGCAATCGCTCTACAGTCGGAAAACTTGCCTCCCCAGGGGGTGAACCATCGTGCCGTCCGGCTGTTATGGTACGGGTCTTGCATCTCTCATCCTAAACCATACAGTATGAAACTCCTCTGGATCTACCTTATCGCCACAGCCATCTTCTTTGCCATAGACATGCTCTGGATCGGCCTTATAGCCCGGTCTTTCTATCGGGAGAGGCTCGGCTACCTCCTGGCAGAGCAGCCCCGCTGGGCCGCAGCCATCATCTTCTACCTCATCTACATAGGCGGCATCCTCTTCTTTGCAGTAGTGCCGGCCCTACGCGACCAGGCATGGACCGTGGCCCTGCTCAATGGCGCTGTCCTGGGCCTGCTCTGCTACGCCACCTATGACCTGACCAACCTCGCCACCGTAGACCGCTTCCCGCTGGTAGTAGTAGTGGTAGACATAGCATGGGGCATCTTCCTCACGGCGGCAGTCTCTACTATCACCTATCTGATAGGCTCACGCCTCGGGTAAGGAAAGCTACCTATTGTACTGGCACACCTGTGCAGGTCTCGCTATATTTGACACGTGCACCCGCCTAAGCCTCTTATGACCACCACTCTGCGCACGCTGCTATGCCTATGCATGGCATGGCTGGCCCTAGCTGTGCACGCGCAGGACCTCAAGAACGTCCGCGGGCAGGTGGTAGACCGCGATTCTAAGTATCCCATCACCGGTGCCAATGTCTATGTGATAGGCACTGACCCGCCCATAGGGGCCCAGACAGATAGTACAGGCTACTTCACACTGGCCGGCGTACCACTCGGCCGCGTCTCTATACGAGTCTCCTACATAGGCTATAAAGATGGCGGTGCCAATGACATACTCGTGATAGCCGGCAAAGAGAACCAGCTCACCATAGAGCTGGAGGAGAAGGTCTCCGAGCTAAAGGAAGTGCAGGTCACTGACAAGGTCAGCAAGGGTGCCGCCAAGAATGAGTTTGCTACCGTCAGTGCCCGGTCATTTGATGTAGAGCAGACCAGCCGCTTTAGCGGCAGCCGCAATGACCCCGCCCGCATGGCGTCCAACTTCGCCGGAGTGAGCGGTGCCAACGATGCCCGCAATGACATCATCATCCGTGGCAACTCACCCATGGGCCTGCTCTGGCGGCTCGATGGCATAGACATACCCAGCCCCAATCACTTTGCCAGCTTTGGCAGTACGGGTGGCCCTGTGAGCATGCTCAATAACAATACCCTCGCCCGCAGCGACTTCTTCACCTCCGCCTTCCCGGCAGAGTATGGCAATGCCACCTCTGGTGTCTTTGACCTGAAGATGCGCAACGGCAATAAGGACAAGTACGAGTTCCTCGGGCAGATAGGCTTCAATGGTATCGAGCTGGGCGCTGAGGGGCCCTTTGAAAAGAAGAAGAGCAAAGCCTCCTGGCTGATCAACTATCGCTACTCTACTCTCGGCTTCTTCAAGCTGCTAGGGGCTAACTTTGGTACAGGCACTGCTACACCGGAGTACCAGGATCTCTCCTTCAAGGTCAACGTGCCGACAAAGAAGGCCGGTACCTTTAGCCTCTTTGGCCTCGGCGGCCTGAGTAGCATAGACCTCGTAGGCTCCAATGCTGATCTGAAGAATACCAACAACCTCTATGGCAATGAGAATCAGAACATCTATAACCGTGTGAGGACTGGCATCGTAGGTTTCTCTCATACCTACTTCATCACACCACGGTCCTTCTTCCGCTGGACCATAGCCGCCTCTCACCAGCGGCAGATAGCCAATATTGATACCATCAACATAGTAGACCGCTCTATCATCACCGCCTATGACCGTGTCACACTCCGGCAGAATAAGTACAGCACCCACCTGATGTACAGCAATAAGCTGGATGCCCGCAACACGCTGGTGGCAGGCCTGATCAGCAATGTCTATGACGTCAGGTTCTCTGACAGTCTCTCCGTATATGGTCACTTCTATCCACTCAAGTACGGCACCGGTTTCAGCGATCTGCTGGAGGCATACCTGACCTGGCAGCATAAGTTTGGTGACCGCCTGGTGCTCAATGCCGGCGCACATGCACAGTACTTTACCCTCAGCAATAATGCAATGGCAGAGCCACGCCTGGGCCTCAAATACCAGATCAATGAGCGCCAGTACCTCAGCCTGGGCTATGGGCTGCATAGTGGTATACAGCCGCTACCCACCTACTACAACTATGACACCAGCGCTGCCAGCAATGGCAAACCGACCAACCTGCACATGGGCTTCACCCGCAGCAATCATGTCGTGCTCGGCTACGATCTCGTCTTCTTCAAGGACTTTCACCTGAAGACGGAAGCCTACTTCCAATACCTGGACAATGTACCTGTCGAGCAGCAGTCGAGCAGCTTCAGCATGCTCAATGCCGGCGCTGCCTTCAATACGCCTAACAACACCTTCCTGGTCAATAAGGGCATAGGCCGCAATTACGGATTGGAGCTGACCATGGAGAAGTTCTTTAGCAAAGGGTACTACTTCCTTGTCACGGCTTCGCTGTTTGACTCACGGTACAGAGGCAGTGATGGTGTCTGGCGCAATACAGCTTTCAACGGACACTATGTGGTCAATACGCTCGGAGGGTACGAGTATCGCTTTGGCGGCAAGAAGGGAGTGAAGCGCCACGTGATAGCCGTAGATGGGAAATTCACCGTGGCAGGTGGCCGTTACTATACACCGATAGATGTGGTACAGAGTCAGCAGCAGGGACATGAAGTAGATATAGATGCGCAGGCCTTCTCGCTGGAATATCCCATTTATTACCGTCTCGACCTTAAGATCAGCTACCGCATCAGCCTGCGCCAGGTCACTCACGAGTTCTCCTTTGACGTGCAGAACGTGACCAACCATCGCAACGTCTTCATCAAGCTCTATGACTCCCGCACCAATAGCCTCGTGACACAATACCAGCAGGGACTATTTCCACTGCCGCAATACAGGATACTGTTTTAGGCATTCACCGAATATGACAATCGCTTGACTCGGGTATGCATACTTTTAGGTAATGATATATGTGGCAGGAATTAAGCTCACCGAGGTGGTGCCACTAAGCACCTAAACTGAACAGGTAAGAGAAATGGCATAATCTCATTCAGGTAATATTATTGTTCATATATTCGCATTGTAAAGAATCTTAAAAACACATTCTATGAAAAGAATAACTACTCTCCTGGTAGCCATACTATGCTGTATCGGTGCTGCTCAGGCGCAGAACAACCCTCTGTATTTCAACACAGCTTATTTTGGCAGTTGTAACTCAGGTACTAACTCTATCAGCCCCGTGGTCGGTAGCATACCCGGCCTAGCGCCACCAGATAGCCTGCTGCCCTGTATGAGTGCAGGTACCAGGTACTATGATACTATCTATTTCAAAAACTTTGCAAACTTCTCTGTGGCCACTATCACATCCTTGAAGTTTGACTCTATCTATCTGCCTGCAGGACTCTGCTGGAGTACCAATAAAGTGAACAATACATTTGCTACAGGTGAAGATGGAGTGATACTGATATCAGGCACGGCCACCGTCGCGCCCGGCACCTACAAGCTCAGGATCATAGCTGATGTCAATACCTCAATCGGAAACTTTAGTGCTGTAGATATGGAGGCTCTGGCACACCTCAGGTATCACCTCCGAGTGTCCTGTAGCAATAATAACTGCCCGGCTGTAGATCCTACTGATAGCGTAAGTGTATATTCTGCAGATACGAGTGGATGTAATACCGCTCTATTGGCATCTATCTATGCGAGCGGACCTACCACTCTCTGTATCGGAGACTCGGTGACACTCTCTGCTAACTATGGATCAGGATATACCTACCTCTGGTCTACAGGAGCTACGACACGCACTATAACTACAGGGACTGCAGGCAGCTATAGCGTGACGGTCAGCTACGGCGGCAATAGTGTAGCATCATCGCCGGTCGTGGTGACCAGTAGCAGCACCTGCCCGATCAATGCTACCATCTCTCCTGCCGGACCAGTCAATCTATGTAATGGTGCATCGCAGACATTTGTGGCACCCTATCACGCGGGCTATACCTACCTCTGGAGCAATGGCCAGACCACGCAGAGCATCACAGTGAGTACTGCAGCTGTATATAGCGTGACAGTATCTGATGGCAGCAATACAGCCAGTGATGCTGTGACCGTGACGAGCAATAACTGTGGCAATATTGACTACTCCAATCTTTCTTACTTTATAAACTGTAATGCAGCTACCAACCTGATCACTGCGCACGTAGGCACTGTGCCAGGCCTGACTCCAATGGACACTGCTCTGCCATGCCTCCAGAGAAGCAGCGCCGGGTCTGATACGATCTACTTTAAGAACTTCACTACCTTCTCCGTAGCCACCGTAAATTCAATAAAATTTGATTCTATTTATTTGCCTGCCGGTCTCTGCTGGAGTACCAATAAGGCAAATAATACTTTCACTACCGGTGAGGATGGCGTGATACTCATATCAGGCACTCCTACGGCTCCTGCCGGTAGCTACAAACTCAGAATCGTAGCAGATGTAAATACAAGCATCGGCAATTTCACTGCTATAGACCTGGAGGCACTGGCACATCTGAGATACCACGTCCGTATCTCCTGCCCATCATACACCTGTACGACTATCAATCCATCTGATAGCACGAGTCTGTACGTACCAGACAATAGTCCCTGCAGCGCACCCCCGCTCACGGCCAATATCACAGCCAGTGGCCCTCTTACCTTCTGCGACGGCGGCTACGTGATATTGACAACTAACTATGACACTACCTACAGCTATCTCTGGTCAAATGGATACACCAGTGCCAATACGGTCATCTACACATCCGGTACCTATACCGTGACTGTGACTCAGAACGGCAACTCAATAGTGGCTCCTCCTGTGACAGTGACTGTTAATCCTCTACCTACGGCCGCATTCAGCCTGGTGCAAAATCCCGGTACCGCGCATACCTGGATCGTGGTGAACCAATGCGTAGGTTCGGGTCTCTCCTACATATGGTCTTGGGGCGACAATAGCACTAATAGCTCAGGTGCCACACCTACACATACGTATGATAGTGCCGGCTACTACTCGATCTGTGTAGGTGTGACCGATCAAAACGGCTGCCAGTCTTTTTACTGTGACTCAAATGCGCACCTCTTCAAGACAGAGGGCCAGATGATATCCGTCAGCGTGGTACAATACGCACTGGGTATCAGCGCTGTGACAAATACAGAAATCAAGATGAGCTACTATGCCGGTGCGATACATTTCTCTGAGATGATCAGTGAACCATCTGACCTTGTACTGTATGACATGTCAGGCAGGGCGGTGATGAGCTGGCATCACTGGACCGGATCAATGCTGCTACCGGATGACGCTCTGGCAGATGGTGTCTACATTATGACGCTACAGAATAGCACGCGCAGGCTCTCAGGCCGCATAGGTATAGTCCGATAGCCAGACTACTATAAACTAAAAAGGAGCGATGATCATCGCTCCTTTTTTTATTGCTGTGAGACATACTTATTTGAAAGACCAGTCATACTTATCAAAGTTCTGTACGCAGAGCTTCATCAGGTCTATATTGCCTCGTATATCATTCTTATTAGCCATCTCTATATGGGAGTGTATGTGGCGTGTAGGGATAGAGACTGCTCCGGCTATGGTGCCATTGGTAGCCATGCGCTGCATGCCTGCGGTATCAGTACCGCCGGCCGGTAGTATCTCCATCTGATATTTCAGTTTAGCATTGTTAGCTTGTTCTTTCATATACTGTACCATGCGGTAGTCGCATATCACTCCGCCATCCATGATCTTGATAGCTACCCCGTCTCCGAGTTTGGTCACCATTTCTTCCGGCTTGGCTCCCGGCGTATCAAAGGCGATAGTCGTATCAATGCAAAGGCTGAAGTCAGGATTGACATGATGTGCAGCTACATGTACGCCACGCAGGCCTACCTCTTCTTGTACCGTGAAGACTCCGTAGAAGTCATAAGGGATATCCTGACCCTTCAGCTCCTTGAGCGTCTCCAGCAGTACAAAGACAGCTACACGATTGTCCACCGATTTACTATTGATACAGTCGCCCATCTCTATCAGTTCGCTGAGACGGGTGATCGGTGCACCGATCTCGATGTATTTCTCTACCTCCGCCTTGGGCAGGCCCAGGTCTACGAAGTAGTCACTGATCTGAGGTGGCTTGGAGCGCTCATCGGGCGTCATGATATGGATCGGCTTAGAGCCCATCACACCTATCATATCCTTTTTGCCATGTACGATCACACGCTGAGCAGTGAGCGTCTTGGGGTCAAAGCCACCGATGGTCTGTATCTTGATAAAGCCATGCTCATCTATGGCCTTGACCATAAAACCGATCTCATCCATATGCGCAGCGGCCATTACTTTCTTAGAGCTGTCTTTGCCCTTGAGTACGGCTACGAGGTTGCCCATATTATCTGTATAGAGGTCAGAGACCACACCTTTCAGTTCCTTGGTCACGAGTTCGCGCACCTTCTGCTCAAAGCCCGATATGCCCGGCACCCCGCAGCATTGCTTGAGTAATTCGACGTTGATTGCCATAATATGATTTTAGTGTGTGGTTTGGATCGATAAAATTAACTATTACGGGTATATGTGCAATAGAGCATATCAGGAGCGGCCAGAGATGAGCTGCCTGCCACGTGAAATGGCTTTCCAGAGTTCGTCCTGCGCTGATATGCCACGCTGTCTGAAGGTGTCCTGCTGCATCCGCTTCTCGTAGGCCATGAGTATATCAGTAGAAGAGAGGATACCGCACACCTGCCTAGTATCGCGATGGATCACTGGTAGTATATCCTGCTTTGTCTTTAGCAGGAAGTGGACGCCGAGCTGTAGAGTATTGTCTCCGTAGATGGTATACACCTTTGAATTGGCCAGCTCACCTATAGTGGCGATAGGCGAGAGTGTGGAGTGATATAATTCAGACTTGGCTATAGTACCTACTATTTGATGATCGTCGTTTTCTATGAGCAATGTGTTGAAGCTATAAGCAGAGCGGATCAGCTGCAGCTTCACATCGTGAATGCGCTCATTGCTATTGAATAGGGTGACCTTCTCCGCTTCTTTGCTGTGAGAAAGGATATCGGAGACCATAGTATTCTGCAATACATCAGGATGGAAGCTCTCAGGTGTGACCACGCCGCGCCGATTGATCTTCTCAGTCATGATGGTTCCTTTCATAAAAACAAAAGACACCATATAAGAGGTGACACAACCTGCGATCAATGGCAATAGAGTATTCTCCTGCATCGTAGTTTCCAAAGCAAATACGATAGCTGTCAGGAGGGCTCTGGATGCCCCTGCAAATAATCCTGCCATACCTACCAGCGCGCACAGCGGCAGGCTGATATGCGCCTCCGGTATCCACTGCTGTACTGCTATACCCATGAGGCAGCCGAGTGTGCTGCCTATGGTGAGCAGTGGAGCGAGGGTACCGCCAGATGTGCCACTGCCCAGTGCTATAGACCAAGAGGCAAACTTCATCACGCAGAGAGAAGCAAGGGCGCTGAGTGCTATCGTACCGGATAGCGCCATAGTAATATTAGAATATCCCACGCCGAGGGTGAGCGGAGCGAAGTAACCGATCACACCTACTACCAGACCACCTATAGCAGGCCACCACATCCAGTGGATAGGCAGTTTCTCAAAAGCGTCTTCTATCCAATAGACGGCCTTGGTCACGATCACAGATGCCAGGCCGATCAGGATACCGATGATGGCATAAGCGATCACTGCATTGCGGTCGGGTGCTGCCACCTGCGGCATAGGAAAAGTAGCTGAAGTGCTGAAAAGCAAAAAGTGGCAGCATGCACCGGTGACACAAGCTATCACTACAGGCACAAAACTCTTAGGTGAAAACTCGAAGAGCAATAGCTCTATAGCAAGTAATATAGCTGCGAAGGGAGTGCCAAATATGGCCGTCATACCAGCTGTGGCACCTGCGGCCAGCAGCACTTTGCGCTCACGTGCGGTGGTCCGCAGAGTCTGTCCGCAAACAGATCCGAATGCTCCGCCGGTAGCTATGATAGGACCCTCCGCACCAAAGGGTCCGCCT
Organism: Bacteroidota bacterium; assembly: GCA_018267365.1. Taxonomy (GTDB): domain Bacteria; phylum Bacteroidota; class Bacteroidia; order Chitinophagales; family LD1; genus UBA1941. Next base: position 8,728 of record JAFDYQ010000001.1, on the reverse strand, counting down.
GTACCGATGGAGATAGCAGCAGATAGAGGTTTGAGAAAAGTGATAAGTGGTGAAATGCGGCTCTCATCCGTTAATATTTTCTCCATAGCCTCGGGTATGCCATGCCCGCGGATGGCCTTGGAGCCATAGCGTGCCATGAGACCCACTATGATGCCACCGGCCACCGGCAAGGCGATGACCCATAGCCCGAGGTGATTGCCGGCAGGTGATACACGCTCTGTAGCCGGCCTGCCGTAGAAGCATATACTTGTAGTAAAGTTGATCAGCATGTCAAGGCCTTTGGCTATAAAACCTACGGCAATGGCATTGACAAATGCGAGTGCGGTAATGAAAAGCGTGCGTCTGACGGAAAATTGTTTTTCGTTGATGCCTGTATCGTCGAGGAGGCTATTGATAGAGGGGGCGAGAGGGATGCCCTGTGTGCCAGTGTACTGTTCTTCTTTCAAATCGCCGGCAAAGTTACATGGCCATCATGTGTCATGCGTGTTAAATCATTAAAATTTCGGCGAATAGGAATGTAATGGTCTGGTAACTAGGAATAATACTTTATTCCACAACAGTCACCTTCATCATATTGGCGCGTCCCCGTGCAGCCAGCGGCATCGATCCGATATTGACTATCATGTCGCCTTCTTTTACCAGCTCGCGCTCCTTCAGTATCCGCACTACATCACGTATGGTGGTGTCCGTACCCACGAATCTATCATAGTGAAACGCTCTGACACCCCAGCATATACAGAGTGCATTCAGCAGGGCTTTATTTTCTGTGAAGATGAATACCTCTGCCTTGGGCCTGTAGCTGGAGAGCAGGAAGCCCGTATAGCCGCTAAAGGTCATGCCGATAATGGCGCGGGCTCCCAGCTCGCTGCTCATACGTGCTGCATTGTAGCAGATGGCATCAGAAAGGAAAGAGGCGGACTCTTTATCCGGTATCAGTTGCTTATTGTAGATCAGGTCGTCAAACGATTCAACATTATTCAGGATCTTCTCCATGATCTGTATCACGCGCACCGGATATTTGCCCATGCTGCTCTCGCCGCTCAGCATCACCGCATCGGCTCCGTCTATTACCGCATTGGCTACGTCTGTGATCTCTGCGCGGGTGGGATTCGGGCTCTCGATCATAGAGTCCATCATCTGTGTGGCGACTACTACTGGTTTTGCCTTGCGTATGCAGCGCTTCACGATGTCTTTTTGTATCAGTGGCATCTTCTCCTGTGGCACCTCTACGGCCAGGTCACCCCGCGCTATCATGATGCCGTCGGCAGCCTCTATGATCTTGTCTATCTCTACCAGTGCCTCGGGCTTTTCTATCTTGGCCATCACCTTGATGTAGCTATTGCGCTCGCCTACGATGCTCTTTAGTTCTTCTACGTCTTTAGGTGACCGCACAAAAGACAATGCGATCCAGTTGGCCCCATTTGCCAGCGCAAAGTCCAGGTCGCGGCGGTCTTTCTCTGTCAGTGCCGGGACCTTCGTCTTGGTATCAGGCAGGTTTACTCCTTTATTATTACTGATCTTGCCGCCTACTACGACCCTGGCAGTGAGTAGGCTCTTGCGGTCAGTGGTCAGTACTTTGAGTTCTACGCGGCCATCATCTATCAGTATGGCATCGCCGGGCTCTGCCTCCAGCGCCAGATTCTCATAGCTGATAAAGATCTTTTTGAATGTGCTGAGGCAATTCTCCGTGGTGATCTCTATCTCACTGCCGGTCTCCAGCACTTCCAGATTGTCACGGACCAGGCCCAGGCGGATCTTGGGTCCCTGCAGGTCGGCCAGGATACCGATATTCAGTCCATGCTCATCACATATCTTGCGCACCTTTTGGAAACCCTCCAGGTGCTTCTCATGCTTGCCATGAGAGAAGTTGAAACGGAACACATCTACACCCGCCTGGATCATCTCCAGCATCACGTTCTCATCCTCACAGGCAGGCCCCCAGGTGGCTACTATCTTGGTCTTATTGATTTTGACATTCATGCACTACAGAGTCTTCTTAGGTCAAAGTAAATAAATCTGCGCCCAAACTGATGTGCAAAAAGAGCAGCAATAAAAAAGCCGCTCACTGAGCGGCTTTTGGTGATTTATTTTACCGGTATCTCCAGATCTATCGGGGCTTTCACTTGTTTGATGTGCTCCAGGCTCATAGATATCTCATTGCTCTCAAAGTTTCCTTTGCGGGCTACTATCTTGTAGATGCCCGGCGTAGCACGGGTCAGGTCAAAATAGTACGACCCATCGCCCTTGACATAAGAGACTTTCTGCTGAAATCCCTCTACATCGCTGGTCAGGAAGACAGCCGCCTCACCGGCCTGCTGTCTGTTATTGCCTTTGACTGTATATATAGTACCCTTCAGTGTTATAGACTCGGATGGGGCAGTTTTATATACTGCTGTTTCTGTCTTGCTCTCAGCTTTTGGCTCAGGTGTAGGCTTGCTGAATACTACGTCTTTCTTTACCACCTTGGCTATTTTTTCGTCCCTACCTTTAGGAGTGGTTACAGCTATCTTTTTAGGAGCCGCGGTAGCCGATGTTTCTTTCACTGGTATAGGTGCCTCAGAGGTGCCTTTAGCCGGCGTATTAGTCTTTTTTTCTTTGGCCGGAGCTGACTTTTTATTCTTGTTATTTTTTGCCTCGTCTGCAGCTATCTGCTCCGGTGTCAGCTCGCTTATGATCTTAAACTCAGTGCGACGGTTCAGCGCGCGGCCCTGTGGATTATCTTTGCCATCCGGCGTCTTATTAGGCGCTACCGGCTGAGAGGTGCCATATGCCTTAGGGATCAGGCGATCCTTGCTGATCTTTTTCTCATAGCTGAAGTACCCCATAGCTGCATCTGCACGGCGGCGGGAGAGGGCGAGGTTGTAGTCTTCGGTACCTTTGCCGTCTGTATGGGCTCCTACCTCAAATACATAGGTAGGAAACTGCTGCATGATATCATAGATCTTGCGCAGGCTGTCACGTGAGTCTGCACGCAGGCGGGCCTGGTCATAGTCATAATAGATGCGGCCTATCACTCTGCCAAAAAGCGGATTCGTCTCTTCTTTCTTTTTCTGCAGGAGGTCGTAGGTCAGCGTATCGCTTTCTGTATTGGCGTCAGTATTGAAGGTAGACACACCGTCATAGTATCCATCCCGGCGGGTCAGCACCTTGTAGCCTCTCTTGGGCTGCAGGTCAAAGAAATACCTGCCATCTACCGGGATGTATGAGCCCAGCTCAGTACCATTGCGGTCGTCATAGAGCATTACGCTACCCTCGCTGGCAGGAATACGCTGGCCGTCTTTCTCCTCATAGACGCTACCTGTCACAGCCAGGAAGAGACGCGTGGTAGCTACCTCAAAAATATCATCGGAGCAGGTAGCGCAACCGCCCTTAAACATACCCGGCTCAAGCCTGTTAGATGCCACATAACCGAGCGTTTGCTTATCGTTCAGAGAGAAATAATAGTCATCTACGCTGGAGTTGATAGGCGTCCCCATATTCTCTGGGTCTACCCATTCACCATTGGCATCCCAGGTGGTCTTGTATACGTCATAGCCACCTATATTGATCAGTCCGTTTGAGCTGAAATAGAGCGTCTTGGATGCGGCATCGTAGTATGGGCTCATCTCATCGCCCCTGCTATTGATCAGGCTACCTACAGAGTGTGGCTTGCCTACCGATCCATCCGCGTTCAGCTTGGAGTAGAAGATATCGAGGCCCTTGCCGATATTGCGGTCACTCACAAAATAGAGCACATCTTCATTGTCTTTGTTCTTGCCTACAGCCGGAGCCATATTGTTGCTCAGACCATCATTGAGCAGCGCTCCCAGTGCAGTGCCTTTCTCCCATACGCCCGCTATCATGTGGCTGCTATAGATCTGGCACTTCGGTTTTACCTTGGCGCCATTGTCATCAGGGCATACGGTGTAGTACATCGTAGAGCCGTCTACAGAAAACGCAGGAGTGGTCACGTTTGCCTTGGCTACATTGATATCAGCTGCCAGCTCGTCTGCTGTAGACCATGACTTGCCATTTTTGCGGGACTTGTAGATGATGGCATGGTCAGCTTTCTGAGAGTTAAAATAAAGTGCGTTATCTTTTGGCATCGGTGCAAAATTGCTCGAAGCCTGATTGATACTCTGGTCCAGGTGTTTTACTTTAAAGTCATGTTTGGTCACGCTATCACGGTAGAAGATACCGCGATCGCAGCCCATAGCTTCGCGTGTGGCGCGCTTTTTCATCTCAGAGGATGCATCATCATCGCCTGCTAATTTTTTGAACCTTGCAAAGTTAGCCTTGGCCTCTTCATATTGGCCGAGGTTCTTCTGCGTACGGGCGTACTCAAATATGTACGCCGGTTTCTTGTGCCTGGCTGAGTCCTTGTCCACAAGGACCTTGTACCACTTATTAGCCGCTACATAGTCGCGCAGGCTATATTCTATTTTAGAGAGATTCTCGGCAAAGTAAGCCTTCTTAGGTTTCTTGCCGGCACCCGCCTCCAGATATGGTACAGCAGCTTCTGCTTTACCTTTTTTGATCAGCTTTTTGGCGGTACGCTTGTTTTTGCGCCAGCTCAGAGCCGATGGGTCATTAGATTTTGCCTTGGCGGTAGTGCTGGTAGTGGTCGTAGCAGGAGCCGCGGTCTGTGCAGAAAGCAGGTCGGCGGACAAGAGGGCTGCGGCGATCATCAGTGCAGCAAAGGGTCTCAGTTGCATTTGAGTTCAGTTTTTATTTAAGGATAAACGCGAACGAATGTAATAATAGTGAAGGGTAAAAAAAACAACGCGTTATACCCCGTAGAGCTTGTTGTGGCTAGGAAATTGGTCTGTTGGCCGAAATATGCTAGCGCCTGTAGTGCAGCAGCTGAGAAAAGTCAAACCTGGTGGTCAAAATTCGGACAATCAAGCCCTTGGGATCATAGACGACAGCACCAGGTATTGCCGCGCAAACATCGGCAGGTGCAGAGGGGGGCAGGCTGCTCTGTGAGCCAGGCCAGGGTCTTGGCCACGGGCCAGCTATTCTGCAGATCGGTGAGGCTGACCGGAGCTACTATCTGATAGGCCTGATCTCTGACACCCAGGTAGGAGAGGAATCGCTTGACAGTATCTCTCTGCGTGTCATTATTCAGATCTGCTGAGATGAGGTATACGTCGTAGTTATTCTGATCAAAGAATGCTCTGTGAGTGAGCATTTGCTCTATGCCATATTTACTCCAGCATGACCATAGCAATACTATCTTAAATGAACCCGAATCCCGATGCAGTACAGACAGAAAGGAATCAGGTATCAGAGGATACAACTGAAGTGCAGCATCCGTCTCTGCACCTTGATAGTCGCCCATCTCAGGTGTCCTCATGAGCATTTTGGCTAGGTGAGTAGAGTCTAGCTGGTGATTCTGAAAGTAATGAGCGATGCTATCGCTAAGTGATATCTGGCATACGCCACGCGCACATAGCCCGAGACACAAGCCCATAAGGAGCAGTAAACGTTTCATATGTCAGTCAGGAAGGTTGTATATCTACTTACCGAAGTGGATATTGGTATTCTTACCCTTGATCTCAAACTTTTTTTTCTGGATGGTCATCCCTCCTTTACTGCCTTTTACTTCCATGCCTTTTTTATTGGCTTCCACGCCGTGTCCGGAGCTACTCTTGGCAGCTACCTGGCCCTTGTGGGCCTCTACTCCGCCGCCCTTAGAGCTTTTAGCTTCTGCGCCTTTATTGTTTACGTTGAGGCCTTTTTGTGAGGTCTGGGCAGTGACAGGCAGTATGGTCAGCACGGCCAGGGATAGAGCGATGAGATAGCGCATGGTAATAGTATTATGCCATGAAGATAAAAGAAAGATAGATAAACTACTGGGCCATGGTCTGGCGCACGGCTTTCTTCCATCCCTCATAGAGCGGCTTGCGCTGGGCCTCTTTCATCTCTACCTTAAACTTGCGATCTATCTGCCAGTTTTTGGAGATGTCGGGTTTCTTGTAGAAGCCTACAGCGAGCCCGGCCAGATAGGCCGCACCCAGTGCGGTGGTCTCTACCACCTTTGGCCGCTCTACCGGAGTGCCCAGTATATCCGCCTGAAACTGCATGAGGAAGTTATTCATACTCGCACCGCCGTCTACACGGAGTGACTTGAGTTTGATCTTTGAGTCAGCCTCCATCACATTCAGTATATCGCGTGTCTGATAGGCCAGCGACTCCAGCGCAGCGCGGACAAATTGATCCTTAGTAGTTCCCCTCGTGAGGCCAAATATGGCGCCGCGGGCAGAGCTATCCCAGTATGGCGCGCCCAATCCTGCAAAGGCAGGTACCATATAGACGCCGTCCGTTCCATTGGCTGCATTGGTAGCGTGCTTCTCGGACTCGGCAGCGTTTTGTATCAGGCCCAGGCCATCGCGCAGCCACTGCAGCGCAGCGCCGGCTATGAAGACTGACCCCTCGAGCGCGTATTCTACTTTGCCATTCAGACCCCAGGCTATGGTAGTGAGCAGACCGGACTTAGACTTGACCATCTTGGCCCCGGTATTCATCAGCATAAAGCAGCCGGTACCGTAGGTATTTTTGGCCATGCCCTCTGTGAAGCAAGCCTGCCCGAAGAGTGCCGCCTGCTGATCACCCGCTATGCCTGCTATAGGTATCTGCTTTTCGTCAAATATATTGCGGTCAGTGAGGCCGTAAAACTTGCTGGAGTCCATCACTTCCGGCAGGATGATGCGCGGTATCTTCAGCGCGGTCAGTATTTTGTCATCCCACTTCTTGGTCTTGATATTAAAGAGCATGGTGCGGGATGCATTGCTATAGTCTGTGATATGCAGCTGGCCGCCGGTCAGCTGGTAGGTGAGCCAGCTATCTACTGTACCAAAGCAGAGTTCGCCATCCTCGGCACGCTTGCGCACACCTTTTACATTATCCAGTATCCACTTGACCTTAGTGGCAGAGAAGTAAGCGTCTATCACCAGGCCTGTAGAGTCCGTGATATATTTGGCCAGATCTTTCTTGCGCTTGATCTCATCACAGATGGGCGCGGTACGACGGTCCTGCCAGACTATGGCATTGTAGACCGGCTGGCCTGTTTTCTTATCCCATATGATAGTGGTCTCCCGCTGATTGGTGATACCTATGGCTGCTACACTGCTGGCATCTATATTGGCCTTGGCCATGACCTCGCGTGCAGTCTGTATCTGAGAACTCCATATCTCCATCGGGTCGTGCTCTACCTGGCCGGGATGGGGAAACAGCTGTGTAAACTCCTTTTGGGCAGTAGCTACCTGATGTCCGTTTTTGTCAAATAAAATAGATCTCGAGCTCGTAGTTCCTTGGTCAAGGGCCAGAATGTACTGTTGGCGCATTCTTCAGGTTTTGGTGTTTTAGAAAAATACCGACATCACATCGGTGGTCTTAGGGCCAGCCTACTGAAGGGGGCATAGGAGCGACAATTTTATTCCTTTATCCTATGCCGTATCAATAGAAATAGCATATTTTAGCACTAAGATATATATTTAGCGTATTTGAGTATCAACATTGCGCTTAATTTATACGCCCGGACAGCGGGCTGGGTCAGGATGCAAGGACCCTGGAGATAGATAAGTGTTTGTCTATCAAACTACTGAGATAAACTTAATTGTTAAAATTACCTCTATCTCAGGTTAAAATATTGTGAAATAAAATTTCTATTTATGGCTAAGACTAAGTCAGTCAAGCTCATAGAGGTCAAATCTGAGGTGGGTGCCGGTACCAGGGGGGCGAGTCTGGGTATTGATGCGGTGAAAATAGCTGCTCTGGATTTTCGCAGCACGTTCTTTAAACGCTTCCGCGGGATGGCAATACCGGACGATAATGCTGCCCTGTATGGAGAGGTAGGCAGTCGCTACGCCCGGCGTATCAAGAGCGTACTAAAGATGTATGAGCGTATAGCAGCAGGCGTACGTGATGTGCTGAAAGATGGCAAGTTTCCCATCATCCTATCCGGAGACCACTCTAATGCCGGCGGTACTATAGCGGGTATCAAGATGGCATACCCCGACTCCAATATCGGCGTGATATGGATAGACGCCCACGCCGATCTCCACTCTCCCTACACCACTCCATCTGGCAATATGCACGGCATGCCCATGGCAGTCTCACTGGCCGAAGATAATATAGAGAATAAGGTCAATGACCTGGACTACGAGACCATAGAGCTGTGGGAGATGCTCAAGAATGTAGGCGGCATCATGCCCAAAGTGGAGTACAGGGACATCTTGTTTGTGGCGCTACGGGATTTTGAAGAGCAGGAGGCTTATCTCCTCAAAAAGAATAAGGTCAAGATAGTGACCACTACCGAGTTTAAAAAAGTGGGTGTGGCCAAGACCTGCCGCGAGATCATCAAATACCTCAGCCACTGTGACAAGATCTATATCTCCTTTGACGTAGATGCCCTGGACCCATCTATCTCCCGCGGCACGGGTACTCCGGTCAAAGGCGGCCTGAATGAGCGCGAAGCAGCAGATATGATCCTGGATCTCATACAGAATGAGCGCGTCTGCTGTCTGGAGTTTACCGAGGTCAATCCTACTCTGGACTCCGAGAATGTGATGGCAGAGACCGTATTTGAGATCATGCAGAAGGTGGTACGGCAGCTGGAGATACAGTAATCAAATACACTTATTCGCTGGCTTACCACCTCTAGCTCCTCCTAAAATAGTAGGTGAACAGGACAAATACAGAAGTGTGATATTGGCTGTTAAAGTCTCCCCTGATTCAGGGGAGATTT